>CAYXMH010000042.1:0-5515 GCA_964466115.1 uncultured Rhodanobacteraceae bacterium | reverse complement strand
CCGGTTACTTTTGGCTCAAGCGCGCGGACTTAGCACTCACACCCAATCGGGCGTATCACCCGAAGATCAAGCGGTGGTTGTCCAAAGATCCGATCGGTGAGGCCGGCGGCGATAACCTTTATATGTATGTCGCCAATATGCCGAATGTGTTGACCGATGCGAGCGGGTTGAATCCTTATGGCCCACCTGAGGTTGAGCCTAGTATTGAAGATCAGCTTCGTTGGGAAGCAGATGCGGTCGTGCGGCAAGAGTTGTGGGCTGCAAAACGAGAAATAGATTGCGCTGATATAGCGCGCAGAATTAAGACAGGGTATCAGGCGTTAAGGAACAGGATTTTTCAACGAATAAACGATCTGTTTGATCAGCGCATGGCTTCTTTTGGTATGGAAGGCATACCATTGGCTCTCGCGAGCGAAATTCTCACTAGCGCGGATCAAACCATAACGTCTTTTCGTGCTGATCGCAGAAGCGCGCTTAATCGGCAATGGAACGATCAGTGTCTAGAGCACGGTGCATTTCCGGCGAATGCATCCGAAGCGATCGCGGCGCTTGAAAGCATGGGGGTGAGGGACGATTCCGGCAAAAAGGGAATGGGTGCGACTGGTATTGATATTGACATGGATACTTTAAACACTTGGGACAACGTAGCCGCCGGTGGACTGGTGGTCGCGATGGTAGGTGCCACGGTGCTGCGTTTTATCGCTCCGCCCGTCGGTGCTGCGGCCACAGGGGCAATTGGTTTGATCGATGTGACGGCCGTGGCGGCGAACACCAATGCCATTGGAGCCGCAGTGCCATTGGCTGCCGCGGCCGGGTTCGCTTTATTTATGCGTTCGGAATGACTTATCGAAGCGCGTAGGTTGGGTGAACTCGTAAGATGTATCGGTAGGACGGAACCCGCGTAGCGGTTTCCGTCGCATGATGAGGGTTTAACAATAACATTAATTGCAATTGTAGAAATGTTGTTGTTTTTGATAATGAATGATGGGTGCGCGGTGGAAACCGCTGCGCGGGTTCCACCCTACTCCTTACCCGAGATCCGGTTCAGCATCCGCCGATTGGCTTGAAATTGCTCGGGAAACGGAGACACTCGCTAAAGGTCCGCTTACACGTAACACGCTATGCAGCTACTCACGTTTTCGCCTCCTCAATCTTGGCCTCGAATGCGAGTAGATCATCGAAGCTTTTGAAAATGTTCCACGTCTCTTGCTCATCCATCGCTACATAGGCACCGGGATTGGCGTAAAGCTTCATCAATACGTCTTTAGCGGCGCTGGGAGAAAGCAATTTATTGATCACTTCAGCAGGCCGGCTTTCATCGATGAGCAACAGATTGGTTTCGGAATCATCATGCGTACTGACGGTTCCAACATTCGATAGCTCCGCTGAGAAATCAATTAGGTCGAAGTAATCCATCAAGGTTCGATCTCCGAGCTCGTTATTTCTATGCAGGAAGTCGCAGATATCACCGACCGTGCTCATGACGGGTAGATTGTTTACGCCCAGCCAACCGCCATTATGGGAAGCGCCGAAGATCGTAATCTTCGCATCCAACTGGCGATCGAATAGCTTAAGGGCATCGAGCGTCGACATAACGGAGATATGCAGCAACACTCGATCGCCTCGATGCTCGAAGAGAAAGCACTGCGGGTCGCCATCGCGATCCTCGAATAGAAAACACTGCGGGTTCATGTTTTAAGGGCTCAGGTCGGCTCTTGCTTGCTTGACAGATCAAATATAGGGTTTATGAAAGTCATTGTCGATTCCACTGGCGTTAGTGAGTTTCAGTAGCGACAATGGGCGTCCAGTGCAACGGGTTTGGGTAGGGAGGAGCAATGGCGATTAAAGAAGCCAAGGTGCCGGACATCGGCAATTACAAAAACATCCCGGTGATCGAGGTGTTGGTCAAGCCCGGCGATACGGTGAGTGCCGAACAAGGTTTGGTTACGCTTGAGTCCGACAAAGCCACGATGGAAGTGCCGGCGCCGTTTGCCGGCTTAGTGAAAGAGATCAAGGTGAAAACCGGGGATGAGGTTTCCGAGGGCCATATCGTCGCGCTGATTGAATCGGCCGCTGCGGCTTCGGCGCCCGAGAAACCCACACCCAGTGCTGCGCCGGCGAGGGCTGCGCCTGTGGCTCCTGCTCAGGCGACGGTAAGTGCAACCGCGGCGCGGCCTGCACCAGCTGCTATTCCCCTGGCTGCGAATCCCGCGCCATCGTTGGGCGATGGTGCCGCGCCGCCGCATGCCAGCCCCGCGATACGCTTATTCGCGCGTGAACTGGGGGCTGATCTTACGCGCGTTCGCGGCACCGGCCGTAAGGGCCGCATCACCAAAGAGGATGTGCAAGCGTTTGTCAAACAGGCTTTGGCGGGCGGGGCAGGTTCTTCCTCTGGCGGCGCAACCCTGGGGTTGGGCTTGCTGCCATGGCCGCAAGTGGATTTTTCTAAATTTGGTGAAATAGAGCAGAAGCCGCTGTCGCGGATCAATAAGATCTCGGGCGCCAATCTGGCGCGCAATTGGGCGATGATCCCGCACGTGACCCAGCACGATTCGGCCGACATCACCGAGATGGAAACATTTCGCAAAGCCAGTGCGCAGCTGCACAAGGATGTCAAACTCACCCCGCTGGTATTCCTGATCAAAGCCGCCGTTGCCGCGCTGAAGCAATTTCCAATGGTCAATGCGTCGCTGGATGCCAGCGGCGAGAATCTGATTCTGAAACGCTATTTCCATATCGGCATTGCGGTGGACACACCCGATGGTTTGGTGGTGCCGGTGATCCGCGACTGCGATAAGAAGGGACTGATTGAGTTGGCGCAGGAACTGGGTGCGATCAGCGCCAAGGCGCGCGATAGGAAACTCGGTCCTGCCGATATGTCTGGCGGTTGTTTTTCGATTTCGAGTTTAGGCGGGATCGGTGGCAGCGCGTTTACGCCGATCATCAATGCGCCGGAGGTTGCCATCCTTGGCGTTTCCAAGGCGCAGACGCTACCGGTTTGGAACGGCAACGAATTCGTTCCGCGCCTGATGTTGCCCTTAAGCCTAAGTTACGATCACCGGGTGATTGACGGGGCTCAGGCGGCGCGCTTCACCGCGTATCTTGCCCAAATGCTAAGTGATCTGCGCCGGCTGCTCTTGTAGGGTGGGTTTTTAACCCACCGCTTTTGGTAGGGAGGGTTGATTAGGTGTGTTTTATTTTATTTTATAATTATGTAATAAGGTACCCATGCAATGAGCTCGACCATTGAAATTCGTGTGCCGGATATCGGAAATTACCAAAACATTCCAGTCATTGAAGTATTGGTAAAGCCGGGCGATGCAGTCGCGAAAGACCAAGGTTTGGTGACTCTGGAATCCGATAAGGCCACGATGGAGGTACCCTCCACGGTTGCCGGTGTCGTCAAAGAGCTGCGCGTGAAACTCGGTGATGGGCTTTCCGAGGGAAGCGTGGTCGCGGTGATTGAGACAGCGGAGGGCGCCTCAGACGCTGCGCGCCCATCGCCAAAAAACACTGAGGCTAATGGTGCTGTACCACAGGCACCCAAATCGTCTTCCATCGATACAGCGCCTGCCGCAACGCAAAAAGCAGTGCCAAGTTCTGGCCGCAACGCCGACTTAGAATGTCAGGTGGCGGTGTTGGGTTCCGGTCCCGGTGGCTACACGGCAGCGTTTCGCGCCGCCGATCTTGGCCAAAGTGTGGTGTTGATCGAGCGCTATCCCGCGCTCGGCGGCGTGTGTTTGAATGTCGGCTGCATTCCGTCGAAAGCGTTGCTGCACGCGGCGCGCGTGATGGAGGAGGCGCACGGGTTGGCCGATTACGGTATCGACTACGCCGCACCGAAAATCGATGTGAATAAATTGCGCGGCTTCAAAGAGGGCGTGGTCGGAAAATTAACCGGTGGTTTGGCCGGCATGGCCAAGCAACGTAAGGTGACGCGCTTGCAAGGCGTCGGGCGCTTCGTCTCGCCAAACGACATTGAGGTGGATACTCCCGACGGAAAGAAAATCGTGCGTTTCGAGCGCTGCATCATCGCCGCCGGCTCGCAAGCCGTAAAACTTCCCGGTTTGCCGTGGGACGATCAACGTTTGATGGATTCGACCGATGCCTTGCAATTGCAGGATATTCCAAAGCGATTGTTGGTGATCGGCGGTGGCATTATCGGCCTTGAAATGGCGTGCGTGTTCGATGCGCTCGGCAGCAAAGTAAGCGTGGTGGAATTGCTCGATCAATTGATGCCGGGGGCCGATCCGGATCTGGTTAAGCCATTGGCAACCCGTTTGAACAAACGTTACGAAAGCATTCGACTTAAAACCAAGGTCACTAAAATCGAGCCGCAGAAAACCGGTCTTAAGGTGTTTTTCGAATCCGCCGATGCGGCATCGCCAGCGCCAGAGCCACAACTGTACGATCGCGTGTTGGTGGCTGTGGGGCGCACGCCTAACGGTAAAAAAATCAATGCGGAATCGGCGGGTGTGGTCGTCACCGAACGCGGCTTTATTCCGGTGGATAAACAGCAGCGCACCAACGTGCCGCACATCTTTGCGATCGGGGATGTGGTCGGCAATCCGATGCTGGCGCATAAGGCCACGCACGAAGGCAAAGTTGCGGCCGAAGTATGCGCCGGTTTGAACAGCGAATTCGTGGCCCGGGTAATCCCGAGTGTTGCCTATACCGACCCGGAAGTGGCATGGGTCGGCGTCACCGAATTGGAAGCAAAAAACCAAGGCCTCCATTTTGGTAAGGGCGTGTTCCCGCACGCGGCATCCGGACGTGCCTTAGGCATTAATCGCAGCGAAGGTTTCACCAAACTCATTTTCGACGAAACCCATCATCGTGTGATTGGTGCGGGGATCGTCGGTCCCAATGCCGGTGATCTGATCGCGGAAGTGGCGCTGGCGATTGAAATGGGTTGCGAAGCGGCCGATATCGGCTTAACGATCCACCCGCACCCCACTTTAAGCGAATCGGTCGGAATGGCAGCCGAAGTGTACGAGGGAACGATTACCGATTTGTACATTCCGAAGAAGCGAACTTAGCGTTGCCTGACCCCAGGGTTAGCGCGCCACAGGACTTATCTTTCAATACTGCGCATGAACAGCAAATTTAGAGCGCTTTTTTCACTGCGCAACCCAAATGTCCGTTTGGCCAAACGCATCATCGTGGCGCTCATCGGCGGGACAGTCGTGCTGATTGGCGCCGCGTTAATCATATTGCCGGGCCCTGCGTTTATAGTGATTCCGATTGGGCTTTCGATATTGGCAACGGAGTTCCTGTGGGCGAAGCGTTGGCTTCGCAAAGCCCGTGAATTAACTGCGCGGCTTACCAAAAAAAACAAATGACATGTACAAAAGCTTTGCGCTTGCGTTGAGTCATAGGCTCGGCTCCTTTTAAACAAAAACAAACGAATTTAATTTTGTTCAGCCGGTCGGGCCGATCTAACGGCTTAACTCCCCCGTGAAGGGCAGTGTTTACTTTATATTGCATAGAAGACGTGTGCTTTATATCGTTTGGC
>CAYXMH010000041.1:0-8302 GCA_964466115.1 uncultured Rhodanobacteraceae bacterium | reverse complement strand
ACAACCCCAGTAATCCACTGGATCTGCAAACGATCCACAACGAGACCAACGGCAGTGAGGTGACGGTCTCGACCGATCCCTTGGGGCGACCGGAGTGGACCTGGCAGACCAATGCGATGGGTGAGGTCTTGAGTGTCGGTTATCGACAATACGACCTATCCGGCAATTTGGCTTCGCTGTGGACCAGCAATGGGACGTATTCGGAAGTGGTGGGCTGGCAGTACGATGTTCTGGGTCGTCCGATTGCGCGCAGCGATATGGACGGGACGCGCAGTGCGCTTGTTTACAGCCCCACCACGGGACGATTGCAGGCCTCCAAAGACGCGAACGATCAGTGGAGCTTTTACCAATACGACGCCAATGGCGCACTGCTAAGCAAACGCTTAAGCGATCCGACCACGGGGCGCGAGACGGTTCGGATGGAATACGACGCGATCTATGGCCGAGTGAACCGCAAGTTCGATGCGATTGGGATGACGGAATATCACTACCGCGCCAATCAGCCGTATCAGCTGGAGTGGGTCGATGATCCCTTACCGGGTTCCGGACATACGCGCATTACACCCAGCTACGACAGCATTAACCGCAGCACCGGCTGGGGATTAACGAACGAAGGCTCCAGTGCGGTCACCTCACGCGTGGCGATGCGCTTTGACGACACGCCGGTGGGCATGGGACGCGTGAGCCAATACGAGAACGAGCTGTTTACCGCCACCCCGACCTACGACCCGGTCGATGCGATGACGTACGGTGAGTTAAACCGGATCAGTTACGAAGTTCCCGAGTTGCATGCCGCCTATCCCGGCATGATCCAAACGATCGGGCGCACCGATACCGCGCACGATCGCGCCATCAACAGCTTAAGTTTCCAGATGCCGCTGACCGGAGAGCAGATGCAGTCCGGGGTGACGTTTGATAACGCAGGGCGGGTGACCAACGTGACCGGATTGATTGGCGATGCGAGCCGCAGCTATCAATACGATGCACGCAGTCAACTCACCCACGCCAGCCGCTGGCAGGGCGGAATCCATCAAGGCACCAAGGGCTACACGTACGATGAGATCGGCAACCGCACGCAAGTCGCAACCGAAGACGAAATGCTGAATCCGATCAATATCGATCGGACCGCCACCTACGGTTTATCGAATCGACTAAACACGCTACAAGTCAGCGCGACCACGCAAACGGCCGAGCACGACCGCGCCGGAAACCTCACGTTCAATCCCAGCAACGGCCAGCATTACACGTGGGATCAAGAGAACCGATTAATCCGGATCGATTATCCGGTGAAAGATGCGGCAAAGGGCGAGAAATCGAAAAACTACACGCGCTTCACCTACGACAGCCAACAGCGCATCCGCAGCATCGAGGAGTTCGAGGACGGCAACCGCATCGAATACTCGATCTATAACTGGATCGGCGCACAAGTGGTACAGAAACTCAACGGCGCGACGCTTAGGATCGAGCAGACCTACAACGCCGATGGCTACGCCGATCACCACCTCGATGGATCGGTCACCAAGTACTTCTTAACGAGGGACTACTTGGGCAGCGTCAACGGCAAAGTGAGTGCGAACGGGCAAATCCTGGAGCGCATCGATTACGACGCCTGGGGTGAACCGGAAAACCGGCAAGTCCGAGACGACAGCGGCAACTTGGTACCTGCGGCGAGAAACGACAGCACTATCCCCTTCGGCTATGCCGGCTACTGGAAACACCACCGATCCAAACTCAGCATCACTGCGCATCGCTTCTACGATTCGAAACTTGGGCGATGGTTGTCGAAAGATCCAATCCGAGAGTTGGGGGGTATTAATCTGTATGGGTATGTCGGGAACAGTCCAGTGAATGCCACGGATCCAACAGGGTTAGAACCTGAAACTGATTCGTGCATTGCATTGCTACGAAGCATCATAAATTTCAGAAGAAATCTTGATAATGCTGAACAAACGGAAAGATACAAAGATCTATCAAACGCTATCGCGGCATTAGAAGCGACCGTAGAGGCCAATCCCGAGGATTTTGAAAGCGACGATCTTTTAACGGAAAAAATAGGCCGACGCGATCAAGAATTTTATCAAGTATTCAAGAGACCTATGATTGATGCAATTAACGAATGGAATAGAGGTGAATGTGGAAGAAAATTCGGACAAATTTCAGTCACGGCAAGTGCTGATGAAATGGAGGAATTCTTAGCCGGACTTACACAGCGAAGAGCTGCCAGCGCCCTCTCTTTTGTACCCTCGCCACAACTCGGCATTGGTGCAACCGGGTTTGATATTATCGATTTAAGCAACCCGGTTTGGGGATTTTTTGAAGATCATGAAAACCACATTGTCGCGGGCCTATCAGTCGTCGGAATCTTTTGTGGCGTGACTGAGCTTGTGGGGGGAGTCGGGATAGTTCTGGGTGGTATAGCCGAAGCTGCGACATGGCTATGGCCAGTGACGCTCTAAATTGTACATTTTATTTATTGAATTTGCGGCTTTTACCCCACTCTTATCGCGCATTACTAATGGCTAGCTGATATTTCATCGATCGAGTTGCTACTATCGCTCCCCAAAGCTGCGGCTAGCAAAAGAACCGCCGCTGCAATAATGCGCACATTCGAGGTGGCTTATGCTGCGTTTACTGCCGGTACCGGCGTTGAGCGACAATTATGTCTGGTTGCTGGCCGATAACGTCAGCGCCATCGTTGTCGATCCCGGCGAAGCCGAACCGGTCCGAGTCGCGCTGGCACGCGAACGGCTTACGCCCACGGCGATTATTCTGACCCATCACCATCTTGATCACATTGGCGCCGCACCTGAATTGCTGCGCGAGTTCTCAATTCCAGTTTACGCACCCGAAGACGATCGTATCCCGTTTGCGGTGACTCGCGTACGCGAGGGTGAAACCCTCACATTCGCCTCACCGGCGGTGACATTGAAAGTCATTGCCATACCGGGTCATACCCTGAGCCATCTCGCTTATTACAGCGACGATGCGCTGTTTTGCGGGGATACGCTGTTCAGTGTGGGTTGTGGGCGCTTATTTGAAGGCACGCCGATGCAGATGCTAACGTCGCTGGGTCGGTTAGCGCATTTACCGGGGAATCTGCGCGTGTGTTGTGGGCACGAGTATACTTTGGCCAATTGCGCATTTGCATTGACGGTTGAGCCCGAAAATGCGTCATTAAAAAAGCGTAATGAGGAAGCGAGCGCTTTGCGTGAGAAAGGGTTACCCACACTGCCCTCCACACTAGCCGATGAATGCGCTACGAATCCTTTTCTGCGCACAGATACGCCACCATTAGCCAGTTTTTTGGATAACGCATTGGGTAGCGCTGCGGGGGACCGCATCGCCCGCTTTGCATTGCTGCGTCAGCGCAAAGACAATTTTCGAGCAGTGAATTTATGAAGCGCTACGTAAGCCTAAGACAGAAGTTTCCGCGCCCGCGTGTCCTGGCGCAATTCGGCTTAATTTGCCTTACCAACTTGGTGTTGGCCGCTTGCAGTGGAAATCCACCGAAACCCGCAACCGTGATTGCGCTATCCGAAACGCCCGCGTCCGAAATCGCGCCGATCGACAGCGCTACCCCAGCCATCGATAACACAGCCGCGCCGGGAACTTCCGGCGCGGTTTCATTTTGGGATCGTCTGCGCCAACGTTTTGCACTGCCAGGTTGCGATTACCGGCCCGAAGTGCTGCGTTTCGCTCGCGTGTATACCGGCGACCCGGGCCGATTTGCGGCTTCACTGGCAGCGGCCATGCCGTTCCTCTTATTGGTCACCGAGCAAATCGAACAATACGATTTACCCGGTGAATTCGCTTTTTTGCCTTATGTGGAAAGTACCTATATCCCATTTGCAAGTCGCGGCGACCGCCCCGCCGGCATTTGGCAGATCGTTCCCGACACCGGGCGAGCATTCGGTTTAACATTGAATCGCGATTACGATGGACGCTTAGACGTCTACGCATCCAGCGTTGCGGTAATGACCCTGCTGCGCCAATACCAGCAAGAATTCAACGACTGGCGGCTCACCAACATGGCATTCAACGCCGGTGAATATCGAATTAAGCAACTCATGACCAAGCACCCTGCCCCGCTTAGCGCAACGGAGTTGGCGCACCTCAAACTCAGTCCCATTACGCATGAGCACCTGGCGAAGTTGTTGGCTTTGGCTTGCGTTATTTCCGACCCGCAGCGGTTTCAAGTGCAACTGCCACAACCACAACCTGATGATGCACTTAAGCTGATCGAATTGCATGCCCCCGTTAGCCTGCCGTTGGCAGCGCGGATTGCGCAACTTACCGAAGCGCAATTGCGACGATTTAACCCCGGCTATCTGCATAACCGCATGCCGACGCATGGTCCATACCGCCTTTTGATACCCACGACGCATGCCGATGATTTTGAGCAGACGCTAAACTTATTACCGCAAGCCCAGTGGAGTGAGTGGCATACGATGCTTCTTAAGCAATCGGAAAGCATAAGCGCCGTGGCCAGCCGCACCGGCATCGCTAGCGAAACTCTGGCGAAAATCAATCATTCATCGGATGACGCGCAATTACCCGCCGGCACTCGCCTGCTTGTGCCGGGTGAGGTTGAATCCACGGTTATTGCACGCAGTGCCGATACAGCGGGCCAGGACCTCGCATCTCATACCGTTAAAGCCGGTGATACCTTATGGGACATCGCGCAGCATTATCGGGTGGCACTGGAGGATTTGTTGCGCTGGAATCATTTGACCCGCGACAGTACTTTGCATATGGGTCAGCGCCTGCATCTCTCGGCATCCCCATAAATTCAGGATAGACTCTCGTTTTGTGATCCTGCTAAAATCCGTTCCATCAATCTAATGCGAGAGCACCTATGGGATTTCTAAACGGCAAGCGCGCGCTGATCACCGGGATTATCAGTCAGCGTTCGATCGCTTGGGGTATTGCTAAAGCCATGCACCGCGAAGGCGCGCAACTGGCGTTCACCTACGTCAACGATTCGCTGAAAGACCGCGTTGATGAAGCGGCACAGGCGTTTGGATCGAATATCGTGCTGCCTTGCGATGTTAGCCGCGACAGCGATATCAGCGCGCTATTTGAAAATCTCGCCAAACAGTGGGATGGATTTGATATTCTGATCCACTCAATCGGCTTTGCGCCGCGCGAAGCGATTCAGGGCGAATTTCTCGACAATTTAACGCGCGAGAATTTTGCCATTGCGCATGATATTTCAAGCTACAGTTTAGCGGCGCTGGCCAAAGCGGCACGCCCACTGATGCAAAATCGCGCCGGCGCAATTCTTACTTTGACCTATCTCGGCGCGGAACGGGCGATGGCAAACTACAACGTGATGGGTGTGGCGAAAGCAAGCTTAGAAGCGAGCGTGCGTTATCTTGCTTATAACTTGGGGCCTGAGGGCACGCGTGTAAACGCGATTTCGGCTGGCCCGATTAAGACTCTGGCGGCGGCGGGCATCGGCAACTTTCGTAAAATGCTCGACCACGTGGAACAGAACGCGCCGTTGCGGCGCAGTGTCAGCATTGATGAGGTCGGCAATGTTGCGGCGTTTTTATGCTCCGATTTGGCATCGGGGATTACCGGTGAAATCACTTACGTCGATTCGGGGTACAACATTCTGGGAATGACCGGGATTTAACCGTGTCTTTTTTCGTCTTATTCAAATTTTGAATTGAAGCGTAGGTTTTCCGTTCGCCCTGAGCCTGTCGAAGGGTGAGCGGAAAACCGTTCATACTTCGACAAGCTCAGCATGAACGGTTTTCTCGGACTTACTTATTTAGCGCGCTGCCCCAACCAAGAGGAAATAGCAGCAGGCACTTCACGCTGCGCCCGCCCGGAAACATAAATTCCGATATGACCACCTTTAAACGCCAATTCACTGTAATCGCTAGTGCCAACCGCGCCTTTCAGCGGGCGCGACGCGCTCGGCGGCACCAGGTGATCTTGTTCGGCAAACACATTCAGCACCGGCATCGTGATCTTTTTAAGGCTCACTTCGTGACCGCCAATCTTCAATCCACCTTTGATCAATTTATTGCCTTGATAAAAATCTTTGATAAATTGGCGGAACGCTTCGCCGGCTTGGTCCGGGCTGTCGAAAATCCATTTTTCCATCCTGACAAAATTTTCCAACTCTTCCTTGTTGTCGAGCACATCGATCAAGCCCACGTACTTTTGCTGGAACAGCCGAATCGGCTTAAGCGTGAGATAACACCAATTCATCAAGTCAGCCGGAACATTGCCGATGGTATCGACGAACGCATCGACATCCATATCCTGGGTCCAATGCGACAGCATATTGTCCGGGGTATGGAAATCGACCGGCGTTACCATCGTGATCAGGTTCTTGACCTTTTCCGGGTAAATCGAGCTGAAACAAAGGCTGAACGCGCCACCCTGGCAAATCCCCAGCAAATTG
This sequence comes from uncultured Rhodanobacteraceae bacterium, assembly GCA_964466115.1. Classification (GTDB taxonomy): domain Bacteria; phylum Pseudomonadota; class Gammaproteobacteria; order Xanthomonadales; family Rhodanobacteraceae; genus Pseudolysobacter. Next base: position 1,884 of record CAYXMH010000041.1, on the reverse strand, counting down.
ATCGCCGAAACGTTATGGCGTTTCGCTACAGCATCCACACAGCGGCGCAAATAGCCGCAGATATAATCTTCTAAAGTCAGATAACGATCGGATTGATCGGGATAACCCCAATCGATTAAATAAACGTCATGCCCTGCTGCGAGTAGTTGGCGAACGATCGAACGATCGTTCTGAAGGTCGACCATATAAGGCCGGTTAACCAACGCGTAGCAAATCAATAACGGCGTTTTTTCCGTTGCCTTCTTCTCTCCAACAAAGCGGTACAACACCGTTTTGTCTTCGCGATAAATCTCTTCCTTGGCCGTGGCGCCGTAATTCACGTCGTCCACTTCGCGCAAGGTTTTAAGGCCGGCGGCGAGCTTGGTTTGCATCCGCGCCAATTCTTCGAACGCTTGTTGCGGTTGGATATTGATCGGTCCCATCATCGTACTCACCGTTTACCTGATCCGGAGGTTTTTACGTCTGCAGTCGAGGCTACCGGTGCCAGCGGTTTAGCGGCAACCTGCTTCCTCAACGCAGCTACTTCATCGCGCAACGCGGCAATTTGATCCGCCAATCCGTTACCTGATTCCGCTTCATTTTGTTGCTTCAAGCCGCGACGCATTTCTTGCATGCGTTGTTGCAGCGTATTGATTTCGGTACGCGTTGGCATGCCAAGCGAAGCGCAATGCCGTTCGATCGTTTTTTGGACTAAGGCGCGGACTTGTGTCTGCGCATTCACAACGGCGCCATACACCTTGCGAAATTCCGGCGATAACGCCACTTCCGCATATGCCTCTTCGGCCGCATCAACCCACAAATCGTAGAGCGCACGCATGGATCCCAATTGACGCCCAGGTTCCGAATGTTCCGCGAGTTTATTTTCGAGCAAGACGAAACTGTGCTGACTCGATTTCATCATCAACGCGTTATACGCGGCGATTGCTTCCTGATATTCGATCCAGGCCGTGGCCAATTTGCGCTTGTGTTCTTGCTGTTCGCGATCGTGACCGAACGTCGGCATTGCCAGCGTCGTTAAAGTTTCCTGCTTAAACGCGGCCACCCATGGCGCCAACGGGGCCATCATCTGCTCAAACCCCTGTGCGCCTTTGCCTGCCGCATCACGCAGCATTTGCGCCATCGGGTTGTTGGTGAAACTACTGTCCATGCCCGGAAAATTAAACGCATTGCGCATTGTTTCGGTCCATGCTTGGGCGTTATCTGCGCCGGCGTTTTGCCCCGACGCTTGACCGAACATCGACTGCGCCATCGCCAGGTACTGTTTCGTACTGGACAACATTTTTTCTACTACTTCACTTTGCTGATGGGAGCCGGCAAACATGCGCGACCATTGCTCCAATCCTTCGTGCCAAGGTGCGGCGCTTTTCAGCGCATCGAGCGGTGCGGCTTGCTTAGCCATATCGGTCCAAGCGGACCAGTATTGGCGTTGCATTGTTTCGAAGTTTTTTGCCCAATCGTTTGAATTTTCAGGGGTTGTCATACGCGGCCTCCACGAATCTTACGAATGCTAGCACGGGCGAATGTTGCGTCGCAACAAAACGAGAATTTTACGTGCACCATAAGGCTCATATGGCTCGCCACGTAAACTTTATTCCATTCGCTTTAAAACTGCATTGCCGCGCCAAGCTCGCGTAGGCGGGCATCCAGTATTTTGGCTCATTCTCTGTAACCCACGGATAAATAAAGCTTTCACAATTTGTGACGAAATTTGGCCCAAGATTTTGTCGCCCGAGCATGTCTTTTTACGCTTTAGGTAATGAAGACCCTAAATCAGGAGAGACGACATATTCATTCTGCGACATATTCATTCTGCGACATATTCATTCTGCGATATATTCATTCTGCGATATATTCATTCTGCGATATATTCATTCTGCGATATAT
>CAYXMH010000040.1:0-10211 GCA_964466115.1 uncultured Rhodanobacteraceae bacterium | reverse complement strand
TGGTACAGAAACTCGACGGCGCGACGCTTAGGATCGAGCAAACCTACAACGCGGACGGCTACGCCGATCACCACATCGATGGATCGGTCACGAAGTACTTCTTAACCCGAGACTACTTGGGCAGCGTCAACGGCAAAGTCAGTGCCAACGGGCAAGTCCTGGAACGCATCGATTATGACGCGTGGGGCGAGCCGGAGAATCGGCAAGTCCGAGACGACAGCGGCAATCTGATCCCGGCAGCGAGAAACGACAGCGAAATCCCCTTCGGCTATGCCGGCTACTGGAAACACAAACGATCCAAACTCAGCATCACGCAATATCGGTTCTACGATCCGAAGCTGGGGAGATGGTTGTCGAAAGATCCGATCCGAGAATTGGGGGGTATCAATTTATATGCGTATGTCGGGAATAGTCCTGTTAACTTAACCGATCCGAGCGGGTTAGTGCCGCGTAATCAAGAAGAATGTGAAAGGCTTATTGAGCAATTTCGTGCTATTGAAGGACGTTATGTCGAAGAAACCGATGTAGCGCTTATGCGCGCCCGACCGTTTATTACATCACAACGCGCTCCATTACTTAATATCTCTATGGTTGATCATGATTTACACAGGATACGCGTTGCCATTCGTAATATGGGGGGGAATAGGATGAGCAACGCGTTTAGTCAATGGCTCGTGACTTCCGAAGGAAATCAATATTTAGAAGCGGTAGTTAAGGCTAGCGGAACATATAGTGAAATGGACGCGTTTACTGACCCAATGAGACAGCATTGCGGTGACGATGACGACAACGGTCCCTCTGGCGATAACCGAGATGTGGCTGAATGGGCCGAGGGTCGGGCCGGCGTTGCTGATCGACAATTTAATAGCGACGCAAATCGAAGTGCCGATAGTTTCCTTGATGCCCATGGCTTGGGTTGGATCCGCAATATGGGCGAAGGTGATATGTACGATCACCCAGCCAGCGGAATACCTCCGCAGATATCCGTCGGTATCATGCTTACGCCTGCCGCAGTAGCAGTTGGTGCGTATCTTGCCGGACTATGGGAGGCATGGGGGCTAATCGGGGCGTCAGCTTGGTGAAATGACGCAATAACGCGGTAAGGTGTAATCTAACATTTGGTAGGGCGGAACCCGCTTGCGGTTTCCGCCGAGGGGGTTACGTTAATCATATCGATTCCATTTTGCGATTTCGTCATACCAACTCACTGCTGATCAATGTTGTGGTGGCAAAAACAATTATTCGCTTTTGGCGATAGCTTACATTCGGCGGAAACCGCAAGCGGGTTCCGCCCTACGCGGTTCGTTTCTATCTGGCTTATCGAGAACACAACGATGCTCTGGATCAAGGCTTTGCATATTGTATTCGTGGTGATGTGGTTTGCGGGTTTGATGTATTTGCCGCGGCTTTATATTTATCACCAGCAAGCAACCGAACCCGCGATGCGCGAGGTTTTTAAAACCATGGAAGCGCGTTTGCTGGTCATTACCCATATCGGTGCGGTTTTGGCCTTGGGTTTTGGGGCTTTATTGCTAAGCGTGATTCCTTCGTATTTGCAGCAACCCTGGTTGCACGCCAAGCTCGGTTTAGTGCTGTTGTTGGTGGTTTACCATGGGTATCTGGTGAAGCTAAAGAACGATTTTCGCGTGGACCGTTGTCGCCATTCCAGCACTTGGCTGCGGCTTTTCAACGAAGTCCCGGCGCTGTTGTTGATCGGCGTTGTGATACTGGTGGTGGTAAAACCGGTATTCTCTCGATAAACAGCCATCGAAAAAGTGGGTTTTTGGGGTAATTGCGAACAATTGCATCGGATGCTCAGGGCAAGCCTGACAGGCTTGGTAAGCCGCTGGTATAGTGCCGGCAACTTCGTACGATGAGTTCTATGCAGCAGCAACGGGATAATACTTGGCATGGCGCTGAACGTCAGCAAACGTTCTTAAGCGAATTGCCCAAGCGTTTGGAGCACGTACGTAAGCGTGGTTTGCGTTTGTGTGCCCAAGGCTTCGATATCAATTTGATTATCTTATTGCTGCGCGAAACCCAGTCGTTAAATAACGCCTGTCGCCGTATGGGGCTTAAGGATGCCAACGAAAGTCTAGGCTCGATTGAGCAATTCCTGGCTGGCTTGGTCGCGCGCATCGAGTTACCCAATTCGCAACAAACGGAACAAGCGGTGGCGTTATTCACGAAGCTTAGCGCCCTGATCGAGCAATACGCGCCGCACGAATCCGCTGAAATTACCGCGCCGGTTTCGGTCATCATCAACCCGACGCAGCCGAACGAGCACAAATACCCCTTGCAAACCGTGCCGCCCAGTGGCTATTGGCGACGCTTTGAAACAACTGCGGCGGCCCCGGCACCCGCTTCCTCACCCACGAAGGCTCGGGCGGTTAGCGCCCCCGTAGCCGCAATGCCGGTGGTGGCCGTCGTCGCGCCCGCTCTTAGTGTCGCGCCATCTCCCATCGCTGCACCGCAACCGGCACCACCGGTGGCGGCGCCCGCAGCAGCCGCAGCGCGTGGCCGGGACCTGCGCCGCGCTTATCATCTTAGCGACGGCAACGCATTCGCCGAGGAGCTGGATCAACTGCTTAAAGCCGCGGGTTATGAAGTCACGCAACTGGCGAGCCCGCAAGAATTAAACGAAATGCTATCGGTATACGCCCCGCACACGATATTGATTGATGCGGAGTTTTTAAGTGCGCTGGAAACCGTCGGTGAGCGCGTTAAGCCGCTTCGTAGCAAATTAAGTCACCGTTTGGCGTTAGTGGCGTTCTCCCAATCCGCGGAGCTCGCAACGCGCCTACGCGCCATGCGTGCGGGGGTTGATGCGTTGATCACGCAGCCGACGTCCCCGACCGACGCCATGGCGCGGATAAACGCATTATTCGAAACCGACGCCGACAATCCGTTTCGCGTATTGATTGTTGAGGACGACCGCTCGCAAGCGATTTTCGCGGAATCGATCTTACGCAAAGCGGGTATGGATGCGCGTGCCGAAACCGATCCATTGATGGCTTTAAGCCGCCTGGATGATTTTCATCCCGATTTAATCTTGATGGATTTGCACATGCCCAATTGCGATGGGCTTGAGCTGACGGCGTTAATCCGCGAGCGCGAGGCATTCATCAGCACCCCGATTGTATTCTTATCGGGCGAGCACGATGAGGACATTCATTTTGAAGCGCTCAATGCCGGGGGTGATGACTTCCTGTCCAAGCCGATTCAACCCAAGCATTTGATTTCGGCCGTAACCAACCGCGTGCGGCGCGCGCGCCAGCTGGAACGGCGCACGCAAACGCATAACCCGCATGACCCGGTAACCGGGTTATACGACCGAGCTTATCTTTTAGACCAACTAACCGCCCAGCTTGCAAAAGAAGAGACGGGGAAACGAACCGGTGGTTTGGTTTGGATTGACCTTAACGACGCCAGCCGTACCCGTGAACGCGTAGGGCTGGTTGCATTCGAGGCCATTGTCCATCAATTGGGCGCGTTCCTCGCCCATCATTTTGGTCCACAAGATTTCATCGCACGCTACAGCGACTGCAGTTTTTTAGCATTAAGCCTCGATAAAAACCAAGCCGAATTGCAAAATGTCTGTGCGACTCTCCTGCAGAGCGCTGCGCGCGAAACGTTCAGCCATGAGGGAAAAGCCGCCATTCCCGAATTAAGTTTTGGCATTTGCGCATTCAATGCCGGGCTTAACGAAGCCGGCGCGATGATCAACGCGGCCGAACGCGCTTTGATCAAAGCGCGCAACTCGGGCGGCAAGGCGATTGAGGTCGCGCCGTCTTTCCATTCGCAGAACCCGCAAGCCGACGATATCGCCACGCAAATCCGCGCGGCGTTGATGGACAGCAGCTTCCAACTGCTGTTTCAACCGATCGTGGCGCTGCACGGCACGCAGGAAGAGCAATTCCAAACGCTGTTGCGCATGCGCGGTGAGGGCGATCGTCTTTATACGGCCGCGGAAATTATTCCGGTTGCGGAACGAGAAGGGTTGATTGATGAAATCGATCGTTGGGTGCTATCGCGCTGTTTGCTGGTCATCACCGAGCGGGCGCGGCAAAAGCGCCCAGTGCGCCTTTTTGTTACCCAGAACATTCAAGCGGCGCGGGACTCGCAACGCGCACCTTGGCTTAAACAATTACTAGCGGCCAACCGGCTTTCGGGCAATCAACTGACCCTGGATTTTCAATGCGCAGACGCCTTATCCGAACTGCGCAATTTGCTAACGTTTGCAATGGCAATTAAGCCACTTGGCATAACCTTGGCGTTGTCCGGTTTTGAAGCAACCCCCGCGGCTTATCAACTGTTGCAACATCTGCCAGTGCAATACATCCGACTTGCACCTCGCTATACCAGCGACGCGTTACGCAACCAAATCGTGCGCGACGAACTGCAGCGAATCGTTACGTACGCACATGAACGCGGCAAGCAAGTGATTGCACCACGTCTGGAAGACGCACAAAGCGCCGTGGTGCTTTCCAATGCGGGCGTTGATTACCTTCAAGGTGATTTCGTCCAACAGGCGGGGCAAGAATTAAGCTACGATTTTCGGGCTTCCGGATAATCACGCAATCGGGTTTTTTGCATTTTTTGCTGAATTTGGCCATACGAGATGCTCTTCACCAAGCGATCTTCCCCAGCCGAGAAAACCGCCATTCCCCTACACGACCGCAGTCTTCCCCGGTGGGCGTCACGCCTCAGTCTGATCATTGTCGTTTCATTGGCATTAGGCGCTCCGTTTACGTTTGCACCAACCCAAGCGTTGTGGCTGATGCCGCTGCTGCTGCTGGCGGCATCGGGTATTTGGTTTTCGCAACGGAAAGGTCCTGAATCGATTGAACCGGCGACCCTGGCAACCGTCGCGACGGCACCCACTTCCCCTTCAGAGCAATTGGTGGCCGAACTCTCCCAATTGCGAACGATGCAAACCCAGTTGCTGCAGGCCAAACAGGAAGCCGAGGCGGCCATGATGGCGAAAGGCGAGTTCTTAGCCACGATGAGCCATGAAATCCGCACGCCGCTGAACGGCATTATCCCATTGCTCGACATCTTGCTCAGCAGCAAGCTCGCCCCCGATCAAATGGATTATTTGCAAACCGCATACAAATCTGCTCGTGAACTATTGCGCATTGTGGATGATATCCTCGACTACTCCAAGATCGAGGCGAAAAAGCTCGACCTTGAAGAAGTTGGTTTGAATCTGCGCGAGTTGGCCGATGGAGTGGTGCAGCTGCTTGGCACCAGTGCACAGGCCAAAGGCATTAAACTGAATGTGCAAATTGATCCAGCCGTGCGTTTAGCCGCGCGCGGGGACCCGGTGCGCTTACGTCAGGTGCTTACCAATTTGGTCAGCAACGCGATCAAGTTCACGCAACGCGGCGCGATTGCGATTCAAATCAGCCGGCGCGGCGAAACGCACACCCACAATGAACTTCTATTCGCGGTCAAGGATACCGGTATCGGCATCGCCCCCGAGGCCGCCTCGCGTTTGTTCCAGCCTTTCTCTCAAGCCGATACCTCCACCACGCGCATGCACGGCGGCACGGGATTGGGTTTGGTCATTTGCAAACGCATCGTTGAGCTGATGAACGGAAAAATCGGGGTCAAATCCGAGCTTGGCCGCGGCTCGGTTTTTTGGTTTCAAGTGCCGTTGCTAAAAGCGTTGGGCGATGTCGCCGAAACCCGCCGCGATCTCAATGGCCTGCGCATCTTGATCCAAACCAGCGAAACGGCGCTGCTACGTCGCCTTAGCGGATATTTCGGCGCGTGGGGTATCCATTCGTTGCCCACCACAACGGTCGCCGAAACCCTAGCGCAGCTGCGTTCCACTGCGAGCATGGGTGAGCGTTGGGCTTACGATGTGGTATTGATTGACCTGCAGAATTTACGCGGCAATAGTGTCGCGTTATTGCGCAATCTAATGCGTGAGCCGACGCTGGATCGAGTTCGCATGCTGGCGCTGGTTGGGGCGGAAGAACCCTCCGCGGAGTTGCGTAATGAACCACGGGTGGCGTTGCTCGCGCGACAATTTGCGGAAGGCCAGCTGCGCGAAACTCTGCAAAAATTGCTTGGCATCAGCGATGCCCATGAAAGCCAAGCCGCCCTGGCACACGCCCAAATCGCGCCGCCTGAAGTTGATATCCTAACACCGAGTAGGAAAGCGGCGCCGCCACTGAAAGCGCATGTGCTGTTGGTCGAGGACAACCCGGTCAACGCCCAGGTCGCGCAACGGTTACTGAGCTTAATGGGCGTTAACGTCACCGTCGCCGAACACGGTAAAGCCGCACTGGAGCGTTTGGAGCATCAGCATTACGATGCCATCTTGATGGATTGCCAAATGCCGATTATGGATGGCTATACCACAACGCGCGCACTGCGCGCGCGCGAATCCGAAAAACGGCTTGCACGCACCCCCATCATTGCGATGACCGCCAATGCAATGGCCGGTGATCGGGAAAAATGCCTTAATTCGGGTATGGACGATTATCTGTCCAAACCGCTTAATCGCACGCTGCTGGAGCAAACACTGCGCAATTGGTTGCCAACCAAACCTGAACCCTCGGCCAGTAGCAACTTCGTCATCGCGACATCAACCGCTCCCGCTCAGGAAACCGCCCTCCCCGCTCCGAATCAGCCAACGCTGGACCAAGAGGTGGTGCGCGATTTGGCTGAGATCATGGGAGCCGAGTTCAATGATCTGGTGCGGGTGTATCTTGAAGACACGCCAAAAAAATTGCAGCAACTGGAACAAGCCGCGCAGGCCAATGACAACGCCGGGCTGATCGCTCCCTCGCATTCGCTTAAATCCACCAGCGCCAATTTAGGCGCGCTGAATTTATCGGAAATCGCCAAGAACATTGAACATGGCGCGCGGCGCGGTGAATTGACCCAACCCTTGGCGCTCGTCATTCAACTCAATGCCGAATACCAACGCGTGGCCGCGGCGATGACTCAACTGCTAAAAGAGGGCAATAGCTACAATGCGCACCATCATTGATGGCGGGTTACCACAGCCGTAAACGCCGCATTACCTTCGCCACCAGCCAAGCCGGCCCGATCAGCAGATAAGCCAAATCCGTGATGAATGAGGGGCGCTTCCCCTCAATGTAATGACCGATAAACTGCATTACCCAGGTCACCGAAAACACAATGACGGCGCTCCAAAATAGCATCGTTGGCCCAAGCAACCGGTAAAGCCATTCGGTACCCAGTCCCAACACCACGAATACCGCCAACATGGCAAACATCAATTTGCGCGACAGGCGCGCATAAAACATCAGCGCCATAAACATGGCCACTCCGGCCCAAAATCCAGGCCGCCCGAGTACCGAGGGTACCGGTATCGTCCACAGAGCAGCGATTGCGCACCAAAGAATCAGCGGAACGCAAATCCAATGAATGATGATGTTGGTTGGATGACGGTGGTCTTCGCTGTAATTGCCGAGCCAACGATCGATTGGGGGGCGATCATCGAAATTCGCTGGGTTATCCGGTTCTGACATAAACCCTCCGCATATTGCCAATTGCAATCTCAGTCGAGCGTGATGTCGGCGAGGCGGCGTAAAGCCTCGGCATATTTTTCTGCCGTGTCGGTAATGATGGCGGGGGGGATTCTCGGGCCTGGGTCCTTTTTATCCCAGGGCAAGGTTTCCAAATAATCGCGGACGTATTGCTTGTCGTAACTCGGTGGGCTGATACCAACGCGATACTGATCGGCGGGCCAAAACCGGGACGAATCGGGCGTCAACATTTCATCCATCACGAATAATTTGCCGTTTTCGTCAGTGCCAAACTCCAATTTGGTGTCCGCAATGAGGATTCCGCGCGCTGCCGCATACGTCGCCGCGAATTGATAGATCTTCAAAGTAATTGCGCGCACTTGTTCGGCCAGATCGGCACCCACCGTCGCCACCATTTGATCAAACCCAATGTTCTCGTCGTGCATACCAGCCGCCGCTTTGCTGGAGGGGGTAAAGATCGGGGTTGGCAATTGTTCCGCTTGACGCAAACCGCTGGGCAGGCGGATCCCGCAGACCATTCCGCTGGCTTGATAATCCTTCCAGCCAGAGCCGATCAAATAACCGCGCGCAATCGCCTCTATCGGCACCGGTTTCAAGCGTCGGACAACCACACTGCGCCTAATATACAAAGCGGTATCAACCCCCGCCGGTAAGACCGAGACAACGGATTTGTGCGTGAGATGATTGGCCGCCAGGTGCGCCGTTTTATCAAACCAAAAATTGGACATTTGGCATAACATTTCGCCCTTTCCAGGGATTGGATCGGGCAATATCACATCAAAAGCGCTTAAGCGGTCGCTGGCCACAATCAGAAGCTCAGCGCTGGAAAGCGCATACACATCGCGCACTTTGCCGCGGTGGAGCAACTTAAGGCCAGGAAGATGGGACTGGTGCAGGCTGTTAACCACGGCAATTTTATTCAAGATAAGTCAAGCCGGTATTGTACTGGTTTATGCTAACCCATCGAAATCGAATTCCGCTGTTACAATTCCAAAACCTTCCTCAACCCTCCCAACGATGAGCTATATCGGTAAGCTGATTGGTTTCCTACTAGGCTTAATCTTGCTACGCCATCCGGTGGGTGCGTTGTTGGGTACGGCAATGGGTCACGCTTACGATCTTGGATTATTGCGCCTTAGCAGTTTTGCCCCAACGCCGCCGCGGCCATTTATCATGCCGCTGTTTGCGTTGGCCGGCGCGATATCGAAAGCCGATGGCCGCGTTTCCGAACAAGAGATCAACGCCACCGAACAATTGATGGCGCGGCTCAAACTCGACCCAGCGATGTGCCGTGTGGCAATCGAGCGATTTACCGAAGGAAAACAGCCCGAATTTTCGGTGAATTGGGCAATCGGCGACTTAAAAACCTGGTGCGGTGGGCGCCGCGATCTGGCGTTTATGCTGGTTGACCTACTGCTCGATGTTGCCTACGCCGAAGGCATGCTGGTGGAACCCAAATTGACGATATTGAACCGCCTGTGTTGGGCGCTTGGGGTGAGGGAGCAGGAGCTTGCCGCATTGGCGGCGATGAAAGGTTATGTGGCAACTGCCGAAGGAGTGGCGATCAACGGCGGATTATTGGCCGATCATGACCCCTATGCGCTGCTTGGCCTTACTCGGGAAGCGAGCGAGCGCGAGATCAAACGCGCTTATCGCAAGCTCATGAGCCAACATCATCCGGACAAACTGGCGGCGCAAAAGATTCCGGAAACCATGCTGCGCAGTGCCGAGGAACGGGCACGTGAGATCAACGCCGCTTATGAGCGGATAAAATCCGAACGGGGTATCACCTGATTTCACTGCGCCAGAAACTCCGTTTTTCCGTTCGCCCTGAGCCCTTCGACAAGCTCAGCACGAACGGCTTTCGTAAATTTGCCAATCAATGCATATTAGTCATCGATGTGCGCTAACCTTCGACAATGACGGAACATTTTCCGCATAAAGGAACAACGATGACCAAGCCCTGTCTTATCGCCCCCTCGATCTTATCCGCCGATTTCGCGCGTTTGGGTGAAGAGGTGGATAAGGTATTAGCAGCAGGTGCCGATTGGGTTCATTTCGACGTGATGGACAATCACTACGTACCAAACCTGACGATCGGTCCGCTGGTGTGCGCCGCGTTACGCAAACACGGAGTAACGGCACCGATCGACGTGCATTTGATGGTAAAGCCGGTTGATCGCATCATCCCCGATTTCGCGCAAGCGGGTGCTACGTATATCAGCTTTCATCCGGAAGCGAGCGAACACATCCATCGTACCATTCAGTTAATCCGCAACGCGGGTTGCAAGCCGGGTCTGGTATTCAATCCGGCGACACCATTGGATTATCTCGATCACGTTTTGGATCAGTTGGATTTGGTGTTGATCATGTCGGTCAATCCCGGGTTCGCTGGCCAAAGTTTTATCCCCGGCGCATTGGAAAAACTGCGCCGGGTGCGTGAACGCATCGACCGCAGCAAGCGCGATATCCGGTTAGAAGTCGACGGGGGTGTCAAAGTGAACAACATCGCAGATATTGCAAAAGCGGGTGCCGATACATTTGTTGCCGGCTCCGCTATTTTTGGTGCGCTGGACTACGCACCTATCATTCGTGATTTACGTTCCCAAATAGCACTTGGAACTAGCACTGAATCGCCCCGGTTTTCCTAGACAGTCCCGAGCCTCAAAGAATATTGCCGTT
>CAYXMH010000039.1:0-13103 GCA_964466115.1 uncultured Rhodanobacteraceae bacterium | reverse complement strand
CCGCACAGCACGCACAGCAACGCCACTCGGATCAGCGGATTCCGGGATTTCATACACAGTAGTCTCTTTAGGGATTTAATCAGCGCAAGCTCTACGCTTCGCTGGCAAGGAGAAGAAACATAACCCATGGCATTCCAACAGCGAATGCAATGCAGACATCTTTTGTGTGAATTTTTGTTAATCGCACCGAGGAGCTCGTGCGACGGTGAATGAGGTGTTACGGCAAATCAGCAACGATAACGCGCGACTTCTTGCTCAATCGAGCGATCCAACGCCATAAGCTTCTGCGCATACTCGGCCAATGCTCGCTCTTCAGCCGTCTGCGGCTCCCACTTAGGCACCGGTGTGGGTTTGCCGTTTTCATCGGTAGCTACCATCACGATCACACAATGCGTCGCCAGCACCTCATGTCCCGTTTGCAATTGACGCGCCAGCACGTCGACCGAAAAGTGCATGCTGGTGGTGCCGGTGTAAATGAGCTGGCAGCGCACGGTGACCAGGTCACCGATTAAAATCGGTTGTACGAAGCGGATGCCACCTACGGCAACGGTAACGCAATATTTGCTGCTCCAACCGACAGCGCAGGCGTAACCGGCTTGATCGATCCATTTCATGACCATGCCACCATGCACTTTGCCGCCGAAATTGACGTCCATCGGTTGGGCAAGAAAACAAAATGTCACTTCGCGATTCTGGCCGGCCATGTTGAAGGTTCTGCCTTAAGGTTTAAACATTAAATAAGAAATGCAGCACATCGCCTTCCTTAACTAAATAATCCTTACCTTCTTTGCGCAACCGCCCGGCATCGCGCGCACCGGCTTCACCGCCGTATTTGATGAAATCGTCATACGCAATGGTCTCGGCGCGGATAAACCCGCGCTCGAAATCGGTGTGGATAACGCCTGCTGCCTGCGGTGCCGTAGCGCCGGCTTTGACCTGCCAGGCACGTACTTCCTTTTCGCCCGCGGTGAAATAGGTTTGCAGACCAAGCAAGATATATCCGGCGCGAATCACGCGGTTCAGCCCCGGCTCATCCAAACCCATATCTTGCAAAAAGGCTAATTTGTCGCCTTCTTCCAATTGCGATAACTCTTCTTCGATCGCCGCACACACCGGGACTACCGCCGCACCTTCCAATGCCGCGCGCGCGCGAACTTTTTCCAACAGCGGATTGTTGGTAAAACCGTCCTCACGCACGTTAGCGACGTACATCACCGGTTTTAAGGTCAGCAAAAACAAGTCGCGTATCAGCGCCTTCTCGTCTGCATCCAACTGCGCCATGCGTGCCGGCTTGCCCTCGTTGAGCAATGCTTGCACCTTCTCCAATACCGGTTTCTTGGCGATTGCGTCTTTCTCGCCCGCCTTGGCGGAGCGCTCGGCACGATTAAGCGCTTTTTCCACCGAATCAAGATCGGCCAATGCAAGTTCGGTATCGATGATCTCAATATCGGCAATCGGATCGATTCGCCCGGCCACATGAACGATATCGGGATGCTCGAAACAACGCACGACATGGGCAATGGCGTCGGTTTCGCGGATATGCGCGAGGAATTTATTGCCAAGCCCCTCGCCCTGCGAAGCGCCGGCAACCAAGCCGGCAATATCCACAAATTCCATCGTGGTTGGGATGATTTTCAATGGTTTGGCGATGCTCGCTAATGCAGCAAGACGCGCATCCGGTACGGGCACCACTCCCACGTTGGGATCAATAGTGCAAAACGGGAAATTCGCCGCAGGAATACCGGCTTTGGTCAACGCATTGAACAGTGTGGACTTGCCTACATTAGGCAACCCAACGATGCCGCATTTAATGCCCATAATTCACTATTATTTTCTAAAAGAACGGATGACATGCGACGTCAAGACTTAAAGACCATCAATCGTCTGTCATCTGTCCTCTGGTGTGTAAGCGCTTCATCGCGCCATTAAAATCACCGGCCACCGCCATAGGCAAAACATCCAATGCGGCGCCCACACTTTCGATCATCAACGCCTCATCCGCTGCGCCTGGTCTGCCCAATACCCACGGCGTAACCCGATCTTTATGCCCTGGGTGACCAATGCCTAAACGCAAGCGATGGAAACGCCCATGACCAAGATGAGAGAAAATATCGCGTAATCCATTTTGTCCGCCATGGCCACCGTCAAACTTAAGCCTTGCTGTGCCCGGCGGTAAATCAAGATCGTCGTGCGCCACCAACATCTGTTCGGGTTCGATTTTGTAGTAGCGCAAGGCTTCAGCAACCGCAACACCGCTTTTGTTCATAAACGTCGAAGGCTTAAGCAACCACACCGATTGATGGTCAATGTTGGTCTTGGCCGTTTCGCCATGCAACTTCGCCTGTACGCCAAAACGCACATCAAAAGAGTTCGCCAACGCATCAATAAACCAAAACCCGGCATTGTGCCGAGTGCGCAAATGTTCGGCCCCGGGATTACCGAGGCCGACAATGAGGCGAAGTCCAGTCATGAATTATTAGTGAGCGTAGGGTGAGCTTAAGCCCACCGCAATAACCCAGACAGCGGTGGGCCAAGGCCCACCCTACCCTTACTTCTTCTCGTCTTTCTTCGCTGCAGGTTTCGCTGCAGCAGCACCGGCTGCCGCTGGTGCACCAGGCGCTGGGGTAGCCGCGGCTTCAGCAACCACAGGTGCGGCTTCCACTTCAGCCCGCAGCTCCTGCGCAGTGACAACCGCTTGATCGTGCTCCTTGCCCAAACGCAATTCTGGAATTTCCACGCCGGATGGCAGCTTAAGATCGGACAAGTGAACAATGTCGCCGATATTCAGCGTGCTTAAGTCCACCGCAATGTATTCCGGCAAATCTCTCGGTAAGCAAGAGATTTCCACATCGGTAATGGCGTGTGAAATCAACACACCCGAAGTTTTGCCTGCCGTTGATTTTTCCTGGTTCAGGAAGTGCAGCGGTACGCGAATACGGATGGCCGTATTTTCGTCAACACGCTGGAAATCGATGTGCAGGATTTGCGGTTTTACCGGATGCCGCTGCATATCGCGCAACAGCACCTTTTGATTTTTGCCATCGAGCTTCAGGTCCAAAAT
The DNA here is from genome assembly GCA_964466115.1 of uncultured Rhodanobacteraceae bacterium. Taxonomy (GTDB): domain Bacteria; phylum Pseudomonadota; class Gammaproteobacteria; order Xanthomonadales; family Rhodanobacteraceae; genus Pseudolysobacter. The sequence goes on along the minus strand of CAYXMH010000039.1, from coordinate 10,042 downwards.
GGCGGAATAAAACCATTCGTTCTGCGAAGCAAGATAAGCGGTGTTGTGCACCAATTGAATAGTGGACGGGGCTTCCTTACCGCCATAAACAATGGCCGGAACTTTACCCGCATGACGTAGGCGGCGGCTCGCACCTTTGCCTTGATCCGTGCGGCTTTCAGCCGGCAGTTCGTGTGTTGTTGCCATGATCAGTACCTTTTGTTGCAGTAAAAGCGCCTTTCAGCGCGGGTGACACGTTCCGCGACCAGAACATGCCGAATTTCCTAAATGCTTCGTTAATCGATGTAGAGCGAGCTGACCGATTCGCCAAACGCAATCCGACGAATCGTTTCAGCCAACAACTCCGCCACCGATAACTGGCGAATCTTGTTGCATTGGCGCGCCGCCTCGGACAATGGAATGGTATCGGTCACCACCAATTGATCGAGTTGCGATGCCTGCAGATTATTAATCGCAGCCCCGGAGAGCACCGGATGGGTGCAATACGCCACCACCTTGCTCGCCCCGTTTTTCTTAAGCGCCGCAGCGGCGGTGCATAACGTGCCGGCGGTATCCACAATATCGTCAATTAATACGCAAACCTTATTTTCGACCTCGCCGATGATGTTCATAACGGTGGCCTCGTTCGGACGCGGCCGACGTTTATCGATGATGGCCAATTCGGCATCATCCAATCGCTTAGCCAACGCCCGTGCACGCACCACGCCACCCACATCGGGTGATACCACAATCAAATCCTGGCTGCTTTGGTAGCGCCAAATGTCGGCCAACAACACCGGTGAGGCATAGACATTATCCAATGGAATGTCGAAAAAGCCCTGGATTTGATCGGCATGCAAATCCACCGTTAACACGCGATCGGTACCGACCGCGCCAATCATCTTGGCCGCGACCTTGGCCGTGATCGGCACTCGCGATGAACGCGGCCGCCGGTCCTGCCGCCCATAACCGAAATACGGGATCACCGCCGTTACCGAAGCGGCTGAAGCACGCTTTAGCGCATCAACCAGCACCAGCAGCTCCATGAAATTGTCCGCCGTCGGCCCTGACGTTGGCTGCATTACGAACACTTCTTGCCGGCGCACGTTTTCTTCAATCTCGACCTGCACCTCGCCATCGCTGAAACGCCCGACCAACGCTTTGCCAAGCGGCACATTGAGCTCGTGGCAGACTTGTTCGGCCAAGGGCCGATTGGCATTACCGGTGAAAACCACGATGCCCGATGCTGTGTTCACGTTACTCCCGGTCTGCATCAGCAAAATTCCACCGCCACTTATGCGCACTCAACCCAAACACCATTTTCAAGCAAGCTCTGATGTTCACATCTGCGCTTGCTTGAAACACGTGGCTGGGACGGTAGGACTCGAACCTACGAATGCGGGAATCAAAATCCCGTGCCTTACCAACTTGGCGACGTCCCAGCAGAAACCCTTTCAACTGCGCATTTAAGCGCCGAATGATTCACCCCGACCGCCACATAAGCGGAAAATTGAGGCGGACATTGACGCGCAACTGCCACAGCTTCATTCCTAGTCGGCAGCGCAAGAAACACGCAACCGCCGCTGCCACTTAAACGGGGTGACCCAAACAAGGCCAACCAATCCAACGCAGCGGCAACGCCTTTGTAACGCGCTCGCACGACCGGTTCGAAGACATTTACGGTCTTAGCCCCCGAATGGAAGAGCGGAATTGTCATCTGCGGCGCGTTGCGTGTCAATTCGGGAGCTTGAAAAAGAGCCGAAGTCGGCACAAAAACGCCCGGATCGACGATGACAAAGGCCCGTTCAGGTAAGGTTATTGGCGTTAAACGCTCACCCACGCCTTCGGCCCAGGCCGTAGCGCCATGAACAAACACCGGCACATCCGCTCCCAATTGCAGGCCAAGCTCCGCCAAAGCCTCGATTTTAAGTTTGGTTTGCCATAGCGCATTCAGGGCGACCAACACCGTCGCCGCATCGGAGCTACCTCCACCCAAACCGCCGCCGATTGGAATGCGTTTGTCGACCATCACCTCGACACCAAGCGCGCAACCGGTATGCTGCTTAAGCAAATGCGCGGCGCGCAGGCTAAGGTCGGTTTCCATTGGCACGCCTAAAACCTCTTGCGCACGCACGATCGCCCCATCCTCGCGCACCCTCAGCTGCACCACATCCGCGAAATCGAGCAACTGAAATAACGTCTGCAACTCGTGATAGCCATCGGCGCGACGACCAACAATATGCAAAAACAGGTTCAGTTTGGCCGGAGCAGGCCATGTGGTCCAGGAAGGTTCATCGTGCATCGAGGTCAAACCCGTCCTCGAACGACCAGTGTTCGATTACGACACGCACCGTATAGGACTTTTGGCTGGCAAACACCTTGCGCGGCATGGGCCAGGCGAGCGCATTGGAATACTCTTTATATTCCACCGTCCACTTCGATTGCTGCAAAACCGCTGGCAGCGATTGTTCGTTGTAACTCAACACCGCCGGACCTTCGGCGCGCAAGGCGCGTACCCAAGCCGACAACTGCGCCACCGGTACATGCCAGCCGAGTTTTTCGCGCAATAAACGCTCCGCGTCGGTACCGACGAAAGGCTGCGCTTGCACGCCTTCCAACACCACGTGCTCACGATTACCGTACAGGTGCCAGGTTTTTCCGGTGACCGGCGCGTGCACGGTAAAATCGTAATGCTCGCCGTTCTGACGCCATTCCAGTTGCCCGCTGCCGCTGTCTTGACCATCGGAAACCGCGATGCGCGCTGTTATGGACCAGGCCGGATGCTGCGACAGCACCGCTTCACGATGAAGCTGCGCGCGACTTAAGCTCGCGTCCTCACGTTGACGCACCGGCGCGCAAGCACTTAGCAAAACCGCTAATAGACCCAGCCAAAGGCCATTACGGTGCGCAGCTGGCCTCACGACTCTAGCCGCTCGATGGTTTTCAGCAAAATCTTATTTTTCCCATCTTTTTTCCGACCTTGCTCCCAAATCTTTTTCGCTTCTTCTTTTTGCCCCGATACCCACAGCACCTCGCCCAAATGCGCAGCAATTTCCGGATCCGGTTGTTTTGCGTAGGCACGTCTTAGTTGCACGATCGCCTCATCAAGATGGCCGCGACGGTACTGCGCCCAGCCAAGACTGTCGATGATGGACGGCTCCTCCGGTTTAAGCCGAATGGCTTTTTCGATCAACGCCAGCGCTTCCTCATGCCGATCGGTACGATCCGCCAAGGTATAACCCAATGCGTTTAGCGCATCGGCATCATCCGGCTTTAACTCCACAACTCGACGCAAATCGCGTTCCGCCTCGTCCAAATGATCGAGGGTTTCATTTAGCAGCGCACGCGCATAGAGCAAACGCGTGTTCTCAGGCGATGCTTGCAGTCCACGCTGGTACGTTTCCAGTGCTTCAATGCTGCGCTCATGGCGGCGCAACAACTCTCCCTCTAAAAGAAACACGTCCGTTTGTAACTTGGCATCGTCACCGGAGCGGGTTTGCAGTTCATGCACTAGCGTTAACGCAGTTTCGGTATCGCCGCTTTCATCGGTCAAGACCGCCACACGCATCTGCGCATCGAGCCAGTGCTCATTGTCATCGGAGACTTGAGAATACCAACGCAACGCCTCAGTTTTATGTTCGATCAATTCAGCAACTTGGCCAAGCAGATACAAACGCGCCGCCGAATAGGGCGGCGTTAACGTCCGCAGCTCGCTGTATAGTGAGTTGAGACTGGTTTTTGCGTTGGTGCGCGCCGCGTAAGCCGCACGGGCAGCATAGGTGTAGTCGTCCTGCGGCCCCTGCGCCAATATGCGCTCGGCTGCAACGTTTTCCCCTTGATCGCCTAGCAACGTGGCATATTCGACACGCAAACGGGGATTCTTATTATCACGCTTAAACGCTTGTGCGAACCGCGCTTTCGCTAAACGCGCGTCTCCCTCCTGCAACGCCAAGCGCGCAGACCAAGCGTACGCTTGCGAGCTCTGAAATTTCACCAGCGCTTGTTCGGCCAATGCAACGGCCAGGGGCTGGTTCTGAAGCTTGAAAGCCAGTTGGCTAACGCCAATCCAAATCTCTTCGTTAGCGCCCAAGAGTTCCGGTTTCGCTAATCGCTCAAGCAACTCGCCAGCAGCGGCCTTGTCGGAGGTGCCCAGCAGAACTTGACCAATCAAACGCCAACCCTTGCCATTGGGCTCTTGCGCCAAGCGCGCAAGCTCAGGGTAGGCCATGTCCGTTTGATCGTCTGCTAGTAACAGCGTGGCACGCGCTTGCCACATCCCCGGCTGATCCGGCGCCAAAGTCTGCCAACGCGTCAATGCGCTTTGCGCACGACGCCATTGCTTGGCAGCCAGTGCAATTTGCGTAGCCTGCTCGGCAAGGGCGGGGTCTAAACTGACCGCGGCGGCCGCCGCGTAGTGGCGAGTCGCTGTCTCGAAATCCCCATTTGCCAAAGCAAATTCAGCCGCCATGCGCTGCAATAAGACATCGCGCTCGCTCAACGCATCGGTCCCTGCGGTGCGCGCCAACACCACCTGTCCCGGGCCGTTCTTGCCCTTAAGCGGGTGCGCAGCACACCCGGCTAACCCCAACAAGACGCAGACAACGCCTATAATGGCGGCACGGTTAAAATAAATGCTGCTGTTGAACCTGTGAGTTACCATTTTCGCGCAATGCTCCGCATTATCCCGTCACCACATCTTTTGGATGCGCATCTGCTTAAAGCCCCTTAAGCTTAGCCGATTGTCATGCTCATGGTCTTAAATTAAATGGCGATAATCGCCCTTGGACTCAACCATCAAACCGCGCCGGTCGAATTACGCGAGAAGATGGCATTTGCACCGGATGCGATCGGCGCGGCCTTGTATTCGCTAAAAGCGCAACCCGGCGTAAACGAGGCGCTGATTCTGTCCACCTGCAACCGCACCGAGCTCTATTGCGACGTCGATAACGGGCTGCAAACGACTCCGGCGCGCTGGCTGCTGGCCTACCATGCAATGACCGGTCATCGGTTGGAAGAGTTCCTTTACCGTTACGAAGACGCTGCCGCCGTTCGACACCTATTCCGTGTCGCCACAGGCCTTGATTCCATGGTGCTGGGCGAGCCGCAAATTCTGGGGCAAGTAAAAAATGCCTACCAACTGGCCCGCGCCGCCGCAACGTTAAACACGTCGTTGGAGCATTTGTTCCAGCAAACCTTCGCGGTTGCCAAACGCGTGCGCACCGATACCGACATCGGCATCCATCCGGTATCGATCGCCTACACCGCTGTACGGCTTGCCGAACAAGTATTCGCCGATTTAAAAAGCGCCTGCGTGCTGTTGATCGGCGCCGGCGACACGATTGAGCTGGCGTCTCGCCACTTGGTTAACGCCAAGGTTCGCCGCTTGATCGTCGCGAACCGAACCTTGGCCAACGCACAGGATTTGGCCGGCCGCTTTTTAGGGTACGCCATCGCATTAAGCGATTTGCCGCTGCATCTGGCGGAGGTGGATATTGTTATAGCCGCAAGCGCCAGCCGCGAACCGCTCCTGACGCGCTCAACCGTCGAGGCGGCACTTCTCGCGCGCAGGCACCGGCCGATGTTCTTGGTCGACATCGCCGTGCCCCGCAACATCGAAGCCAGCGTCGCTGAGCTGGATGATGTGTTTCTGTACTCAATTGATGATCTACATGAAGTCATCGACGGCAACTTACGGGGTAGGCGACAAGCCGCGCGCGAAGCCGAGTCGATCATCGATTTGGAAGTCGAGCACTACTTGGCTTGGCGGCGGGCAAGAGACCATTCCAGTCCGCTGATCGCCTTGCGTCACGGCGCCCAGGCAAGCCGTGACGAAGTATTGGCGAAAGCGCGCCACTTACTCGACATTGGCCGCAGCCCCGACGAAGCGCTGCAATTCCTGGCGCATACTCTCACCAATAAACTGCTGCACGCACCCAGTGTAAACTTGCGCGCCGCCGCGCAGCGCGGTGATGACGAACTGTTGCGCAGCGCAGAACGTTTATTCGATTCTGAAATCCAGACTCAAACACCCAAGGCAGAAAAAGATTCATGACGCCATCGATTCGCCGCAAACTGGAGCACTTAAGCGAGCGTCACCAGGAAATTGCATTACTGCTAGCGCAGCCCGAAGCGCTTAACGACAGCAATCGTTACCGCGACTTGTCGCGCGAATACGCGCAGCTGCAACCTTTGGCGCAGGCGCTTTTGCACTACGACTCCACCGAGGCAGCCCTCCGCGCCGCGCAAGCGATGCTCAAGGACCCGGAAATGAAAGAGTTGGCGCAGGAGGAAATCGCCGGTTTAGAAGCGCAGCGCGATCAGCTGTCGCGTGAATTAAGCCTGTTGTTGCTGCCCAAAGACCCGCGCGACGCCGCCAATATTTATCTTGAAATCCGCGCCGGCACCGGTGGCGACGAAGCCGCCCTGTTCGCCGGCGATTTATTTCGCATGTACACCCGTTATGCCGAACGCCGGCATTGGGCAATCGAGATTTTAAGTCAAAGCCCCGGAGAACACGGCGGCTTTAAGGAAATCATCGCGCGCGTTGAAGGCCAGGCCGCGTACTCAAAACTCAAATTCGAATCGGGTACGCATCGCGTGCAACGCGTGCCGGCCACCGAAGCGCAAGGCCGCATTCATACCTCCGCCTGCACGATCGCGATCCTGCCGGAGCTCGAGGAAATCGACGACATCGATCTTAACCCGGCGGATTTGAAAACCGACACCTTTCGCGCCTCCGGTGCCGGCGGGCAGCACGTCAATAAAACCGATTCCGCGATTCGCATTACCCATATACCGAGCGGCATCATTGTCGAATGCCAGGATGAGCGCAGCCAGCACAAAAACCGGGCGCGCGCGATGTCGCTTTTGAAAGCGCGCATTCTCGATGAAAAGCGATCTAAGCAAACGGCGGAGCAAGCCGAATCGCGGCGCTTGCAGGTCGGCTCCGGCGATCGATCACAACGCATACGAACTTACAATTATCCACAAGGCCGCGTTACTGACCATCGCATCAATTTAACCTTGTATCAACTCGACGATATTCTCGCCGGGGATATCGATGTTCTGATCGAACCGCTAACGCAAGAATTTCAAGCGGATCAAATGCAAGCGTTGACCCGCGAATGAGTAGGGTTTGTGTAGGGTGGGCCTTGGCCCACCAAAAATACCCGGCGAAAAGACGGTAGGCCAGGGCCCACCCTACAGATTGACCATGAATGACGCCACTGCATTAAACACACTTACCGACTTGATTATGCAAGGCGATCTAACTACCGCGGAACGGTACGCGCAATCGCTCGTGCAGCAATACCCGCAAAACAGTGAGGCCTGGCGATTGTCGGGCATCTGCGCTCTGCAACAAGGTCGAATTGAAACGGCGACGAGGGCACTGCAACGCGCCTTAGCATTGGCACCGCAATCCGTTGAGGCATGGTGCAACTTGGCGAGCGTATACAAAGCATGCGGGCAGGAAGATCAAGCCGAGCAGGCGTTGCGCCAGGCGCTTAAGCTTGATCAGCTGCACGCCACCGCGTGGAACAATCTCGGCAGCGTGCTCGACCGACGCGGCGATTACGCTCAAGCGGCGGATTGTTTCGCGCGGGCAACGGAACTTAAACCGGATTATGCACCAAGTTGGCTAAATCACGCCGCCGCGTTGCTCGCCCTGCATGAGCTTGCACCAGCACACATCAGCGCACAACGCGCGCAATCGTTGCAACCGCAATGGGCCGATGCCCACCTCGTGCTCGGCGCCATCTTGCAGCAACAAAATCAGCGCACCGATGCGATGCAGGCCTATCGCGAAGCATTACGGCTTGATCCGGACAACCCAACCAGCGCGCACCAATTGGCGTTGCTATTGGAAGAAAGCGGTGACTGGTCGGCTTGCGCCGCCGTTTGCTCGCAAACCTTGGCGCGCTTCCCACAATTTTTTCCGGCGTTGAGTTTGTTGGTGTTTATGCGGCGTCGCTTGTGCGACTGGGCTGATCTCGATCAATTAAGCCAACGTTTAATTACGGCCGTCGAACAACGCAAGGTAGGCATCACGCCATTTTCATTCCTTAGTGAGCCGGCGACACCAGCCCAACAGCTCAAATGCGCGCAAACCTATGCTGAGGTAAAGCGCGCGGAAGCGGTATCGATCGCTACTCGGCGAAAACCAGCACCACATCCGCGCCCGGCAGGACCGTTGCGAGTCGGCTTTTTCGCCGCGGGCTTCGGTGAACATCCAACCGCACTGTTGATTGTTGAATTGATAGAACGTTTGCGCCAATCTCAATTAATAACCGTTGGGTTAGCTACCACACCGGATGATCACGGCGTATTACGCCAACGTCTGGTAACCGCATTCCATGAATTTCACGACCTTAGCCAGCGCGGATGGGCGGCAATAGCGCAAACCATAGCAGCGCTGCACATCGACATCCTAATCGATTTGGACGGCTATTGCGGCGGATCGCTGCCCGAGGTATTCGCATTCAAACCCGCCCCTATCCAAGTCAATTGGCTGGCTTTTCCAGGGACCTTGGGTGCGTCTTATTACGATTATCTGATTGCCGATCGCTTCGTGATCCCCGAGCAGGCCCGTGATCAATACAGTGAATCGGTTACGTACTTGCCGCGCTGCTTTCAACCCTCCGATACGACGCGAATCATGGCCGCTGCACCGTCCAGGGCGGACTGCGGATTACCCGCCCAAGGCACGGTGTTCGCCAGTTTCAATAACAGCTACAAATTCACTCCCGGCAGTTTTGCAAAGTGGATGGAAATTCTGCGCGCCGTGCCAAACGCCACGCTGTGGCTGCTTGCCGGTCCGCCAGGCTCCCCGATTGAAACCCATCTGCGCCAAGCCGCAACAAAAGTCGGCATCGATCCAAACCGATTGGTGTTCAGTCCCAAACTCGCGCACGCCGATTATCTGGTGCGTTATCAACACGTGGATTTGTTTCTCGACACCAATCCGTACAATGCACACACCACCGCATCGGACGCCCTATGGGCCGGCTGTCCGGTACTGACCCAACCCGGTGCCACCTTCGCATCGCGCGTGGCCGGCAGTCTGAACCATCATCTGGGCATGCACGATCTAAACGTCGCAACCGATCAAGCCTATATCGATGCCGCCATCCATTTGGCAACGCATCCGGAGGAGTTAATTCGGTTACGCCAACGTCTGGCGACGGCAAAACCAAACTCGACCTTGTTCGATATGGCAGGTTATGCGCGCGACTTTGAAGCCGTTCTTACGCAAATGGTTGAACGGCACCAGCACCGCAAAGCTTAACCGTAGTGCGCAATGCCCGCAGGGCATTGCGCGATGGATTGATCTGCCTACGTAGCTAACCTTTTAACCAGACCAGAATGGGGATGGCCACCGCACCGGCGGTTTCAACCAGCTCCCAAATAAACGCGCCCGCGGAAATTGCGGCGCCCGCCGCAATCGGCGCCAACGGAGTCGCTGCCCCGGAAGAGTCGTACACATCGCCATCGCCCATGTAGCGCACCCAGTCGGGAATCGTACTTCTTTCTACCGTGTCACCCGTTTGCGCCTGATCCGAGGCGTTTGCCCCTGGTCGTTCCGCCTGGGCGAGCGCAGCCTCCAAGTCATCCATGGTAGCGCCGTCGCTTAATCCGAGTTCGCGTGCACAGTTACTGTTATTTTGAATCCAAGCACTAATCTCGAGGCTAACATTCGCTCTTTCCGTACTGATGCGCAAAAACATAAATCCTTCCATGGCCGCAGTAAGTATTCTGGCAATTTCACCTAAGTTTGATCGGCCTACCTTACTCAGTTGTTCTTTAACTTCCTTTTCCCAAATACGCTGTTGCTCATTCGCATATTGATTATTAGTTCGTACTCTTTCAATTAAATTCCGTAACTGTTGTTTACAAGCGGCATCGGGAATCAACCCACTGGGATCAATCCAATTGCTCGGCGAGTTTCCGACATACGCATAGCGGTTCGGCCCTGCGATCTCGGCGATCGGGTCTTTCGACAACCATCTCCCGAGTTTCGGATCGTAGAATCGGTATTGCGTGATGCTGAGTTTCGATCGATGGT
>CAYXMH010000038.1:11585-13499 GCA_964466115.1 uncultured Rhodanobacteraceae bacterium | reverse complement strand
AGTTTCGCCGAATTCCTCTACTTTTGGGTGGCTCGGTTTATTGGGAGGGGGTCAGTCAACCGTTGAAGCCTTGGTGGGGAGTGACAAGCGTCTGGCCTTGGTGGCCAAGGACATGGTCACCCACTTTGAGGATCGCGTGGTGGCGCTGGATGGGAAGGCGATGGTGGTGTGTATGAGCCGCCGCATCTGCGTGAAGCTGTACGACGAAATCGTGAAGCAGCGTCCGGACTGGCATAGTACGGACGACAACGCTGGTGCAATCAAGATCGTGATGACGGGCGCAGCAAGCGACCCTCAAGAGTGGCAACAGCACATTGGCAACAAGGCACGGCGTGATTTGCTGGCCAAGCGTGCACGCGACCCCAAAGACCCGCTCAAGCTAGTGATTGTTCGGGATATGTGGCTCACAGGCTTTGACGCGCCGTGCATGCACACGATGTACGTGGACAAGCCTATGCAAGGACACGGTCTGATGCAGGCGATTGCCCGAGTGAACCGCGTGTTCCGCGACAAGCCAGCCGGGTTGATCGTGGACTACATCGGTATCGCCCAGAACCTGAAATCGGCGCTTCAGCAATATTCGAAGAACGACCAGGAGAACACCGGGGTTGATGAGGCGCAGGCTGTCGCGGTGATGATGGAAAAGTACGAAGTCGTGCGCGACATGTACCACGGCTTCGACTACGCCTCAGCGATGGGTGGAACACCTCAAGAACGCTTGGCAATGATGGCCGGTGCAATTGAGTGGATTCTCGACATGCAGCAAAAGTTGGCGGCTAAGGAGAAAACCAAGGAAGGCAAGAAAGACGCACATCGCCGCTATCAGGATGCCGTGCTGGCTCTGTCCAAGGCATTCTCCCTTGCATCGGCATCCGACGAGGCCCGCAAAATTCGAGAGGAAGTGGGCTTCTTCCAGGCGATTCGGGCGGCGCTAGTAAAGAGCAATACCGGGTCGGGCGTGACTCAGCAAGAGCGCGAACTGGCAATCCAGCAGATCGTGAGTCGCGCAGTAGTTTCCACCGAGATTGTCGACATCCTCGCTGCCGCCGGGATCAAGAGCCCAGACATCTCGATCCTGTCAGATGAGTTCTTGGCCGAAGTTCAACAGATGGAGCGCAAGAACCTCGCTCTCGAAGCGTTGAAGAAGTTGATCAACGACGGCATTCGTTCCCGCAGCAAATCCAACGTCGTGCAGACCAAGGCTTTCTCGGAACGGTTGGAAGATGCTGTAGCGCGGTATCACGCCAATGCGATCACTACCGCTGAGGTTTTGCAGGAGTTGATCGATCTCGCCAAGGATATTCGGACAGCCCGCCAACGAGGTGAAGAGCAAGGCTTGTCCGAGGATGAAATTGCTTTCTATGACGCGTTGGCCGAGAACGAGAACGCCGTTCAAATGATGGGCGATGACAAATTGAAACTCATCGCACACGAGTTGTTGGTCAGCCTGCGCGAGAACGTATCGGTGGATTGGGCGCATCGTGATTCTGCCCGTGCACGGATGCGAGTACTGGTGAAGCGCATTCTGCGCAAGTATGGCTACCCGCCTGATCTGGAGGACGCAGCAGTGCAAACGGTATTACAGCAGGCCGAGGCATTGTCGTCGACTTGGGCTATGCAAGGCCCTGTACGATAGAAGCTAAGCAACGCTAAGATTTCAGCCACGCAGTAATCAACACGTGGGCTAAATATCCTACACAAGAAGCAATCGCAAAACCGTGGGTAGAAACGTGGGTAATAATTTCAATAACAAATATTTCTATTAAATATCAAATAGTTATTATTATTTTTGGCGGAGAGGGTGGGATTCGAACCCACGGTACAGTAAAACTGTACACCGGATTTCGAATCCGGCTCATTCGACCACTCTGACACCTCTCCAATTTTTTAAACCGGTCTTAGCGTCTCGCTAAC
>CAYXMH010000038.1:0-11485 GCA_964466115.1 uncultured Rhodanobacteraceae bacterium | reverse complement strand
CTCCGCTGTCCACGTTCGTTCCCGACGAACGTGTCGACCACTCTGACACCTCTCCAATTTTTTAAACCGGTCTTAGCGTCTCGCTAACGCCGGCTCATATGCTCGTCTCATCCATGAGACTCGCCATTCGCGCATAGCGCTCATGGCCAGCTCCGCTGTCCACGTTCGTTCCCGACGAACGTGTCGACCACTCTGACACCTCTCCCATTTTTAAACCGGTCTTAGCGTCTCGCTAACGCCGGCTTTATGCGTCCGCAAAAAAGTCACGCATCATACGAAGATGCGGGCTACATAACAACCGCTAAGCGCTGTTTTACGGGCTGGAAGAAAAACTCTCCTGCCTCATGTCCGGCATATTGAATCGGCGCGTATTCGGGCGATTGCAATAAATTGCTGCCGGTGGTTTCTTTAAGCGCCATGCTTGAGGCCACTTCGCGGAATAGCCGTTGGCCGGTCAGGAGTTGGTTATTATCGCCAAGCACCGCCAACAACGCGCCAGCAAACAAGGAATGCTCCCCTTTCGCGCTGCTGTCCGGTACCGGCTGGACACCGCCGGAGGTTAACGCGGTGCGCGAGCGGCCATCGCTCATGGTTTTTACCCAATTGCCCCAGGCGCTATCGGGCATGGCGCCATCGAAGCTCGCCAAAGCGGTACGCGTCATCGTGCCGGAATAGCAGGAATCGGCGATGACCATAACGTGGCGCGCTTGCATCGTCGTTAGGATATCGCTGATGGCGCGATTGGATATCCAACTCGAGGCTTGGTTGGGTTGTGCATCCACCGGCAGCCAATAACCCTGGTGCGTCTGCGCGTCGAGTTCGCCGTGGCCGGCAAAATAAACCAACAGGTTATCGGAATCCTTCAATTGCTCGCGCATGTCATTCAATGCCGACAAGATTTCAAACCGGTTTGCGTTTTTCAGCAAATGCGTGTCGTAGCCGTAATTTGCTTTCAACACTTGAGCTACCGCGCTGGCATCGGTCACCGCGCTCTTCAAACCCGGATAATTGGGGTATTGGTCATTACCAATCACCAACGCGTAGAATTTGCCAAGTTGCACGTTGTGCGGCAATCCATGGCCGCTTGCGCTAGAGCTGCTGGCGCTGGTTGCCCCCGCCCCGCCCGCCCCGCGAATCAACATGAAATCGAGTGCCGCTTTTTGACCCTGTTGATCAATTGCCGCCACATGCACGGGCGTGCCGTCGGCGGCGACTGCCACGCGGGTTTTAAACATTCCGGCCGCATCAAGAGTGACCTTAAGCTCGTTAACGGTCACCCCGGACAAACCACCGGGGGCTTGCACTCGTCCAACCACCTCCATCGCCTCCAAATTTTTCCCTACCGACGCAGCCGGTTGTTGGCCACGCGTGAGACTAAGCGCCGGTTGCAGAATTTCAACGCGCACTCCATTGGATGTGAGCGCGGTGCCGGTTGGAGTTACGGTTGGCTTACCGCTGTCAATTTGTGCTTGCAAGCTCGCCATTTGTTCGCGTTGCGCCGAAAGCTCTTGGCGCTTCTCATTCAACTGCTGCTCCATCAAACGCAATAATTTTTTGCTTTCTTCGTTTTTTGAAAGCTCTGCCGCCAATTGCGTGCGCTGACGATCGAAGTTCGCTTGTTCGGCCTGGCGCTGCTCTTCGTTTTTAGTCAGTTTCGTTTCCAGCGCCTGCATGCGTTCGCGCGCTTCGCCCAGCGTCACGTTCAGCTGTGCGGCGGACGTGCGCAAATCTTCCAAATCTTTGCTGTTATCGACAGTAGCGGATTGATGGCTCTTGAGCGCCTCTTCGCGAGACTGCAACGCACTGATTTTCGCTTGCGCATCGGCCAACTTCTTGGCGTTGGCGTTTTGCTCGGCTTGTAAGGCTTGGCGCTCTTGATTCAGCGCTTGCTCGCGCTCGGAAAGCTCTTTTTGCAATTTTGCGTATTGCGGATCGCTCTGAACACCCAGTTTTTTACTCTCACCATCGAGCTTTGCCCGCGCATCTTTTAACTCTTGCTCGGTCTTTTGATAATTCGCCCGCTTCTGGCTAAGCTGTTGCTTTAACTGATCAATTTGCTGACGCAAGCGTTGTGAACGCTCTTGCTCGGTTTGCACCTGTTGGCGCAAATCGGCAATCTCAGTTTGCGCTTGCTCTACTTTGGCGCTGACGGTTGAGGCAAATACCAACTCATCACCGCTGATGCCAGAGGCTTCCCGATAAAAATTCAACGCCTTTGGCAAATCTTGGGCTACCCCAAGACCTTGTTCGTAGAGATAGCCAAGATTAATCTTGGCGCGCTTGAATCCTTGGGCCGCCGCTTTTTCAAACCAGCTGGCAGCCATGGCATAGTCCGGCGTAACGCCAAGCCCTTTTTGATAAATCTCACCGACGTAATTTTGCGCCTGCGCGTCTCCCGCTTCAGCCTGACCCTGCCAAATATGCAAAGCGGTTTGATAATTGGCGCGGTCGTAGGAGACGAACTCGCCGCCGCGAATTTCACAATCGGCCTGGGTAGTGCGAATCGGACGACGCGCGCTCATAAAAGTCGTGGCGGAGCCAAGCTTGCGCACCTGCCCAGGTAATAAACAATCCACGATCAGCAAGTCTTCGGCATTACGAACCGTGGCAATCGCCTCATTCGAAGGCATGGATAGGATTCCCACAACGAACACCGTTGATAATGCAGCCAGCATCAAACCGACACGGCTAGCCCCGCTCCGTTCATTTTCCCTGGTATTCATCGGAATTACCTCGTTTGCTTGGCGAATGAACCATAATGCTGTGAGATCGCTATACTATAAGTATAACCAACTGGGGAGGGTGGTGATTATGGGTAAGTGCGTCTTCGACGAAAACAGCAGCAAATCACACAATAAAGGCACCCGCAGACCCGCTTTCACCCGATTGTACGCCTGGTGGATGTGCTTATTTGTGCTGGTTTTGGCTACGTTGTCTCAGCCCGCATTTGCACAAGTTTGCGCGCACCTGTCCCAAGTTTCCGGCAATTTTCAAAATGGCGCTCCCGGGACGGTCGCTGCGCAAGCGCTGGTTGTGCATGTGTCAGATCCATTTGATACATCAGGACCACCGTACCCCCTAACTTGGACGGTACTCTCAGGCAATGCAACGTTCGTCCAAAGCGGTAGCGGCTTCCACATAGCCACGGTCACTGCGAACAGCGACACCAGCATCAATGTCCAGTTTGGTAGTGTACCGGGCGATGTTGTGGTGGAGGCCGCTGTGGATAATCCCTCGGCTACGTTCGCTTGCGGGCGCCAAACCGCACAATTCAATCTTACAATCGATGCTCCCCAAACTCCGCCGCCGCCCCCTCCACCACCACCGCCGCCGGCTGGCCCACCCCATATAAACTTCATTTCCGGTGAAGCCCAAAGCGGTATCATTGGCACGGCTGCCACAGCACCCCTCGTAATCCAGGTATTAGACCCCAGTGGCAGCCCCATTGTCGGCCAAACCATGCACTGGGCTGCCTTCGTTGGAGCCCCGATGCTAAGCACCTCCAGCAACAGCACCGATGCAACCGGAAAAGCATCGATCACATTCCAATACCCCAGCACGGCCGGACCCATTACGATCCGTGCAAGCACAACCATTGGCGGCCAAACCATCAATGTGGATTTTCATGCTACGGCATTAAACCCAGTAATAAGTGCATTTAGTGGCGACCATCAAACCGCAGCAGCAGGCAGCCCCTTGCCATCCCCTCTCGTAGTGCAAATCGCACCCCCAGGTACTACTACTGGCAGCAGTTTGGATCATGTTGCGGTGGTGTGGAGCATCCTGGATGGTGGTGGTACGCTCGGCGCCGCAACCACATTTACCGATAGCACGGGTCACGCCAGCAATACCTATACGCTGGGATCGGCAACGGGATTAAGCCACATACAAGCGGCAATCCCAGGGGTCGGCAATGTGATATTTACCGCCACTGCCACACTGAGCATCCCCACCAGCAGCCAATTCCAGATTGTTTCGGGCAATGGCCAGAACTTGGTTCCCAATGGGCCTTCGCAACCCTTGGTGGTGCGCTTGTCAAACTCCGCCGGCGTGGGCATTGCCGGTGCCACCATCCAATGGAGCGCGAGCAACGGCACACTCGATGCCACCAGTACCATCACCGACGCGGATGGCTTGTCGCACAACCACTTCATGGTGAATCAGCCCGGCAATTATTCGGTCAGCGCAAGTGTCGCCCATACGACGCTGCCACCGGTTAATTTCACTTTTGCCAATGGCCTTGGCAATCTCTCGTTAACCGATCGTGAACGCCCCATCGCTCAGGCTATGGACCGGATTTGCGCTGCTTTGGCCAATATTCCCGCGACTGAGATAACACCCAGACAAATCGATTTGCGTGGCCGTTGCAACGAATTACTGGCAAATGCTTCTCCTCGACCGGAGCGCGTTGCCGGAGCACTGAACAAATTGATCAACGATGCCGTCAAACCGCAGGCCAACACCGCGCACGCCACTCAATTGTTGCAATTCAATAATCTGAATACCCGCCTTGATGCGTTGCGTAATGGCGCCGGTACCGGAGGCGCGAACTTTGGTGGGTTGGCCTTGCAAGGAAGCGGCGGAGCCATACCACTGTCGATGCTTGGCGACGTGTTCCGGAAAGATCCGACCGCCAATGATTCGGAAATCGGCAAAGGTTTTTCGCGTTGGGGCTTTTTTGCCACCGGAACCTTTGGCCAAGGGAATTTTGACCCAACCCGCAGCCGACCCGGCTTTGATTTCGACAGCGCAAGTTTAACCGCCGGACTCGATTACCGTTTTAATGACGCGTTCATCGCCGGACTAGCGCTCGGCTACAACCGCAGCAATTCAAGCTTAAGTACCGGCACGTTTGGTTCCGACCCAAGCAAATCCGACTTGAATGGCTACAGTGTTTCCGGCTACACCACTTGGTACAGCAAAAACGATTTCTATGTAGATGCCGTTGCCACCCTAGGCTGGGTCAATTACGACCTGTCGCGCAACATCGTGTATCAGATCATCGGATTGGAAGGTAATCTGTTATCGATAGATCAAGACGCCACCGCATCACCAAATGGTCGCCAGAGTTTGCTGTCCTTATCGTTTGGTAAGGATTTTTCGCATGGCGCTTGGTCATTTGGACCGTTTCTGCGCGGCATCTACTCGCACTTGAATTTAGACGAATTTAGCGAATCGATGTCCAACCCCATGGGACCAGGCTCCGCGCTTGGGATGCACGTGGATGCACGCCATGTCAATTCCGCAACCGGAATACTGGGCGGCAAATTAAGCTACGTCATTAGCCGTGATTGGGGTGTGCTTACACCCAATGCCAGCCTGGAGTGGAATCATGAATTCCGGAACGATCCGCAAACGGTCGTAGCGCGTTTCATCTACGACCCTACGCAGACACCGATCGTGATGACCGATCCGCGCCAAGACGACAGCTATTTCAATCTCGGCGTCGGGGTTTCGGCGGTCCTGCCGCAAGGACGTTCGGGGTACATCTACTTGGAGCATATTGTCGGCTTTCAAGGCATACACGAAAATCGAATTGCACTAGGTTTACGTGTGGAATTCTGAGACGATCCGTCCACCACGCAGGCGGTGTGCCATGGCGTTTGACCCTGGCACACGAACAAATGCGGTGGTTACGTGTTGGAAACAAGATTGAGCGAATAAAAAATCAAGCAGGACACGAATCAGCGCATGATTGAATTCGGACACAATACCCACGTCGGCTTGCGACGCGAGCATAACGAGGATACTTACTACGCCGATGCCGAGCTCGGAGTTTGGTTGGTTGCCGATGGCATGGGCGGCCACGAGCACGGCGAGGTAGCCAGCGCTTTGGCGCGCGACACGGTGGTGGCTGAAATCAAGAAAGGTGAATCGCTCGCCTGCGCGATTCAACTGGCGGATGAAGAAATCATTCGCCACTCCAGCAAGCGTGTTGAAGCCCTACCGATGGGTACGACGGTTGCGGCTATTCGAATTAAGGGCAATGATTTTGAGGTGTGCTGGGTGGGCGACAGCAGGGTTTACCTGTGGGACGGTGAGCTCAAGCAACTTTCGCAAGATCACTCCTATGTCCAAGAATTAATCGAGCAAGGCGCCATTACCTTAGAGCAAGCCCGCACGCACCCGCACCGCAATGTGGTAACCCAAGCGCTGGGCGTCACCGATCCCAAGAGCCTGCGCGTGGAAACCATCAAAGGCACCCTAACCGCCGGCATGCAGGTACTGTTGTGCAGCGATGGCCTCACCGAAGAGGTCGATGACAAGCACATTGCCGCGGTTCTTGCACGCTCGGAGCTATCCGCACAGGAATGCGCGGACCATTTAATCCTCGCTGCACTTGAGGGCGGTGGCTCGGACAACATCACCGTGATCTTGATTCGCTGCCGCTAACAGGTAAGCCACCAAAAAAATTATCGTTTTGCGGACGCCGCCTTATCCAGCTCCGCCTTCAGTTTTTTAAGGTCCGCATTATCAGGATCGGCGCGTAACCCTTTTTCGGTAAGATCAATCGCCTGGATATCAAACCCCATGCTGCGCGCTTTTTGCGCGGACTGTGTAAAGAACTCGGCAATCGTTTTTAACCCATGCCGCGCCTTTTCATTGAAGGGATCACGCTCAATGATTTTGCGGTACAAATCCACCGCACTATCTCCTTCTGGAAAAGCCAGTTTTCGTCCCGGATATTCCTTGCTGGTGGTACCAAATTGTAAGTAATCCTCGGCCTTGGCCAGCAAGGTTGGAGTGTCCATTGAATCCAGTGGATTGGCTTCTACATTCGCATTCGGATCACTGCCCAATGTCGAACGGTCGGCCACGGAAGGATCTAAGACATTCGGGGCTTCCGACAAAGGGCGATTCCAACGCAACGCAACGACCAGAATGCTCACTACCAAAAAACTTCCGCCCAAGACCAAAGCGATCAACCCGGGACGCCAGCGCGCCACACCTGCGCGGGAGGGCGCCGGTTTGATCGAAGTCATAGTCGTACCGACAGCGGGAGCGCGCAGTCGCGGCACCACCCGCTTGCGCGTGCTGTGCGCGTCACGTAAGGCGCGCCCTTCGGGCCGTTCGGTCAGCAGCTTATCGCAGGCATTCACAAACGCCTCGCCATTGGCATAGCGCTGTTCGGGTTTTTTCGCCATCATCCCGTTGATTAATGGCTGCAGCCAGGCCAGCGCAGCAGGCAGCGTCGGCACCGGTTCCGTTACGTGCATTAACGCTACCGTATAAGGATCGTTTGCACGATACGGTTTAGTCCCGGTCAGCATTTCATACAGCACCGCGCCAAGACCATACAAGTCCGCGCGCCCATCAACCACGGTGGCCTGCGCTTGTTCCGGGCTCATGTAATCCGGCGTACCGATCGCGCTGCCGGCAATCGTAGCGCCCGTCGTTGAATTGATGGCTTTAGCGATACCAAAATCCGCCAATACCGCCATACCGTTGGCGCGAAATAAAATATTGCCGGGTTTTACATCGCGATGCACAAAGCCTTTTTCATGCGCGAAATGAAGGCCCATGGCAATATCGCGCGCCACATCCAACGCTTCTGAAATGCTCAAGCCCCGCGTCATTCGTTCGCGCAACGAACCGGCCGGCAGATATTCGCTGGCCAAATAATAGGTGCCTTGGTAGGAGCCGATGTCATGGACCGTTACCAAATTCGGATGCGTCAGTTGCGCGGTGATGCGGCCCTCGCTAATAAAACGCTCGCAAAAGCTCTCATTGGCGGCCAGCATCGGCGCCATGACTTTAAGCGCAACTTCGCGATCCAGCGATTGCTGCATCGCTAGATAAACGGTGGCCATCCCGCCTTCACCCAGTATTTTGAGTATGCGATAGCCGGGAATCTGTACGTTCTGGGTCACGGTGTGATCTTGTGCGTTTGAAAATACTGCCGCGAGAGCCGAACTAAACCGGTGCACATTGCGACAGCGAACCCGGATGCCCGCCGTTGCGGGTATACCATGGCAGCGGCGGTTTGAAGCGAGTTGGAACTAAAGAGCCGTCGCACGCAAGTCCTCAAGTGCCGATTGAAAGTGCTCCATCGCATAATGGTTTTCATCCTTTACCGCATTATACAAAGCATCGAGTTTTGCCTGTAAACGCTCCGCCTTGGTGGACTCGAGTTTACCGCTGTTTTTAAACGCGACCACGACCGATTGTGCCGCCATAGCAACCTGTTCAGCGGCGGCAAAGTCACGGAATTCACCGCGCGCGCCTTCGGCGCTCATACTGGCAAGGATGGCTTCTAAACTCTTCGCATCGTAATCGTGCGCGGCAACCTTCGGCAGCAGTTCAAGCAATGTCGCGCGCAACTTGCGTGCCGCCGCAAACGTGGCATCGCGGCTTTGTGTGGTGGCACGATGCAATGCGCGCGTCTCGTCTAAAACGCGTGCTGGCGCCGATTTATCCACCGGCGCCAGCACATGGCGAAACATTACCAGATTCGAATCATTAAGCCGTACCACGCCGGGTCCCAAACCAGTACCTTGGCGCGGCCCCCATTGCTTACCGGACATCAATTTATGACAAGCATGGCAATCAAACAGCACCAGCTCTGGAAAAATGCCTTGCCAACCCGTTTTTTCATCCAATAGCAAATCCAGCAAATTTTCCGCTGCAACCCCCTGTCCTACCGCCCAATCGCGTACGCCATTCCATTCGCCTTTGCGCTTAATCCAGTTATCCCCAATCTTGTAATGGGGATGCAACCAGGTGAAGGTGTCCAGCTCAAACGACAAACGCGGGTGACCGGCGCCCATAATTCGATGAGTGATCATGCGATTGCGTTCGCCCATATGGCACGATAAACAAAGCTGCGCGCGCTGAATCGGGTTTTCCGTTGGATACAACCCTTTCTCGAGATTGTCTTTATGGCTTACTGTTCGATCAGCGTGGGCGTTAAGCCATAGCTGCGAACCCCCATGGCACGATTCGCACCCCACGCCATCGCTGATTTGAAATCGCTCGCCGCGATGATCGGCCGCAATGTTGTCGGTGTGGCAATCCAAACATACTTTCGCTTGCGTGGCATCGCCAAGCCCAAGTTTACGCGCAATCTGTTGTGCGGCCGGCTTTGCCAATGCCTGGTAGGATTTTGCGTGCGGATCGAATTCCTGCCAGATGGCGAATTCGTTTTGCATCACATCGGAATCGCGAAAGGGTTGCGAAGCGCCGTGACACACGCTGTTGCTGCAATTGGCAACCCCAAGGTGTTTGTGCGCATTGATCGCATCAACCACCGTTTCGGCCATGCCGCTTGATGCAAATCCCATCAGTGCCACTACCAACCACTTACGCATCGCCATTCTCCCCAAGTCTGGCTGCACGGATCGATCAATCGCCATTGTAGTGGTTTTTAGGCGACCGCACAGAAAAAATGCATGCAATCTTAAGATAAAGTCTGGCAAATTATTTATGAACTCAAAAGCCAAACGCAACGCCCCTTACTGCTGGCGGCTATTGCCTTAAGCCGCATTTCATGCTCGGCCAACTCCTCCGCAGTGGCTCTTAACACTCGCAAGCCTGCTTCGCCCACTTGCGTCATAGCGCGCGGGTTGCGCGGCTCGTCCTGCGTGCTCGATGCTAGACCAAGCTCCCCCTGACCGGCGGTCATGGCCAGGTATACTTCCGCCAATAATTGCGCATCCAACAATGCACCATGCAGCTGGCGATGACTGTTGTCCACGTTTAAGCGTTTACACAACGCATCAAGGCTATTCTTTTGCCCAGGGTATTTTTCGCGTGCCAATTTCAATGTATCGAGCACACGCGCGTGCTCGGCGATCCGGCCTCGCCCTCCCGCCTGCAACAGTTCATTATCGAGAAACGCAACATCAAACGGCGCGTTATGGATAATCAATTCCGAGTCTGCGATAAAGCCAAGCAGCGCATCGGCAATCTCGGCAAAGCGCGGCTTATCGACCAAGAATTCGTCGCTAATGCCGTGCACGGCCGCGGCACCGGGATCAATAAGGCGCTCCGGATTGAGATAGCAATGAAATTTGCGGTCGGTTAGGCGCCGCTCAACGAGCTCTATGCAGCCAATCTCAATGATGCGATGACCCTTGCCAACCTCCAAGCCGGTAGTTTCGGTATCAAGAATAATTTGGCGCATGCTGAAAGTTAATCCTGAGATGCAAATTCTTCCGCCGCAAGACGCGCTTTTCTATCGACCAGTTCATTTTCCTCGTGGCCGGAATGTCCGCGCGTCCAGGTCCATTTAATCGTATGTTCGCCCAATGCTTTATGTAATCGCAACCACAAATCCTGGTTCTTAACCGGCTTACGGTCTGCGGTACGCCAATCGTTCGCAATCCAACGATCTAACCACTCCGAAACGCCACGCTGCACATACTGTGAGTCGGTCGTGATATGAATGCAGCAGGTGCGACGCAACGCCTCCAAAGCCGCGATTGCCGCCATCAACTCCATGCGGTTGTTGGTTGTTGCAGCCTCCCCGCCGGTTAACCATTTGTCCACATTTTTATAACGCAATAAGGCCGCCCACCCCCCTGGACCTGGGTTGCCAATACAAGCACCATCCGTAAACACTTCAACCGATCCGGTAGCGGTAGTCGCTTTCATGATTTCACTCGATGCGTTCCGGCGGCAAGGTGCGGCCGCACGTTGAGCGGTCGTGCTACCGATCTTAGCCGAATCGGGGTTAACGTCATTCGACGCTTACGCGCAAACAACAGATAAGCTGCGCGCAATCGCGCCAAAAACTGGAGCGGGAAAATCCCCCCATCGTGTGGGTTTGAGTGGCTAAAGCCTGGTATCAAACTGCCAATATAACGAATCGTCACTGCATCCATATCGTGTTTAATGAACTGCCTTTGCCAATACTTGGCTGCACGCGGCTGTACCCTCTGCGCGCCATGCCTAGCCTTTAACGCTAACCAAGGCCGCCAAAGACTTAGTGGATTAAAACCCAATATCAGCACCGCTCCTTCCGGCGCTAATACCCTGGCGATTTCCGCCGCAAAAGCGTCCGACGATTCGTGTTCTTCCATCGCGTGCTGAACCAATACCAGATCGAGGCTCTCCGATGCGAATGGCAACGCCTGCATTGCGCACACAACCGCGCCGGACAACCGCGGCAACTTCATTCGATGCAACTCAAATAGCGCACCAAGCTTAGGCGCTGACAATGCTTCTGTACCTCGCGCGCCTGAGTCAATCGACAAACCGCATTGCCCGTATATTTCCGACAACAGCGGTTTGATAACCGCCGCCTCATCCTTAAATAAGGCTTTTATTTGCGGCATGACATAAAGGTTGTCCGACTGAAACTGCATGTGCGACGGCCGAAAGTGGAATTCGTAGATTGTGCGCCAAAGTATGGTTTAGGTTAAGTCACCGATTGCAGTTGATATGCAGCAGCCTCGGTGCACCCGTTTTGCCGCCTTCGTTATTTTTTCATCCCGACACAATTTTTGACAGGGGAACCGTGTCCCCTGAGGGGTTCGTTTTGCGC
>CAYXMH010000037.1:0-13504 GCA_964466115.1 uncultured Rhodanobacteraceae bacterium | reverse complement strand
ACTTGCACCCCGCCGGCAAACACAGGGCTCAATGGACTGATTAGCAGGCACAGCAGCACTGCTCGGATCGATCGATTCCGGGGGGTCATACGCATTAGTTCTCTTTGAATGGGGTTACTCGAGGCCAGTCAACTAGCCTTATTGATCACCAGCGGGATTGGCAACATAGCCTATGAGGTGCAAAAACGAATCGAAATCGGACATTTTTTGTGTGAATTTTTGTTACCGACAATCGTGATCTTTGCCGTTTCTTAATCCACTCCCCCTTGATGGGGGAGTCAGCGCGCTTAAGCGCGCTAGTGGGGGTGGCTGCGATATCACCCGTTACGGAGCGCGTGGTGGTTCCGCTTCGAACCCACCTCCATCCCAGCCTCTCGCGCATCCTGCGCTCGCAAGCCCGGGTTGCACATCCCTTATGCAACCGTTCGCGGGCGCGAGACAATATCTCGCGAAAGCCCCGCTCACCTCCCCCCATCAAGGGGAGAAGGGGCGCGCATACGCAAAACCTAAGGAAACAACCGGGTAAAGCCTACCCTAGAAACTCATTTCTGCGTTGGATTCTCTTTATCCATATTTATTTTATATATTTTAATAGCTTTTGCGATATCCGCTTTGGTCAACTGCCCTTCTTCGGCCAACGAAGTTATTACCGCTTGCGCAATGTAATAGCGATCGACCTCGAAGAATTGGCGCAGATTAGCACGCGTATCGGAGCGTCCGTAACCATCGGTGCCTAGCACGGTGTAGCGCATGCCGGATGGCAAGAAAGCGCGGATCTGATCAGCGTAAGCGCGCACGTAATCGGTTGCGGCAACGGCTGGGCCCTGACGGCCTTCTAGGCTTTCAGTGACGTAGGCTTTGCGCGGCTTCTTAGCATCTGGGTGTAGCCGATTGTGGCGTTCTGTATCGAACCCATCGCGGCGCAGCTCGGTAAAACTGGGGCAAGACCAGATGTCGCATTTGACGCCGAAATCCTTCTCCAATAATTCGGCCGCAAAAATCGCTTCGCGCAGAATCGTACCGGAGCCTAGCAACTGCGCCTTGAGTTTGGCTTTGCCTGCGTCTTTAAACAAATACATCCCTTTAATAATGCCATTTTCTGCATCTTTCGGCATATCCGGATGAGTGTAGTTTTCATTCATCAGCGTGAGATAGTAATAGCAATCCTCCTGCTCGGTCAGCATGCGGCGCATGCCGTCTTGCAGGATCACGGCGACTTCATACGCAAACGTCGGATCGTAGGAACGGCAGTTCGGAATGGCCCCCGCAAGCAAGTGCGATTGGCCGTCTTCATGCTGCAGCCCCTCGCCATTCAATGTCGTGCGGCCAGCAGTGGCGCCCAGCAGAAAACCACGTGCACGCATATCGCCAGCGGCCCAACACAAATCGCCAACGCGTTGCATGCCGAACATCGAATAGAAAATAAAGAACGGCAGCATCGGCAAATTGTTGGTGCTATAGCTGGTCGCAGCGGCTAACCAAGAGCAAAACGCGCCGGCTTCGGTAATGCCTTCTTGCAACACTTGCCCCGCTTCGTCCTCACGGTAATACATCAATTGATCGGCATCGACCGGTTTGTATTTCTGGCCAAACGGCGCGTAGATGCCGATTTGGCGGAATAACCCTTCCATACCGAACGTGCGTGCTTCATCGGCAACGATGGGCACCACGCGCGGGCCAACGGTTTTGTCGCGCAGCACAAGGTTCAGCGCACGAACAAATGCCATGGTGGTCGATATTTCACGATCACCTGAACTTTTTGTCACTTGCTCGAAAGCCGATAATGGTGGGGTCGGAAGCGATTCGCTCTTACTGCGACGCTGTGGCAGAAAGCCGCCAAGGGCACTACGACGCTCAAGCAGATATTTAACTTCAGGGGAATCCTTACCCGGATGATAAAACGGGACTTCCTCTATTTTTTCATCCGCAACCGGAATATGGAAACGGTCGCGAAACGCCTTAACCGCGGCGGTATCCATTTTCTTTTGCTGATGGGTGATGTTCTGCGATTCACCGGCCTCGCCCATACCGTAGCCTTTGACGGTTTTAGCCAGAATCACCGTAGGCTGGCCCTTATGCGCCATGGCGGTTGCATAAGCCGCATGCACCTTGCGCGGATCATGGCCGCCGCGATTCAGGCGCCAGATGTCCTGATCCGACATATTGGCGACCATCTCGCGCGTTTCCGGATATTTACCAAAAAAATGCTCGCGTGTGTAAGCGCCGCCAAATGCTTTGCAGTTCTGATATTCGCCATCCAAGGTTTCCATCATCAGCTTGCGCAGCACGCCCTTATGATCGCGCGCCAACAGGTCATCCCAATAACTGCCCCAGATGACTTTGACGACATTCCATCCCGCACCGCGGAACGCGCCCTCCAACTCTTGGATGATCTTGCCGTTGCCGCGAACCGGCCCGTCAAGGCGCTGCAAATTGCAATTTACTACAAAAACTAAATTATCCAGTTTTTCACGACCGCCCAAGGTGATCGCGCCGAGCGACTCGGGCTCATCCGTTTCACCATCACCCAAGAAGCACCAAACTTTGCGGTTGGACGCGGCCATGAGCTTGCGCTGCTCAAGGTATTTCCAAAACCGCGCCTGGTAGATCGCACTGATCGGGCCTAAACCCATTGAGACCGTTGGTGCTTGCCAAAAGTCCGGCATCAACCAAGGATGCGGATACGACGCAAGGCCTTTGCCACCAGTCTCCATGCGGAAATTGTCGAGCTGATCTGGAGTAATGCGTCCCTCAAGGAACGCGCGCGCATAAATGCCTGGACTGCAATGACCTTGAATGTATAAAAGATCGCCCGGATGATTTTCGGTGGGTGCGTGGAAAAAATGATTGAACCCGACGTCGTAAAGCGTGGCGCTTGAAGCAAAGCTGGCGATGTGTCCACCCAGTTCACCCGGTTTGCGATTGGCGCGCACTACCATTGCCAGCGCATTCCAGCGGATTAATGAACGAATACGCCATTCCATTGCAGCGTCGCCGGATGCGCGCAATTCAAGGTGTGGCGGAATGGTGTTGACGTAATCGGTGGTCGGCGAAAACGGCAAATGCCCGCCGGCTCGGCGGGTCGCATCGACCATGCGTTCCAGCAAATAGTGCGCGCGCTCGGGGCCATCGGCGTTGATGACGGCCTTAAGCGAGTCGATCCATTCTTGCGTTTCGGTGGGATCGAGATCCTGGTCTGGAATGTCGTGCATATTGTTCATAAGGGAACTCATCTTTTCCGTTCGCCCTGAGCCTGTCGAAGGGTGAACGGAAAAGCTTCGGTGCTTCGACAGGCTCAGCATGAACGGCTTTCTTAAATCGTAAACGGCTTTCTTAAGCTACCAGTTAAAGCCTAATTTATTGCCAAATAACGGCGTGTTTAAGGGACGATGCTAACGGATCGGCGAGGTCTAGGCGAGTCCAAACGTCAAAACCCCCAGGTCACGAAGAAACTGCAGCCCTTCGCAACTGCGATGCACCTTAAAATGCTCATGGATTTATTCAAACCCGTCGATAAAAACGCCCACCGGATCGGTATCGCTAGCGCTGTTGTCGGCACTGCTGTAATCGTGCATGGATGCTGGTGGAGTTACTGTTACGGTATTGGTAAGCGTAGTTTCCGGCGTTGGCTCGACTATACCGTTAAAAATATAAGTTAAAGTGCCTGCCGCTGGTAAATCGGCGGTTTCCGCGATCGCCCCGGAGCCTGAAGCATGCGGGCATGTCGCCCCGCTATCCATACAATCCCAAAGTACGCTAGTGAAGTTCGACGGTGGAATTGCGCTGATAACCACACCAGAAGCCAAACTCGGACCATTGTTGGTAACCTCGATGGTGTAGCTGATCGATTGCCCACCGTTGAGCGAAGTCACGCCGTTGGTGATCCCGACATGCACGTCGATAGACAAAGTGATGGTCAGGAACTTTATGGCCACCGGATTTAAGCCCGCGCCATCATCCACCCGAACACCGATTGCCCGTATCGCGGTGTTTGGTGCGCTTGCGACATTCGTATAGGTGACGGCGCGTAAGGCCGCTTCCCATTCCGACCGAGTCGCGGAACTCGCCGATGTCAAAGTCAATACGCCAGTAGCAGCGGTATAAGAGCCGATAATATCACCCATCGTTGAGCCGTCGTTCGTAAATGCCAATACGTCCTCGCTAGGGACCAAATTCGCAGAAATGGAAACGGTCGCGGCTACGAAAGTGGTGTTGTCCACATCAGTAACTGTCATTCCGCTATCGATCGCCACCGGCGTCGATGGTCCCAAACCATTACCCTGTACGAACGAAGCGGTGCCGCCACTGAACCCAACCACGGGATAATCGTTAACGGCTGTTACCAAAAGTGCAGTCGCACCACTGTTCGTTTGTGCACCACCGGCACCGGTATTGCCACCATCGTTAATATCGACACCCAAATTCACATTACTGGTGGCGTTACTGGCCGTAGTAAATGAGACGTTACTGCCTGCAATGAAGGTGTTGATATTGGCTATAGAGCCCGACAACATTAGGGTTGTCGTGCCAGATCCCGATACGGTGACGCCACCACCGGAAGTCGCGTTTAGAGTGCCGCTGTCCACCGACAAAGTTACTGTCACCGATGCACTACCCGCATCGACATCGGTGAAAGAAATTCCGGTGATAGCGGATGCGACATCTTCGGTCACGCCGATGGAACCTGGCGCCGTAATGGTTGGTGCATCGTTAACGGCAGTAACACTTAAAAGGACGCTAGTGCTGCTCGACTGTGGACCCCCGCTACCGCTATTGCCGTTATCGTCAATGCCAACCGATAAAGTCACGTTGCTGGTCGCATTGCTAGCGGTGGTAAAACTAAGATTGCTACCTGCGATAAATGTGTTGATATTGGCTATCGATCCCGACAAAGTCATAGTGTTTGTATCGGAACCCGACACGGTCACACCACCGCCAGAAGTCGCGTTTAGCGTACCGCTGCCAACTGATAAAGTTACGGTGACCGATGCACTACCTGCGTCAACGTCAGCGAAAGAAACTCCGGTGATAGCGGACGCAACATCTTCGGTTACGCCAATGGAGCCTGGGGCGATAATGACCGGCACATCATTAACTGCCGTGAAAGAAATATTGCGCGTGGCAGTTGGAGTGGTTGTCGCATTATCGGCCAAGAAAAAGCTCACCGTACGTGTGGCAGTGCTGGGATTATCCGAACTGTTTGCAAAGCCGATAGCGCGCACGGTGTTTTGCACCCTTGCATTCGTAGCGCTGCCATTAAAAGTGATCGTTAACACCGAGCTGCCGGAGACACTTCCCCCTGAAATACTTAAAGTGGCAAAAACGGTTGCGCCATCCAGCAAATTGGTGCCGGAAACCGTCAAGCCGGTCGCACTGGTGATGAATAACGCATCCGTTGCGGTGGCATTGCTGGCGATTTGCACAGCAAGACTGCCCCCATTCCAATTGGCTTCCGAGTCGCTCGCTGTTGCTCCCGGTGAAACTTGCGTAATAGCGGCATTCTCGGTGTAACTCAAAGAACCACCATCAAGCGCTATGCTAGGCGCGGTATTGATGTTGATGCTCGAACCAGGTGAGGTGCCGATGCTAGAGCTAATGGTGCCGGTATTATCCCCGGACCAATTCGATATATTCGTGATGCGCGCTAACCATGTCGCGGCATCGGCATTAGTCGTCGGACCCGTATATTGCGCATTGTCCAATTGTGATGGTGTTATCCCAAGCGCATTGGTTCCGTTGGTTAAGCTATTTTGGCTACCGGTACCATTCGGCAACATGGAGTCACGTAACGTTGCCCCAATCACTGTGTTCCAACCCGTCGCATCAATCGTTCCGGAAGAGTTATTAAATCCAAAAATAAAATACGGGTTTGCGCTTGAGTCCTGATAGATAAAAATCCCATCACCCGAAATGATTACCGGATCGGCAACGGTATAGGTGCTAACCGAAATATCTGCGGATAGATCGGTATTGGTTGTGATATCAGTAAGCGTGGTCGCAGCATCGCTACCACCCAAATACAGCTGCAATATCGATCCTTCTGCGATTGTGCTGGATGTCGTCCAAGTCACCGTGCCATCACCGGTCGTCGTCGTTGTAAAGGCGTTAGTACCTTGATTCCAACCTTTATCGGTGAGGGAAATCACTGTGCCGGACGGAACTTGAGTTAGCGTCACGAACGTAATCGTATCGCTCAGCGCGCTCCAGCCGGTAACGGCCAAGTCGCCACTGTTCAAGGTATTGGCTGCAATGGGGCGAGCAACCAGACCCATTCCTGTCATCAACATAATCGCCGCAAAACGGGGGATTTTGCGGCTCAACCCACAAAGAAAAATAATTATATTTTTATATAAAGTGAATTTTGACATACAGACCCCATTTACTGGAAACAGATTACTCAGCGCAGGTGTTTAGCCCACCGTTTTCTTGCAGGAACATCTTGAGGGCCAAGATCCACCCTATTCGAAACCGTTAATGAAGATTCCGACGGGATCGGTGTCGGTTGCGCTGTTGTCCGATGCGCTAAGGTCATTCACACTACTTGGCGGCGCTACCGTTACCGTCGCGCTGATCGTAGCCTCCGGACTGGCGGGTATGTCACCATGAACGAGGTAAGTTAAACTGCCGCCTGAAGGCAAATTGGCGGTTTCGCCAATCGCACCGGTACCTGAGTCATTTGGGCAAGCCGCCGTCCCAGCACCGAGGCAACTCCAAGACACTCCGGTGAATGCCGCCGGTGGCGAGAAAACGATCGCCACGCCGGTGGCAGGGTTTGGTCCATTATTTACGATGGTAATGGTGTAATCCACTGGTGTTCCGCCCCGCAGATACGTTGCGCCATTGCTGATGCTGGCACGCACGTCGATGCCATGGTTGATCGTGTAGACTTCGCCAGTAAATCCGCCACTAATTGGGTTGGCAGCGGCGTCCGCAATGCCGGTGCCGCTGCTCTTTAAATTCAAGCCCAAAGTGCCATCGCCCGAAATGGCGTTTATGGTTACATCGATCGCGTTACCATTGGCTGCCGATACCGACGCAATCGAACCGGTCGCCGTGCCAGTTGAAACCAAATTAAAATCGTTGACATCAAGACCACTGATCGATTCACTGAAAGTAACCCGGTAAATCACACTGGAGAGGGTCGTACTTGGCCCCACGGGATTAAGGCGGGCAATCGAGGATACCGTGGGTGCCGTTGCATCGATTGTATACACTTGGCCGCCGCTATACCCGCTGGAATTGCCGTTGTCCGACGCATCAACGATGTCGGTAAATGGATTAAGATCCAACCGCAATGTACCTTCGCCGGTGATGCCGTTGACTGTCACGGTGTAGACGCTTCCGCTACCCGCAATGCTCGCCGAAATAGATCCGCTGACGCTACCGGTTGTCTGCAATGAGAAATCCGTTGCGTCCACATGAATAACGCTCTCGGAAAACGTCACCGTAAAATCAACGCTGCTGGCATGGGTCGAACTGCTGCCCACGCGCTCGATTGAATTGACGCTCGGGGGATACGTATCGACCAAGATCCCGGTCGTGCTAGGTACGCCGTTCAGCGTGGTATCGATATTATTGCCCGCGGCATCGCGTATCGTGCCCATATTCAAAGCCATTGAGCCACCCAGCACTATCCCATCGGTGTCATACTTATTCGCCGGGACGGTATAGCGAAACGTCAGTGCATTGGTACCACTGCCAATACCCATGTAATTGAGGAATTGAAACCCGGAGTCCAAGGTCAAAAAAAGGTAAGGATTGCCAATACTGGTATCCACAATGACGTTCTCGCTAAAGTGCACGACGAAGTCCATGTTTTGCCCAAGCCCGTAGGTACCATCGGCGGGCACTGTCACTGAAGTGACTGTTGGGGCAATGCCATCGACAAAAATATTTGCGGTTGATCCGAAAATGATGCCAGTAACCGCGGCGTTTTCATGACCAGCATTTTGGATCGTGCCACCGGCCAAGGTGATGGAACTGTCGACGATAATGCCGTCGTTGTCATTGTTTCCCGAGACGATGGTGTAACGAAATAGCAAAGTGGGTGTGCCGCTACCGGAGACATAGTTCGCGCTGACTGGCCCGCCGACGCTAAGAATGACCGAAATGCCGGGTGTCCCCGTTACTGTGACTGACTGATCCCACGTCACCGTGAAGTCCAAATGTTCCCCGACGACATACGTTGCGTTAGCGGGAATTGTTTGGGACTGAATTACCGGCGCGGCCGCATAAACACTCTGCGCCAGCCCGAAAAATAACAGTGCGTTCAAAAAAAACGCTGCGCGGCAGGTGTGCCGTGCGAATGGCAAACCATAACGATATCCGCGCATAGGATTCTCCAAATAAGCAATGCAAAACAATGACTTTACGTACAAATCCGCTACTTACATTTGTACTAAATCTGCAAATGGAATAATGCTCCACGTCAAAAAACAGAGCAAGAAGCGGTTCCTCGCAATATCAAGCAATGGATATGCCAAAGGCCGTTAGAAGTAACGTGATTTTTCGCTGCGGCTTGACAGCAACGACGCTTGCATAAAGCGCTAGAGCGATTACAGATGAATACCCTTGTGCGAAGCGCACAAATCACGGGACGGCGAACCTCTATCCTTCCCCCGCTTCGGGAGAAGGATAGATTTCAAGGGCAAGATCAGTTGTCTTCAAACCCGTTGATATACACACCCACCGGCAACGTGTAGGTTTCCGAATCCTCCGCATGGCTCAAATCGTGCACTCCTGTAGGAGGCACCACCGTTACCGTCAGCGACAAAGCATTGCCTTCGGTTTCACCCACGGTGCCGCTGAGCATATAGATCAAACTGCCGCCCGAGGGCATATTCACCGTTTCGTTAATTGCCCCCATTCCACTTGCATTTGGGCACGTTGCGCCGCCGGTGCCATTCGTGCAGCTCCAGGCCGCACCGGTTAACGTTCCCGGCGGCGTAAGCTGAACGCCTACACCAGTCGCAGTGCCCGGCCCGTTATTAACAACAGTGAACGTATAGACGATAGGATTGCCCTCATTGGCGCTGCTCATATCGCGCGTGAAGCCCACTCGTACGTCGATTGCCGGCGTTACGGTATAAACCTGGCCGGTTAGACCACCCGAAATTCCATTACCGGCCGGATCACCGATGGTTGCACCGGCATCCAAATCCAATCGCAATGTGCCGCTTCCGACAAGACTATTCACGGTAACTGTATACACGCTGCCGCTGACGGGGGTTACCGTTGCAATTACACCGTTGGCGCTGCCGCTGTGCCCCAAAACAAAATCGGACACATCAACACCGGTTACTGTTTCGGAAAACGAAACGGTGTAATCGACACTCGCCGCCGTCGTAGGGTCAGTATCGGCTCGATTGATTGAAACGCCCGCCGGCGAGGTTTGGTCTATGGTGTATACCTCCCCGCTGGTAAAGCCGCCACTGACTGCATTGCTCGCCGTATCCACAATACCCGTTCCTGATGAATTAAGGTCCAGCCTTAATGTGCCATCACCGGAAATGCCTTCGATTCTTACTACATAGCTTGATGCGGATTCCGCTGTCACCAATGCGATTGTGCCGGTTGCAGTGCCGGTCAACGTTAAACTGAAATCCGACACATCGACCCCGCTGACATCCTCGCTAAAAGTGATTCGTGGGTTCACGATCGTCGCGTTGGTGATTGCTGCCGATGGATAATTTCGCGCAATCGACGAGACGGAGGGCGCGGCGGCGTCAATCGTATACGTCTGACCACTGCTGAACGCCGTAAGAATTGGATTACCCGGCGTATCCGTGATGCCAGTGGTTGGTACCGCGTTTAAATCCAACCGCAAAGTACCGGCACCTGTGATGCTATTGACGGTAACGGTGTAGACACTGGCGCTAACGGGCGTCACCGAAGCAACGGTGCCTGCCGCTGTACCCGTTGCCGTCAGGGAAAAGTCGGATGCGTCGACATGGGTCACGTCTTCGGAAAATGTCACGGTGTAATCCACACTCGATGCATTCGTCGGATTGGCACCGACGCGATTGATGGAAACAACCGTAGGTATGATTCCATCCACCAACACGGCGCTGGTATCGCCGACGCTATTGAGAGTCAAATCGGCGTTGTTCCCAACGGCATCCTGCAAACTGCTGCCCGCGGGTGTATGCAAGCTGCCAACCACAACACCATTGGTATCAGAATCACCCGCCTCCGCTACCCAATGGAACGTTAATGCGTTAGTGCCCGATCCGGATGTGTAAACCACCTCTTTGGAAACGCCTCCGACATTAAGATCGAAATACGCGGTTCCGAGAGGAAACCCTCCGGAGACAAAAACCGGTGAATCAAAATGCACCACAAAATCCAAATAATCAAAGATAATGAAGTACAGACAGCAGTTGGAAGCGATATACGTACGACTGGCCGGCACATCCACTGAGGTAGAAACCGGCCCTGTGTTGTCGATCGTGTACGTTTGGCCGCTGTAGCCGGTGACAATCCCATTGCCAACCGCATCGGCTATACCGGTGCCGCCGACCGTCAAGTCCAACCGCAACGAACCATCACCGGTGATTGAGTTTACGACCACATCAAACGTCGTGCCGCTGGCCGCGGAGACCGAGAAAACCGTACCCGAAGCGGTACCGGTCGTCGTTAACGTAAAGTCCGTTACATCAACGCCAGTGACGCTTTCGGCAAATGTGACTTGATACGTCACGCTCGTCGCGTTCGTCGTGGCCGCGGCCGGTGATTGACGGTTGATACTGGATACGACCGGCCGCACGCCATCGATTACGATATCGCGGTTTCCACCGAGCGACGTTGCGGCACCCGTCGCCGGCAACGTCAATGAGGCATCGTTGCCAACCGCATCACGGAAGCTGCCGCCATTCAGATATAACGAAGTAGTGCCCGCGTAATTGAGGTCCGCAGAGCTATTGCCCGCCGCCACCGTATAGTCAAACGTCAACGTCGCAGCACCACTACCCGATACGTAGAATGCCTGATCGGTACCCTGCAACCCGATTGTCGGCGTACCGCCGACCACCACCGTAATCGCTTTGGTAAACGTCACCGTTACATGAATCGTATCGCCGATCTTGTAGGTGCCATCTGGGGTTATGGAGTCCACCGTTAATACCGTCGGCCTCACGCCATCGACGAATACGTGGGTAGTGTCACCAACGGAATTCAGGGCTGGATCCGCATTATTGCCGACCGAGTCCCTCAAGGTCCCGCTATTGGCATCGATGTTTGCAGCTAGCGCAATGCCGGTCGAATCGAGAACGCCTTCGGCAACGGTGTAACGGAACACCAACGCCGCCGTACCGGTTCCCGATAGATAGCTGGCATACACCGTTCCGCCGGTATCCATTGTCACACCAATTCTTGGCGTACCTCCCGTGGTATCGACGGTGACGGTATCGTCAAAGTTCACCGTAAAGTCGAGATTCTGGCCGATGCCATACGTGGCATCGGCGGGTACGGTTACCGACGTTACCGTCGGCGCAATGCCGTCTACGACTATGTCATGTACAGCATGAAATCCACCGGGCGCCGCGAGTGTCAAATCGGCGGGGTCCATGCCCGTTGCCGAGTCGAGGATGCTGCCGCCGCCATCGGTTAACGAGTTGGTTGCGTTGTAATCCAAATCAGGCGAGCTATCCCCGCTTCCAACTGTATATCGAAACGTCAATGTGTCGGTGGTGCTACCTGAAAAGTAGAGAGCCGAGGCCGCATTATTTAATCCCAATGCTGGCGTACCGCCGGTCGTGTCCACCGTCACCGCTTCGCTGAACTGGATGGTAATATCAATGGTATCGCCAATCTTGTAGGTGGCGTCTGCGGTCGGTGAATCCACCGCCAAAACGGTTGGCACCACTGCGAAAGCGGCTTGGCCCGCGCAAAGAAAAAAGCCGGCGCTTAGTAATACAAGCAGACGGCTAATCGAACAACTAGATGCGGAAATATCAAGAGCGCTGCGCATTGGATTCTCCAAGTAGACCATATCAATGGGTTGCCGACCGATCCGTAACCGCTGCGTGCGGCAACCTCACGGGTGCTGCAATCCAACACCACTGACAAGGAATGCGTTGTACTTGAAGAAAAACCGGTCCCTCACTTCAAATTCACACTGCATTCCTTACAGCGCTGTTGAAACAAAACTCCTACTACCCACAAGACCCTTCCCCATCAAAGGGGAAGGGTCTTAAGCGAGGTTAGTTGTCTTCAAATCCGTTGATGAAGACGCCCACCGGTAACGCATACGTTTCGGTATTGTCCGCCGCACTAATATCGTGTTCGACCGGCGTAATCGCTGCCGTCACCGACAACGTGTTGCCTTCGGTCTCACCCACCGTTCCACTGACCATGTAGATCACACTCTCGGTGGGTGCCAACGTCACAGTCTCACTAATTGCTCCCGACCCACTGGCACTCGGACAAGCGCCGGTCGTACCGAGTCCGTCCGTACAAGTCCAAGTCACACTCGTCAGTGTTCCCGGCGGCGTGAATTGCGCTGTCATCGTCGCTGGGTTCAAGGTCGAGGTACCGGCAGACCCATTATTCAGCACCGTGAAGGTGTAGATGATGATTCCACCTTCATTGGCACTGCTCATATCGCGCGTGAATGCAACGTTCACATCGACCGCCGGCGACACGCTGTAGGTCTGATCGCCACTATGACCCGTGGTGATCGCATTACCGACCGAATCGGCTATCCCCGTGCCACTGCTGTTCAAATCCAGCTGCAGAGTACCCGTCCCGAATTGGTGGTTCACCGTCACGGTATACACGCTGCCGCTCACCGGTGTAACCGAGGCGATCGTGCCGCTGGCAGTGCCGGTGGCCGTCAGTGTGAAATCGGATGCGCCAACCCCGGTTACCGTTTCTGAGAATGTCACCGTGTAATCGATGCTAGAAGCAGTCGTTGGGCTAACACCGGCTCTGTTGATCGACGTGACGGAAGGTGCCGTGTTATCGATCGTGTAGGTCTGGCCGCTGGTAAATCCACCACTGATTGCGTTCGTTGCGCTATCGGTAATACCCGTCGCTGCGGCATTGAGATCTAACCGCAATGTACCGTCGCCGGTGATCGTATCGACCGTGACATCGATCGTCGTTCCGCTGGCTGCAGAAACCGAGGCCACATTGCCCGACGCCGTGCCTGTAGCCGTGATCGCAAAGTCCGTGGTATCGACTCCACTGACACTCTCGCTAAACGTCACTCGATACACCACGCTGGTCGCATTCGTCGATGCAGTCGCCGGTGTTTGGCGGTTGATCGAGGAAACCGACGGTGCCGTGCTGTCGATCGTGTAGGTTTGACCGCTGGTAAACCCGCCACTGATCGCATTGCTTGCGGAATCGGTAATGCCCGTCGCTGCGGCATTGAGATCCAACCGCAACGTACCATCACCGGTGATCGTATCGACCGTAACATCGATCGTCGTTCCGCTGGCTGCGGAAACCGAGGCCACATTGCCCGACGCCGTGCCCGTTGCCGTGACCGCAAAGTCTGTGG
>CAYXMH010000036.1:0-14095 GCA_964466115.1 uncultured Rhodanobacteraceae bacterium | reverse complement strand
GCGATTTAGACAATACGACGCAACCCTCGGGCGCTGGCTGTCGAAGGATCCGATCAAAGAATTGGGTGGGCCGAATCTTTATGCCTATGTTGAGAATAATGCGGTCAATGCGGTCGATCCGACTGGTTTGGCAGTTCAGTTTTTGGTGTTCGCACCGGTTGCCTTAAGTTCGATATTGGTGCCGGTTGCCGTCGTCGTGCTGACGGTGGCAACCGTCTACGCAATTGGAACGGTAATTAGTGATTTAGGTGATAGGACGACAATGTCCACCGGGAACGAAATGCTTCCACCAGCGATTAACGAGCCGCATCGCCCCGATACCATTCCTCCTCCTACTTGGACGCCACCGCGCCCGGCGGCTCCAGCTCATATGCCTGGGCCAGTACACGTACCGTCCCCTGCCGCGCCGAGGCCGTTGCATCCGGAAACGTTGCCGCCTCCCCCTGGGCAATCCCCGACAATGCCAGTCGGACCCCAACACGGTCCACCGTGTGGAACACCGGCACAACCGACCGCACCACCGGATCGCCCCGGCTTTATTCCTGGGTCAGAGCGGCCGCTACCGCCGCATCCAGCAGGACCACGTCCTGGCCCCGATGGCTGGATTGATCCGGCGCCAACCGTGGTTCCGGGAGCTCCTCCGCTACCGAGCACGGTGATTCTACCGGGGGCGGCTGATTCCGAAGAGTGACGGTTCGGCTCATGAAAAGATTAGGAACGGTGGAACGCAACGGGTTGTTGTGTTCCATCGCACAGATTTTGGTTGGGATGAAAGATATTAGGTCGAAGACCTATCAGCGAATGGATGAAGGCTCGGTAAGCGCGGCGAGAAACGCTTCGCCGTAGCGTTGCAACTTGGTTGCCCCGACACCACTGATGGTGCCCAGTTCGACTAAGGTCTGTGGACGCTGCTGTAGCATTGCGATCAAAGTAGCATCGTGGAAAATGATGTAAGCCGGGACGTTTTGTTCGCGTGCCAGGCGAGCGCGTGTGGTGCGCAGCGTTTCCCAAAGCGATTGTTCGTTGGCGTTTAAATTGGCGGCGATCGTTGCGGTTGGTTTGGCATCGCGAGAGGACGTCTTGGCGGGTTTTGCTTCTCTTCGCAAATGCAAAGTATGTTCGCCAAGCAATATGGGACGACTGGTCGCGGTTAAACGCAAGGTTGCATAGCCTTCACGGTCGGCTTCGAGCAGACCTTGCGCCAAAAGTTGGCGAAATACGCTACGCCACTCGCGCTCGTCAAGGTCCTGGCCGACACCAAATACGCCTAATCGATCGTGGCCAAGTTGGGTGGAGCGCTCGTTGTCTTTTCCGCGCAGTACATCGATCAGATAACCCGCCCCATATCGCTGGCCGGTGCGATAGACGCACGACAAGGCTTTTTGGGCCGCCGCGGTCGCATCCCAGGTGATCGGTGGACTAAGACAATTGTCGCAGTTGCCGCACGACGTTTTATAAGGTTCGTCGAAATAGGCCAGCAACGCTTGGCGCCGACATTTGAGCGACTCGACATAGCCGAGCAGTGCTTCAAGCTTGCTGCGTTCAACGCGTTTGCGCTCGTCGGTCGATTCGGATTGGGCGATCATTTGGCTTAAAAGCACCGCATCGCCCAAGCCGTAAGCCAACCAAGCCTCCGCCGGCAGTCCGTCACGACCCGCGCGGCCGGTTTCTTGGTAATAACCTTCCATGCTTTTGGGCAGATCCAAATGCGCGACAAAGCGCACGTCGGGTTTGTCGATGCCCATGCCAAACGCGATCGTGGCCACGATCACAATGCCTTCTTCACGAACGAAACGCTGCTGGTTCCGTGAGCGCTGCTGCGAGTCCATGCCGGCGTGGTAGGGCAGGGCGTTGATGCCCTGCTCACAAAGGTATTTTGATGTTTCTTCAACTTTTTTACGCGATAGGCAATACACAATGCCGGCCTCGCCTTGATGGCCGTTTAAAAACTCCTTGAGCTGTTGCCGGGCATTGTTTTTGCGCACAACGTGATAACGAATATTAGGGCGATCGAAACTCGCGACAAATTGGCGCGCGGATGCGAGCCCCAAGTGCTCGACGATTTCCTGGCGCGTGGGCGTATCGGCAGTGGCAGTTAACGCGATTCGCGGCACGCTTGGAAAACGTTCGTGCAGAATCGACAGCTCCCGGTATTCGCGCCGAAAATCATGGCCCCATTGGGAAACGCAATGCGCTTCATCGATGGCGAAAAGAGCGATCGGAATTGACTCGAGTTGAGTTAAAAAGCGCCCCGTAAGCAGGCGTTCTGGAGCGACATACACTAAATCCAGCTCACCGCTGAGCAATTGTTGTTCGGTGCTGCGTTGCGTATTTGCGTCTTGCGAGGAATTGAGAAATGCGGCGCGCACGCCAAGCTGGTGCAACGCATCGACTTGATCTTGCATTAAGGCAATCAGCGGCGACACCACGATGCCCGTACCTTGGCGTAATAAGGCGGGAATTTGATAGCACAACGATTTGCCGGCGCCGGTCGGCATCAATACAAAACAATCGCCGCCATGGATAACGTGTTCGACGATGACCGCTTGCTCACCGCGAAAAGACGGGTAACCGAATACGGTATTGAGGGTTTGTAATGCGCTTGCGTTCACGTGGGGTATGCTAGCAAAGCCGAAGGTTGTCTTTATAAATAAAGCGCGGTGCCGATTTGTAGGGAATTTCGGATTAACAACAGCGCGATCGCCCCTTACCGTAACGGGCGGATTGTCGCTCGGTGAAAAATTCGGCGTAACTCATCAATGGATCTTGCGGATGCTGTTGCGAATGGTGCCGCACATACGCCTGATAGTCCGGAACACCGCAGATCAAGCGCGCGGCTTGTACGGCTTTACGCCAAAACACGTGCCATCGTGCGTGCAGTCGAATTTCCATTCAGTAGCCCATGGCGGTAGCTGGGGTTTCGATCGCGGTTGGCGAGTTCGAGCGCAAAGCCTTGACGATTGCGCATAGCGCGAATAACGCAATTGCGATGGTTACACTCATAAACATCAAAGCCAGCACGGTATTGACTTGATCGTTGAAGATCACTTGACGCATTTGCTCCAACGTTTTTGCAGGTGCTAACAACTGTCCGTTGACCAGCGCCTCCTTAAAGATGCGTGCGTGTTCGAGAAAACCAATTTTGCTGTTGGCGCTGAACACTTTTTGCCAGCCGGCGCTGAGGGTGCAGGTCAGCACCCAGGTCATTGGAATCAGGGTCACAAACGCATAGCGATGACGCTTCATTTTAAATAAAACCGCGGTTGCGAAAATCAACGCGATACCTGCCAGCATTTGATTGGCTATGCCGAATAACGGCCACAGCGAGTTGATGCCTCCGAGTGGATCGGTAACACCCTGGTATAAGAAATAGCCCCAACCGGAAACGCATAACAAGGTTGCTAAAAGATTGCTTGACCAGGCTTCGGTGCGCTTGAGTGGAGAATAAACCATTCCCAGCAACTCTTGGAGCATAAAACGACCGACGCGCGTACCGGCGTCAATGGTGGTTAGGATAAACAGTGCCTCGAACAAAATCGCATAGTGGTACCAGAACGCCATCATCCCTTCGCCGGGGATTAGGCGCCGTAGAATTTCGGCCATGCCGACAGCCAACGTCGGCGCCCCGCCGGTGCGCGAAAGGATGCTGGTTTCGCCGATGTCCTTAGCGGTTTGGGTAAGAATATCCGGTGTGATCAGAAAGCCCCATTGGCTGATGATTTGGGCGGCCGATTCCACGCTGGTGCCGATGGCGGCGGTCGGCGAATTCATCGCGAAATAAACGCCCGGTTGCAGCACACTGGCAGCGAGCAGCGCCATGATCGCGACGAACGCCTCCATCAACATACCGCCGTAGCCTAGGAATTTTGCATCGCGTTCGTTGCCGATCATTTTTGGCGTGGTGCCGGAGGCAACTAAGGAATGAAAACCCGATACCGAACCGCAGGCAATGGTGATAAACAAAAATGGGAACAAACTGCCCGACCATACCGGGCCTGTGCCGTCGGTGAAGCGCGTAAGCGCCGGCATTTGCAGTTGCGGGGCGGCAATAATAATCGCGATGGCGAGCAGTATCACCGTGCCGATTTTAAGAAAGGTGGATAAATAATCCCGCGGCGCCAATAACAGCCACACCGGCAGCACGGATGCAATAAAGCCATAACCAATCAGCAGCCATGCCAGTGTTTTCCCGTCGAAGGTGAACATTGCGGCCAGCGTGGGGTCGGCTGCCACCTTACCGCCAAGCCAGATCGACAGCAGCAGCAAGCTCATCCCAAGCAGCGATACCTCGAGAATTCGACCAGGTCGCAAAAACCTTAGATACAACCCCATTAACAGAGCGCCCGGTATGGTTGCCGCGACGGTAAAGCTGCCCCAAGGGCTGATGGCCAAGGCTTTCACTACGACCAGTGCCAGCACAGCCAGCAGAAGGATCATAATCATCAAGATACCGATCATGGCGATAATGCCGGTGCCGGCGCCGAGCTCGCTGCGTATCATCTCACCTAAGGATCGCGCATCGCGGCGCAGCGAAAAGAACAAAATCACGAAATCCTGAACCGCGCCGGCGAACACAACACCGAATAAGATCCACAGCGTGCCGGGTAAGTAGCCCATTTGCGCCGCGAGAATGGGGCCGACCAAGGGGCCGGCACCGGCGATGGCGGCGAAATGGTGGCCGTATAACACGTATTTGTCGGTGGGCACGTAATCCAATCCGTCGTTGCGCCGATGCGCAGGCGTGACGCGTTGGGCATCGAGTTGCAAAGCGTGTTCGGCGATGTATCGGCCATAGAAGCGGTAACCGATGACAAAAACCGACAATGCCGCCGCCACGACCCAAACTGCATTAATGCTTTCACCGCGATTGAGCGCGATGTAGGCAAGGCAGGCACTGCCGAAAATGGCCAGGGCGATCCAACCGACAATGCGAGCGATGGAATTCATGTGCGGACTCCTAGTAAGGCGTGCACCTGAACGTGGAAAATCAGGTGGGCGCTGGCAGCTACGTGGATTAGCACCGAGCTATAGCCATTTCGCGCGCCGCAACGCCACAAACAATCCACCGCAAAAGAAGATCGTCAGTACGATCATAATGGGATAACTGTACTCACCGGCCAGTTCCGGCATATGGTGGAAATTCATTCCATACCAACTTGTAATCAGCGTAGGTGCCGCAAGTAGCGCGGCCCAACCGGCAAGGCGCTTGACCACTTCGTTTTGGCCCACGGTTACTAAGGCTAAGTTGATCGACAATGCCGCGGTAAGCATTTCGCCCATGGCATCGGTGGACTCGTTCACGCGTACGGCGTGATCGAATACGTCGCGGAAGTAAGGCCTTACCTCTTCGCGGATTAAACCGGTGTGAAAGCGGGTTAATTGGTTTAGGATATCCTGCAACGGCGATACCGCTAGGCGCAGTGTCACCAACTCGCGCTTCAAATCGTACAAGCTATGGATCGTTTCGCGCTTAAAGGTGTCTTCAAAGATATCCTCCTCGAGCTCTTTCAAGTCGGCTTGGAACGAACGTACGATCGGCAGGAAGTTGTCCATGATGAAATCAAGCACGGCGTAAAGCGCATAGCTTGGGCCCAGGGATAAAAGGTCCGGCGTTTGTTCACAGCGTATTCGCGCAGGCGTGTACGACAACGATGCTCCGTGGCGAACGGTCACCATGTAGTGCGCACCGAGAAAGATATGCGTTTCACCGAATTCAATTTTACCGTTGATGACTTGCGCCGTATGCAGCACGATGAATAACGAGTCGCCGTAGACTTCGATTTTGGGGCGCTGATGCGCCTTGTGGGCGTCTTCAATGGCAAGATCGTGCAAATCAAATTCTTCTTGCAGCTTTAATAGCAAGGATTCGTCCGGTTCATGCAAGCCCACCCATACGAAGTGGTCTTTGTGACGCAGCACATCGCTGATCTCCTCGATCGTGATGGTGCGCAGCCGCTTGCCGGTATTGGCATAGGCGACGCAATTGACCACCATGGGTTCATCACTGTTGGGTAGATTTGATGGATTCATTGCGCTGATCCGGCAATCGATAGCGGAAGGCGCACATAATGCCGGGTGTTGTGCGCGTGGGCAATCGGGATATGCAGAGGGCTTCGTATTTTTTACTCAAGACGACGTCCTGCCGCTATACATGGCATCAGGTTCGATTGAGCAAGGAACGTTGTCGCCAAAGCACAACTGCAAACGCGACATGCATTGGCAAAATTAAAGCGATCCACGCTCGATTGTCCTGAGCAAACCACGGCAACACTTTGGCAAAAAATGCGAAGCCGGCGAGG
Organism: uncultured Rhodanobacteraceae bacterium; assembly: GCA_964466115.1. GTDB lineage: Bacteria > Pseudomonadota > Gammaproteobacteria > Xanthomonadales > Rhodanobacteraceae > Pseudolysobacter. The sequence continues at coordinate 7,796 of CAYXMH010000036.1, read as the reverse complement.
AAGGCAATCAGCAATGCCAGCGTGCGTGCGTACTTGTGCGGTCGCCAGCGCGCCCGAAACGCACTGATCCACGTGGGTAGTAATAAAAGACACAGTGGATTGAGCAGCAGTACGTTCTCGTTACGCCAGGCGAATTGGTGCTCGGTGCCCGCCCACAATCCGATCAATAATAATCCCGCCAAACCGAATATTAGACCGCTGCCAACCGCGAACATGGCGAAGACGATGCGTGCGATGGTATAGGCGCGTTGTTGCGCGGTGATGACGATGAGCATGGCTAAGGTTGACCCGAGCGCGAGAAAACTCCATGTCCAGTTCGGTGGATAATTCGGTGGTTCGGGTAACACACCGTTATTGATTCGCGTTTCATTGGCCACCAACGGTACGACATTACCAGCATCGTCGCGAACGGAGATTTCGTTAAGCTCGTGCATCAATGTCATCGGCACAAAACTTTCGTCCCAAAACGACAGGCGTTGATCGGCGGCGGGGCCCAGACCCACATCCATGCCGAGCATCAACCAGAATTCCGGCCGCATCAGACGCATGGTGTCCATGCGATAGGTAAAACCGCGCGAAGACGAAACGCTTTGGGCGCGTAGCCCATCGTCGAGCGCTTGATTGAGCGCGTCACGCACACGCGTCGAACAATTGTTGCGGAAGTAGTCGTAGCGATACTGTTGGTTTTCCGGGCGTAGATTCCACTCCAGGAATGTCAGCAGTTTTAAACGTTGCGGCGGCTTTAAGTTGAGCCTTTGCTCGACGATGGAGCGGCCTTCCTCGGCGTATTCGGCAACATCATAAGCGAAGGGCCGGGCAGCCATCCGATACAGCATTCGGCCACGTGCAAAATTGAGATAGAAATCGCTTTGATCGAAATCAAAAATACCATAATTGTAGGTGTAGGCTTGGTCGCTAGTGCGCTCGCGCACCAAAATTGCGTTGTGCCCAAAACGTTCCCAGTATTCCTCACCCGGGCCGAAGGTGATAAGCGATATTTCGAGATTGCTGCCGGGTTGATTGGGCGTCCATTCGGCATCAGCTGCTGCAAGGGCGGGTGTGCTTAGGCTCACCAGCGCAAGGAATAGGCCTTGTAGGGTGGGTTTTAACCCACCAAGAAAACGTTGCGAAAACGGTGGGCTTAAGCCCACCCTACAACCCCTTATGCTTCATGTACGCGCACGCAAAACTGATGCACGCGTCGGTCGTCGGCCTTGGTGACTTGAAAGTGAAAGCCGCCGATGGCGACTTCCTCTCCCGATTCCGGTAGGTGCCCGATTTCCGTCGTGACCATGCCACCAATGGTATCGAACTCGTCGTCGGAAAAATCGCTGCCCAGGCGCTTGTTGAAAGCCGCGATGGGCGTCAGCGCATTGACCAGAAAACGTCCATCGGGCAGGGTTTGGATTTGCTTCAGCTTGGCCGGGTCGTCTTCATCGTGTTCGTCGTCGATATCGCCGACGATCTGCTCGAGTACGTCCTCAATGGTGATTAATCCGGATACGCCGCCGTATTCGTCCACCACAATCGCCATATGATTGCGGCTGAGCCGGAACTCCTTTAGCAGGATATTGAGCTTTTTCGATTCCGGAATCAGAACCACGGGGCGTAGTAGGGAGCGGATATCGCAAGGCGGCGTTTCTTCACCAAAGCATTTGAGCAAATCCTTGGCCAAGAGAATGCCGAGAATCTCGTCTTTTTCTTCACCGTGCACCGGAAACCGGGAATGCCCCGATTCGACCACCAATCGCACTATCTCCTTTAAGGGTGCGGCCAGAGCCAAAGACACCATATGCCCGCGCGGGATCATCACATCGCTGACTTGCAAGTCGGAAACTTCGATAGCGCCTTCGACCATCGACAATGTGTCGTTGCTCAAAAGACCGTTGGCTTGCGCGGTGCGCAGCTCCTCGAGCAGCTCTTCGATGTTGCGTGGTTCGCCGGAAAGCGCGTGGCTTAGGCGTTCCAACCACGATCGGGAAGGATGAAGACTAGGGTGATCCTCGTTCATTACTAACGTTTTATGATTCTGGGTAATTGAGTTTAGCGTACCGCGCCATTACGGCCAATCATAAAGATCATTATAGAACAAGTAATTTATTGAAATTAATAAGGATTTTTGATATCGAATAGGCTTAAAATTTTGCATTCCAAAGCCTCCATACGCGCGGTTTCGCGCGGTTTTTGATGGTCAAACCCGATCAAGTGCAATACACCGTGCACCGTAAGATGCGCATAATGGTGCTTAAGGGGTTTGCCTTGTGCGATGGCCTCGGCCGCTACCACGGGAGCGCAGATCACCAAATCACCCAATAGGGGCAGCTTCATCGATGAGGGCAGATCCGCCGGAAAAGACAGCACATTGGTCGCCGTGTTTTTGCCTCGGTAGCGATGATTCAGCGCACGGCCTTCGGCTTCATCAACGAGCCGGATCGAGAGTTCGTTTTTTTTGTGTGCATGCTGCGCTGCGAGCAACGTCGCTTTAACCCAAGCACGGAAGGATGCTGCCGCGGGCAAAGCGCTGCGCGGCAGGCCGTATGACACATGCAAGTTCAGTTGCATGGGCGCAAGTGGGCGTGGTGTCATGGCCGTTCGGTAAGAATTCCCGGAAAGGTTAAATTTTGGGGTTATCGCCTTTCGCCTCACGCGCTTCGAACGCTTCATAGGCACGCACGATGCGTTGCACCAGCGGGTGGCGCACGACGTCTTTGACGGTGAAGAACGTAAAACTGATGCCTTCGACGTCGCGCAGAACTTCGATCACGTGGCGCAAACCGGAGGCTTGGTTGCGCGGCAAATCGATTTGCGTGACATCCCCGGTAACCACCGCAATCGATCCGAAGCCGATGCGCGTCAAAAACATTTTCATTTGCTCGACGGTGGTGTTTTGGGCTTCGTCGAGAATGACGAACGAATCGTTCAAGGTGCGGCCGCGCATGTAGGCCAATGGCGCCACTTCAATCACATTGCGTTCGATCAATTTCATCACTTTTTCGAAACCAAACATTTCGTACAAAGCGTCGTACAGTGGACGCAGGTACGGATCGACCTTTTGCGTGAGATCGCCAGGTAAGAAACCGAGCTTTTCGCCAGCCTCAACCGCCGGGCGCACGAGGATCAAGCGTTGCACCCGATTTTGTTCCAAGGCTTCCACGGCACTGGCAACCGCAAGATAGGTTTTTCCTGTGCCGGCGGGGCCTACGCCGAAATTGATATCGCTTGTGGCGATGGTGTGTAGGTAGCGCAACTGGTTTGGACCGCGCGCTTTGATGATGCCGCGTTTGACTTTAATCGCAACGTCTTGAGTTCCGTTGCCGGTATCTTCATCTAGAGCTTCCATGCCGGATTCTTGCAGATAAACATTGATTTGGTTGGCCGCCAATGTTTCGGTTGCGGTCGACTCGTACAAATCACGCAATACTTTGCTGGCGATGTTGACGTCGCGCTGGGATCCGATGACGCGAAACTGATTGCCGCGATTATTGATTTCAACCCCTAGGCGTAATTCGATTTGACGCAGGTGTTCATCCAACGGCCCGCACAGATTCGCTAAGCGCTGATTGTCGTTGGGTTCGAGGGTGAGATCGTGTTTGGTTAGGGTTTGGGTCATAGTGGGGTCGAGGTAAATAAATACGAGTACGAGACATACAACCTAAGGTGTCGCAGGCACCCCCATCGGCGCGTTGCGCCCATTCCCCCATCAAGGGGGAATGTTTTTGGTCTAGGCTGCGTCTGCAGCGGATTCCCCGTCAAGCTGCATACGCCCGTGCAATGAGTTGGTGCGCGCTTCGGTGATGACGACATTGACGAATTGTCCGATCAAGCGAGCATTTCCGGCAAAGTTCACATAGCGCATATTTTCGCTGCGGCCGGTCACCTCGTGCGGGCGTTTCTTACTTAAGCCTTCAACCAATACCGACTGCACACTGCCGACCATGGACTGGGCGATTTTTTTGGTGTTGGTGTTAATCGCGGCTTGCAGGCGCGCAAGGCGTTCTTTTTTCACCGACTCTGGTGTGTCGTCCGGCAGGTTCGCGGCGGGAGTTCCCGGGCGGCGCGAGTAAATAAACGAAAAGCTTTGATCGAAGCCGACGTCTTCGATCAGTTTCATCGTCGCTTCGAAATCCTGATCGGTTTCTCCGGGAAATCCGACAATAAAGTCGGACGATACACTGATGTCCGGTCGCACCGCGCGCAATTTGCGAATCTTCTGTTTGTATTCCAATGCCGTGTAATTGCGTTTCATCGCACTTAGGATGCGATCGGAACCCGATTGCACCGGCAGGTGCAGGTAATTGGCGAGCTTAGGCACGTTGGCATAAGCCTCGATCAATGAGTCGCCGAATTCCAGCGGATGCGAGGTGATGAAGCGAATTCGGCCAATGCTGTCGATTTGGGCGATGTAGTGAATCAATAGCGCCAGGTCGGCGGTCTCGCCGTTGTGCATGGGTCCGCGGTAACCGTTGACGTTTTGACCCAGCAGATTGATCTCGCGCACGCCTTGATCGGCCAATGCGGCGACTTCCGCGATCACATCATCGAACGGTCGGCTGATTTCTTCACCTCGGGTGTAGGGAACAACGCAGAACGAGCAGTATTTAGAGCAGCCTTCCATGATCGAGACAAACGCCGTTGGGCCCTCTTTGCGCGGCGCTGGCAAATGATCGAATTTCTCCACTTCGGGAAATGAAATATCGACCTGGGGCTTTCCGCTGGCGCGCTTGGCCTCGATCATTTGCGGTAATCGATGCAAGGTTTGCGGACCGAACACCAGATCGACATACGGCGCTCGCTCGATAATGGTTTCGCCCTCCTGTGCCGCAACGCAGCCGCCGACGCCGATCACCAATTGTGGATTGTCCTTTTTCAGCTTGCGCCATCGGCCCAGTTGAGAAAACACCTTTTCCTGTGCTTTTTCGCGTATCGAGCAGGTGTTGATCAAAATAACGTCTGCTTCGGCTTCATTGTCAGTAATTTCAAGGTCATGCGATGCTTTTAGTACGTCAACCATCTTGGCCGAGTCGTACTCGTTCATTTGGCAACCGTGGGTTTTGACAAACAATTTACCAGCCATGCCCTGTACTCATAAATAAAAACCAATCAGCACAATAGTTTAAGGCACAGCGCTGGTATCCGCCAGCGTTTTGAACCCCTGCTTAGAAACCCGGTCTCACTGCAGCTGGATGCGCATATTGCGCACTGGACACTTGGCAAATTACGAATACTGCCAGATACTTGCCGCCCCAACTTGTAATGCTTATGAAGTTTGATTTTTGCCCACTCGGTACGGATTCTTTACCCCGCTTAAGCGGTTGGGTATCGCTTTGTTTGTGGATGGTGCTCGGGTGCAATTCATTCCCGTGTGTTGCGGGGGCTCTATTTAAGTGCAGCAGTAGCGATGGCTCGATAGCCTATACCAGCAAAGTGGCCAATTTTCACAATTGTCTGAAAATTGGCAATTACGCCGATGCGCCGGCAGCCGCGCCGACAAAATCTGCAGCAAGCACCACGGCGGGGGTGCAGTATCAATCGGCCGCGCCACCAGCACCGGATTCTGCAGCCGTCGCGGCGTCAGTCACCGACACCAGCAGCCTCATGCCCGCCTCCGCAAAACCTGAGATCGAATCGCATGTGCAGCGTGGCGCTGTATACAAAATATCGCGCGCCAACGGCATTACCGAATACACCAACATCAAACCGGGTAAAAGTGCGGGTGTGCAATTGCTATTTACCTATATAGCCAACTGCTATGCCTGTGACGTGCATTCAAGCATCGATTGGGATAACACGCCGTTGAAGCCCAATGCGTATCGTGACGAAATTGCGCAGGCGGCTACCCAGTTTGGGGTGGACCAGGCGCTGCTGCGTGCGGTGATTCATGCCGAGTCGGCATTTAACCCCAATGCGGTGTCGACCAAAGGCGCGCAGGGTTTGATGCAACTGATGCCAGGGACTGCCTCGGATCTCGAGGTTAGTAACCCATTTGATGCAGGCCAGAACATTCGTGGCGGCGCGCATTACTTGGCATCGTTGCTGAAGGACTTTCACGGTGACGAGCGTTTGGCCACGGCCGCTTATAATGCGGGCCCGGGAAACGTTCAGAAGTATGGCGGCATACCTCCGTTCGATGAAACCAAAGTGTATGTCGATCGCGTGGCCTTATTGCGGGAACGTTATCGTTTTGTGCAATAGCTGTGGTCTTATAAAATTTTTATTTAATGATGTTCCCGGTTGATTGGCGACCGGCGGTCTTTAAGACATTCGTAAGTAAAGTAACTCGGCAAACGGTAAACATTGTAACGTTTTGTATCCAGTCCAGCCTCGCAGCTATTTCGCTGCACGGATTACCCCCACTTCTTCGTATCTACTTAACTTCAGCGATTGAAGTTCGTTTGTATTTACGCAGAGGTGTGTATGTCCGTCCCCTATGGTTCTTTTCGCCCGGCGCTGTTAGCGGCGAGCGTGGCATTGTCGATGTTGTCGTTGTCGGTGCTGTTGCCGTATTCGCAGGAGAGTTTGGCGGTGAGCGTGCCGGAGCAGAAGGCGACGATGGGGGGTGGCGAGAGTGAGGCGGGAGCGGTGGGGAGCGCGCAAGGGGATCTGTCGTATGGGTACGGGTTTGAGCTGCCGCCGAGCCGTCTGACGCCGAGTGTGGGTTTGTCGTATTCGTCCTCGAGCGTGCAAGGCTCGGATGTGGGGTTTGGCTGGAGTTTAAGCGGATTCAGTTTGATCGAGCGTGACGTTCGCAACGGCCCGCGAGATCAAAACGTGGCGGCGAGCGAGAACAACGTGAAGGACGGTTTTGTGCTGCGTTCGGGGAACGGACGCACGACGCTGCAGCACACAGATGCGACGGGGAGCGGGTATCGGTTGTACGGGGATGGGAGCCAGACGAGCTATCGGCTGGATGCGACGACGAATAAATGGACGGTGACGGGGTATAACGGGATCACGACGACGTACGCGCCGCTGTACGGGCGCGCGGCGCACGCCGGTGATGGGGTAGGGACGTTTTTATCGTTGGCGGCGAGCGATACCCTGGTGTGGGGGATCGAGCGAGTGGAAGACCGCTCCGGGAATGTCACGCACTACATCTATGAGGTGCCGACGCTGGACAGCGGGTTGGGCAGCGAGGTGGCGGCGCAAGTGATGCCGCAGGTGGTGGGGGTGGAGTACGGCGGGAACGCGACGTTGGCGCCGATGTTTCGGGTGCGCTTGCTGCGCAGCGGCCATGGTGTGCCGAGCGAGTACCGGGGAATGCTGCCGGTGGACTACCACGAGGTGTTAAGTGCCGAGGAGCTTAGCAGCAGCGGACGCTGGGGTGGGGTGAGCTGGGATGAGCAAGGATCGGCGCAGCGGTTGGTGGCGGTGGCCACGGAAGCGGCCAATGGCACCACCGATCCGAGCCGGCACAGCCGCGCGACGCGGGTGAGCCGGTTTTGGCGTTTAAACCACGAGGGCGGGAACGCGGATCTGAACCAATGGCAGGTGAACTTGGCGTCGATCGAGGCGTTTGGGTTTGACAAGAATGGCGTAGCCACGGCAGAGCCGACGATCCGCTTTGAGTACTACGGCTGGGCACGGACGTTTCGAGAGGTATCGCACCGGTTACCGGGAGCGGAGTTAATGACGCAGCCGAACGTGAGCGGATTGTCGGGCGGTTCGGTGGTGGGTGGATCGGAGCTGTTCCCGAGTTTGCAGACGACGCTGTCGAACGATCACCGGGCGCTGTTGGCGGCGGGGCTGGAAGGGGCGCGGGATCGCTGGCCGCAACAGGTGGGGAGCGATCGGTTTGA
>CAYXMH010000035.1:0-15513 GCA_964466115.1 uncultured Rhodanobacteraceae bacterium | reverse complement strand
GAGTCCCTCCTGGCGTGCCAATCAGAGGATGGAGTACGAAAGACCGCGCAGTGTGTGCAAGACGCAAAACCGTAAGGCCTTTTACATTTTTAGATATGCAGGAATATGAACGCAAAAGTTGAACAATCCGCAGGATCATCTCCGGGTGATATCGCAAAATTAGCGCTGGCACTGCTGGTGTTGACGGCGGGCATCGTCGGCTTTTATTGGTTCAGTGAGTGGTCCTCCGCGTTGCGCGGTGTTGCATTGCTGGTCAGCTTTGTCGTGGCGCTGGCGATCGCGAGCTTCACTGAAGTGGGGCGGTCGCTGCGCAGTTTTTTAGGTGAGGCCAATTTCGAATTGCGCAAAGTGGTTTGGCCCTCGCGCGACGAAACCATCCGCACCACTGGCGTCATTATTGTGGTGGTCATCATTTTGAGCTTGCTGCTGGGAATGATTGATTTGATTTTGAAGTGGACGATCCTCGATTGGCTGCTGAAAATTAGACACTAGAGGATTTCCCCATGGCTAAACACTGGTATGTGGTGCATGCGTACTCGGGCTTCGAGCACCAGGTCAAGCGTTCTTTGATCGAGCGCATTGCGCGTGCCGGTATGCAAGAGCGTTTTGGCGAAGTGCTGGTGCCAACCGAAGAAGTGATCGAAATGCGCGGTGGCCAAAAGCGCCGCAGCGAACGCAAGTTTTTCCCGGGTTACGTGCTGGTGCAGATCGAAACGGGTGAGGACAATCGAACAATCAAGATTGATGACGAATGTTGGCACTTGGTGAAGGAAACACCCAAGGTGATGGGGTTTATCGGCGGAACGGCCGATCATCCCATGCCGATTCGCGACAGCGAAGCCAATACGATCTTGCAGCGTGTACAAGATGGCGTTGAAAAACCGCGTCCGAAAGTGTTGTTCGAGCCAGGCGAGATGGTTCGCGTGACCGAAGGACCGTTCAACGATTTCAACGGCGTGGTGGAAGAAGTGAATTACGAGAAGAGCCGCCTGCGTGTGGCGGTGTTGATTTTTGGGCGTTCTACCCCGGTGGAGTTGGAGTTCGGCCAGGTCGAGAAAGCCTGATTTATCGTGTTGTTTAAATGACGAGGAGCCTTGCGGCGTTTGAACTCGAGAGGAAACTGAAATGGCAAAGAAAGTCACAGGTTATATCAAGCTGCAGGTTAAGGCCGGCCAAGCCAATCCGAGTCCGCCAGTCGGTCCGGCGTTGGGTCAGCGCGGCCTTAACATCATGGAGTTCTGCAAAGCGTTTAACGCCGCGACGCAGAAGCTGGAAGCCGGCATGCCGATTCCAACCATCATTACCGTTTATTCGGATCGCAGTTTCACGTTCATTACCAAAACCCCGCCGGCCACCATCTTGCTGAAAAAAGCGGTCGGTATTCAGTCGGGTAGCAAGCGCCCCAACACCGAGAAAGTCGGCAAGGTGACGCGCAAGCAGCTCGAGCAGATCGCCACAACCAAAATGCCGGATCTTAATGCGGCGAGTTTGGATGCGGCCGTGCGCACCATCGCTGGTAGCGCGCGCAGTATGGGCTTGGTGGTGGAGGGATAATCATGGCAAAGATCAGCAAACGCTTTAAAGCCATTCAAGGCAAAGTTCAGCTAGGTAAAACCTACGCGGTGGAAGAGGCTTTTAAGATCATCAAAGAAACCACCAAGACCAAATTCGTCGAATCGATCGATGTGGCGATTCGTCTTGGCATTGATGCGAAAAAATCGGACCAAGGTGTGCGCGGTTCAACCGTGTTGCCGCACGGCACCGGTAAAACAGTGCGGGTAGCGGTGTTCGCTCCAGCTGGTGAAAAAGCCGAAGCCGCTAAGGCCGCTGGTGCCGATGCTGTGGGCATGGACGATTTGGCCGAAAAAATGACCGCTGGCGATCTTAACTACAGCGTCGTGATCGCAACACCGGATGCCATGCGCGTGGTCGGCAAGCTCGGCCAGTTGCTTGGGCCGCGCGGTCTGATGCCGAACCCGAAAGTGGGTACGGTCACCGCTGATGTCGCCGCTGCGGTAAAAAACGCGAAGGGCGGCCAGGTACGCTATCGCAACGACAAAGCCGGCATCGTGCATTGCTCGATCGGCAAAGTGAATTTTGAGGTCAATGCCCTAAAAGACAATTTGCAGGCCTTGTTGGCTGATTTGATGAAAGCCAAACCTGCTGCATCGAAGGGCGTGTTCCTGCAAAAAGTATCGGTATCAAGCACGATGGGTCTTGGCATCAATCTCGATCAGTCAACATTGGGTTTGGCGAAATAAGCGCAGAGATGACCTGGTTTGGCGCGTTAGCGCGCTGAATCACAAGTGATAACGGTGCGGCGAGAGTAAGTATTGCCGCATGCAACAAATTTGAGGGCCTTATCCGCTGCTTTGATTGAGTGGATGGGAGCCGTCAAAGACCGCAGGTGGTAACGCGTTGGGTTGAATCTAAACAATGCTTTACCTTAATTGGCTAGTCACTGGCCTGCGCAGATGGTGTAGCCCGACAGGATTTTCCTATAAGGCCACCACGAACGGTGTCGCAAGGCACCAGCGAATTCACAAGGAACATGAATTCGTTTGGTTTTAAGGCCCGGTGGCCACAAGGGTTGTGGTGCTGGAACTTTACGTGGAGGATTGCAATGGCGCTCAATCTTGAGCAAAAGAAAGTCGTCGTTGCCGAGTTGGCGAATGTTGCCTCATCGGCGCACTCGTTGGTCGCCGCCGAGTATGCGGGTTTAACGGTCGAGCAATTGACCGCGTTGCGAGCGAAAGCGCGCCAATCTGGGGTGTTTCTTAAAGTAGCTAAGAATACCTTGATGGCACGAGCGGTAGCCGGTACGGATTATGAGTGTGTGAAAGACTCGCTCAAAGGTCCGATGCTGTATGCCTTTTCGCAACAAGACCCGGGTGCTGCCGGACGGTTGATTAAAGAGTTCGCGAAGGGCAACGACAAGCTGGTCGCTAAAGTGATCGCTATGGGTGGCAAGATGTATCCGGGTTCTCATCTTGAGAAACTGGCATCGTTACCAACCCGTGAGCAGGCTTTGGCGATGTTGCTCGGTGTGATGCAGGCACCGATCATCAAGTTGGTTCGCACGTTGGCAGAACCCGCCGCCAAAATGGCGCGCGTGGTGGCAGCGGTACGCGACCAAAAAGCAGCTTAAACACATTCGCCACATGGCTGGTTTTCAATAATTTTTTTATAGAGGTATAAGACAATGGCCGTTTCAAAAGAAGAGATCCTGGACGCAATCGCTGGCATGAGCTTGATCGACATCACCGATTTGGTGAAGTTGATGGAGACCAAGTTTGGCGTGTCCGCAGCTGCCCCGGTTGCGGTTGCTGCTGCTGCCGGCGGTGCTGCTGCACCTGCCGCTGAGGAGCAAACCGAATTCAACGTTATCCTGGCAAATGCTGGCGCAAACAAAGTGAACGTGATCAAAGCGGTACGCGCGATCACCGGCCTTGGTTTGAAGGAAGCGAAAGACTTGGTTGAGTCCGCTCCCGCCCCAGTGAAAGAGGCTGTAAGCAAAGCGGATGCTGCAAAATTTAAGAAGGAACTGGAAGAAGCCGGCGCGACCGTCGAGGTCAAATAAGCGGCGGGTTTGCATCGCCTGTAACCCAGGCGATGCCGAAGGCTGGTGGCGAAAGCCGCCGGCCTTTCTCTGTTGGAATATCTTGGTACCCTCAAATGTAGAGGGTACTTAGTTGGACACATGGTTTGGGTTTGGTGGGCTAAAGCCCACCCTACATTAACCATAACGATTGTGAGTGAACATCGGAAATTCGATACGGACAAAGCATCGCCGAGTTTCAAATTTCCGATTTTTAAGCTTAATCGTGACTGCGCTGGCAGCACGAACACGAATACGTTAACTCGAGGCGGTACAACATCATGACCTACTCCTTTACTGAAAAAAAGCGAATCCGCAAGGACTTCGGCAAGCGTTCACCGGTACTCGACGTGCCGCCGCTGTTGGCTATCCAAATGGACTCTTACAAAGAGTTTTTGCAGGAGGACGTAAGCTTAGGCAAACGCGATGACCGTGGCTTGCACGGCGCACTGAAATCGGTATTCCCGATTTCAAGCTACTCCGGAAATGCGGCGCTTGAATACGTCAGCTATCGGTTAGGCGATCCGCCGTTTGATGAGCGCGAATGCCGCTCGCGTGGCATGACCTATGGCGCGCCGTTGCGTGTATTGGTGCGCTTGGTGATCTACGACAAAGATAGCCCGTCAAGCAACAAGGCTGTTAAGTACGTTAAGGAGCAAGAAGTGTACATGGGTGAGCTTCCGCTCATGACCGGTACCGGTACCTTCATCATCAATGGTACCGAGCGTGTCATTGTGTCGCAGTTGCATCGCAGTCCGGGCGTGTTCTTCGATCACGATCGCGGCAAAACGCACAGTTCCGGTAAATTGCTGTACTCGGCCCGCATCATTCCTTACCGTGGTTCATGGCTCGATTTTGAATTCGATCCGAAAGACGCGCTGTTCACGCGTATCGATCGCCGCCGTAAATTGCCGGTGACGATCTTGCTGCGCGCGCTTGGTTTCGACAACGAAAAGATACTGGACATCTTCTTCGAGAAAAACGTCTTTCATCTGGATAAGAAAGAAGGCGCCAAATTGGAGCTGGTCGCCGAGCGGTTGCGCGGCGAGACCTTAAACTTCGATCTTAAAGTGGGCGACGAGGTGATCGTCGAGACCGGTAAGCGCATTACCGCGCGCCACGTAAAAGCGTTGCAGAATGCAAAAATCAAGTCGTTGGAAGTGCCGGACGAATATTTGGTCGGGCGCATCTTAGGGCACGACGTCATCGACAAAAAAACCGGCGAGGTTTTGGCCGCTGCCAACGTCGAGCTTGATCAAGGGCATCTGGATGCGTTCCGCAAGGCCGGCATCGACACGTTGAGCACGCTTTACGTCAACGATCTCGACCGCGGTCCGTATATTTCCAACACCTTGCGTATTGATCCAAGCAAGACCCCGCTCGAAGCGTTAGTTGAAATCTACCGCATGATGCGTCCCGGCGAGCCGCCGACCAAGGACGCTGCACAAAATTTATTCCAAAATCTCTTTTTTGCTTTCGAGCGCTACGATCTTTCCGGCGTCGGCCGCATGAAGTTCAACCGTCGCGTCGGCCGGCAGGAAATTACCGGCTCTGGCGTGTTGAGCCACGACGACATTCTCGCCGTGCTGAAAGTGCTGATCGAGATTCGCAATGGTAAGGGCGTGGTCGATGATATCGATCACCTGGGCAATCGTCGCGTGCGTTCGGTCGGTGAGATGGCCGAGAACGTATTCCGTATCGGCTTGGTGCGTGTTGAGCGCGCGGTGAAAGAACGCCTAAGCCTGGCCGAATCGGAAGGTTTATCGCCGCAAGAGCTGATTAACGCCAAACCGGTGGCGGCTGCGATCAAGGAATTCTTCGGATCGAGTCAGTTATCGCAGTTTATGGATCAGAACAATCCGCTGTCGGAAGTCACGCACAAGCGTCGCGTTTCCGCATTGGGACCGGGCGGCTTGACGCGTGAACGCGCCGGCTTTGAAGTGCGTGACGTACATCCAACTCATTATGGCCGCGTCTGCACGATTGAAACGCCGGAAGGTCCGAACATCGGCTTGATCAACTCCTTGGCCGTATACGCGCGTACCAATTCCTACGGGTTCTTGGAAACGCCGTATCGCAAAGTTGGCAACGGCAAGGTAACGGATAAGGTTGAATTTCTTTCTGCGATTGAAGAAGGCGAATACGTTATTGCGCAGGCGAACTCGCCGATGACCAAAGACGGCGCCTTCACCGAAGATTTCGTGTCTTGCCGCTATCGTGGTGAATCCGAGTTGCGTGCACCGCAAGAAATCCAGTTTATGGACGTCTCGCCAATGCAAACGGTTTCGGTGGCGGCGGCCTTGGTGCCGTTCTTGGAACACGATGACGCCAACCGTGCCTTGATGGGCGCCAACATGCAACGCCAAGCGGTACCGACGTTGCGTTCGCAGACACCCTTGGTCGGCACCGGCATTGAGCGTCCTGTGGCGCGCGATTCCGGCGTAATCGCCGTGGCCAAGCGCGGCGGCATCATCGATCAGGTCGATGCCGGCCGTATCGTAGTGCGCGTGAATGAAAAAGAGATTGCTGAAAGTGATGCTGGTGTTGATATTTATACATTAACCAAATACACCCGCTCGAATCAGAACACCTGCATGAATCAGCGTCCGCTGGTCAATGTTGGTGACCGCGTGGCCAAGGGCGATGTACTGGCCGATGGGCCCTCCACCGATCTTGGTGAGTTGGCGCTGGGTCAAAACATGCTGGTCGCATTCATGCCTTGGAACGGATACAACTTCGAAGACTCGATTTTGATCTCCGAGCGCGTGGTGCAAGAAGACCGTTACACGACGATCCACATCGAAGAGCTGACCTGCGTTGCGCGCGATACGAAATTGGGCCCGGAAGAAATCACGGCCGATATTCCGAACGTGGGTGAGCAGGCTTTGTCGCGTCTTGACGAAAGCGGCGTGGTCTATATCGGTGCGGAAGTGAAGGCCGGTGACATCATGGTCGGCAAAGTCACACCGAAAGGCGAAAGCCAGCTAACGCCGGAAGAAAAACTGCTGCGTGCGATTTTCGGTGAAAAAGCCTCCGACGTGAAAGATTCGTCGTTGCGCGTACCGCCCGGCATGGACGGCACTGTTATCGATGTGACCGTATTCACCCGCGATGGCATCGAGAAGGACAAGCGCGCACTGCAAATCGAACAAATGGAAGTTAAGCGCGTCAAGAAAGATTTCGACGATCAATTCCGCATCCTGGAAAGCGCTATTTATCAACGGTTGCGTACCGCGCTGGTGGGCAAGGCCGCCAATGGCGGACCACAGAGCTTGAAGAAGGGTGCAACGATTACGGAAGAGTATTTGGATTCGTTGAAAAAAGACGAATGGTTCGCCATCCGTATGAAGGACGAAGACGCCGCGGAGTTTTTGGAGCGCGCACAAGCTCAGGTCACTCAGCACAAAGCCGAGTACGAAAAACGGTTTAAAGAGAAGCAGGCCAAGATCACTGCCGGCGACGATCTCGCCCCGGGTGTGTTGAAAATGGTAAAGGTTTACCTTGCCGTTAAGCGTCGCATTCAGCCCGGCGACAAGATGGCCGGCCGCCATGGTAACAAGGGCGTGATCTCGATGATCAAGCCGGTGGAAGACATGCCGTATATGGACGACGGCCGCGCCGTGGATATCGTGCTTAACCCGCTCGGTGTGCCTTCGCGTATGAATATCGGCCAAGTATTGGAAACCCACTTGGGCTGGGCCGCGAAAGGGTTGGGAGAGAAAATCCAGCGCATGCTTGATGAGGAGCGCACCGTTGCGGAAGTGCGTAAGTTCCTAGATCAAGTGTACAACACGGATAAAACCAATCGCGTTGATCTAAAGTCGTTTAGCGATGCGGAATTATTGGAATTGGCGAAAAATCTGCGTCATGGCGTGCCAATGGCCACACCGGTGTTCGACGGCGCGCACGAGTCGGAAATCAAGGCGATGTTGAAGCTTGCCGATTTGCCGGAATCCGGCCAAACCACGCTTTACGACGGACGCACCGGCGAGTCGTTCGATCGCAAGGTGACGGTTGGGTACATGTACATGCTGAAGTTGAACCACTTGGTCGACGACAAAATGCATGCACGCTCCACCGGTCCTTATTCGCTGGTTACCCAGCAACCGCTCGGTGGCAAAGCACAGTTTGGTGGTCAACGCTTCGGAGAGATGGAAGTGTGGGCACTCGAGGCGTACGGTGCTGCATACACCTTGCAAGAAATGCTCACCGTCAAGTCCGACGATGTGCCGGGACGCAATCAGATGTACAAGAACATCGTCGACGGCAACCATGAGATGGTTGCCGGCATCCAGGAATCCTTTACTGTGCTCGTAAAGGAAATCCGCTCGTTGGCGATCAATATTGAGTTGGAAGAAATTAAGTAAACCGGCGCCGCTTGGAGAAAAGAACCATGAAAGATTTATTAAATCTCTTTAATCAATCGCGCCAAACGCTCGATTTCGACTCGATCAAGATCGCGTTAGCTTCGCCGGATTTGATTCGATCCTGGTCATTCGGTGAAGTGAAGAAACCGGAGACGATCAACTACCGCACCTTTAAACCGGAGCGAGATGGGTTGTTCTGCGCGGCGATCTTCGGACCGGTAAAAGACTATGAATGCCTGTGCGGCAAATACAAGCGCATGAAGCATCGTGGCGTGGTCTGCGAAAAATGCGGGACCGAGGTCACTTTGACCAAAGTTCGCCGCGAACGCATGGCGCATATTGAATTGGCCTCGCCGACGGCGCATATCTGGTTCTTGAAGTCCTTGCCCTCGCGCATCGGCTTGATGCTCGATATGACGTTGCGCGATATTGAGCGCATTTTGTACTTTGAAGCTTATGTGGTGGTGGATCCGGGCCTCACCGCGCTGGAGCGCGGCCAGCTACTGAATGAAGAGCAATATCTGCAGGCGGTGGAAGAGCACGGCGATGAATTCGACGCCAAGATGGGCGCCGAGGCCGTTTATCAATTGCTGAAAACGATCGATCTTGGCGCCGAGTTGATCCGTCTGCGCGAAGAAGTCGCCAGTACCAATTCCGAAACCAAACTCAAGCGCTTAAGCAAGCGCATAAAGTTGGTGGAGGCGTTCTTAGAGTCCGGCAATCGCCCAGAATTTATGGTGATGACAGTGCTGCCCGTGTTACCGCCGGATTTGCGTCCGTTGGTGCCGTTGGACGGGGGTCGTTTCGCAACATCCGATCTGAACGATCTTTATCGGCGCGTCATCAACCGCAATAACCGATTAAAACGGTTGTTGGAATTGAATGCACCCGACATCATCGTGCGTAACGAAAAGCGCATGTTGCAGGAAGCGGTGGATGCTCTGATGGACAACGGCCGTCGCGGTCGCGCCATCACCGGCACCAACAAACGCCCGCTCAAGTCGCTGGCCGATATGATCAAGGGCAAGCAAGGCCGCTTCCGCCAGAACTTGCTCGGCAAGCGCGTGGATTATTCTGGCCGCTCCGTGATCGTGGTCGGTCCGACGCTGAAATTGCACGAATGCGGATTGCCGAAAAAGATGGCATTGGAATTGTTCAAGCCGTTCATCTTTTCGAAGCTGCAACGGCGTGGACTGGCGACGACGATCAAAGCCGCTAAGAAACTGGTCGAACGCGAAAGCGCCGAAGTGTGGGATATCCTGGAGGAGGTGATCCGCGAGCATCCGGTGCTGTTAAACCGCGCACCGACCTTGCATCGCCTTGGCATCCAGGCGTTCGAACCGGTGCTGGTTGAGGGCAAGGCGATCCAGTTGCATCCGCTGGTTTGTACTGCGTTCAACGCGGACTTCGACGGTGACCAAATGGCCGTGCATGTTCCGCTGTCGTTGGAAGCGCAGCTGGAAGCTCGTGCTTTGATGATGTCCTCGAACAATATCCTGTCTCCCGCCAACGGTGAACCGATCATCGTGCCGACGCAAGACGTGGTGCTCGGGCTTTATTACATGACCCGCGAGTTGGTCAATGCCAAAGGCGAAGGCATGGTGTTTGCGAATGGCGCCGAAGTTCACCGCGCTTACCAGAATCGCGCAGTGGATTTGCACGCCAAGATAAAGGTGCGGTTGCGTGAAGTGGAAATTGACGCGCAAAAGAACCGCACCGAAAAAACCTCGATCGTCGATACCACTGTTGGCCGTGCATTGCTGGCGGAGATTTTGCCGGAAGGCATGCCGTTCGCACTGATCAATACGGTGCTCACCAAAAAAGCGATATCGGGTTTGATCAATGCCAGCTATCGTAAGTTGGGCCTTAAGGAAACCGTGGTTTTCGCGGATCAGCTGATGTACACCGGCTTTCACTACGCAACGCGGGCCGGCGTATCCATCGGTATCGATGATTTGACGATTCCGGATGCCAAAAAAGGCATCTTAGAAACCGCCGAGAAAGAGGTTTTGGAAATCCAAGAGCAGTTCGGATCCGGTTTGGTGACGGCCGGCGAGCGCTACAACAAGGTCGTCGATATTTGGTCGCGCACCAATGAGCTGGTCGCCAAGGCGATGATGGAAGGCATTGGTACTGAAAAGGTCGCTAATGCCAAAGGTGAGATGGTTGAGCAAAAATCGATGAACTCGATTTACATCATGGCCGATTCCGGAGCGCGCGGTTCCGCCGCCCAGATTCGTCAGTTGGCCGGTATGCGCGGATTGATGGCCAAACCGGACGGTTCCATTATCGAAACCCCGATTAAAGCGAACTTCCGTGAAGGGTTGGATGTTCTGCAGTACTTCATCTCCACCCACGGTGCACGTAAAGGCTTGGCCGATACCGCCTTGAAGACCGCGAACTCCGGGTATTTGACGCGGCGTTTGGTCGATGTGGCGCAAGACGTGGTGGTGACCTCGGTTGATTGCGAAACCACCAATGGCTTGACCATGACGGCGATCGTCGAAGGCGGCGACGTGGTGGAACCGTTGCGCGATCGCGTGCTCGGTCGAATCGTCGCCGAAGACACCTATGCTCCGGGCAATGAGGAAGAGCCCATTGTTCGGCGTAATACGTTGCTTGATGAAAAGTGGGTCGAAAAACTCGAAACCGCTGGCGTGCAGACGATGCAAGTGCGCTCACCGATCACCTGCGCTGCTACATTTGGCGTTTGTGGATATTGTTATGGTCGCGACTTAGCCCGCGGGCATTTAGTGAATATCGGCGAAGCGGTTGGTGTTATTGCTGCGCAATCGATTGGCGAGCCCGGTACTCAGTTAACCATGCGTACCTTCCATATCGGCGGCGCCGCATCGCGTGCCGCGGCGGTGGATAACGTGCAGGTGAAAACGACCGGTTCACTGAAGTTCAATAATCTTAAGACCGTGCAACACACCGCGGGCCACTTGGTTGCGGTATCGCGTTCCGGGGAAATCTCGGTCATGGATGTGCACGGCCGCGAGCGTGAACGCTACAAAGTCCCTTACGGCGCCATTCTCACCATCAAGGACGGCGCGGCAACCAAGGCGGGCCAGATCGTGGCGACCTGGGATCCGCATACGCATCCGATCGTGTCGGAAGTGGCCGGCCGCGTGCGGTTTAGCGACTTTATCGACGGTATAACGGTGCAAGAGCAGATCGACGATTTGACCGGTCTGCAAAGTGCGGTCGTTACCGATCCGAAACGCCGTGGCGGTGCCGCCAAAGATTTACGCCCGATGGTGCGTTTGGAAGATAAAAAAGGCAAAGAGCTCAAATTGCCAGGCACTGATATCCCAGCGCAATACTTCTTACCGGCTGGCGCCATTGTTAGCTTACAAGCAGACGCGGAAGTCGGCGTCGGTGACGTGGTGGCGCGTATTCCGCAAGAAACCTCAAAAACTCGCGATATCACCGGTGGTTTGCCGCGCGTCGCCGATTTGTTCGAGGCGCGTAAGCCCAAAGAGCCGGCGATCTTGGCCGAACGCTCCGGTATCGTCAGTTTTGGTAAGGACACCAAGGGTAAACAGCGCCTGGTGATCAAGGACGTCGACGGTAACGATCATGAGGAGCTCATTCCGAAATGGCGCCATGTCATCGTATTTGAGGGTGAGCACGTCGAAAAAGGCGAAACCGTGGTGGACGGTGAGCCGAACCCACACGATATCCTGCGTTTATTGGGTGTTGAACCGCTGGCGGCCTATTTGGTCAAGGAAATCCAGGACGTATACCGTTTGCAGGGTGTAAAAATCAACGATAAGCACATCGAGACGATCATTCGTCAAATGTTGCGTAAAGTGGAAATTACGGCCTCCGGTGACACGCGTTATCTGCGCGGTGAACAAGTGGAGCGCATGCGGGTATTAGAAGAAAATGCCCGTAGCAAGGCCCGTGACGAGCGTGCTGCCGAATACGATCCGGTATTGCTCGGCATTACCAAGGCCTCGCTGGCAACCGAATCGTTTATTTCGGCTGCATCGTTCCAGGAAACCACCCGAGTGCTGACGGAGGCCTCGGTACGGGGCACCCGAGATACTTTGCGCGGATTGAAAGAAAATGTTATAGTCGGCCGCTTAATTCCAGCAGGTACGGGTTTGGCCTACCACACCAAGCGTCGCTCTAAGCCGGGTCCAGGTCAATTGACCGACTTAGAGTTGGAAACGCTGCGCGGTAGCATCAGCAGTACGGCCGGGGCCGCCATGGAAGTTTTACCAGAGGAAAACATCCCCCAGTAATTCCAAACCGCGTTTGTTACCTCGAAATGAAGTGCAGGAAGCGCTTCGTGTTCGATGAAAGGATTCACGGCAGGAACCGTTGACGGTTTCATTAAACGCCAGTTATAATCTCAAGTCTCGACAGGTCGGGTTACTCCGACCTGTCTTTTGTTTCTTAGGGCTACGAATAAATGTCAACAATTAATCAATTGGTACGTAAACCGCGGCAGCCAAAGACTTATAAAAGCGCCTCACCTGCGCTGGAAAGTTGCCCGCAGCGCCGTGGTGTTTGTACGCGTGTATACACCACCACGCCAAAGAAGCCGAACTCCGCGTTGCGTAAGGTTGCCAAGGTGCGCTTGACCAACGGGTTTGAGGTCATCAGCTATATCGGTGGCGAAGGCCATAATTTGCAAGAACACTCGGTCGTTTTGATTCGCGGCGGCCGTGTGAAAGATCTTCCTGGCGTGCGCTACCACACGGTACGCGGCAGCTTGGATGCTTCCGGTGTCGCTAAGCGCCGCCAAAGCCGTTCCAAGTATGGCGCGAAGCGTCCCAAATCGTCTTAATCACAGTTGCATTCCATATTTAGGTAAGGCCGGACCATGTCAAGAAAAGGTGCACCAGCAGCCCGCGTTACGTTGCCAGATCCGAAGCACGGCAGTCAGATGATTGCGCGTTTCATTAACATGGTAATGAAAAGCGGTAAGAAATCGGTAGCCGAAGGGATCGTTTACGGCGCGCTTTCCGTTATTGGCGAAAAGCATGCTACGCCGGTTGATTTGGTGGAAAAGGCGCTGACCAATGTGGCGCCCGCGGTTGAAGTGAAATCGCGTCGCGTCGGTGGCGCGACCTATCAGGTGCCGGTTGAGGTTCGTTCCAATCGTCGTGTCGCACTCGCTATGCGCTGGCTCATTGAGGCCGCGCGTAAGCGTTCTGAGAACACGATGTCACGCAAGTTGGCCGCCGAGTTGTTCGAGGCAGCTGAAAACCGGGGTGGCGCTGTCAAAAAGCGCGAAGAAACCCATCGTATGGCGGAAGCCAATAAAGCATTTTCCCATTACCGCTGGTAATGAGTTGAAGGATCGACGCCGTGGCACGTAATACACCCATTGACCGATATCGTAATTTTGGCATCATGGCTCACATTGATGCCGGTAAAACGACGACCACGGAACGCATACTTTTTTACACCGGCCGATCGCATAAGATCGGCGAGGTGCACGAAGGTGCGGCCACCATGGATTGGATGGAACAAGAGCAAGAGCGCGGCATTACGATTACATCGGCTGCGACAACCTGCTTCTGGAAAGGCATGGACCTTTCCTTCGCGGAGCATCGTTTCAATATTATCGATACCCCCGGCCACGTGGATTTCACGATTGAAGTCGAGCGGTCGTTGCGGGTATTGGACGGCGCGGTGTTCGTGCTGTGCGCCGTTGGTGGCGTGCAGCCGCAATCGGAAACCGTATGGCGCCAAGCCAACAAGTACGGCGTTCCGCGCGTTGCGTTCGTCAATAAGATGGATCGCGCCGGCGCCGATTTCGACAAAGTGGTCGGTCAGCTGAAAAGCCGTCTGGGTGCGAACCCGGTGGCGATGCAGATCCCGATCGGCGCCGAAGACAATTTCGAAGGCGTGGTCGATCTTTTGAAGATGAAGGCGATTCATTGGGATATGGAATCCCAGGGAATGAAGTTCGATTACCAAGAGATTCCTGCTGCTTTATTGGAAAAAGCAAAAAAAGCGCGGGAGCATTTGGTGGAATCTGCCGCCGAAACCTCCGAAGACTTGATGACCAAGTATTTGGAAGGCGGCGCCCTGTCCGAAGAAGAAATCATCAACGGCATCCGTCTTGGTACTTTGGCGGCTTCATTAATACCGGTATTTTGTGGCTCGGCGTTTAAGAACAAGGGTGTGCAAGCGATGTTGGATGGCGTTATCCGCTATCTTCCCGCCCCCTCCGACCGCCCGCCGGTAAAAGGCATGGACGATAACGACAAGGAAGCACTGCGTTCGGCTTCCGACGATCAGCCCTTCTCTGCTTTGGCGTTCAAGATTGCGACCGACCCTTATGTCGGCGCGTTGACGTTTTTCCGCGTCTACTCGGGCGTTTTGAATTCGGGCGATACTGTGTACAACCCGATTAAAGACCGCAAAGAGCGCATTGGTCGTTTGTTGCAAATGCACGCGAACAATCGCGATGAAATCAAAGAGGTTCGCGCGGGCGATATAGCTGCCGCGGTCGGATTAAAAGACGTCACGACTGGCGATACGCTGTGCGCGCAAGACAAATTGATCACGCTTGAAAAAATGGTCTTCCCGGAGCCGGTGATCGCGATGGCGATCGAGCCGAAAACCAAATCCGATCAAGAAAAAATGGGCATCGCGTTGTCGCGCTTGGCGCAGGAAGATCCGTCTTTCCGCGTACGCAGCGATGAAGAGTCTGGGCAAACCATTATTGCCGGCATGGGCGAGTTGCATTTGGATATCATCGTCGATCGCATGAAGCGCGAGTTCAGCGTTGAAGCCAACGTCGGCAAACCGCAAGTGGCGTATCGCGAAACGATTCGCAAAATGGTCAAGCAAGAAGGCAAATTCGTGCGCCAGTCCGGCGGCCGCGGCCAATACGGTCACGTGGTCATCGAGTTGCACCCGCGCGAACGCGGCTCAGGCTATGAGTTTGAAAACGGCATCGTCGGCGGCGTGGTTCCCAAAGAATACATCCCCGCGGTAGACAAAGGCATTCAAGAACAATTGCAGAACGGACCGTTTTCCGGGTTCCCGGTGGTCGATGTCAAGGTGCGCCTGATTGATGGTTCCTACCATGAGGTCGACTCCAACGAGATGGCGTTCAAGATCGCCGGTTCGATGGCGTTCAAGGAGGGTTTTAGCAAAGCGAGCCCCGTATTGCTTGAGCCGATCATGAAAGTGGAAGTCGTGACCCCGGAAGACTACATGGGCGATGTTATGGGCGACTTAAGCCGTCGCCGTGGCGTGTTGCAAGGTACGGAAGACTCCCCGTCCGGCAAGATGATTAATGCACAAGTTCCGCTTGGTGAAATGTTCGGTTATGCAACATCGTTGCGTTCCATGAGTCAGGGACGAGCGACCTTTACGATGGAATTCGATCATTACGCCGAAGCGCCGACCAATATCGCCGAAGCGGTAATGAAAAAATCAGCCTAAGCACAGCATCTATAGATTTGAGGTTTTAAGCCATGTCTAAGGGAAAATTTGAACGCACGAAGCCCCATGTAAATGTGGGAACGATAGGTCACGTGGACCACGGAAAGACGACGCTGACGGCGGCGTTGA
>CAYXMH010000034.1:0-15831 GCA_964466115.1 uncultured Rhodanobacteraceae bacterium | reverse complement strand
AGCACGCCGTACCACCGGCGTCGCCACCGCACTCCCCGGCAACAGCGCCGACTGAGGTCAACAGCAAACCCACCAAAATCGAAACACGCGCGTTCAATACGTGGCTCATACATCGCCTTTGCAAACCCGTTAAATGCATTCGACCCACCGCCGATAGGATAGCGTTAATTTACTATTGCAATTGTGAATAATTGTATTATGATTAAAATAAGACTTGCAGTGCGGCAATGGAATCTATGCCGCGGCGGGCTATACATAAGTGCGAAATTCAGGGCACAAGGCGGACATCTTTTTGTCCGGAATTTGCAAACAAATGTTACGGTGGCAGGTACGAATGCATTGTCACCGCAAGAACCTTGGTTATTCCTGCCCAGGGAGGGTGAAAACTGGTTTTAGACGATCAATATTTTACTAAGATACCTTACGTTTCTCGCCCTTATTAAGGTTACCAATGGTTGATGCGGTGGATGCACGCTATCGTGCTGAACATATTGTGAGTGTGGAACCTAAGGATACGCTTGAAGAGTGGGCGTATATTCTTGCGCTTTGTCAGCGCCAATATCCCATTGGATTTGGGGTTCTCGATTCCTTTCTTAGCGGAGCTGATCTGGTCCGGCGTATCGCCTTAGTCGAACAGGAGGCTATAGTAAATGAATGGCTGCGTTTAGAGTTAAGGGACACCCTCGCCCTGAATCAGGACTGGCCTGTTGAATATTTTGAGCAGTTAAAACTCGCTTCGAATACGGCGTGATAAATTAGGAGCACCAGATGAAATACCTGCACAGCATGTTGCGCGTAAGCAATCTCGAAGCCTCGCTCGATTTTTTCTGCAACAAACTGGGATTGCGCGAATTACACCGGCAAGAATATCCGCAAGGCCGGTTTACGCTGGTGTTTTTGGCCGCACCCGGCGACGACAGCGCGCAAGTGGAGCTCACCTACAATTGGGATCCCGAAACCTACGGGTCCGCGCGCAATTTTGGACATTTAGCCTACGCGGTAGATGACATCTACGCCACGTGCCAACGCCTAGTCGATGCCGGCGTTACGATCAACCGTCCGCCACGCGATGGGCGCATGGCGTTTGTGCGGTCTCCCGATCTTATCTCGATTGAGCTTTTGCAAAATGGCAACGCCTTGCCACCACAAGAACCTTGGGCTTCCATGCCAAATTGTGGAGTGTGGTGAAAACCGTTTTTTACGGGTTGAACAACCCCGCCCGTTGCGCCGCTGGGCGCGCCGCCAAACGGGTCACATACGCGTCCAACACCGGAAACTGCACCAGCACTTCATCGCGGCGCAGCAACATTAAATCATAAGCAACCATAATATCCGCCAACGAAAACCGATCGCCCACAATATAGGTTTTGCCGGTAAGGTGTTCGATCAATGAATCCAAGGTGGGTTTTAGGCGCTCAAATGCTTCTTGGCGCTTTTCCGCGTTTTCGGGTGTGCGTTTAAACCGAAACAAATCGAACGCGGCGCGATCCAATGTCGTTATGCCGAACATCAACCAGCTTAAAAACATGGCGCGATCCGGGGCGGTGATGGCCGGCGCCAATGTGGAATCCGGGTGCAATTCCAAAAGACGCATGCAGATGGCCGCAGAGTCAAACATAGGCGCACCATTTAACAGCGCAGCCGGTATCTGACCCAGTGGATTGATTTTTTTGTAGGCCTCGGACTTGTGCTCCTTGTCCGTCATGTTGACCTTGCGCTCCTCAACGTTGAGTGAAAGCTCATACGCCGTCCAGCGAACGCGGCTGCCACGGTCATACGGAACGACGCTGTAAAGAACAAGATCAGTCATAGTTAACTCCAGAAATTTTGAAACACATGTATTTAGGATTTTATGGCACAGCCGCAGATACGGCTGCATTTGCCGTTGGATTGTTCTGATTTTCATTGAGCCAGAGCATGGCGCCATGCACACGCGCATACCCACTCGGATGGTCGTAGAAGACGATTTCTTCCAACGCGCCGGGTTTAATTTTACGGTACGTGGACAAACGCATCGCCGCCATGGCAAAGCCGTGAGGTTCGCGGGCGGCGTTATAACCGTACATATCGGCTTCGGTCTCGGCTTGGCGAGTGATTGAATTTAATAGCGGCGTTGCCACAAACATATAGACAGACAACGCGGCAATAACCAATGGCAATGCCGCGGGATCGGTCCGACCCTCCAATCGCAACCGCCCACCCCAACGCAGTAACGCCATATCCACCAAACGATGGGTAATCCAGAATCCAAAGCCCAATACCAGCGTAAAGTAAATCGTCAATCGCAGACCATGGTTCAACACGTAATGCCCCATTTCATGCCCCATCACCGCCTTGATTTCCGGCAGCGAAGTGTTATTCATCAAATTGTCGTTGAGGCTGACTTGGGTGGTGCCGAGAAAACCGGATACGTTGGCGCTGACCCGGGTCGTCTGGCGGGAGGCGTCGAACCATTCCACGTGCTCAGTCGGAATTTGGTTGGCGCGCGCTAAGGCCAATACCGCCTCGCGTACCGGGCCATCGGGCAACGGTTTGTAATCATTAAATAAAGGCGATATGTATACCGGTGAAATCAACGCGCTGAACAAAATAAATCCAAACGCCAATACGGTTGCCCATACCCACCAACGCTCGCCAGCCCGGCGCGCCGCAGCATATATCAATGCAAGCGCGGGAGGCCCAAGGATCAAACCGACCATAAGACCCTTTGCTTGGTCACCAAACCAAGCGCCAAATGTTTGTGTGGCCAGGCCGTATTGATGCTCACGCACAAAGTCGACATAGATTGAGAGCGGAAAGCTGAGCACGAACGTCACTGCAACCCACAGCACAGCGTAAAGTAAGGTATAAAGCCACGGCCGAGCGCTGATATTCCGCGCAATATCACGCAGGCGCCACGATAACCCGGTGATTAGGAGAATGACACTGACCGCCAACCCGTATAAGAAACTCCAAAGCAGCAGCCAGTAACCACCCTCGAAGTACGCATCGGACAGGGCGCGCTGCTCAGGGGACAGCAAATTAAGGTATGCCTCGGTGGCTCGGTCCACATTAAAATCGGGGCCTGGACGCGCCGCATCAGGAATTTGCAACCCGGGAGGCAAATCACGTGTGATGGGGGTTTGCGCTTGCGCCATACCGCTCACAGCCAACACCACTAATAATGCAGCAATAATGCGCAATAGGGTCTGCATAATGGCACCTTATCGAAATGGGGTAAGAATGAGTGCTGTTGTTTGCGTAATCGCGGATTTGATCCCTAACTACCAAGGTACACGCTATCTAATACAGTAGTGTACCCGGCGCGAATACCTAGAGAATAGTGCATCGTAATACACGGCAACCTAGTATAAGATCGGCATTGGGCATAAGGGGGAATGTGTATGTGGATACTTAGTTTGGTCTTATTGATTTTGCTTGGTCTGCTTGGAATATCCTCATGGCTGCAAAGCCGTCAGCCATCGGCGGCTGCACCGTTGAGTCAATTGGCCGCAGTTGAAGGATGGATTGGTTTGGCGGGGTTAATCTGGGGTTTGTTTTTGCTGCTGCGCTGGATTTCTGCCATCAACGTTATCCAATACGCTGTGGGTGTGATGTTGGTTGCATTGGTCAACGCACTGGTTATTACTGCGCTTTCGTTGATTCTTGCATTGCCCTTACTGCAATCCCTGATCGGTACCAATGGTTTCACTACAAAATTGGGTGAAATGACCGAAAAATTAAAGCCGTATAAAATTGGCTTGGGCTTCGCCTGCCTGGCGTTGGCTTTGTATATGATGCTTGGGCGTATTTTTTAATTTTTTGCCTTTTTAATGATGCATTGCGGCTCTGCAACCGATGCAGAGCCGCTCTCATCATTTAACCCATTTCAATAACACTCCCCAACGTTTGCGTTTCACCGCTCGTGACATCGATGCGTTAGCAGGGCTAGTCGATGGCAATGCCACTATTTCCAGTTTAGATAACCGTTCCACCGCAAGCGTCGGAACGATATGGTGTGCAAATGCGGTGTTCGCTTTTGTACCGTTCAAGGCGATGGCGCAAATGTCGGGGTATTCCCGAAGTAATTCCGCGATATTGTTTGGCACCTCGCTGGCGCGAACAATACTGCTGTCGAGGCTGCCCGAACGCTCGCATTGTTTCAGCACATCCCAAATGCCGATACCAACAGCGTGAAGACGTTTGATGCGTTCGGCATACGCCAAATCCGGCCCTGCATTGAGCATTTCTCCCATCAACGGCCAGAATAGATTCTGCGGGTGGCCATAAGATTGCTGCAGCGCCAATGAGCGCGCGCTCGGAACCGTACCGAGTATTAAAACCCGGCACCCCGCGGCAATTTGCGGCGGAAAGCTTGATATTGGCGCAGCCCCACGTGGCATCCTTGCATCGTAACCAGCTTACCGCTCAACTGACAAATGACGACGCGCTATTACCCGCACGGATCTTTCCCAAGGTTGCGATCGTAGGTGGAGATTTGTTCGTCATATGCATAACCCACTCGGTCGCTTGCGCTCGCTGCATGAATGTTTTTACAGGCCTCAGCCCGTGGTATTTTTCGCGCGGACACCGCATGCGTCTTGGCGCCCAGCCGGGTTTGCCTTCTTGAATTACGGTGCGAATCGGTATTTGTCGTTAACGCAGCGGGGCACGAAGTGTGGCGATAAAAAACCTCGCCATTGTCGGTGCGGCACTCGTAAGATATTGGCACCGCTGCCGCACCGGTGGCACTGCTGCGCGCTCGCCGAGCGCGTTGCATTGGTTGCGGTTCCGCAGGCTGCAACGCCGGTGCAGAACGTTGCGTCTTCTCCGGTTGCGGTATAACCGACCGCAGCACAACTGACTCCTCCCGCTGCAACGCCGAACAATGTTGGCCTTGGAATGCAATGTTGCCTTGATCGTCCCGGCATTTATAAATCGGCTCGGCAACAGTTGCGCGGACGACACTAAAGAAAACCAGCGCCGCTCCCAGCGGTAAATCAAACCATCGATAGGTTATTCGGATCATAGGCATATCATTGTGTTGGTGAAAACCCAATGATGCCGAGCCGCTGGAGGTGGCGCGATCTACAAATGGCGCGGATCGCTGTAGGAAAATTCGGATTTATTGCGTGGTGGGCTAAAAGCCCACCCTACAAGACTCTGCGTTTGTGCGTTAGAGGTTTTGGTAATTCGGGCCGGCGCCGCCTTCTGGCGTTACCCAGGTGATGATTTCGTAAGGGTCCTTGATGTCGCACGTTTTACAATGAACGCAATTAGCGGAGTTTATTTGTAATCGCTTGCCGCCCGAACCTTCGGCAATTTCATACACCCCGGCTGGGCAAAACCGCGTGCAGGGATTGCCGTACTCCTCAACACACCGGGTGATGCAAATGGTGGTATCGGCCACGTGCAAATGCACCGGCTGATCCTCATCGTGTTCGGTGGCGGCGAAATACACCGATGCCAAGCGATCGCGCGGCGGTAAGCTGCGCTCGACATAATCCGCAGCCGGCGCTTCGTAGTCCTTAAGCTTGCGCGTCGCGCTGGGGTCGCCATGGTTTTTCAATGTCCATGGCGAATGGCCCGAGGTCAGCGTTTCCCAACCGGCATTGGCTAACCCAAACCACAAGCCTTTGTTGAATCCCGGGCGGATATTGCGCACTTTTCTTAATTCCGCAACCACCGGCGAAGTGCGCAATTGCGCATCCCAACCAACACTGGTTGCGGTTGCGGCAATGTGTTCGGCCGCGAGCATTCCACTGCGGATCGCTTGATGCGTGCCTTTAATCTTCGGCACATTCAGGAGACCCGCGGCGTCCCCGATCAGAATCGCGCCCGGCATTTCGGTTTTGGGCAGCGATTGATACCCGCCTTCAACCAACGCGCGCGCGCCCGCCGATAGAATCTGGCCGCCCTCCAATAAGGGCTTTACCAGTGGGTGATGCTTTAATTGCTGAAATGCCTCAAACGGGGAGAACTTAGGATCGGGATAATCAAGCCCCGCGACAAAACCAATGGCAAGGCGGTTTTTATCCAGATGATAGATAAAGCTACCGCCATAAGTGCGCGTATCAAGCGGCCAGCCCAAGGTATGAATCACTTTTCCCGGCTCGCCTTTACCTGGAGCTAACTGCCACAACTCCTTAATACCGATACCGTAGGTTTGCGGATCGCATTCGCGGTCCAATCCAAACCTCGCAATCAGTTGCTTTGACAAATGCCCGCGGCAACCCTCGGCCAACACCGTGATCGGCGCCTTGATATCGATGCCTTGGGTAAAATTGGCTTTGTGGCTGCCGTCTTTGGCCACCCCCATATCACCGATGCGCACCCCTGCCACCGAGCCATCCGAATTGAATAACGGCTCTGCCGCGGCAAACCCCGGATAAATTTCAACACCCAGCGCCTCGGCTTGCGGCGCAAGCCAGGCGCATAACGCCCCCAAAGACACGATGTAATTGCCGTGATTGTGCATTTGCGGCGGAGGCGGTAACTTGGTGGCGCGGTCTTTCTTAAGAAAATAAAATTCATCCGCATTCACCGCCACACAAATTGGCGGCGGCGACCGGCCCCACTCCGGCAGCAGTTCATTCAATGGCTCCGGTTCAATAACGGCTCCGGACAAAATATGCGCGCCGATCGTGGACGCTTTCTCGATAACGCATATACGGAGGTCCGGCTTGATTTGCTTCAACCGGATAGCAAACGCCAGACCGGCGGGCCCCGCCCCTACCGTAATTACGTCGTATTCCATTACATCGCGTTCGGTCATAACGGTTGCACCTGATGCTTCATTGGGTAAATTTTCGGAGTTTCTTGGGGTGTTTAGCAAATCGTTTAAGCCGAATTGGTCAAATCGCTACGCCGATAACGCGAGAAATAGCTAAAATCCGCCCCGGGGTGCAAACTGACCGCCGCCATAAACAATCGTCCGCGCGAATCGAAATAGCGCCGTAGGCTGCGTAACGCCGGCGAACCGGCAGCCACTTCCAATTCTTGCGCCTGTTCCTCATTTAACGCCACGGCACTTAATGATTGATCCAATCGATCGATACGCGGCAAGTCTTGCAACTCAAGCAACGAACGAAACGCGTCCTCGATTCGAACATAGCCATGCGGCAAACCTTGCCAGGTGGCACGGCGATACACATCGCTGATCGAAAAAGGTCGTGTCGATCGCCGCTGATAGCGAATACCGTGCAGGCGCATGCATTCCACGCCAACCCGGGTATCCAGCCAACCGGCCAAAAGCGGGTCGGCGGCGACCCGTTCACTGTGCACCAGCTTAAACCCGGTGGCTTCGCTGTATTGCAGTAAATCGTCAACCGAACGCACGGCTTGATGATATTGCATTAACGGCTCGGCGCTACGCACCATGGTGCCCGAGCCGCGCCGGCGCGATACCAAGCCCATCTCTTCGACGTGCCGCAGCGCTTCGCGCACCGTGTAACGGCTGATCAAAAAGCGTTTACACAATTCCGATTCGGTCGGCAAATGACTGCCCACCGAATGCGCGCCTTGCAGGATTTCTTCGCGCAACAATTCGGCAATTTGCAAATACCGCGGTTTGCGAGAATTTTTCGCGGGGATGCGAGGTCGACCTAACTCTTCTGCAGTAGCTTGGGCGTTTTCGCTCATAACCCGTATTGTCAATGTTTAACGCAAACAATTAAAGCCATCAATTCGCCACCACTTGGATTAATGCGCCAGTTCAGACCCCTTTGCTTCAGCGCTGGCAAACGTCCACTGCATGAGCTGCGGCAGTAACGCATTGAGGCCCCGCTCAAACGCATCGGCCACCGCAGGCACCGCCGTACCGCTGCAAGGTTGCTCAACCACGAATGTTCGCGCCGCGAGCACACGGTTACTGCGCTCATCCACCAATTGCGCATTCAATCGAATGACCGCAAAAACGCCGGTGCCGCGATATTCGGCTTGGAAATCGCGCAAATCCAAATGCAAATCGTAATCGCCGTGGATACCGCTGGCCGGAGTCCCTACGCCGATTAAACGGTTAGAGTTTTGAAACGACTGCAACACCAATTCCTGCACCACGGTAGGCGCGCGGTCGCGCCAGCGGGCTCCCTTATAAAACTCAACCACGCCCGATTGCGGCATCACCACGATGCGCGATCCATCCAACGGACTGATCGCCGTCGGCATTTGAACCAACAACTGCCACGGCACAGGGGCGCCTTCGGCAACCGCTGTTTGTGCCAGCTTTGGCGCATACACGGTTAGCGTCTGGCTTTTATTCGACAACAGCGCGCAGGCGCTCAACGCGCCTAGCAATAAGGGATACAACGTCATTCGTATCAAGCGATTCATCTGGGTTCAAACTCCTTGATCTGCTCATGGCCCAATAAGTAGCTGGCGGGGTTTTCCTGCAGTCGATCGGTAATGACGCGCAATGCGCGCAAGGTCTCGCGCAGCTCGCTAACCGCAGGCCCCACCTGAGCCAGGCCGTTTTGGCTGAAACTCGACACCGCGCCGCGGTTTTGTTCCAGCATTGCGTAAGCGCTATCGGCCAAGCGTTGCGCGGACGCAAGCGAGGCACGCGTTGATTCCAGCGTCGCTTTCGCCTGACTGCTCACCAAGTCATTGGTCGACGTCGTTACTTTATCCAATTTTACCAATGTTGTTTTCAACTGAAGACTGGCGGCACTCATCTGGACTATCATCGCGCGCAGATCTTCGCGCTCCTCCGCGACCGCGCTGGCCACTTGATCGATGTGCTCAAGCGTACGCGAAACGCGGCTTACATTTTCGTCCGACAGCAATTGCGTGGTGCGAAACAACACATCGTTGACATTGGTGACGATGCCCTCGCTCGAGGCCAATAATTTCTGCAATGCCGATTCATCGGCAATAATGCGCGGGGTGGGGTCGTCTTTTTTGGCGACCAACGGTGGCGACTGTGGCGAGCCACCGGACAGCTGAATCACAGCAACGCCGGTCAACCCGGTAAGCGCCAGTTTGGCTTTGGTGTCGGTTTTAACCGGCGTTTCCGAATTGACGCGCACATGCGCGATCACCTGGCGCGGATCGTCCGGCGCCAGGGACAGCTTACGCACTTCCCCCACTTGAATGCCGTTGTACTGCACGGCACCACCGACCGACAACCCGGTAACCGCCTCTTTAAATACAATGTCGTAAAAATCCCATTCGCGCGTAAGGGATAACTTGCCGATCCACAGCACGAACAAGAACGAGCCGACGAAAATCGTCAGAGCAAAGGCACCGATCAACACATGACTGGCTCGGGTTTCCATAGCAAATCCTTCTTAAACGGCCGCTTGCGGCGCACTGGTTAGATGCTTGGCTTGCGCACCGCGCGCGCGCGGGCCTTGGAAACATTCGCGAATCCAAGGATGGGAGTTATTTTCGACCACCTCAACACGATCCGCCACCACCACGTGTCGATCGGCCAACACCGCCACTCGGTCGCAAATGGCGTACAAACTGTCGAGATCGTGGGTGACTAGGAAAACGGTTAGGTTCAATGCCTCTTTCAGCGTGGCGATGAGCTCATCAAACCCGGATGCGCCGATGGGGTCCAAACCGGAGGTTGGCTCGTCCAGAAACAGAATCTCCGGGTCCAACGCCAGCGCACGCGCCAACCCTGCGCGTTTGCGCATTCCGCCGGAAAGCTGCGCCGGGTACTTGCCGGCGGCGTCGGCCGGCAAGCCGGTCAACCGGATTTTAAGCAACGCCAATTCGTCCATTAACGACTCCGGCAATTGGTAATATTCCAATAGTGGCACCTTTACATTCTCCAATACCGTCAGCGACGAAAACAGCGCGCCGTCCTGGAACAACAAACCAAACCGCCGCTCGATGGCTTTGCGCGCGTCGGCAGGCAAGTGCGTGGTGTCTTGCCCGAATACGCAGATCCGCCCGGCATCCGGGTTTTTCAAGCCGACGATCGAGCGCAACAATACCGATTTACCCGCCCCCGACCCACCAATCACACCGAGCACCTCACCGCGATAGACGTCCAAATCAAGCCCATCGTGCACCACTTGGTTGCCGAATGCGTTGCGCAATCCGCGCACTTGGATCACCGATTCGGTTGCGCCACTCATACGTTGATCTCCATAAAAAAGATCGCGAACAGCGCATCAAATAAAATGACCAGAAAAATCGACTGCACCACGGAGGCGGTGGTATGGCGCCCTACCGATTCGGCACTGCCTTCCACCTTAAAGCCTTCTAAACAACCCACCACCGAAATCAGGAACGCAAATAC
Source organism: uncultured Rhodanobacteraceae bacterium (assembly GCA_964466115.1). Taxonomy (GTDB): domain Bacteria; phylum Pseudomonadota; class Gammaproteobacteria; order Xanthomonadales; family Rhodanobacteraceae; genus Pseudolysobacter. The sequence continues at coordinate 5,600 of CAYXMH010000034.1, read as the reverse complement.
CGGTGCCTTGGCCATGCCCACCCAGAAATGCCGCATCTGAGTCATTTCATGCACCCGCGTAATAAACATGCCGGGTGTGATGTCCAATGACATCGAGCCGACCAAGGCCCCGCCAACCAGACCGGCCATCATCGCGATAAACGTCAGCAACGGCAGCATCACGATCAACGCCAACAGACGCGGCAATACCAAAAGCTCGATGGCGTCCAATCCCAACACTTGAATGGCGTCAAGCTCCTCCCGGCTCTTCATCGAACCTATCTGGGCGGTAAAGGCGCTGCCGGAGCGCCCGGCCAACAAAATCGCCGTGAGCAACACGCCAAATTCGCGCAAAAACGAATAAGACACCAATTCCACCGTAAAGATGGAAGCGCCGAAATCGCGCAATACGGTAGCGCCCAAAAAAGCCACCACAGCGCCCACCAGGAATGACAATAAGGACACGATGGGAACCGCATCAAGCCCGGTTTGTTCCATATGGAAAACCGTGGCCGTAATGCGCAATTTTTTCTGCCGCAACACCACGCCCCATAAAGTGACGAGCGTTAAACCCACGAAACCCAATAACTCTCGCGCTTGCAGCCACAAGCTTTCGATCGCCACCCCCATCCGCCCGAGCAAACGGCGGAAACTGGCATGCGGCTCGGCCATCGGGACGGGCGCGTCCAAACGGTCGGCCACCAAAGCCAAAAGCGCCATGTCCGCCGGCCGCATCGCTTCAATCCGGTGTTCCGACAGTGCCTTGCCACTTGCCCGTACCGCGCGTATCAACAGCAACGCACCGGCGGTATCCAACGCCTTTAGCGCTTGTGCATCAATGGTCCAGCTCCCGGGGGGTTGTCGAGCGCTCTTTAGTGCCTGCGCAATGATCGGTTCAATTTGAGCGGCGCGTGGCAAGGTCCAGTCACCGCTGATACGCAACCGCGCCCCGGCTTGCGCTGGAACGATCTCAAAAAAACCGTTGGTATCCGTCTTACCCATGGCTCAAGGCTAGCAGCTTCGAGGGTCCTTGCGCGACGATTCGCGATAAAGGGTAACGTTAGGACATGGTGCGGCTTATCATACGTGCGATAGTGGCTTGATCGGAAATCCCATGAGCGTTGCAGCGACACTAACCACCCGCATCGCCTTCGTCGTCGAGATTGCGCGGCGGCTGCACCAATACGGCGCCGCCGCGCCGCGGTTGGAGAACGCGATCAACCGCGTCAGCAAACGCCTGAACTTAAGTTGCAATGTGATGTGCAGCCCCACATCGATCATTCTTTCCTGCGCCGATCGCCCGTACGCGGAAGATCCGTTGGCTCAGGTAACGCAAGTGATTCGAATCTCGCCGGGCGAAATCCATCTGGATCGGCTGTGTCAGGTCGATGCCATTGCCGATTGCGTTACCAATGGAAAATTGACCATCGAGGAAGGCTTTTTAAGCTTGCGTGCCATCGTCGATGAGCCGGATCGTTACTCCCGCGCACTCAGTATATTCAGTTACGGAATTGCATCGATCGCGATCGCCGCCATTTTGCACACCAGCTGGGCCGATATCGGTGTCGCGGGCCTTACCGGAATGTTGATTGGCGCGCTGCATCAAGCCTGCCAACGCCATCCGCAGCTGGCACCCAGTTTTGAGGCGATCTCCGCGTTGATGGCCACGTTTATCGCCACAGGGGTCAGCGTATATCTCGTGCCGCTGGCGTTGAAATCCGTGGTGCTGGCGAGTTTGATCGTATTGTTGCCCGGATTAACCTTGACCACCGCAGTGCGTGAATTATCGACCGGGCATTTGGTATCCGGTGTCGCGCGCATGGCCGGAGCAATGGCAACGTTACTCAAACTCGGCTTTGGAACGGTTGCGGCAACCCAGTTGTGCAAGGTCATGAATCTGGTGCCCATTGACTCGCCCTTGCCGCCGGTGCCCGGTTGGGTTGAATGGCTGGCATTAGCCGCAGGCTGCTACGCCTTCGCCGTGTTGTTTCAAAGCGCGCGGCGCGATTACCCGTTGGTGATGGCCTCGGTCGCGCTGGGTTACCTCATCACCTACGCCGGCAGTGTCGCTTTCAGCCCCGAATTTGGTGTATTTATCTCAGGCGTCTCGATTGGGGCGCTTGGTAATCTCTACTCTCTGCTAACCAACCGCCCCGGCGCATTGATTCGATTACCGGGGATTATCATGTTAGTGCCGGGCAGTGTGGGTTTTCGCAGCCTAGCCTTGGTCTTCGAACGCGATGTGTTTTTAAGCATCGATACCGCGTTTTCGCTCATTACGCTGTTGGTATCGTTGGTGGCTGGGTTGTTATTCGGTGATTTGTTGGTGGCGCAGCGGCGCAGTTTATAAAAGACCGATCGCTGCGAACCAGCGTAACGCGGTGCAATGCCCTACGGGTATTGCACCCTGACTTTCGATGATGCTCAATATGTTTTTCGCGGCTTATGGGCACGTCAGCGACGCCGGCTCCGTAATCCGCGTCAACGCCATGCTGCCGCTGCCGTATCCCGGTATGACCGAGCTGAACTCCACACGGCCATGATTGCAATCGGTAAAGGTGAACGTGAACGTACCCCATAGCGTATTGACGATGCTATTGGGATCGAAATTCGGAATCCAGCGCCCACCGGTGGTGATTGCGGCCGTTACCACGGCGGTATTGCCGGTGATCGGCCCCGTGCCACCGAACCACGCCTGCTGGGTTCCTTCCGGATTAAACGTAAACCACCAAGCCAACATTAAGTTGTTCGGCAACACTTCCAAGAACAATCCATGCCCGCTTTGATTGGGATCGAACCAAGCGCCGGTAAAGCCCGGGCCTATCGCGACCGTGGTGACCGGGTTCTGCACGACCACGGAGCCCGCCATTCCGGTACCCGCCGATCCGTGGACTTCGCAAAAATACCCAAACGTGCCGGCGGTGGGAAACGTCACGGTGCTGCTCCACGCGGCGTTACTGGGCGATCCGTTCCCGCCGCTGCCCTGGCAACCGTTGGCGCAGCGAAACAGGCCGGTATCCGATACCACATTGTGGAATCCACCCGCATTGGTAAAGGTGACCGTATCGCCTGCGTTAATCGTCACCGACGCGGGCGAAAAAGTGAGCCCCGGGCCTACGGTCACGACGGTATTCGCCGCAAAGCCCGCAATGGCATTGAGTTGTAGAAAACCAGCAGCTATCCATAAGATACGCGATTGCATCGTTCACTCCTCAATCAATTAGAAGTACTTGCGCTTTTACGTCGAATAAGAGGCTTTAGGCACTACCATCTTTATAAGCGTTGCGAGGGGTATGTGCAATAATGCGCATAGCTTGCGAATGACCAACCCAAATAAGAACGAACGGTTATTTGCCAACCATCTTCATTTTTTCGAATTTGGTGGGTGCCCCGGATAACTCGCGGAGAATGACAACGGGACACCCACTGAAATTTTTGCCATTTTTGCGGGGGTCTCGACCTTTTTCTGGCGTACCATGAAATTCGGTTATCAGATAGCGGATTTTCATGGTAGTATCGCAATATGTTGAAACGATCCGCAACCCAGAAATCTCTGACCGACGCCCTGACGCGCAGTGCCGTCGTCTTACTGGCGGGACCGCGCCAATGCGGCAAGACGACCCTCGCTCGCGCCTTGTTGTCGCCGGATTCCATCAATTATTTCGATCTGGAGGATCCAGCCAGCCTGGCGCGGCTCGATCAACCCATGACGGCATTGGCACCATTACGCGGATTGGTGGTCATTGACGAAGTGCAACGCCGGCCGGAGTTGTTTCCGATACTGCGCGTACTGGCCGACCGCAAAGGCAAACCTGCGAGGTTTCTGATCCTTGGCAGTGCCTCGGGCGATCTGTTGCGGCAATCCTCGGAGAGCCTGGCCGGCCGCATGGAATCGATCGCCCTCGGCGGTTTTTCGCTGGCCGAAGTGGGAAGCGTTGCGCAATCGCGGCTGTGGCTGCGGGGTGGATTTCCGCGATCCTATCTCGCAGCGAGCAACGCCGACAGCGCCATTTGGCGACGGCAATTCATCCAGAGTTTGCTGGAGCGCGATTTTCCACAATGGGGCGTGCGCGTACCGGCGTTGGCATTGCGCCGATTCTGGACGATGCTCGCGCACTATCATGGCCAGATCTGGAACGCGGCCGAGCCCGCGCGTGCGCTTGGCGTTAGCGAGGGTACCGTGCGGCGCTATCTGGATTTGCTGACCGACGCGTTCATGCTCAGGCAATTGCAACCGTTCCACGCCAATATCGGCAAACGGCAGGTGAAGGCCCCGAAAATCTATGTACGCGACAGCGGACTGCTGCATCAATTGCTCGGCTTGGATTCGCACAAGGCCTTGCTCAGTCACCCCAAGGTAGGCGCTTCTTGGGAGGGTTTTGCGATCGAGCAAGTGCTGGCGGCCACGCCGCATGATGAGGTTTTTTTCTGGGCCACGCATCAGGGCGCCGAAATCGATCTGATCGTAACCCAAGGACGCCGCCGTATAGGCGTGGAATGCAAGCGCACCGATGCGCCTCGCATAACGCCCTCCATGCGCATTGCGCTCGACGATCTGAAACTGGATCGACTACTGCTGATCTACCCGGGAAACAAGCGCTATGCACTGACCGACCGCATCGAAGCGGTGCCGCTCAGCATGCTGGAAAACGATATAGGTTTGCTCGAGAGCAGGCTCGCATAAGTGTAGACATCATGGTCGCCGCCACCAATTGCACCGCAACATGCGGCGCAATTCACTGCGCTCACGCCCAAAGAAAATGCCCTTGAGGGATTGACGCCCCATGCACCTTACCGCGTTGGTTGAGGTCAGTCTCTATTTGGGTTTAGCGGGGCACATTTCGCATCACCACGGAAACGCGAAGTTTCGGACAGCCCAACCCAACTGACTAAACCCAGCAGAAAATTCTGTAGCCCAAACTACGGTCGCTGCCACAGCTTCTCCTGCCATTACACCTAACATTGGGCCCGCGACGGCAGCGGTTGCCTGCGCTGGATGTCCATACCTCCCCATATGAACCATATGTGGCGAATTTCCTGCATATTCAGCCAGATCGCCTAGATCCATGCCTGGAGGCCAAATTCCAGGCGGTAGAGGAGCGTCCATTCCAACTGTTTGTCCGTTGCCATTAGCTGGCAGCCAAGATTGCTCGCTCTGAGCGCGGTTATTTTGTATTTCATCTGTCATTGGAAGCATACCCATACGACTTCTTCCCCAATTGAGCAGACCCAAAGGAGTAAGCTCTGATGTCGGCGGACCGTTGTCATCATCATCCCCACAAGCATCTAGCATCTCTCTACCAATCCTCATCATATCAACAGAACGTTGAAAAGCGACTCTACCAATTCGGTGATGCTCCCGACCTGCGTTAGTTGTATTTTGCCAGGTTCGAAAAACCTTCCCGTCACACGTTAGTGGATCACCCAATTCAGAAGGAAAGCTCAAAAGCAATTGTTGACTTGTTCCTGCTGCTGAATCCAACTCCCTTTGTAAAGTTGATGACCTAAGAACTAGTTCTATGCATCTAGCCGGATCCCTTGGCACTAGTCCACTCGGATCGTTGAGCACATTCGGCATATTGGCGACATACATATAAAGGTTATCGCCGCCGGCCTCACCG
>CAYXMH010000033.1:0-27366 GCA_964466115.1 uncultured Rhodanobacteraceae bacterium | reverse complement strand
GAACGGCAATATTCTTTGAGGCTCGGGACTGTCTAGGAAAACCGGGGCGATTCAGTCTGCTTTTCATAACCATCTCCTGGTTGCCTCGCGTGAGAGGCTACAGGATGTCTACGAAATCCGGGGCGATTCAGTTCAAGCCGGGTGTCGACGGTTTTTTTCTTTTATAAAACCCTGCGCTATTAAGAAATTTCGCATGCTGTTTTTTTCCCCGAGTGTCAGCTCGGCGGCGTATTTCAATTGCGCCACGGTGCATCCCCATTCGGCGGCCGTTTCTTCCCATTGGATGAATGCGTTGTTGATGCGCGCTTCGTTCGCCGAAGGTGTTTGATCCATCGACTTATTCATACAATGACTCCCAAAATGAAAGAGGAAGGTCGGGGTTGAGATTATTCAAGGCTGTGCAGGGGAATGCAATGGGATCTTTGTAACAACGTTTTTTAGGATTATAGCTTTGGTTTAAAACCTAAGAACGGCACGAATTTCGCATCAACCATTACCGATGCAGCCCAGCGGGTTGGGTGAGGGAATCAGTCGGCGCGCCTTCGCAGTATCCGTAAACCAAATACCGCAAAGCCGAGCAAAAGTAAGCCCAAGGCCCACGCGCTCAGCGTGGGAAGTGTGGGGATGATCACGGGCGGTAGTGGATCACCGCTGACCGCCAGCGCAAAGCTGGCAATGCCGCAGTTATTGTTGTTGTTGCGGCTCATTAATATATATCCCGCGCTACCCCATGAGGCGCCGTAGGAGTTCTTAACGATCCAATAGTCTTCACTGCCTAGCGTTCCATAACCCACGATCAGCACGGCTCGTGTTGGATTGTTGGCACTGCAAGCTGCATCGCTATAGACACCGGTTGAATAGCCATCAAAGGAAGGCAGACTCCCATCGATTAACGCCAGCACCGGACCTTGGCTAACATACGCTTTGAGCGATACCTCATCGCCGGGCGGCACGCGTCCTGCACCGGTGATTGTCGCCACTGCAGTGCTTGCCCTGCACACACCAGCAGTGGCCGTATAAGGGTAGCTGGACTCGGTGGCGAGTCCGCCCCGGGCAATCACCGTGCGCAATGCGTCGATGGGGCTGCCACCGCCGCATCCCGATCCGGAACCGGTGCAGTCGAGCAATTCCTGTTCCGAGAGGCTTCTCAACATGCTCGTGCGAATGGAATGATCGCCTTCCACCAGGCCGGTCACGGCAAAGGTCCAGCTCGCATCGCATAGCCCTTCATTCTTCACGGGCGTAACCGCTCCGTGGCTGCGCCAGTCCTGCGACGCAAGGCCACTGGTCAGCGCGGGCAAAACGGTAAGGCGATCAAAATCCGTAGTGGAGACGGCGGCGTTGGCGCTGAATGTCGCCCCGACCAATAGGCCACCGGTGACGAGCCGACAAACCATGCGTTGAGCGCAGGCAACCAAAGATGCAACACGAGCGTCACGTATATTTTTGATCATCTGCCGCCAATTGGCCCTGGCGCTTGCGTTACAGTGAGATACGGATTGAAAAGTTGCCATTTTGATGGTCCTTAGTTTCAACGTCGTGAACCCTAACCCGGAATGCGCCATCCCGAATCCCTTGGAGGCAATGACTTTTGCATACTAGCCGTGGGTATCCGTTTCGACAAGTTCGGTGGTTTGGGGTGAGCTTGCAAACTCCAGCACATCAATAAGCGATACCAAGGCGAGAAGTGGGGCGCAACGGCCTTCGGTTTTTGCGCCTTGCGCGCTACACTTGAGATTAGGCCGCGGTATACTTATCCTGAATGTTTCGAATTAGAGGTGGCAGCAATGGAAAAAATAACATTCAATATTTGTTATTGCGCGCGCTTAGCGTGGCTGCCATGGGTTGTGTTTGTTCTCACTGGCGTGGGAAGCGCATCCGCACAGACCTTTACTGAAACCTTCGAGACGCAGACCAACAACGCATCAGCGTTTATGTCCAACGGCAAGGTTTTTGACATTGTCTCGCGTACCTCTACGTTCTACATTCAGGGTGGCTATCCTGGCACAGGCTGGAACGGCACGGCTGCCGACAACAAGTATATCGACAACAGTGGTTATGCTTTTCCAAGTTCACCCACAGATTTCAGCATACGGACACACGACGCCAGCAGATTCGTAGTTACGAGCATGTGGCTGTTTTTGTCGAACAGCGTTCTCAACCAGAATGTAACTGGTTCAGTGACACTCACGGGCAAGTTGGCAGGTGTAACCCAGTTCACAGCCAGCGCCAGTACGGGTTTTAACCAGAGCCTTGGTGTGGCGAACGGATTTTCCTCCATTGATTTCTCCACTTTAGGTCGGTACTGAAATTGGGAGAGGGTCAACAGCGGTAAACCAATCGATGAGCTTGCTATTGCTACTGGGGTCAATTTTGACTATTTGGCGCTCGATGCGCTGACCTGGTCGGTAGATACCGAAACGATCTTCTACAACAGTTTTGAATGAGTCTCGCATCCGCCAGACGGTTCGAGCCAGGTTTTCATTCTACGTACGCATGCATTCATCGCTACAATGAATTAACGGTGTTTTATTTAAAATTAGTAATATATTAATTAGCAATTTTATGTAAACAATAACTTATCTGTGCCACCGACAACGAGGGGATAAAATGGATCCAATTCTTGGTCAAATTATTTTATGGCCCGTTCCTTGGGTACCTGATGGTTGGGCGTTATGCGACGGCAGTCTACTGAGCGTGAATCAATATCAAGCGCTGTTTTCGCTCATTGGTAAGCTTTACGGCGGCGATGGCGTCAATAATTTTGCGCTGCCTGATCTGCGCTATAAAGTGCCAGTCGGCACGCAGACTATGCAATCTGTTGCACAAACCGGTGGTTCGCCTACCTCATCCGTTACTGCAACAGGGGCTGGGTCGCTGAGCATCGGCATTAATAACATGCCCTCACACACTCACGCGGCAACTTTCACGCCCTCAGGCGGCGGAGCAAGCGCCAATATTGCAATTCCCGCGGTTAGTGCATCGGCTGCGTCTACCAATATGCCGGGTACGAGTGTGACAATGGCACAAACTACCGGGCCCGCTGCAAAAATCTACAGCAATGGCACGCCGGACACTACGCTGAAACCATTTTCAGTTCCGGTGCCGGCTGGTAGCGGTACGGTTACGAATGCAAGTACCGGTTCAGGCCAACCGTTGCCAGTAGCAGTGAATGTACCAGTAACAGTGAGTACATTACAGCCTTATCTAACCTTGAATTATATTATCGCGGTTACTGGTGTTTATCCGAACCGGCCTTAAAGTATATTGTTAATATATATTATTATCTTTCTATAAAAAAACTCGCTGGGCTAACAAGCCCAGCTCTTATTCCAGCCCGGCGCTGAGGGCGTGGGGGTTGGCTTATTCGTGCTGATAGTGGCTGATAAATCCAGCAGCACTAAGAGCCTTCAAAACCATTCACATACACATGCACGACCGTGGCGTCGGCGTTGCTGCTGAGGGTGCCATCGCCACCACCACTCACACTGGCAGAGTTGGTCACTTGGTCGGTTATTGCATCAGGTGCGCTGCCGGCAATATTCACGATCAATGTAATTGCCGGATAACTGGCGCCACCCAGCAGTACATCACTGCGTGTACAGAATGGCGCAGATGGCGTTGTTGCAAAATCACAGGTCCAGCCGGTACCGCTCATTGCTGTTGCAGTTAATCCCGCCGGTAGCGTGTCGGTTACGGTCACTGCGGTGCCATCGGTAAATCCCCCACTGTTGGTGACGGTTAATGTATACGCACCACCAGCGGTACCTAGCATGACATTACCAATGTGTGCGGTCGTAATTGTAAGATTCGGCGGGGTTGGGGTGATATTTGCCGATGCGGTTGATGCTGCTCCGGTTCCAACGCTGTTTATCGCTGCCACTTTAAACGTATAGGCCATGCCATTCGTCAGTCCGCTAACCAGGCAAGTTGTCGCGGTTGAAGCGGCTGCACTGGTGCACGTTCCTGCACTAACTGCACTATAGCTCATGCCATCGATAGACTGCGTCACGGAGTAACCCGTAATCGCCACACCACCATTACTCGCCGGTGCATTCCACGACAATGCCGCTTGCGTGTTGCCGCCAAACCCAGACACCATCGTCGGCGCGCCAGGAACTACCGCGACCACCATAAACGATTGAGTTACAGTGGGGGCGGCTGCGTACTCGCTGGTATCTCCGGGTTGATCGGCATTGATTGTGCAGGTACCCGCGGTAATAAAGGTTAAGTAGCCGTCGGTGGTGATGGTGCACACACTTGGGGTGGATGAAGTGAATGTGACTTGCGCCGCCGCATTGGTGAGCGCGATAAGCCTGGGTGCTGTGCCAAAAAGCTGGGGGCCGGGGTTATTAAAATAAATCGTTTGCGGACACAAACTCACAGCAAAAGTCGCATCATCACCATTGGTAATGCCTATGCTGTTTTCGCCGTTGACGCGGAAGTGGTAATAGCGATTATCGTGGCAATTAAACCCAGTGATCGTTACCGATACTGCCGTAGCGCCCGAACCCGCCGTCACGGTTCCACCCGTGGTGGCGCTCACAATATAGCCGTAGTCAGAATAAGACCCATACTCAAACGTTACGGTGGTATCGGCCCCGTTGTCGTTGATCGTGCCGTTTAATGTCACTTCCTCTGGAGTAATGCCGGTGGCCGAACCGGTGATGGCGGTGGGTGCGGCAGTGGAAACGCGGCGGATGCGTTTGTAGCTGATGTCTGCAGCTGTGGGGGTACCATTATTCCGTGTGGAGGCGCGTGATTGCTGCAAGTTCAATGGGGCGCCAATCGCCCTCTCGCCACTCCCATCGGTAGGTTCATTTATAACAGGATTACCCACATCGGCTGCGGTAGCCGCTGCCGAGGCGAATGCGCCAATGGTGAGAAGTAGCATGCTGAGCCAGGCAATAATTTGCGCTGCGCGCAGGGTAGGGCGCTGCAAACATATGTTTAGCCCCTGGGTAATAACTCTGCAATTGGCATTGTTTGCCATAGCCTAGCTCCTATTGATCCAGAAGATCGCTGTTACCCTTGCCCAAAATTCGGACGGTCGATACACCGCCTAAAGCTTACATGGTTGTTACGCCCCATAAATAAAAAAAGCCCTGCATTTCTGCAAGGCTTTTATTTTACTGGCCCGAGACGAACTCAATATAGATATGTAATACATTGATTTTAAAAAAGGATTTTCTGGAAAAGTGCCGCAAGCCCATCGCAACCTACGGGCTAAAGAAAATGTACAGCCAGGAGATGCCGAATAATTTGCTTCGCTATTTTTATACGAAAATCGAGTTTATCGAAAGGGGTGGGGGCGGATTACAGCCGACAAGCACTTGGATGCACTTGAGAAAATGTCTTTGTAGAAAAAAATCAGATTGGGCGAACTAATTGTTATATTAATTACCCTTTGTTTAATTCTTTGACGCAGAACCCCACCGCATTTAACCCTGTACATCTAAAAATAGATCGAGTACTTGCTGCATATTGGCTGGATTTCGCTGCAAAGCCCCGTGCCCCTCGTTGGGGTCTTCGATACTGGCAATAACGACCGCACCTTGTTCAACTAGCCAATCGGCAGTTCGCCGCATCGCCGGGATGCCATCTCGATCGGGATTTGAATCATACGCGCCGGCTGCGGTTACCCAGCGGGTATTGAGCAGAGGACGATCACCAAATTCGCCGTCGAGAATCGCTTGCGTTGGCGGGTAGTCGACGCTGACACCTCCGGAACTGGCGACGATCAGCGAAAAATAGTGCCGGCCTTGGCCTGCATCAATAGCAGCTACGGCATAGCTATTGGAAGACCCCCGGCTAAATCCATGCAGCATGACTGCAAAGGACTGCACCCCAAGATTTTCGAGTGCCGTGCTCACTTCGGAGTAAATTTGCGAGGGTGTGTAATAGGAGCTTGGACTATCGTCCGCGCCTATCCACCACTGCAATCCCAAAAACCCCACCTCGCGATCTTGCAGGCAGGGATACCAAATCGCGAAATCATCCATGGCGGAACCGCGCGAGCCATGCAGTGAAACAATCCACTGCTTTGGATTGGCTGCGGTGGCTTTCCACATTACGAAGAAACTTTGTCCATCCGATGTTGGAATGATATCGGGAGTGACCACTGCCGTTTTGGCAAACCCTTTGCCGTTTTGCATTCGCTGATAGGCATCCTGCGCTTTAGCGTGAGGTTCTGCCTTATTTTCAACTGCCAAAGCAGATTGGCAGCACGCGAGGAAGATCAAGCAAGTGACGGCATTAATGATGGGCTTTATTGAAAAAAGTGGCGTTCCCATGGCTTTGTTAACCTCTTTAATAATGGCAAATAAATTGAATTGCTTGCCTTAGGTTAACGCTTAAGGTGAATGCCCGTTGACAAATTGCATTTTTTATTCAGGTCGTATTTATATTGTTGGTTATTATAAATAGTTAAATTGTTGTTTCTGAAGCTGTACCCGCTTCAGTGCCCAAGTATTTGCATGTTAAGGGAAACCAGCATTGTCAGATGCCGAATTCCCAAACGATGGCTGTTGATTAAGCTGATCCCGGGTCACCCCTTAAATGGCTGCCCGAAAACCGGAATCCGCTATGTATCAAAGCCGTTGGTAAACAGCTGATCGCTTAAGGTGAAGGGCGCGTTGCTGGAATCATAGATGCCCGGACTGTTGACGCTGGTCACGCGCAGACTGTATCCCGGACCCGTCGCCAGCGCGGCCCCGGGCGTCCAAAGGTATACGCCATCGCTGGCGGTGTTGCTGGCGAGCGTGCTGATGTAGACATTGTCGCGATACAGATCAATGTTCACATCGCCGCCCAAGTTATCGGTCCAGGTGACCGAGTGGGCCTGCAGCGGGGCCCACTGCTCTGCGCCATTAGGACTGACGACCGTGATGGATATTGGCGAATTCACATTGAAAAAGGTTTGGTAGCTCTGACCATTGTAAATAGCTTCAAAGCGCCACGTGCCGCTCGGTGAACCTGCGGGAAAATTATAAACCCAGGCACCGCTCCACGCGGAGGAGAAAGTGGTGGCTGTGGTGTATTGCCACGATTGAAAAACAGTTCCATCAGGACGATAGATAGTGAGATCCGTAGGGAGCGCTCCCTGATAGTCGCGGTAGAAAGCATAAAAATAGATATTTTGCGGCGTAGTGAAACTGTCCTGTAAGTTGGTAATCGATACCGCACACGAGTCCGGCGTACTGGGCGGACTCGAGTGCGTAGACAGTCGGTTGATGGCCGAGTCGAGGTAGTTGCGTTGGCTGCTCCACAGTGATTCGGGTTGACTGCTGGGACCGGAGTACGGATCAATCCACTCATTGTTCGAGTAGCTACCGAACCGTGCTTCAAAATGCATATGAGGCCCACTGGAGTTGCCGGAGCTCGCCGCCGTGCCAAGATACTCGCCTTGAGCCACCGTCTGACCGACAGTCTTGGTGGTGAGAGAGTTGTAGCGCATATGGCCGTATATGGTCAGCCGGCCATCAGCATGCACTATCCCCACATAATTCCAGGGATCATTGTTACTGCCGCCGTCGCATGGGTTGTGATCGGTGGAATCGACATTGGCTTTGTACGCCAGGGTGCCCGCCGCGGCCGCAACCACCTGCATATCGCCGGCGTTGACTTTATTCCAACCGAAAGGCCAGAGCGCATAGTCAGTACCGCGATGCCCGTCGTAGGTTCGCGTACCGCCGTTGTAATCGAGCACTTGGCTCGCCCCAACGGCCGGGTTGTGATCGACGAATGCAGAAACTCTGAAACCTGCGTAGTCGGGAAGGCCCGGTGCCAAGCGCAGTGGAAAGTTGTAGGTGACAGGTTGCGCAGTATTTGGCGCAGGGAGGAGCGACTTACTTTTCAACAGGGCGATGTTGCGTTGAATTTCGATCCACATCGCCTGCTCCTGCATCGGAGACAACTCGTCCCGTATCAGCTCTTGGTCTGCGCCATCCGTCAGAGAAGGCTGTGCTTCAGATGGTGGCGAATTAATGGCGCAAGCCACATCCGCCAGCATGCCAGTAAGTCCCATTGAGAAGAGAAACAGCGAACGCCAACATGGCATGCGGTCCCCGCCAACCTGCTGTATGAACGCGTTCATGTTCGCCTCTCAGTGCTGATCGATTAAGTCGAAGTCACATTCAAGAAAGCGGTTCTATGCCTGCTGGTTCGCATTATATCGAGTTTCTGTTCGGCAGCTCTTCGCTCAAGACTACGCTTCATCGGCGGAAGTCTGCCCTATGTCGATAACAAGATGCTGAAAATGCCTTCGCGTAATGAATTGATTTATAGATAATTTAGCTAAGTATTTTCTGGCAAGTGCCTACCAATATGCCCGTATCGATGCCACTTTTCTTGTTCACTTTGATGCCTAAATTGAACGGATAAATGGCTATATCTCGTATGAGGGACGGCGCAAACCTCTGGATCTAAATATCGTGCACAATGAAAAGATCGCGAAAAGCTCGGTTGCTTCAACATCGTGCGCCGACGTGGCAATGGCCGGATTCACGGAGACCAGCGGTAGTAGGTCGGACGGTGGGACCATGCCGATGATGGTGCGGCCCTGGTCCTCGTATATCGAGACGCGACAAGGCAAGACCATGTTCAGCGCCATGTCCACGGCCAGCACTTCGCTTGCCTGTCTTGGATTGCACACTTCGAATACACGACACTCGCCTGGCAAGTTGAAACCCTTTTCGGCGAGGATCTTTCGAAAGTCGTAGGTGTGCAGCAAGCCGAAGCCGTTGGCTGCTACGGCAGTTTCCAGGTCTTGCGTCGCGCGCTCCACGGATTTCGTTGTTTGCTAGGTGTAGATCATGATCTTTTTCTTCTTAGGCTGGCTGTTGAAGTGACCATATAGCTCCCTGATGGCCTGAATGGCGGCTAACGGATGCGGATGAACAACAACGCTTGCGATGCTGGTCCGGACTTCACGACGGCGCCATAAATATAAGCACTTGCTAAATTAGAAACCGCGCATATAATGGCCTTCGAACCCTCCCGGAGCTGCCATGAGCACGCGCAAATCACTTGCCGCCGCTGATCCAATGATTCGAATGCACCGCCACGCGCGTGATGCGTCGAGTCTGCTCAAGGCCATGGGCAACGAAAAACGCTTGTTGATTCTTTGCCAGCTGGTTGGACGTGAGTTGAGCGTCGGCGACCTGCATTCGCGCGTCGACCTCAGCCAGTCGGCACTTTCCCAGCATCTCGCACTGTTGCGTGAGGCGGAAATGGTCGAGACGCGGCGCTCGGGGCAAGCGATCTTCTATTCACTACCCAAAGGCCCGGTGCGTCAGCTGATGCAGACGCTGTACGACATCTACTGCGGCGATGCGTCATGAGACTTCTGTCTTCGGATTTGATCCGCATCAATGCGCCGCCATTCGAGCAGAGGACACTTGACTCCAACGGCACCTGCCTGCGGGCGTCGCGTGCCAGGAGAGAAACATGAGCCACATTGTCATCATCGGAGGCGGGCTGGGTGGGATGAGCGCCGCGTACGAGCTGCGCGAAATCCTTGGCCCGTCGCACCGGATCACGGTAATCGGCGACGGCGACCTCTTCAGCTTCACTCCGTCCAATCCCTGGTTGGCGATCGGTTGGCGCAAACCCGGCGACATCACGCTGCCGGCGGCTGAATACCTGGGAAGAAAGGACATCACATTCCTGCCGAATCCGGTGACCGAAATCCGGGCATCGGAAAAGACCGTGCTGACCCGCGCCGGACAACGCATCACCTACGACTACCTGTTGATCTGCACCGGTCCCAAACTCGCGTTCGAAGAAGTGCCTGGGCTCGGCCCCGCGCCGGGACATACGCAATCGGTATGTACGACGCCGCACGCGTCTGATGCCTGGGCGGCTTACCAGGCGTTCTTGGACAAGCCAGGCCCGATTGTGGTCGGCGCCGCCCAAGGCGCGAGCTGTTTCGGGCCGGCATACGAATTCGCGATGATGCTCGATGCCGATTTGCGCAAGCGCAAGTTGCGCGACAAGGTGCCGATGACCTTTGTCACCAGCGAGCCCTACATCGGCCACCTGGGCCTGGGCGGCGTCGGCGATTCCAAGGGCTTGATGGAATCGGAGATGCGCCAACGGCACATCAAGTGGATCACCAACGCAAAAGTGAACGAAGTGCGTGCTGGTGAGATGACCGTGGCCGAGCATGACGAGGACGGCAAGCCGAAGAAGGAACACGTGCTACCGTTCGCCTACGCGATGGTGCTGCCCGCATTCAAGGGCGTGTTGCCGGTGGCGGCGGTTGAGGGCCTGTGCAATCCGCGTGGCTTCGTGATCGTCGACAAGCACCAGCGCAGCCCGAAGTATCCAGAAATATTCGCGGCCGGCGTCTGCGTCGCAATTCCGCCGGTGGAAGTCACGCCGGTACTGACCGGCGCGCCCAAGACCGGCTTCATGATCGAGTCGATGGTCACCACGATCGTGCGCAACATCCAGGCCGAATTGCGCGGCGATCCCGCCGATTTCGAAGGCACCTGGAATGCGGTCTGCCTGGCCGACATGGGCGACAGCGGCGTCGCGTTCGTCGCGCTACCGCAGATACCACCGCGCAACGTGACCTGGGCCAAGAAAGGCAAATGGGTGCACGCGGCCAAGGTCGTCTTCGAAAAATACTTCCTCTACAAGATGCGCCACGGCAGTTCGGAGCCGATCTACGAGAAATACATCCTGAGCGCGCTCGGCATCGAGCGTCTCAAGAACGGCAAAACGTCGTCATCGAATTGAATACAGCACCCCTCCCGACACCAAGAAGGAAATCCATGAATCTCGATCGTGCCGTAATGGCTTTCGCCGGCGTGATGATCCTCATCAGCGCCGCCCTCGTTTACTTTGTCTCGCCGTGGTGGCTGCTGTTTACCGCCTTCGTCGGACTCAACCTGGTGCAGGCCAGCTTCACTGGCTTCTGCCCCGCGGCCATCGTGTTCAAAAAGCTCGGTGTCGCTGGCGGTGGTCACGCGTTCAAGTGAGCACCCTGCGCAAGTTATTGAGCATCGGCTTGCTCGCTGGCCTGGTCGCCTGTGGCCACCAGGAGGCCAGCACTAGCCTGCCGCTTTTACCGGCACTGGATACGCTGACGGTGACAGCGGGCGGCACGGCGTCCGGCCGAACCTGGGATGGCGTGGTCGAGGCGGTCCGCCAGGCGGATCTGTCGGCGCAAACCAGCGGACGCGTCGCCACGGTCAGTGTCGACGTCAACGATCGTGTCGCCGCCGGTGCGGTGCTGCTGCGCCTGACTGCAGTCGAGCAGCAGGCAGGCGCCAACACGGCGCGTGCACAGCTACGCGCGGCGGAAGCCGGAGCGGCGGAAGCCGAAGCAAACTACAAGCGCTATGCCGCGCTAGGAGCGAAGCAATTCGTCTCGCGCCTGCAGCTCGACCAGGCACGCGCGGCTCGCGATGCCGCGATCGCCGGACGCGATGCGGCACGCGCGCAACTCAGTCAGGCGGCGCAGCAGGCCGACTACACGGTGGTGCGCGCGCCGTTCGCGGGCATCGTCAGCGCGCGTCGGGTCGAACCGGGCGAGAGCGTCGCACCGGGACAGGCGCTGATGTCCGTCTACGCGCCGGACGCCTTGCGCATTGAAGTGCAGGTGCCGCAATCGGATGCCGCTGCCATTCGCGTGGCGAACCGTGCGCGGGTAGTGCTGGCTGATGGTCGCAGCGTCGCTGCCGTGATGGTCATGGTATTTCCCGCCGCCGATCCGGCCACCCACAGTGTGGCGGTTCGGATTACTCTGCCCGAACTTGCAGATGCGCCGCAGCCTGGCGTCACGGCCAAGCTTGAGTTTCCGATCGCCGGTGGTGGCGTGGTGTTGCAGATCCCGCGCAGCGCCGTCGTGCAGCGCGGCGAGGTCAGCGGTGTCTACGTCCTCGCAGGCAACCGCTTGTCGCTGCGACAGCTGCGCCTGGGCCAACGCGTCGGCGACAAGGTCGAGGTGCTGGCAGGCTTGAACAGCGGCGAAACAATCGCAGCCGATCCGGTCGCCGCGTTGCAGGCGCTCGCCGCGCAGCGCAAGGCCGCGGGTGCCGACAATGAATGATCAACATGGCGGCACCCGATTTGGTCTGTCCGGCCGCCTGGCCGCCACCTTCCAGTCGAATCCGCTGACGCCGATTCTCGCGCTGCTTGGCCTGCTGCTCGGCCTGATCGCGGTGATGATCACGCCCCGCGAGGAAGAGCCGCAGATCGACGTGACCATGGCCAATGTATTCGTGCCGTTCGCCGGCGCCAGCGCGCGCGACGTGGAGCAGTTGGTCAGCACGCCGCTGGAGCAGAAGCTATCAGAGATCGAAGGCGTCAAGCACGTGTACTCGATCAGCCGCCCGGGCATGGCGGTGCTGAGCGTCGAATATACGGTCGGCGTGGAGCGCCAGCCGGCCATCGTGCGCCTGTACAACCAGGTCTATTCCAATCAGGACTGGCTGCCGCCGGGCATGGGCGTCGGCCAGCCGATGATCAAGCCCAAGGGCATCGACGATGTGCCGGTGATGGGCCTGACCTTGTGGACCGACGATCCCAAGCGCAGCGCCGTCGACCTGGCCGAAGTTGCCCACTCGCTGGAAACACAGATCAAGCGCATCAACGGCACGCGCGACGTGTACACCATCGGTGCGCCGGATCGCGTGGTCGCGGTCACGCTGGATTCGGCCAAGCTCGCCGCCTACAACCTTACGGTCGCCGACCTCGCACAATCCTTGCAGGCCGCCAACGCAGTGCGCCAGGTTGGCGAACGGGTTGGTGGCGATGGCGCGGTGCCAATCACCGCCGGCACTTTCCTGGTCGATGCCGAATCGGTGTCCAGCCTGGTGATCGGCTTGAACGGCGGTCACCCGCTACACCTGGCGGATGTCGCCAACGTTCGTGCTGGCGCCGACACGGCGACCCGCTACGCCTGGCACGGTGCGCCGCCGGGGCGCGAAGGACCGGCCAACGGACTGGCGCCAGCGGTGACCATCGCCATAGCCAAGAAACCCGGCAGCAATGCCGCCGACATCACTGGCACCATCACTCAGCGCATCGAGCAGCTAAAGGGCGAGCTGATTCCGGAAGGCGTCCACGTCACTATCACTCGTGACTACGGTCAGACCGCCACCGACAAGGCCATGAAGCTGATCCAGAAACTGGTCTTCGCGACCGGCTCGGTGATCTTGCTGGTGCTATTCGCGCTCGGTTGGCGCGAGGCCATCGTGGTGGGCAGCGCGGTGGCGTTGACTCTGGCGATCACTTTGTTCGCATCCTGGGCAATGGGCTTCACGCTCAATCGCGTTTCGCTGTTCGCGCTGATCTTTTCCATTGGCATCCTGGTCGATGACGCCATCGTCATCGTCGAGAATATCCACCGGCACATGGCGCGCGGCGGCAGGACGCTGCGCGAAGCCATCCCACCGGCAGTGGATGAAGTTGGCGGCCCGACCATCCTGGCCACCTTCACCGTGATCGCGGCGCTGATGCCGATGGCTTTCGTCTCCGGCCTGATGGGTCCGTACATGCGGCCGATCCCGATCAATGCCTCGGTCGGCATGCTGCTGTCACTGGCGATCGCGCTGGTGGTGACGCCGTGGCTGTCACTGAAACTGCTGTCGCGACATGCGCCGGAACACGACGCGGCCGGCGCGGCGGCAGAGGAAGCGAAACCGTCGCGCCTGCACCGCCTGTTTGAAAAAATCATGCGCCCGTTCCTCGACCCCGCCCGCGGCGGTCGGCGTCGCCTGCTGTTCTTCGGTGGCGTCGCCAGTCTGGTCGTCCTGGCCGCGTCGCTCGCGGTGATGCAGCTGGTAGTACTGAAGATGCTTCCCTTCGACAACAAGTCCGAACTGCAAGTGGTCGTCGACCTGCCCGAAGGCCGTACGCTGGAAGACACCGACGCCCTGCTGACCGAACTCGCCGCGACCTTGGACATCGTGCCGGAAGTGCTCGACTACCAAGGCTATGCCGGCACCTCGGCGCCGATGAATTTCAATGGGCTGGTCCGCCAGTATTTCCTGCGCAGCGGCAGCAATGTCGGCGACCTGCAGGTCAATCTGGTCGACAAGCACGAACGCGATCGACAAAGCCACGACATCGCGCGCGCGCTGCGGCCGGCGCTGGCCGCGATCGGCAAGCGTCATGGCGCATCGGTCAAGGTGGTGGAGGTGCCGCCCGGTCCGCCGGTGCTGTCGCCGGTGGTGGCCGAGATCTATGGCCCGGACTACGCGAGTAGCCGCAAGCTCGCGCTCGCGCTGGAAAACCGTTTTGCCCAGACCAAGGGCATCGTCGACATCGATACCAGCGTGGAGAGCGATGCGCCGCGCGAGACCATCGTGGTCGATCGCGCACGTGCCACGCGCTTGGGCTTGCCGCAATCGGCGATCACCGAGGCGCTTGCCGCGGCAGTTTCCGGGCTCGATGTTACCTACATGCACGACGGCACTTCGAAGTACCCACGGCCCGTGCGACTGCGCCTGCCGGCATCGGACCAGGCGGGAATCGAGCGCCTGCTCGCGCTGCGCGTGCGCGGCGGCGACGGCCAACTGGTGCCGCTGTCGGAACTGGTGACGGTACAGAAGAGCGCATGGGACGGCGCCATCCACCATAAGGACCTGTTGCCGGTGGTGTACGTGACCGCTGACGAGGCCAGCGACACCGACAGTCCGCTGTACGGCATGTTTGACCTGGTCGGACAACTCGACGACAACAAGGTTGGTGGACACCAGCTCGCGCAGAGTTTCATCGCCCAGCCGGTGGACACCAGCAACTTCGCGATCAAGTGGGACGGCGAATGGCAGATCACTTATGAAACCTTCCGCGACATGGGCATCGCCTACGCGGCGGGCATGGTGCTGATCTACCTGTTGGTGGTGGCGCAGTTCCGCAGTTACCTGGTGCCGCTGGTGATCATGGCGCCAATCCCGCTGACCGTGATCGGCGTGATGCCCGGGCACGCGCTGCTCGGCGCGCAGTTCACCGCGACCTCGATGATCGGCATGATCGCGCTGGCCGGCATCATCGTACGCAACTCGATCCTGCTGGTGGACTTCATCAACCAGTCCATCGCCGAGGGTCTCGCTGCGGAGGACGCCGTAATCGAAGCTTGCGCCGTGCGCGCCAAGCCGATCGTGTTGACCGGCGCGGCGGCAATGATGGGCGCCTTCTTCATCCTCGACGATCCGATCTTCAACGGCCTGGCGGTGTCGCTGATCTTCGGTATCCTGGTGAGCACGGTGCTGACGCTGGTAGTCATCCCCTTGCTGTATTACGGCTTGCTGGCGGCCAAGGCGCGTCGCGCCAAAGCGGCCTGACGTCACTCATTGATCGTTGTGTTGTCCGCCTTAAATTTGGAGAGTCGCCATGTTTCGCCGAGCCCTTTTGCCGCTCCTGTTGTTTGCTGCGTCTGCGTTCGCGTCCGATGCGCTGGATACAAAGGCACTGGCAGTGCTGCCGAACTTCGCCGTGCAGACGCCCACGCTGTCAACGTCCGGGAAACTTGAGGCCGGCGATGTCATGGTCGTTGCCAAGGCCGGCATTCGCCACGTGATCAACTTGCGTCCGGACAGCGAAACGCCCGAGTTCGACGAGGCGGCCGCCGTGCGTGACGCCGGCATGCAATACCACAGCCTGCCGATCCGGGGCGCGCAGGACCTGACCGTCGAAAATGTGGCTGAGTTCGATCGGCTGATCACTGAAGTCGGCGAGGAAGCAAGCTTGTTCCATTGCAGTAGCAGCAACCGGGTCGGCGCCATGCAAGCACTACGTGCCGCCTGGATTCAAGGCAAGTCCCTGGAGATTGCGTTGGAGGAAGGACGCCGCTGGGGCTTGAAGGGACTCGAAGCCGAAGTGCGCGACCGGCTTGCCGCGGCGAGGTAACCACAGCCTCGGCGCGCGCCAGGCAAGGATGGGCGCTTTTTTCATCCTCGACGCCGGTTCGGTCACGGCGGTCGGCTGCCGACCACACGCCCTGTTGATATAGCCACGACATCGCCTTCGGCCAAGGGCTGCCAATCTTCCGCGCTGAGCGGAACACTCGCGATCAATACAACCTCCTGGAAACCGGCGGCGACCGTAACCCCATCGACGCTCATCGGTTGGTCCGTGTTCGCACACCGGCGCGCCAGCAGAAACAGCCCGGGCGGCTTGATCTCGCCGGTAACGGGATTCAGGCGTCGATGACTGTGCACAAACAAGGTGTCGCCATCGGCGTAGAGGAAATTGGCGGGGCCAAATTTGCGCAAATCCGCTGCGAATCGCGCGATGACGGCAAGTCGCTCGTCCACGGACGGCAGCGTGGCTGATGCGCCCCAAAGCGCCCGGATGCGCTCGAGCAATGCGCACCCGGCAACTTCCGAATCGGTAGTCCCAACGGGGCGATAGTGGTTAAAGACCATGGTTCGGGAATCTTCAATGCCGGGCAAATCGCCGTTGTGGGCGAACACATGCATTCGGTCCATCAACTGCCGTGCAAACGGTTGCGTGTTAGCGAGCGAGACGGGGCCACGCGTTGCGTGGCGAATGTGCGAGATCGCCAGCGTACTGCTCGGTCCGTGGGACTCCAGGAAGTTGACCAGCGGGCTGTCGCCCGCGGCCGTCGGCTCGCGAAACAGCGCCACGTCCTTGCCTTGATAGAAGGCGACTCCCCAGCCATCGCGATATCGGCCGCCGGCTGCGCCATGCGCCGCCAATGTCTCGAGAGAAAGCGTCAACCGGGCCGGTTGCAGGCTGGACATCGCGAGAAGTTCGCACATGGGTAGCTGTCTCCGGCCGCTAAGCGGCGGGCTCTTTCAGCCGGACGCCCTGACTATCCTCGACGGTGACAGCGACGGGAATACCGTGACGAACGCTTTCGGTGACAGTGCAGAAGGCTTCGAACTGCGCTAGGATGCGATCGATCTGCTCGATCTCGCCACCGGCTTTGCCTAGCCGGACGGTGACCGCAATTTCGTTCACTCGTAACCGCTTGTTCTCGTCGCGCCCGATGTGGGCGGTGCCCGTGGTGGTGATGCCTCCAGCGTCTTGCTTGAATTTTTGCAGCGCGAAAAACAGACTTGCCGACAGACAGTTGGTGACCGCCGCCAACAACAGTTGGTCGGGCGATGCTCCTTCGCCGGCACCCAGGGGCGTCGGTTCATCCGCCAGCAAAGGCGGGATGCCGGCGCCGAAATCCACCAGGAAGCGGTAGGCACTCTGTTGCGTAATGGTGACACTTGCGGAATCGCTCATGATTTCAACTCCATGTTTTCGACACAAGCAGTGCGATGAGTGGAACGACGACGAAGAGCATGATTCCGATCTTGTAGGCGGCAACGCCGCCATAATTAAGTGCGTCGAACGTTTCCCGAGAAAGCTTGAACCATCGGGAATGCCTGCGATACACCCAATCATGCGCGAATACGAACACACCGAACCAAGCGAGCAATATTGCGTAGTTGATCCCGGCACACCAAAAAAGAAACGTTTGAAGCTCACTGACTGACATGGCCTGTACCCTCTTGATTCACTAACAGATCTCGAACTCTCAGGCGCTTACTCCAAACAGCGCTCCAACTCCGGCGGTCAGTGCCATGGCGAGTGCTCCCCAGAAGGTGACCCGTCCCGCCGCGACGAGCACAGGTGAGCCACCAGCGCGCGCCGAGACCACCCCGAGCAACGCCAGGAACAGCAACGAGCTTCCTGAAACCGCCCACATCAGCAGCGATGATGGCACCAGGGTGACGACCAGGAGCGGCAGGGCGGCGCCAGTCGAGAAGGTGCCGGCCGAAGCCAAGGCGGCTTGCACCGGACGCGCAGTCAGCATCTCAGAAATCCCCAGTTCGTCGCGTGCATGGGATCCAAGCGCGTCGTACGACATCAGCTGGGTCGCAACTTGCGCGGCCAACTGCGCATCAAGTCCTCGCGCCACATAGATCGCTGCCATTTCGGCGTGCTCGTGCACAGGATCGCCGGCCAGTTCCTTGCGCTCCCGGTCGAGGTCCGCTTTTTCGGTGTCGGACTGGGAACTGACCGAGACATATTCGCCAGCCGCCATCGACATGGCGCCTGCCACCAGGCCTGCTACTCCGGCGATCAGGATATTGCCCACGGTCGCGCCCGCGGCTGCCACGCCAAGGACCAGGCTGGCGGTGGAAACAATGCCGTCATTGGCGCCCAGCACGGCCGCACGTAACCAGCCAATACGGTGCGTCCTATGTCGTTCGATGTGTCTCATGGCAGAGATCTCTTCGGCAAAATGCGGAGCAGGGTGTTGTCCCGCACCCAATAGTGATGAAACAACGCGGCGGCAGCATGGGCTCCGATCAGGAAGTAGCCCAGCGTTCCTCCGATCTCATGAATCTCCTGGATCCAGTCGGCTCGTTGGCTCGACTCACCGACAAGCGCAGGCAACTGCATCCAAAAAAATGGAATCGGCTTTCCCTCTGCGCTGAGGATTAACCAGCCCGCAAAGGGCATGCCAATCATGAAGATGTAGAGCGCGAAGTGCACGAGCTTGGCGGAATGCCGAGTCCAGAATGATGGTTCCGGCTCGATGCGAGGGGCGACACCACTCATCTGGACGGCCACACGCAACAAGGCCAGCAGCAGAACAGACAGTCCCAGCATGAAGTGCCAGGTCTTCATCGCCTCGCGTGGATCGCTCCCCTTAGGGAAATATCCGCGCAGTTCGATACACGCGTACACCGCCGCGATCAGCACCAACATCAGCCAGTGGAGGCCGATGGAAAATGCGCCGTAGCGTTCGCTGCTATTTCGCCAGTGCATCGGCTACTCCGAAGGAAGCCAAGTTTTGTTTCATGCTTGCCGGCCGCACCGCGCACGGTTTGCCGATGCGGCTCCATCGGATGAGTCTATGCTGCCCTGCACGCCAATGAATTGATTTGGGTCAATCGTGTGGGTTTGAATCGCCCCATATAGCTGCTTACTTTGCGTTTAGAGATGCAAAAGAACGGCAATCAGATAGTGTTGCGATTTTCGTTTATAGTGAATTAATGGGGTACGGGAAAAGTACATCTTCCCATAGGCCGCACATTCGTGCCCTTGGACACAACGTTCATACTCATCGAAGACATTTTTTACAGCAGAGCGAATACACATACAGCACCTGTGAATATCCGGACGGTTGGTATTACGCCAGTCATGAAGACGTCTTTACCGACAATGATCTGCCACAAGACGCGCTGTGGAAGTTTTCGATGCCTTTCAAAGAGCGAGGCAAAGTACTTCGGTTATTAGATCGTTCAAATCTGAACGCTTACTCATTGTTTGACACAGACGAAGCACTAATGGAGACATTAATGTTGCGCGAAACCATAACTGTAGCTACTACAACTGATCTAGCTGGTAGCACATAGGTAGCACGTGCTAAAACAAAAAAGCCTCACATCTCTGTAAGGCTTTGATTTTACTGGCTCCCGAGATGGACTCGAAATAGATATATAATTCATTGATTTATATGTAATATATTTGATAGTTTTATGCCAAGTGCCCCCATATTGATGCCGCTCTTCTTGTTCCGGGTGCGCTTATATTAAATGAATCAATCGCCATGTCTCATACAAGGTGCGGCGCAAACCCCAGGATCTAATTGTGCAGCAGCCACGCTATTGCTGAAGTTGGCAGGGATGCAAGATGAATAAAACTTGGCAAGGTCATACCCGGCTATTAAACTTGGCGGCTAATTATTCCAATTGCGCACGTCCGCTCCACTGCGAGACCTCAGCGCAAAAATCAAAAAGTTAAAGCAGGGGAAATCGCATGTCGTTTTTGATGCAACGGCGCAAGTTGGCGTCGTGTTTAGGTTTGGTGTTGTTGCTTTCTGCGTTTTTTAGTGTTGCTGGTTTGAGACACTTGCCGATTGTTTTCTCGCAAGCATTGGCGGCGACTGTCCATCCAGTTTCGCCGAACATGAACCCTGAGCGCATTTTTCTCAACGGTTTTGAAGCACAGAACACCACCTGCGATCCGATCGACACCGATGCGGATAACGATGGTCTGCTCGATGTGGCTTGCCTTAGCGTTTTTACGCCGCCGGATCCGGCATCGGTGGCAACGCCGATCAACCCCACGGTCGTGACAAATTTCCTTGATGCAAATCAGTTTATTTATTCGGGCACTAGTCCGATCCAACGCGGTGTATCGACCGGCGTGATTCAAAACTACCGTGCCGCGGTATTGCGTGGCAAAGTCGTCGATGCCGACCAAAACCCGTTACCCGGTGTATTGGTACGTGTGCTGAATCACATCGAAGTTGGCTACACCTATACTCGTGCAGACGGTGTTTACGATCTCGTCGTCAATGGCGGTGGTGAACTCATTGTGGACTACCGTAAAAATGGTTATCTACGCGCACAGCGTAGCGCCATTACACCTTGGCAAGATTGGAAGTGGCTACCGCAAACGACGCTGATTGCGCTGGATAGCAATGTGACGACGGTCGGTCTTAACGCAACAACCGGTTTGCAGCTGCATCGGGCCAGCGTACAAACCGACAGCAACGGTACACGCCAAGCGACCATTATGTTTCCGGCAGGCACACAAGCCACGTTAATCGGCGCGACCGGTGCATCACAACCTTTAAGCACGATGCACTTTCGCGCCACCGAATACACGGTTGGCGATCGCGGCCCCGAGCGTATGCCGGCTTCGTTACCGGTTTCCAGTGCCTACACTTATGCAATTGAGTTAAGCGCCGATGAGGCCATCAACAGCGATGCGCGCGAAGTCCGATTCAACCACCCAATTGCGTTGTATTTTGAAAACTATCGCGGGTTTCCGGTTGGTGCACATGTTCCACTGGGTTATTACGACTTTCGCTTAGGCTCGTGGTTGCCATCTGATGATGGCCGGGTGATCCAGATTGTCAGCAATAGCGGTGGCTTCGCTGATATCGATCTCGACGGCAGCGGTCACGCTGCAGATGCAGCGACGTTAACCCGTTTCGGCTTCTCCGATGCCGAACGCGCTGAACTGGCGATTTTGTATCCGGTTGGCCAAACACTATGGCGTTCGCAAGTCGGTCATCTCACACCCTGGGATGCCAATTTCCCATGGGGTTTTCCACCGGATAGCTCACCGCCTCCGCCGCCTCCACCGGATGAGCCTGATCCCGATGATGGCAGTGGTGGCAGCGGTCCCGATCCCGATGAGCCCGATCCGCACGATCCGGGTCCACCGCCGCCCGGCGGTGACGATCACGCTTCTGATCCTGGAACAGATGACCATCCAGATCCGGATGCTGATTCAACCTGCGGCAGCATCATCGATTGCAACAACGCCACGCTTGGGGAAGTCGTTCCGATAACGGGTACACCCTACTCGATGGTGTATCGCAGCGATCGGGTTCCGGGCGGCAATCTGGAAACCTTGCGCGTGCGTGTGCCGATTACCGGTCCGACGATGCCATCGCGAATTCTTCGTATCGTGGTTAACGTGTCGCTGGGTGGTACTTGGCGCAGTTTTACCTTGAATCCTCCAGTGACGAATTACACGTATGAATTCAGTTGGGACGGACGTGATGCCTATGGCCGCCCTTGGCAGGGCCCGATTCGCGCCCAAGTCATGGCGATGTATATCTATCCAATGACGTTCTACCGATCCCGAATTGAACAAGATCGTAGTTTCGCCAGTATGAGCGGATTTCCCGTAGGCGTAATCACATCGGGCAGTACCGCCGAAGGTGTCGTTACTCGTCAATGGACCAGCAACGCTACGGTACGCGGGCGCCCACGCCAGATCGGTTTTTGGGATGCGCGTGGATTTAATATGGGTGGGTGGTCGTTGTCGGCGCATCACGTGTTTGATCCGCTGAGCCGTACGATCTATTTTGGCGATGGTCATTTGCGCCGAGTTGGTGAGGTATCCAGCAATGACATTGTTGGTGTTGAACCCTACGATGCGGCCGCTTTTGGATCGGGCGAAAGCGATACGATCGGACCGGACGGCAGCTTATTCCATCTGCAGCCTCCGGGTGAAGGCGGTCAACGAGAGGTGATCTTACGGCTTCGTCCTGGTCAAACCACACCGGATGTATTGGCGCAAAACTGTCCTCCGTCACCGAGCTATGACGGCGCCTGTGTAACCGGCGCAACACCCAGTTGGCTGCATGGGTCTCGCTTGCTGGTGAATGAACGCGGCGTCTTGACGTTATTGACGCACAACGGCATTTACGAACTGATTGCACCCAGTTATACGCCGACCTTGCGCTTTGATCCTTCAACCCTGGCGCAACCGTGCAGTATCGACTCTACCAGTTGGCAATTTGAGCAGCGCATGTATTTCATCTGTCAGGTGTGGGATGACTATTCGCTGCGGCTTTATATGCGTTGGCCTAATGGCGAGGTGAGCTTGGTGATGGGCGATGGGGTTCGCAGTGATTCCGGCGCCCCTGCCAGTGAAACGGCACTGGGCACCGTGGGTCAAATGGTTATCGCGCCAACGGGCGATTTGTATTTTACCGAATTGTCCACATCGCGAATTCGTCGCCTTAGTCCCACCGGCATCGTTACCACCGTGGCCGGTACCGGCATGTCAGGTTTTGCCGCCGATGGCTCGATGGCGGCGACCTCTCCGATCAATATGCCCAGCGCACTGGCGGTGTCGCTGGATGGCACGGTGCTATTCGCCGATTCAGGTCGCATCCGCGAAATCGCGCTGACCGGCCAATTGCACACCTTGCTGGGTGGCGGTACCGAAACCTTGGATCCGCGTGGCACCAACATCGCCCGGCGCATCGCCATCTATACCAATTACATAAATGTGTTGCCGGATGGCGGTTTAGTGTTCGATGGCGGTGCCGGTTTGTTGCGCTGGAGTCGCAGCTCGTTCCGCTTTGATTCGGAAGGTGCGAATTACCGATTTCCATCCGAAGATGGCAGTGAGCTCTATGTGTTCGATTCACGTGGCCGGCACTTGCAAACGCTAAACACTCTAACGGGTGCCGTAACGCGAACGTTCAGTTACAACAGCGACGGTTATTTAATCGGTGTGAGCGATGGCGATAACAACCTCACATTAATTGCGCGCAATAGCAGCAATGTCGCGCTTACTATTATTAGCCCCTACGGCCTTTTCACGAATTTGGATCCGGGCAGCAGCGGGATGCTTAACCGAATCACCGCACCGACCGGGCAAACTTGGAACTTCACTTACAAACCGGGGTTCACCGGTCTGCTCGCCACCTTTACCTCACCGCGCGGCAACGCCAGCACCATGGACTGGGATCTCACCGGCCACCTGCAACGCGATACCAATGCCGAATCCGGTTTTAAAGCCTTAACGCAAACGCAATGGAACCCTTTGTCAGCACGCCAAGGCACAGTTACCACAGCCATGGGTCGGCAAAGTACGCACAGTGTGCACCAATACCCTGGCGGTGCGCGTTTTAAATCGAATCAGTTGGCCGACGATACCTATCTTGAACGTGTAATGACGAGTGCCTATGTCGAATCGGAAAACCATTCCAATGTCTATCAAACCACGCGCCGTTATGAGGCCGACCCGCGTTTTGGTTTAACCGCGCCGATTATCGGCAGCAGCGCCGTAAAACTACCAGACACCGGCTTGATCACCGGCCCCACCCACCAAACCACGATGGCGCGCAATGTCACACCTATTGTGCCCGGTGCCGATGTGGGACAACTGGATCTCGATGAAACCGTTACCGTGAATGATCGCGCTTATACGCGTCATTACAACGCGGCTTTGAGACGTTGGACACTTACTTCACCGGAAGGTCGCACGCGTACGCTAACGCTCGATGCGCAAGCACGCCCACTCAGTGTAGTGGTCCCCGGGTTAGCCGCCGTCGATTATCACTATGACACGCACGGCCGCCTCGACAATGTCGCCAGCGGTAGTGGTGCGGATCGGCGTGAATGGCAATATGGCTATGATTCGCGGGGATATCTCAATGCGATCCGAGATCCGCTATTGCGTAACGTCACCTTAACCAATGACGATGCGGGTCGCCCCATCGCACAAGCGTTGCCGGACGGCCGCACGATTGCGCTTGGATATGATGCGAACAACAACATCATATCGATCACGCCACCGGGCCGTAGTGCGCATCAGTTCACTTATAACCGTGTTGATAAAGTCACCGGTTATCAACCGCCACCTTTAGGATCCACCACCAACAGCGGTTACTTCAACAACACCGACAGCCAGCTCGATCACAGTGACGATGCCGACGCGCGCCGCACATCGCTCTCCTACGCGACTGGATCACTATTGCCTTCCATCGTCACCATTCCGGAAGGTACGCGTAGCATGATATACATCGGTGCGCAGCGGCTTTACTCAATTACCGCCACCGATGGTGTCAGTAATGGATTTACCTGGAGTGGTCCACTGCCGACCAGCCAAAACTGGACCGGGGAGGTAGCCGGATCGGTCACGTACGCTTATGACAATACCAGCGGGCACAGCAATTTTTGGCTATCGAGCGTGGCAGTCAATAGCAGCGTTATCGGTTCGCTGTCCGGCCGTATCGATTACCGTTACGATCAAGACGGTTTGATGACGCGCGCCACCTTAGTTCCCTATTCCGGCAGTTCGATCGTTTTGGATCTCACGCGCAACCCGAGTAATGGCCTTCTCACCGGCACCACTTTGGGAAGTCTCACCGACACCTGGGGCTACAACGCGTTTGCCGAACCTACAGACTATAGCGCCAACTACGCCAGCACAGCGCTGTATTCGGCGAGCCATGTGCGCGATAAGTTGGGACGAATCACGCAGACGACTGAAACGCTCAGCGGCGTTACCCATGTGATCGTCTACGGCTATGACCTAGCCGGACGCTTGCACACTGTAACGCGCGATGGCATACAAACGGCCGATTACGAATACGACAGCAATTCGAATCGTGCGAGTTTAACGACATCGGGTGGAACAAAGTCCGGCACGTACGATGCTCAAGATCGAATGACGGCTTACGGTGGAGATACGTTTACTTACAACTACTCCGGGCAATTAACCGGCCGTACCACCACCGCCGGTGGCGCATACACAGCTTATCAATATGACACATTAAGCAATCTGCGCCATGTCACGCTGCCGAACGGAACCACTATCGATTACGTGATCGATGGGATGAATCGCCGCGTTGGGAAAAAGATCAACGGTACCTTGGTGCAAGGTTTCTTATACCAAAACCAATTGAGGCCGATTGCGGAGTTGGATAGTGCCGGTGCTGTGGTCAGCACGTTTGTGTATGCCGAGCGATCGAATATTCCAAGCTATATGCTGCGCGGTGGCCACATCTATCGTATCGTTGCAGATCATTTGGGGTCGCCACGGTTGGTGGTTGATATTGCTGACGGCAGCATTGTGCAAAGATTGGATTATGATGAGTTTGGTAATGTGCTTGCCGATACCAATCCTGGGTTTCAGCCTTTCGGGTTTGCCGGTGGGATCTATGATCGAGATACCGGATTAATTCGATTTGGTGCCCGGGATTATGACCCTATAACAGGAAGGTGGACCTCAAAAGATCCAATTAAATTTGAAGGAGGCGATACCAATTTTTATGCCTATGTTGGTAGCAACCCATTAAGTTTTACTGATTCGAACGGGATGTGCCTTGAAGATCTGTGTATTGGCGAAGGTATTGCGGCCTATGAAGCTGGTGCATGGCTCGCCGGATTAGGGGCCGCTTGGTGGGCTGCGCATCACATAACGGATAGCAATAGCATGAGCAATCAGGGAGATCCTCCTTTTACAGGCCCTCCCGGCTCGACTTCATCGGGGAACGGAAAATCTAGAACGTACGGAGATGATGGTTGGCCAGCTACCGACGTTGATACAGGCCACGACCATGGCGCTGGCGATCCTCATGCGCATGATTGGGGAAGGCCGGAAGGTGGTGGAAAACCGACCCACAAAGATCGAGGGCCGGGTAGACCGTTGCAGCCTGGAGATCCACCATCGTGTTAACGATGATGCGAAGCACTTTTTTAATTCAACTATTGGCTATGTTGATATGTTAATTACCCCTGATTTTCATGATGAATATCTTTACGGAATAGCTTTAACTCGCAAAGAAACTTTAGAGCTTAGTATTCGTACGCGTGATAACAAGTGCTTCAAAATGGAAGTTCCTAGCATAAAGGAACTTTTGGTCAATAATTTTCGAGAAGGAAATATTATTTTTGGAGCGAACGCTTATGTTGGGGCGGAGTGTCAGACTAAATCTGAAATTATTGAGAAGTTGTATTGTATAGATAAAAACACTTCGTTTAAACTGGCGGATGCTATGAGAGCTATCATAGATAAAAATTTGTTTCTCTTTTCCCTCGATAGCTCTTACGGGTGCGACATAGCTGCAATGTCAACAGCGAAGCCTTCAGATATTAAAATTCAAGAAATATAGTTTCTCGTTGGGGCCATATACATGCGGGATTAAGAAGAGAGCCGCAAAAATATTGACTAGAGAAAAAGAAGCGCATGCGGTTAGCTATTTACAGCAGTTGCAAACTCTAGCTCCGCTTAAAACTTTTGATCGGGCAGTTTTCCAAGGGGCTGCGGATTGGCCACAAGATGTATGCGTTGCGCCAATGGATGAAAGCTCTCCATCACCAGAGCTTGGAATGCACGGTGTGTGAGGTTTGCATTTGGGAAAATTGCTTATCGAGCTGATCAGAGAACTGCAGGGCTTACGATCTCGACTGCATCGCGTTCAGCCTAAGCTATACCATCGTTTCACAACTGAGAAGGTTTGAGAATCTGTCTTGCGATAGCTTTGGCAACTTCCCATAAGATAGCGGCGTCATCCAACGATAACACCACGTTATGGGAATATTGCTTAGAAGGATGGATGTAGTTTCGATAGTCACGTAGCACCTCACTAACATCCTTGGCTGATACCGTAATCCAACCCACATCATGGGCGACTTCGATGTAGTTCTTCAATGCCCACTCTTTTAAGGGGCGTGTTCTTTGCTGATCATCCTTTGGAGCCGCCGCTGCCTTGAAAATGGGCGTTTTGTCTAATTCAAGATTTATACGGGCTAGAAGTAGAGCTTCCAGCAAGCCGCCCATCATCACCGTGGCGGCCAAGGGTGCTCCCGCTCTCAAGCATTTGACGCACTCGTCCCATCGAGCGGTTAGTAATGCCTGCATACGCGAATCTGATCCCAAAGTTTGGAAAGAAATGGCTTGATCGGATGTAGAAGACGTTTGAAGGGGGGCTTTGAGTACTTCCCCTCGCAGGTCAATCAAATCTCCCCGGACAGATTTACAAAGCTGATCGTAAATCTTACGCGTAGTTTGCCGATCACTATAAGCTAAGAGAGCTTGATACGAATTATTGAGGCGTTCAAACTGTGTGAATCGCCCCGGTTTTCCTAGACAGTCCCGAGCCTCAAAGAATATTGCCGTTCA
>CAYXMH010000032.1:0-28482 GCA_964466115.1 uncultured Rhodanobacteraceae bacterium | reverse complement strand
CCCATCGCGCCGACCTGCTTCCGGCACGGGGCTCCCCTCTAAGTGCGAAATTGCGTCGATAAACCGGACATTTTTTGGCGTGAAAAATTGTGACTGCGTAAAACAACGCAAGGATACGAGCTTAGGCAGATCGAATTTTTAAACACCCATCAATAAATTGCGGCAAAATGGTCCATCTTTTAGGGAGCTTCCCATGCACGATCTTCTCGCCAAGCTGTATCCCGACCATCTTGCAACGATGAAACGACACGCCGATGCCGCCCTTGGTCTCGGCGAATTTGACCATTTGGTCGTTTCCAGCGGTGGCGTGCATTATCAGTTTCTGGACGATATGCACTACCCTTATTTTGTCAACCCACAATTTAAAGCTTGGCTACCGGTAACGCGTGCGCCTTATTCGTGGCTGATTTATACCCCGGGGGCGAAGCTGAAATTGATTTATTTCCAGCCGCACGATTATTGGCATGTGGTTCCGGAAGCGCCAGCCGGTTATTGGGTGGAGCATTTCGATATCACGATCGTGCGCGATATCAAAGACGCGCTGGCGCATCTACCAAAAAACGCGACGCGCTGCGCCATTCTTGGTGAAAACGGCGCGGCAATCGATGGCTATACGCCGAATAATCCCCCGGCCGTGCTCAATTATTTGCATTATCAGCGCGCATGGAAAACCGATTACGAGCTGGCGATGATGCGTGTTGCCAGCAAACTGGGCGCACGTGCGCACCGCGCCGCGGAAGCCGCGTTTCGTCACGGCGAATCCGAGTACGGCATTCATATGGCCTATCTTTCGTCCGTGCATCAAACCGAGAACGAATTGCCGTATAGCAACATCATTGCATTGAACGCCCATGGCGCGGTCTTGCATTACACCAATCTGCAGCGCGTGGCGCCGGCGCATATTCATTCGTTCCTAATTGATGCCGGTGCTAATTTTCACGGCTATGCGTGCGATATCACGCGCACCTATGCCGCCGCTGACGCACCGGAATTTCAAGAGCTGATCGACGCGGTCAATGCCGCGCAATTGTCGTTTGTCGCCAAGGTGCGCACCGGTCAAAATTACCCTGAGCTCCATATTCATGCGCACCACGTGCTGGCCAACATCCTGCGCGAGCACCAATTTATCCGCATGAGCGCTGAAAGCGCCGTTGAATCGGGCGTCTCGTCGGTATTTTTTCCGCACGGCCTTGGTCATTACATCGGCTTGCAGGTTCATGACGTCGGCGCTTTTCAGAAGAACAGCGCCGGCGATACCATCGCAAAACCGCACACCCATCCGTATTTGCGCTTAACCCGCAGCATTGAACCGCGGCAGGTGATGACCATTGAGCCTGGCTTGTATTTCATCGATATGCTGTTGGCGCAGCTAAAACAAGGCCCGCATGCCAATGAGATTGCCTGGGACAAGGTGGACGCCTTCCGCAAATTCGGCGGCGTGCGCATTGAAGACGATGTGGTGTGTACCGAAACCACACCGGAAAACCTCACCCGCGATGCGTTTGCCGCCTAACAATGGAAAAACTTTGTGATTTTCCTGCCGTTTTCGCGCGATCGGCTTTTATTTAAGTGAATGCGCGTTGACCCGGCTTAACCCGATGCCTATAGTCTGCTCATGGCGGAATCGAACAGCACGTTAACCGATTTACACGACATCCATGCACGCTTGGATCGCTTGCTGGAGCTGTGCGCGCGTTTGGCCGAAGAAAACCGCAGCTTGCGTTTGAGCCAAGAGCAATTGACCACCGAGCGCGCCAACCTTCTGGCGAAAAACGAACAAGCCCGTTCCCGAGTGGAAGCCATGATCGGCCGCCTAAAGACGATGGAGCAAAGCGGATGAGCGACGCCACGCCGGTTACCGTCACCATACTCGACCGTGAATATTTGGTGGCTTGCACCGAAGAAGAGCGCTTAAGCCTGATTGCCGCTGCCGCGTACATCGACGGCAAAATGCGCGAAATCCGTAACACCAGCCGCTCGGCCGGGCTTGATCGAATCGCGGTCATGGCCGGATTAAACGTCGCCCACGAGCTGTTGCAGCTAAAACAAAATCGGGAAACCGACACCAATCTTTTGGCACAGCATATGCAGGTCTTGAAATTAAAGCTTGATGGGGCGTTGGGTCGCTCCGTAAAATGACTCCGGTGTCCTCTGCCGTGTGCGATAACGCAATCATACATATTGCCTTGTTCCTACATACGAC
Organism: uncultured Rhodanobacteraceae bacterium; assembly: GCA_964466115.1. GTDB lineage: Bacteria > Pseudomonadota > Gammaproteobacteria > Xanthomonadales > Rhodanobacteraceae > Pseudolysobacter. The sequence continues at coordinate 26,279 of CAYXMH010000032.1, read as the reverse complement.
CCAGGGAGAGCAGTGCTGTTAGTGTCTGTGTGCAAGTCCGCTATAGGCGGAAAGCCTTAAGACAGGCGAGCTTTCCCACCTGATCCCTTTGGATCAAGGTCGTGTGATGCGTACCGGCACGGCGGAGAACACTACTCCATTGTTTAATTTTTTCATCCCGTGACCGAAACGACTAAGCGCCAACAATTGCGGGCCGAGTTGCGCGCGCGTCGCCAAAGGCTTCCGGCCGGTCAGCGCATCGTGGCGGCCGAGCAGCTGCTTAACACGTTGGAGCAATTGCCCGAATTTTTGGTAAGCGAGAACATTGCCGGTTATTGGGCCACGGCCGGTGAACTGTCGCTGCACTCGGCGGTTGCGCGTTTGCTCGCGCGGGAGCAACACTATTATCTGCCGCGCTTAACCAACAACCGGGGAGAACTGCGCTTCGCGCCCTGGAAACTGGGTGCGGCGCTTGAACCCAATCGTTACGGCATCCCGGAACCGGCCGCCGCGGCTTTCGATGTCGCACCGGATACGCTGGATCTGGTGCTGTTGCCGCTGCTGGCTTTCGATCGCCACGGCCACCGTTTGGGTACGGGGGGTGGCTATTACGATCGCAGCTTCGCGTTTCTCGCGCAACTAACTCGCCCCAGCAAACCGTTGTTGGTGGGCATCGGCTACAGTTTTCAAGAGCTGCCCGATTTGCCGCGGGCGCACTGGGATATTCCCTTGGATTTTATTGCCACCGAGCAGGAGTTGATCGAATGCAGCGCGCGCTAAACACGGTCGTATGAACCACTGGCTGATGAAATCCGAACCGGACGAATTCTCGATCGACGATCTCAAACGCCGGCGCTGCGAACCTTGGACTGGCGTGCGCAATTATCAAGCGCGCAATCACATGCGCGATGGCATGCGCGTGGGCGATTCGGTTTTTTTTTACCACTCCAGTTGCGCTGAGCCCGGCATTGCAGGATTGGCAACGGTGGCGTCACCAAGCTACCCCGATCCAACCCAATTCGATCCCGGCAGCGATTATTTCGATCCAACCAGTGCCAAGGATAATCCGCGCTGGTTTCTCGTCGACATCGAATTCAAGCGCAAACTGAAACGCGTTATCACACTGACCGAGCTTAAAACCCACTCGGAGCTGGAAGGTTTTTCATTGATGCAGCGCGGTAACCGTTTGTCGGTGTTGCCAGTGACGCCAGCGCAATGGAAATTTATCCTCACTCTCGAGTAATTGATTCTTTATCGCCCAGTTACAACCCGAAAGGCTGCCATGAACCTTGAAGAACAAAAACGTTTAGCCGCCGAAAAAGCGGCCAGTTATATCGAAGATGGCAGCATCATCGGAGTTGGTACGGGCTCAACCGTTGCGTATTTTATCGACGAGCTCGGCCGCATGCGTCATCGTATTGACGCTGCCGTATCAAGCTCGCAGAAAAGCACCGTGCTACTGCAGGAGCGCGGTATTCGCGTTATCGATCTCAACCAAGCGGGCGAGCTTCCCTTGTATGTTGATGGCGCGGATGAGTGCGATCCCGGAAAACATTTGATTAAGGGCGGCGGCGGCGCGCTAACGCGCGAAAAAATCATTGCTGCGGCTTCGCGCCGGTTTGTATGCATGATCGATGCTAGCAAGAAGGTAAAGGTGCTTGGCAAATTTCCACTGCCGATCGAGGTCATTCCCATGGCACGCAGCTATGTCGCGCGCGAGATCGCCAAGCGCGGCGGCACCCCGATTTGGCGCGATGATTTCGTTACCGATAACGGCAACTGGATACTCGATGTCCACAATTGGCAAATTACCGACCCGGTAAATCTCGAAGCCCAATTAAGCCAGATCACCGGCGTCGTGTGCGTGGGATTATTCGCCAAACGCAAAGCGGATGTGGTGATTGTTGGGGGAGGGGAAATATTCTAAGCCTCTTACTTAACTCCCCCATCAAGGGGGAAGGAGCGCACGCTTAAAACCCGTAACACAGTCCAGTTGCTAGGTTTTTTTCTCCACCGTGCGCATCATCCCGGATAACCCTCCCCGCAGGGCGGTGGCATCAAACCCGAGCTTGCTCAAAATAAACGCCGCCGCGGCACTGCGCTCTCCGGTGTTGCAATACACCACGAATTTTTTCGATTTGTCGAAATTCGCGGCCGTCTCACGCAACGTATACAATGGAACGTTCACTGCGCCTTTGATGGCGCGTTGCTGGTGCTCTTGCGGCATGCGCACATCCAAAACCAAAGCCCCTTGACGCATCAAGCTCGAGGCCTGATCCGGTGTCGCCCACTCCACCACCGGCGGCTTCATCACCTCATCAAAGGACTGCTTTGACAACCGCATCAGCTTGCCGTCTTTTAACATCGTCACCGTCGCGTTGCGCGGCGTGTTGGCCAATAAAGCGTCTTCGCCAAACGAATCTCCGCGCACCAGATAAGCCACAACCGCGTCCCCGGTCCCTTGGTTTTTCGACACCGAAGCCGCGCCATCCTTGATCACGTAGAAATAATCGCCGGTTTCGCCTTCACGAATGACCACGGTTTCGGCTTTCACTTCAATTTCTTCGAACCGCTGGAACATGCGCTCGATATTGCCGGTCGGCAATTTCAGCATGGAGCGCGATTGCAATAAGCGGAACACCCAGCGATTCGCATCGGGGGAGGTATCGTAATAACGGAAATTCTCGGCGCGCGAGAGCTGGTCCCAGGTCTGGATTTTCTCCATATAGCGCCGGTCGATCTTGATAATGCTGGCGCTGCGCGAGCTGACGGTAGCCGTGAAGCGGCGCGGCTGCAGATCGCCCAATGGGTAACGCCCCTGCAACGTACTGGCGTCGATGTCCTTGGTTTTACCGTCGGGATACACGCCGTGCACACAGCCTTGCGACATGAACAGCGTGTATTCGTCAACGTCACCGGCGTTGAATAAAACCACCCCTTCGCCAATATATTCGGCAATGCCCTCGCGCGCCAACTGCTCCAAATTTTCCGGGCGCAATGAATCGAGTGGATAAAATTTGGCCAACTCCCCGACGTCAACACCCATGCTCATCCCCAATTAACCCCGATGAGGCTTAAGTTTACCGCGGTTCGGAGTTTCTATGTGCTATTCGTAGCCATTTGCAAATAGTACGTCAGATATCGAGCGCGACCAAAAGCCTTGCCCTTTCGTTCCAATATAAAGCCTCGGTTCGGCCGTGTTGTCGGATTGCAGGACCAGACTTTGTACACGGGTTATCGCCGGTAGGCCTTGATTGAACGGCTCCCAAGTAAGACCGCGATCGCCGCTATAGAACACACCGAGCGAAGTCGCCAAGAACAACTCATCCAATCGGTTGGGGTTGGCAACCAGTTGGTTGTAGTCGGCATCGGGCGCCAATTCGGGCAAATTTCCCGTGACGTCGCTCCAACTTACGCCGCGGTCAAGGCTCAAAAACGCCTGCGACGGCCGGCGTGCGCCGGTGCTGAAGTACACCGTATCCCACTGTCGTGTGGAACGATCGGCATACACGCGGGCATCGTCCACCATCGAAGTTCGTGTAGCTAATGCGGGGGTTCGTATCTCATGCCCCAGCATTGCCCCGATAGGACCTGCGTATTGAGAATCGTATACCAGCAAATCCCCATCAATACCCGTTACGTACAACACGTCGTAAAAAGGATTAGTGGCTTTTTCAACAAAGGTATGCGCGCTCACTTCGCGCGCCAATGCCCCGTCAACGCCTACCGGTAACCAATCCATCGCGGTGGTGGCGGCGGGTTTATACCAAAGCCCACCAAATCGGCCCATTGAGGAAAGACCCGTGGTGCCAAAACCGGTTGTTCCTGGCCCGGCACTTAGGTTTGATACCACACGAATACTTTGATCGCCACCGCGCTCATACCCACCAATGCCAAAATAACCCGCACCCGGATCGACATGGACGGCGCTGTCCAAACCCGCGCTATTCAATGCGGTGCGGATGCGATTCACGGCGGTGACGGTATTATCTCCCGCATATAGCTGCACCGTTATCGTGCTTAAATTTACCGTGATGGTGAGTGCTTCATTTGTTGACAGGGGCGTTCTATTGAGATTCTCGCGCGCATAAACGCTCGCCGAGGACGCCGTGAAATACGTGAACAGCTTAGGAGCGGCCAAACCTGGACGCGGATCAACCACCAGGGGCGGCGCCTCTTCGTTGGTGGCATCAAAAAGCGCAGTCCAACTGGCGCCGCGATCGGGAGAGTAAATTCGGGTATAAGGCGTCCCTATGCTGAAATAGAGTTGATCGGCGTCGTCCGGCGAGATGCTGGTTTGACCGCCGTCCACATTGGGAAAACGCGCAAATACCGGCTGTGCTGCCACTCGATCAATTTGCACAATGCCATTGTCCTGCAGGCCCGCGAGCAGAACATTCGGCTCGCTGCGGCTACCGGACATACCAGCGGCGCGCTCGGGTTGCTCTTCAATATTAAGCCCCGCGGTGTTCATCCGGTCATCAAGGTGACCGCTCATGTAATCCACCAGGAAAATTCCGCCATCGTTGGTGGCGATTAGGGTGGTTGTGCCTGGGGATACTGCCGCTGGCACGAACATCAGCGAGGTGTAGTCCGAATGCCCGCCGTCCAGTTGACTCCAACTCGGCGTGCGCGACGTCGCGTCGTTGCTCCACTCGGCCGCGTAGATGCCTATGGCCACGCGATCGGGGTTATCCGGATGCACGGCAATGGCCATGACATGCGAAGCCGCACTTAAACTGATGTGATCCTCACTACGAATGGGCGTCCAGTGATAGCCATAATCCGCCGAGCGGTACACGCCACCCAGCTGGTTCAAATCATTACCGACAATGGCATAGACGTAATTGGGCGCGCTTTCGCAAACGGCCAATGCCATACGGCCGATCGGAGCGCTTAATCCCTCACCGAGCCCACCATCGCCGGCGATGGGGTGAAATGCAGCGCCATAATTATTGGACTCCAATACCCCAACCCCGCGCGCCGCTGCGTACCAAAACTGAAACGTTTGTGGGTCTTGCGCCAGGTCCGTTACATCGCCGGAATAAATCTGCGCCCACGTCAACCCATTGGTCTCGCTGCGATAAAGGCCGCGGTCGGTCGCGGCCAATATCACCCCGGCATTGTTGCGGTCTTGTAAAATTTTATAAAAAGCACTCGGCGTCGGCGTCATCGCCATCGGCGCCCAATCCGCACCGGCATTGAGCGAGCGGTACAGACCGCTACCTACCGAACGCCCTTGGTTACCCGTGCCAATCAATAAATGCCGAGAATCGGTTCGATCGACGAGGAAAGCGCCGACGGTCGGATCGGGTAACGTACTGCTGACCGGAACCCAACTTTCGGACGAGCCAATTCGTTGCGCCTTCCACAACCCGCCTCCGGCCCCGGCCGCCCATAACACCGTCATCGCTTGCGCTTCATCGTAGGCGTATTGCGCAGCGCTGACACGCCCACTCATGGCGTAAGCCGCGCTTAGGGCATCGGGGTAAATACCACCACCGACTGGCTGCCATGCGGGATAGCCGATACTCAACGTATGCGGAACTGCCGCAAGCACTTTGCGATAGAGGGTTTGGCGTTGATCGGGATCAAGCTCACGTTCTCGATCGTAATGCTCTTGCAACTCGTCTATGTCTTCCCACTCCTCCTCGCGCGACCAGGTGCGCGGCAATGCCTGCCGCTCAATCTTGGACGATGTTGCCATAACCGGGACATCGCCTTGGCGGCGGGAGTTGAAGTGAGATCGAGGTTGATAACTCGGATGCAGGGGGCGCGGTGTCTGAAGATCTACAGCCGCGCCATGGCTCCACAGCATGCCTTCGCTATCGGCGCTACTAATGCTAGCGCCCAACGCAGGCGCGACGTACCCGCTGCAACAGAGAATCCAAACCCATACCCAGAAACGAATGCGTGAAGCAAACATAATGCGCCGATTTTAAAATACCCCATGGCCAAGACAGCACCGCTAACAGCAACCGGCCTTGTTGGCCATCCCCGAAACCGCCAATCTACCTAAAAATACGCCTCATTGGCGGTTCGGCCAGGCATTTATCGCCATTTCTCACAATAGTTTGCAGTTTTGGAATCCCGACGATAGCAACAACAAAACCTCCATTACGTAGGTTTTTGAGTATTTCTGCGTCTTATCGTATGCATTCTTGATGGACTGCACCAAGCCTCGAACAAGCTTGTCGCAGGCATAAAGTAGGAGTCGAGGAAATCCAGATAGCGAAACCTCTTATAAAGGGCAAGTTGAGGTTATACTGGATACACTTATACAAATGGCGTATTGTCCGTCTTAAATCTGGAACATCAGCGATAAAATCCTGGCGCGGAGGACGCAATATGGTGTGTGCAGTATCTTTGGCCGTACGTATTCGCCTATTCCCCGAAAGGTCTGTTTCGCGACCATGGCTTGGCGTCTTCACCCTCGTAACCGGGCTGCTCCTTTTCGCACCGATCAGCGCTTGGGCCCTGCCCACATGCAACATCGCCTTTTCGGTCAACGCCAACACATCCAACAACCTCTACATTTTTAATTCCACCGATTTAGCCAATTGCGATCCGGGGTTCAGCGGCATTTCGCCCGGTGTTCAAACGCCAAGCTTGGGTGGGTTCTATGTTCCAAGCCCCAACAACGGCGCAACCTACACGACCCAATCCACCGCCAGCGATGACCGCATCAACTACACGCCGGCAGCGAACTTCACCGGCATACAAACCTTTGGGGTCTGCGGCGAACCTGGAACCACCAACTGTGGCACCGTTACTGTCACCGTATTGGCGATCCCATCCACGGCCACCACCGGATCCGCTTCCGGCATCAGCGCAACCGGCGCCACCCTAAACGGTACGGTTAACGACAATGGCGCCACGACCACCGTCACTTTCGATTATGGATTGAACACCGGCTATGGCACCAATGTCGGCGCGACCACCGGTGGAACGGTGACAGCGGGATCGGGTGCTACGGCGGTTTCGAGAGCTTTAACCGGTCTCACCTGCCATACGACGTATCACTTCCGGGTCAAGGGGCTGAACAGCGCAGGCACAACCAACGGTGGCGATGCCAGCTTCACCACCAGTTTGTGCCCACAGACGATTACGTTCAACAACCCCGGCACACAAAATTATGGTACCGCACCCACGCTATCGGCATCGTCCGATTCCAGCTTAACCGTGACATTCACTTCATCAACCACCGGCGTGTGCACTATCACCGCGGGTGGCGCGCTGACTTTTCTCAGCGTCGGCACCTGCACGATTAACGCCGATCAGGCTGGTAACAGCACCTATGCCGCCGCAACTCAGGTAAGCCAATCCTTTACGGTTGCCGCCGTGGTTCCAGGCGTACCAACCAGCGTGGCGGGAACCGGTGGCAATGCGCAGGTCAGCTTATCGTGGACGGCACCGGCCAGTACTGGCGGTGCAGCAATTGCCGGATATTCTGTCACGCAATCGACCGATAGCATGAGTTACACCGCAGTAAGTGCTGGAACTTGCGCAAGCTCAGCCCCCACTTCAAACTCAACCTCATGCACGGTTACCGGACTGACCAACGGAACCGCTTATACCTTTAAAGTAGCGGCGATTAATAGCGCAGGTACGGGTACCGCTTCCACCGCTTCAAGCAGCGTAACGCCGGCAACCACCGCCGATGCACCAACCGGTGTAGCCGGTAGCAGCGGCAACACACAAGTATCCTTATCGTGGGTAGCACCAACCATGGATGGCGGTTCCGGCATTATCGGTTATGCCGTGACGCAATCGACCGATGGCATGAGTTATACCGCTGTCGCGGCGGGTAGCTGCGCAAGCTTGGCGCCCACATCCACATCGACCACGTGTACAGTGACCGGGTTGACCAATGGCAGCGCCTACACGTTCAAAGTCGCAACAATTAATGGTGTCGGTACCGGAGCTGCTTCCACCGCTTCGAGTAGCGTGACGCCGGCGACCACAGCGGATCCACCGCTCGGTGTTTCCGGCTTAATCGGTAATACGCAAGTGATCTTGTCTTGGACCGCGCCATCCAGTAACGGCGGTTCAACCATCACCGGATATGCGCTGACACAATCGACCGACGGTATGAGTTACTCCTCCGTCAGCGCAGGAACCTGCGCGAGCGCCGCACCCACATCCACGTCAACCACATGCAGCGTCACCGGATTAAGCAACGCCACGGCGTATACGTTCAAAGTCGCTACCATCAATGGCGCAGGCACGGGTTCGGATTCGGTGCCATCGCCGAGCATCACCCCCGCTCCACAGAACCTCACCGTCACCATCACTCATGTTGGTACCGTGATGTTAGGTACCGCTGGCGGCGCGTATACCTTAACGGTAACCAATACCGGTGGCTTCACGGACGGTAGCACGGTGACTGTCACCGATACGCTCCCAACCGGATTGACTGCAACTTCGGTAAACGGCATGGGCTGGACTTGCGATTCCGCAACCGATCCCACCGCGCCTTTCTGCACACGCGCCGATGTACTGCTCAATGGCGCGAGTTACCCGGATATCGTATTGATTGCCGACGTCGACAACAGCGCGCCCGATCCGATCACCGATGAGGCAACCAACTCGGCGAATGTTGCAGGCGGCGGTGACGGAACACCTGCCGTTGGCAACGACACCGCGGTGGTGCATGTTTATACCAATAGCTTCGAGGATCCATAAGCTAAAGGTATAAAAATCATCCACGCTGCGGTTTGTGGTGTGGATGAATAAGACGAATCTTATGTCACGCCCGCATTTTGGATTCGATGACGTTGGGGTTCGCAGGCCTGTCCTGAGCTTGACGAAGGGCTCACCCCAACCTACGCGCCTGGTCTATATCTTCCAAGGCACCGTGGCCGCCGCCGAAGCCAGCAGCTTCTCGGTAACCGCCAGCGTCGTACTTTCCTGCCACGAAGATGGAAACGCGGTCGATTTGCCGAAAAATTTAAATTCGGTAAGGTGAGCCCTTCGTCAAGCTCAGGACAGGCCTGCGAACCCCAACCCACGCGACTATGCGACTTACAAGCAAGACCGCACATCTTACGGTGTATATTCGCCTTCGAAATCCTCTTTAAAAATCGTATTGGCGGCACTGCGCAGGATTAGTCCGGTATCGCCAACGGCAATAAACGTACTGTTGCCGTACGCGATGCCGTTCATCGATGTGGTCGTGCCCGATACCATCTGCGACCAACCGTCGCCATTGCGGTAGCGGAAGATGTCCCCGGTCCAACCTACCGTCACAAATTGATCGCTGCCGAAACTGATGCCGGTAAGAAACGGAAAAGACGAGGTGATGCCGGTGTTGTATAGGTAATGGTGTAAGGGCTGACGATCACGCCGTACCCCACTTCGACGAAAATACCGCGGCCGTTGATGATGCCGGTAAGATCAAACGAGCTCGGTGAAGTAAATTGCGCTGTGCCCCACTGCGTGCCCGCCAAGTTGGAAACGACGATAATGCGATTTTTCCCGGCGGCGACAAAACCGGGGGCAACCAGTCCCGACGCTATCGTGGCGCCCGGGCCGTAACTGACGCTGGAAAGATCGTAGTGATAAGTTGAATAGTCGTCATTGACGGGTAAAGTCCAAGTCGTGCCGTCGCTTGAGGTGTAGATCACGCCCGCTTTACCGACCGCTGCGAACAAACCGTTACCGTAGGCAATGCCGTTGAGGATATGCGCATTGGAAGGCAATGCAGAAGTACGATCGGTCCACGTGACGCCATCGCTGGAGGTCCATAACAACCCGGGAGCATCGCTCATCCCCATCGCCGGCAATTGTCCGCCGACCGCAACATACAGATTACCGCCGCTCGCGGCTCCGTAAGCCACGCCGAAAAATTGCTGGGTGGAAGCCGCAACCGGGGTATGGGCGTCCCAAATCTCGCCGTCGCTCGAAGTAAAAATTTCCAAGCCGTCACCGACCGCCACGAATTTATTATTGCCGTAGGCCACGCCGTTGAAGGTGGTCGTGGTCGATGAGCGCCGCACGGTCCAAGTGCTGCTATTCGGCGAGGTCATAATCGCCGGGCCGTTGAAACCGGCGGTGACGTACAAGCCGCTACCGCCGACCGCACCGTAGGCAATTTCGCTGAGCCCGCCGTTAAGCGCTACCGTTGGCAACGTTTGCGGCGTCCAAGTGGTTGCATCGGGAGAGGTCAATACCACACTGCCGCCCAGTATCCCGCCGACCGCGGTAAATTGGCTGTTGGCATAAATGACATCGCTCAAGCTATTGGTCACCGAGTTTTGCCGCGTCCAAGTAGCGCTGCTGCCGTTGGTCAAAAGATCGCTGTCGGTGACCGTCCAAATCCGGCTGTAGACATCACTGGGATCCGAACTTCCGCTCACCGGATACCCGGTCGCGACAAATTTGCCGGGACCGTAAGCGACGCCCGTAATGATTTGATTGGATAAATTGTATTCAGCGCCCCAGGACGCCGCGTTGCGCAACGCGGCGACATCGGCCAAATCATGCGCGAACAAGGCAAAACCGTCTTGTCCCGACCTACCACCGACGGCAACGAACATGTCGTGCCCGGTTACGCTCGCGTAAACGATATCGAGCACGTATTCGTTGTAATAGGGATGACTGTAGAGACTACGCAAAGCCTCCGGCGTTACCGTCCAATTTTCACCGTCCGTGGAGGTGGCGACGGTCGCGCCCCCGGCAGCCACAAATACCCCGGTGCCGTTCACGCTACCACGGCATACCGTGGCCAAGCCCTCAAATGATCCCGGCAAACCGTTCGCCGTGTGCCAATCAACGCCGTCTGTCGAATAGAGGATCACGCCGTCGGTGGTCGATGACCCTCCAACGACCACGAAATGGCCGGCCGCGTATACCACTTTATTCAATTGGCTAACGCTGCCCAATGCCTGCGCTCGATTGGTCCACGAGACGCCGTCCGCCGAGGTTAAGATCGCCGCCTTACTGGGATTGCTGACCGCCCAGGGGCTGTTGGATCCCACCGCGACAAAAAGATCGGCCCCGCTGATTTGGCCATACGCCACCGATGACATCAGCGATGCGGGACCGGAGGGTATCCAGGTTTCTTGCGCTTTTAGGCAGGAACCGAAACCGAGCAAACCCAAAACCAGCAACGCGTTCAACCCCATCCTTCGCCTGGCCATAGTTTCCCCCGCAGAGAAAAAGACCGCTGTTTTTCACAAAACGCCTTACGATGAATAGTATCATCCTACCCAATTAAGCGGCTTAAATATGGGTTAAATCAGTAATGTCTTGCAACCTCACCCGGCCCGGCAGGTTGGGGTTCGCAAGCCTGTCCTGAACTTGACGAAGGGCTCACCCCAACCGACGCGCTCCAACACACTTATCGCCTTCTTATGAGCAAAAAAATCGCGTTATGGCTCATGACCACTGCCCTGATTGGTATCAGTATCATGGCTGTGGGGTTCTTATTCCTGTCCTCGCTTGCCCCGTCGACCAAGGCAAAAAGTAACGCGGAATTTGTAATGCCGATTCCGAAACTTGAATCCGGCACACTTATTACCTTGCGAGTAAATGATCGCAACGTGTTTATGCTGCGTCCCGACGCGGCACAGCGTAAAAGTATTACGCAATTAGATGCAAAGGTTTGGAACGCTGCTCAAGATGCTTATGTGCCCGAACTGGATGCTTATGTGTATTGGGGCATAAGCACTCGATGGGGATGTATTCTGCAAGAGAAACCGGCTGTCGAGTATCGCGCCGTCAGTGAAGATGGAAAGAAACAATGGTTAGGAGGTTATTGGGATCCGATTTGCGAAGTCAGTTACGATTACGCAGGACGAACAATCCGAAGCCAAGCATTTAGCTATAACGGATATACCGCGGAATTCCCGAATCTAGCGAAACCCAAGCTAAGAATCATCGAAGACAATATCGTCATTTCCATGTTTTGAAATCTGCATCGTGTTCCACAGGGAGTCGACCAAGGTAGGGCGCAACACCCGAAGGGCGTTGCGCCATGACCCGTCAAATAAGCCCGGTTGGTGGCAGGACCATATCGTTTGAATTGTCCACATAAGAAAATACAATGCCGCAACAATTGCGATTCCGCAGATAGCGAACCATTTTCCCTTAGTAAGAGGTCGCACAATCATGATGGATGATCACTAGCGATTAATTGCAAGCATGTGTACGTCACATTTTCCTCACTGCATGGCTTTCTATCCGACTGGGCTGGGAAGCCCTGCCCCACAACACTTACATATACATTTGTTTAGATCAAATTGCCGGGCTTATCAGCCCCACTTACGTGCTACTTGTGCTTTCAGAATAAGGCATTGCTCCTCTTGCATCAGGCCAACCATAAATTTTTACGTGATGCAGACCAGAATGGCCCTTTTCCTGCACCTCGGAAGAAAGCTCACATCCTCCCCATTCCGAAGTAAACATATGCTCATGCGGGAAATGTCCCGCTTCTGCGGCTACCGCCAAATTCTGGAGAAGTTCTGATAGGCGTCGAAGCCCTTTCGGATCCCCGTGGATAAATAACTCACCACCATCTTTACCAAGTTCAAAGGTCAATAAATCATCCATTCCCCTGTCCTCGCAGAGAAGTTTTCCCATCAAGCGTGTCAATTTAACACTTACACTTACCAAAAAAATAAGCACGTAGGCTGGATTGGTAAGCGCAGCTCTCCCGCGACGTTCACATATACATTTGCTTAGATCAATTTTCTGGGCTTATCAGCGCAGCCTACGCGCTAAAAAATTAAGAAGATTGCTTCACTTTTATCGCTCTATTTAAAGCTCGAAGTAAAGCTTCATCTTCAGTATTTTCGTACAGCTTCCGGCACATATCTATGCTCACTTTTGTATTGAAAATCAATGCGCTCAAAACTCTTGCATCGTTCGATTTAAGACATTCGCTCAATATTTCATCGGGCAAATCCGAACGCATACAAATCGCGCATTGCGAAGCAACGTCCCCAGTGAAAAATATTTCTTTAGCTAAATAACGCGATAAGTTTTTTTGCTCAGCGAGCTCTGATAAAAGTGCTACTGCCAAATTAAGAGTTTTTCTTTCGATCAGATATTCGTAATACAGTTTGATATTTTCTAATGAAAGCTGCGATGGAAAATGAATCTCGTTATACTTTCCTTTCTCCCACAAATCATTCAATGCAGAAAAATCTGATATTTCTAAAGGGTTTTCTGGGAAAAATAATTTTTCGCTATTCACTGTCAGTATCCGGATCTGGATAGGTGTCATCTGCGCCAAGTTCGCTAACCCCAAAAATATCAGAAATGAAATCTGAGGCGTCTGCATCTTGCGACATTGCCATTTCAGCGCGTAGGCTGGGCTGATAAGCCCAGCAAATTGATCTAAGCAAATGTATATGTGAACGCCGCGGGAGAGCTGGGCTTATCAGCCCAGCCTACGCGCTGCTTTTTGCCCGATTGGAGGATGATTATATTTTCGGTAGGTAGGTATCCCGTATCTAACAAACTATCCATTAACGCCCAAAACCAATCCGTATCGATCGCCATCAGGGCATGTATCGCAGCGGTTTCATCCGGTTGAGGAACAGTTCGAAAGTTGCGAACGTCCAAAAATAACTGTTTGACCGGAAGTTGGTGTGTTGTCGGCATTCGCCCCCCTAATTAAGTATAATGAAAGCATTGCCTTGCTTATCGTCGTCACCAACATATATATTCGAGTAGCTCGGTAGGATGGGACGAGGTGCGAACCCCAACCTACGCCCTTGCCGTATTTTATTTATATGTGAATAGCTGCACCAACTTCTCATTATTAAATTTTAACCCGACTTCCCCCACTGCTGTTGTTTGCTCTTTTGGTAGCTCGACAATATTGCTGCTAATAGCACTTGCCGCTTCGATAATGGAAGATCGCTGTGAGTTGATTAAAGCAGCATTACAAACAGCTATTGCAACATCACGCTGTATCCTTAAAGTATCAATTGATACGCTTTGATATGTGGTCGTAATTCCAACGTCGAGCAGCTTATAAAACTGCAACCCGTTTAATAAGAGTGAAATTACTAATGCACCGATCAAATAAATAGGACGGCGGTAGTTAACTACTTGTACGGACATGTCTTAGCTCCTTCTTTGCAGGCTGTCGCTGCTGACATCCCAAAAGTTTTACAATTGTTGTTCCATAAATCATAGGGAGGATGATTGCGCATAAAATGCTCCGCGAACCCGTTTGCCGCTTCAAAATCTGTATCTGGAAAGTATTCTGGAGAAACGTGGCTATCTTTCCCGTAATTTTTTGACAAGAAATCGTAGAGCTTGTCTAACGATCGCTGAGCTGGAACTCCGTCATCCCCGATCTCTACGTTTGGTACAAAACGGCGATGTACTTCGCCATCCGCATTATGGTTGTATCGCCCAAACTCATAATAACGAGTTTCTCCATTTTCCGGGTTAACAGATATCATTCCTCCATGCCCTAGCGGTGCATGAAACCCAAGGTTCGTATCGACCGGGTAATAATCATAATTGATGTAAATCGCATCAAACCCTGTGGGGTCTCGATAGTTTATAGAGTTATTTTTACTATAAATATAAAAATTAAGCTGCTTTCCTGCGAAAAGAGCAGAATCCTTCGCTGCCCACCTTCCCGTTATCGGATCGTAATCCCGCCCCCCGAATCGAACCAAATTGATGTCGCGATCATAAAGCCCACCAGCAAACCCAAACGGTTGGAACCCAGGATTGGTATCGGTAAGCACATTACCAAACTCATCGTAATCCATTCTTTGCTCAACGCTACCATCACCCACATCGACAACCAACCGTGGCGACCCCAGATGATCTGCAACAACACGATACGTATGTCCACCACGTATCATGTAACTTGGGCTATTCGATCGCTCCGCATAGACAAACGCGCTCACCACGTTGCCGCTGCCATCCAACTCGGCAACCGGTTTCAATTGGTTTAGATACAAAAATCCCTGCACGAGCGTACCGTTGACCTTTTTACCGACGCGGCGATTCATAGCGTCGATTACGTAATCGATATTGGTGCCATTTGGCAATGTGACATGACGCAGATTGCCTAAGGTGTCGTATTGATAGGTAGTGTGCGCACCGGTTGCGGTGGTGGTGCGACCCGTCAATTGTCCTGAATTGTTGTAGGTGTAGGTATCACCACCATAAGCCGTCATTCGATCTTGTGCATCGTATGTACCGGATTTTGTGCCGCTCGGCGTCGTTAAACTTGCGCGATTCGAATTGCTGTCGTATTCGTAATTGGCCGTTTGTATGCCGTCACGTGTAACCGTGTGCAAACGCCCGGCCAAATCGTAACCGTAGGCGATGACGTGCGATACGCCGCCAATCGTTTCGGTGGTCTGGGTAATCCGTCCCAGCTTGTCGCGCACATGGTTTGCCGAATACACCGCGGTACCGGCGGCAGTGGCACTGTAATCCGTGGGTTCGGCAAATGCGTTGTATCCCCACGTGTCGGTAACGCTGCCTAAAGCCGTTCCGGTTAATAAGCCATTGCTGAGGTTGCGCGTGAGATCCAATACGACGGAGCTGCCGGAGTAAGGCACCCAGGTGGCGCGCGTCATTAAGCCATCGTTGTCATATCGGTAATCGGTGTGGCTCGGCAGAGAGCCCATAACGGTGCCATTCACACCGATGCTCGATAACCAAAAATGACTGTAACCCATGGTGTTATCGTAGTCGTAACTCACGCTACCGGCGACTTCGCCGCTCCAGGTTTGGGTGGCTGGTAACGGGCCGTTCCAAGTGAAGTTGGTGTTGACGTCGCTGGTGGTAAGAATTCCGCCAACGCGCTGGCCGCCGACGTAGTTGAATGTTCGCGTGCCTTCGGGTGTCGTTAGCGTTTGCGGCAACATGGATCCGGCAACATAGCCGATCGCACTGCGCCGGCCATCGGCATCGTCACTGTGATCGAGCTGGCTGTCAGTGTTGTTGACGTAACCGGTGTTCGTTGCGGTTGATCCGAGCAACGGTGGTTGATAACCGGTAACGCGATCAACGCGGTTGTAGCTGAATTGGTGCGCGTTGCGGCCGGGTGGCGTAATCGAGATGATATTGTTGTTGGCATCGTAGCCCAGCGCGATCGTGCGGGTGTCCGGCAAGACTTGCGCGGTCGGGCGGCCGGCGGCGTCGTTGGTCAAGGTGACGCTGCGCAACAGCGGATCTTGGATGGAATTGAGATAGCCGTGGGTATCGTAGCCGTATTGCCATTCGCGGCGATCTACGCCGCTGCCGCTGGCGACGCTGCTTAATCTTCCACGCGCATCGTAGGTGTAATCGATGGCGGCTAAACCCGGCACGTTGATCGTCGTTGGGCGCGCCTGTGCATCCAACGTTAGCGTGCGCGCACGGCCTTCGGGTGATGTGAATGTCCAGCGCCGTTGAACGGCATCGTAATAGCGCCGTGTCGCCAAACCATTCACGGTGACCGTTTCATCCAGGTTAAGTTGCCCGAAATCGGCGTTCGGCACGGTGGGTTGGATATCGCGCGAAAACGTCGTGTGGCGCCGAAGACCAGGGACCATCAGACTCGGATCCGGCAACTTGGTATCGCTTATGGCAACGATCGGAGCATTCAAACCAAAGCGCGGCTCTGGATCATAACGGCGCGTGGTCTGCAGTATTCCGGAATGGTCTTGGCTTTCGACATAGGCACTGGTCATCACGCTATCAATCGTGGTGCCATTCGGTCGTTGCGTGTTTTTGTAGCGGGCGCCGCCGGGGTATTGGTGTATGAAATGGGTACTGGCACGCCCCATACCACTGGTAACCCCACCCGTACTCGCCATTTGCGCCGCCCACTGGGTATAGCTCAATTCCTTGAATCCGCCTTCGGCATTGGTGTCGCGCAATAAACGTCCGGTTAAATCCCAGGTGATCGTGCTGGCTTGATTGTTGGGTGCCGTGAAGCTTTCGAGCAAGCCAGTAAAACCCGGTTTGTACGTCATCTGCCATTGTTGGCCGCTCGGTGCGGTGATACGGCTTAACAGGCTGTTAGTGCCGGGTTGCAGATTCGTGGTCTGGCCGTACGGGCTGGTGATACTGAGTGCAGTATTGCCGCCATCGCGCGCAATCAGCGTGGTGTTATGGTCGCCATCCGTAATGGCGGTGAGATAGCCGGCACCGTTGTAGGAAAAGGATCGTTTGGCCGCGCCGGTTAAGGCGTTTAAGGTTTGCAGATGGCGGCCGAGGGAATCGAATACATACACTTCGCGTCCGTCTTCGGACGGAAAACGAAAATTCGCGCCTTCCGCATCGAAGCGGAACGAGCTTAAATTCCAGCGCAACAAACCGGACCCGCCATCAAACAGCAAACTGCCGTCGGGCAGTACCGCCAAATAACTGGTGTAGATCGCCACGCGCCGGCCGATATTCGTACCGCGCGGATTAAGCGAATCCGTGCCGCCACCGAGCAGCGTTTGCAATTGACCCGCACGATTGATTTGACGAATGCGCCCCGAGTCAGCGAAAAAAACCAGCCCATCTCGGGAGACGGTCAATGCCGTTGGCGTGTCGATCGGTGATGTGGCGGCCATGCGGCCATCGACTGCAAAGCCTGGCGTGCCGGTGCCGGCCACGGTCGTAATAATGCCCTCATTACCAAGGCGGCGAATGCGCGAAGTGGAAACTTCTGTAAAGTATATTTCTCCGCTCGGCGCGATCGCGATTTGGCCAATCGCGCCGATGGCGGTGTCCGCTGCCGGAGCACCGGAGTCGGTACGGATGCCACCGCCGGCCATTAAGCTGACGGCGCCGTTCGGCCAGAGCATGTAAATTCTTGAGGTGTAATCGTCCGTCGATTCACAAACAAAATAGATGCGCTGATCAAACTGCCAACTGCCGCGTTGTATCGTGCAGGGTTGATCGAAGGCGAGAGGGTCGAAGCTCAATACCGGAACGAAACTGGGTGCGTTCAGGCGAAAAATGCCGCTGTTCGTCAGCAAGGTCAGTGAGCCGCGCTCATCGATCAGCAATCGTCGCGATTGTCTCCAAAGCGGCGTTGCACCGCTCGCGCAAGCGCCATCGTAACTCGGCCTTGGCGGACAGTTTTGCGCGAGCACCTCGGGAACCAAACGCCCCGGTCGCAATCGATACACCACTTCGCGGTAGCCACCTTCGCCATCGCCTTGGCGCAAATGATAGATGCTGCCATCGGGGCCCAATACATCGGCCAGCCCGGAACTGAAGTCCGCTTCCGTATACGGTTCAACTCCGGCGATATCGTTCGCAGCGATCGAACCGACTTTGCGGAAACGCCCATCGCCGTAATAAATCGTGCGGCTGACCGGATCAAAGACATGGTGATCGGAAATCGACCAGCCGCCGATGCCTAAGCCGCGCGCATCCCAGAAGCCGGTGAGTAACGGCCGACCGCTCACACTTGCGGCGCTGGTCCAACGGTTATAGACGGTGATCTCCACAACATCGCTGCTTAAGCTTCCGCTCATGGGATAGCCGGACAAACTCGCGAAACTGCGATCGCGCTCGGCCAAACTGCGGAAATACTGCGCTTGATAAACGTAGCCGACGGTGACCGTTGCGCGCAGCGGCCCTTGCCAGTTGCGGTTGTAACTGTCCTGCTCATTCCAATCGAAGCTGGCGATGTAGTTGGTGACCGGCGGATTGAGCGTTAGATCGCGGCTGGCGCCACCGAACTCGACATGGGCGACCACGCGCCTAACACCGGCGGGTATTCGTGACCCGGTAATCGGCACACGCACACGCAAGGTGCTTTGCAAGTTGGCACCCGGCGTGCGTCCACTACGATATGCCAGTTGATAGGGCGTGCCCGTCACCGGAACCAGTTCGCCGAGCTGACCGTTATTGCAATCGATGATGCTGCCGCAATCGGTATCGGGATCCGGGTCCGGGTTGCTACCAGAGCCTGGGGTGGAAGGATGATCGTCGCCACCCGGCGGCGGCGGACCAGGATCGTGCGGATCGGGTGCATCCGGATCCGGGCCACTGCCGCCATCAGGATCCGGTTCATCGGGTGGTGGTGAGGGTGGATCGGAGCCTGGCGGTAAACCATAGGGTACATTGCAATCCCACGGCGTTAAATGCGCCATGGTCGAGCGCCATAGGGTTTGTCCTACGGTGGGATACAGCATGGCCAATGTTGCGCGCTCGGCATCGGAAATGCCGAAACTCGCCAAGGTCGCCGCATCCGCCGCATGGCCACTGCCATCAAGATCCAAATTAGCAAAGCCACCGCTGTTGCCTAGGATTTGAATCACGCGCCCGTCATCGGACGGTAACCAGGAACCTAGGCGGAAATCGTAATACCCCACTGGGATGTGCGCGCCCACGGGGAAATTCCGGTAGTTCTCGAAATACAGTGCGATCGGTTGATTGAACGTGACTTCGCGTGCATCCGCGGCAATCGCTTCATCGGCACTGAGTTCAATGGCATAGGTGTAACCGCTGGAAGGCGGCAATGAGGCCGGCATACGATCCGGACCATGCTCGCCAACGGTGTATTCGGTGGCGCGAAACTGCATGGAGTAGATCGGCTGTACCGCTCCGGTGCGTGTGGTCAGCGTTGCTTGCGTACCAGCGGGGAATACAATCGTCGCTTGGCGTGTGCCGGCGGCATCGGTTTGCACACTGGCGCGATGGATCTGCAAACTACTGGTGGCATTCAGCGCAACCGTGGTCACTGAACTGTCCAGCACGACTAAGCTCGTCTGTGGCAACCATTGCCAATCCTGCCAGGGGGATATTGTGCGCCGTTGCGCGCGCAAATAATTTGCTTTGCGATAATCGACGACGATCTCGCCACCACCGTTGATCACAAAATCATAAAGGCCATCCGACCGGGTGTAGGTGTAGCCATACTCCGGGTGATTCAACACACGCACCAAAACACCCGGCAATGGATTTTGCTCGGCATCGACGACTTTGCCGCGCAGCACTGCAGCGCGGTAGCTTTGAATCACGCCGGGTGCCATACCACGCTGGATTGGACTTATCCCCGAATAAATAAATTGATTCGCGTCGAAAAAATTGGTCACAACCGTGGGATTGATCGGCGTTGCAATCGAGGCGGGATCCGGTGGTGTGAAGGCGCTGAGGCAAGCCAGATCGAGCAGGCCATCGTTATCCGTATCGGGGTCGATCGGATCGCAGGTGGTGTTCTGCGCTTCGAAACCGTTTAAGAAAATACGCTCTGGATTCGTATCGGGCGATACAGAATGACCAGTCGCCCATGCTTGCGATAGAACAGCAGACCAACGGCCCAAACCAGCAAGACTACAAAGCCCAAAAAGCAATAACATCAAGCCAAAATACGACGCCAACCGGCGCCGCTCAATCACGAACGACATGCGATTTCCCCACTCAGTTTATTTTGCAATTCCAGGCTTACAAGAGCTGGCGTTTGCAATTGGAATAATTAGCTCGAATTTTACCATTGGATATGGGATTACCAAACTAAAGTTAAGCGCGTAGCAACCGATCGAAAGTAATACCCAGCCATACAAAAAACCCGCCATGTAGGCGGGTTTTTTGTATGGCTGGGAGACTAGGATTCGAACCTAGATAAACGGATTCAGAGTCCGTTGTCCTACCGTTGGACGATCTCCCAAATGTGACAACTTGAAGTGCAGGCGGACATAAATGAGCCAGCAACCTATCACATTCGGCAGGTTTATTTGAAGAAGAGCAGAATGCAGCGATAGCGCCGCAATGGGACTGGGTTACGCTGTACCTCCGTGTACCGAGCACTTCGTGCCAGTTCGCACAATAATCATCTCGGCAATGATCCTTCCATGGAGCGCTCGCCTGCCCGACTATCCCTAGTCGGGCGCTCGTTGCTACGCGCGATGCGCTACTCCGCATCGCGCAAACGTAGCATCTCGCCCTACCGTTGGACGATCTCCCAATCCTGGATGGATCGTATCTCTGACTTCGCACTCGACCACCGCGAGCGGTGGATCGGTGATCCGTCGCCGTTCGACGATTAGCGCTTGGAGAACTGGGTGGCGCGACGTGCTTTGTGCAAGCCGACCTTTTTACGTTCCACTTCGCGGGCGTCGCGGGTCATGAATCCGGCCCGGCGCAGGGGGCTCTTCAGGTTTTCGTCGTATTCGACCAATGCGCGCGACAAACCCAGGCGAATCGCGCCGGCCTGCCCGGTGTTGCCGCCGCCTTCCACGGTGACCATGATGTCGAACTTGTCACCCAAGTTGGTCAGCTGTAACGGCTGACGCACGATCATGCGCGAGGTTTCGCGGCCGAAGAATTCGTCCAGCGGTTTGCCGTTTACGATGATGGCGCCGCTGCCTGCGCGCAAAAACACGCGCGCGGCGGACGATTTGCGACGGCCGGTGCCATAGTTCGGTTGTGCTGCTGCCATAGTAATCCTGACCTTAAATGTCTAACACTTGCGGTTGTTGTGCGGTGTGCGGGTGGTTTGCGCCACTGTACACCTTGAGTTTGCGGTACATCGCGCGCCCCAGCGGGTTCTTCGGCAGCATGCCCTTAACCGCGATTTCAATCACGCGCTCTGGGTGTTGCGCCAATAAATCCTTGAGGTTGATCGACTTGATGTTGCCGATGTAGCCGGTAACGTGGTGATAGACCTTGTCGTCCATCTTCTTGCCGGTGACCGCCACTTTTTCGGCATTGACCACGACGAGATAATCGCCGGTGTCAACGTGCGGGGTGTAAACGGGTTTGTGTTTGCCGCGCAAGCGTCGGGCAAGTTCGGTGCACAGACGGCCAAGCGTCTTGTCGGTGGCATCGACAATGTACCAGTCGCGCTGCACGCTCTCAGGCTTAGCGCTGATCGTCGTCGTTTTCATGGTGAATATCCCGGTGGGGCGTTAGAACGAAAGGGGCGGAATTGTACTGAAACACGGCTTAGGGCGCAAGCATTGGCCGCGGTAACGGGCCATTATACCCCAATCGCGGCCAGTTTAAGGCCGGGCCAGCCCTAATAAACGCCCCGGCAACGAGCGGATACGATTAAACAAAGCGCTAGACAGCCCGGGAGGTGGGGTCGCGACATCGTTATTGGCACCGGGAGGGGTAACCAGATAACGGCGCGCCGCCTGCGGATTTTGCTTCAGTTGCCAATAACGCCCGAGGGCGGCCTCAATACAGAGCCGGCACGAACCCAGCCGCACCGGTTTCAACAGCACCCGGTAGACCTGACCTTCGTTGATTAATTCGATCGCCAGCTGCGCATTGGCGCGCTCGCTGATCACGATGGTGATGATGTGCGGGTGAAACTGCTTTAGCGCCTTCAACATCGCGGTTAAATCGTTGCGGCCGGCCTCGGTTTCGGAGATGACCACGCCGGTTTCGTGCTGTTCGAGAATTTGCAGTGCGCGTTCGGCATTGTTGGCAAAACGCACCTGGTAATACGGTTGCAGGATTTCGCGCAAGCGCTGCTGCACGGCGACGTCGTCTTCGATCACCAAAATACCCACTTCACTGCGGGCACGGTCGTACTCTTTGGAGCTTAGCTGATCGGCGGCAATCACCGGTGCCTCTCGCGCGATAACGCCCGCTTGCTGCACGATCTCGCGCAATTCGGCGTTGTCCCACGGCTTATGCACGAAGCGGAACACTTCGCTTTCGTTGACGGAACCGAGCACCGATTGCAAATCGGAATAACCGGTCAGCAAGATGCGCATGGCGCGCGGATGCGCAAGCTTAATTTCCCGCAATACCTCGCTGCCTTGCATATACGGCATGCGTTGATCACATAAAACGACATCGGCATCGTGGCTTTTCGCCATCGCCACCGCTTCGCGCGGGTCGGACGTCATTACCACATCGTGTTCGCGCAGCAGCGCACGCAACGCGCGTAAAATCCGCGTTTCATCATCGACCAACAGAATGCGCAAGCGCGGTGCGTTCATGCTTCACCTCGGCCGCGGCGCGCTGGCGCCGATGATGCAAGCCTGAAAAAGCGCTGCTTATTCCTGTGCAAACCCATCATCATGCGCTCAACAGTGCTTTGGTCGTATCCGCTGAAACCGCCATCTCTATCGGCAGACTAATCGTGAATACCGAACCCGTTCCGGGCAGGGTTCTCACTTTGATCGAACCGCCATGGCCCTTCACAATTTTGTGCACAATCGATAACCCCAATCCGGTGCCCTCGCCCACCGTTTTGGTAGTGAAAAATGGGTCGAAAATCTTGGGAAGAACCTCTTCCGTCATGCCAACGCCGGTGTCGGCAAAGCTGACCTCAACATGCCCCGCGGTTTCGCGGCTCTCGATGGTCAAGGTTCCGTCGTTTTCAATTGCCTGCGCCGCATTGGTAATGAGGTTAAGGAAAACCTGATTGATCTGCGAGGGCATGCAACGGATTTTTGGCAACGGACCTAAGCGTTTGATCACTTGGATTCGATCGCGCAACAGGTGCGCGGCGATCGCCAAAGTGCTCTCGATGCCTTCGTTGACATCCATCAAATCCAGGCCGTCGCGATCCAGGCGTGAAAAGCTTTTTAGGTTTTGCACCAAACTCGCCAACTGAGCCAGACCTTCGCTGGCGTCACCGAGCAGTTCCTTGGCTTCGTTGAGCAGCGTGCTTTTTTCCAACGTGGCGCGCGCCTCATACAGCTTGCGCCGCGCTTCCTCAACGTGTTTGACCAATTTCTCCAAACTGGCCTTATCGGCGCCGAACATCAAATCCACCGGTTGTTGGCAATACTGCACGGCAACGTCGTATTGCTGCACCAATTTGCGGTAATCGTCGAGAAGATCGCCCACCACCTCCACATTGCTTTTGAGGAACCCAAGCGGGGTGTTGATCTCGTGCGCCACGCCGGCAACCATCTGTCCTAAAGAGGCAAGCTTGGTGGTATGAATGACTTGCGACTGCGAGGATTGCAAACGCTGCATTTCCTCAAGCGCGTGCTCGTGGGCAACGGTAAGCTTTACGTTGGCCTCGCGCAGGTGATACGCAACATAGGCCAAACCGAGCGCTAGGCTTAAGAAAAGTACCGCAAGAATCATTCCGATTCCCATCGCTTAGTGCCCTCCATTTTGCAAGTATAACCGCGATAGAACCCTATCATGCGGGCTCCGTGCCCACTATAAAGCCGATTCGCACCGAATTTCCGCTATTTTAATCACCATCCCAAGCGGACTAACGATCCTGCGCCCGCGCAAGTACACTAAGCCCCAATCAACGAAACCAAGTCAGGGGATACTCATGATTGCACGCATCTGGAGAGGCATCACGCCGAAAGAAAAAGCCGATGCTTATCAAGCGTACCTTGAAGAAACCGATTTGCGCGACTATGCGAAAACCCCCGGCAACCGCGGTTTTTACGTGTTACGGCGCATGCAGGGCGAGCATTGCGAATTCCAGTTGGTTTCGTTATGGGACTCGATGGACGCGGTACGCACTTTTGCCGGCAAAAACCCGGAAAACCCGGTGTATTACCCCGAAGACGATCAATATTTGCTCGAAATGGAGCCATTGGTGCGTCATTACGAGGTAACCGAATACTCCATCGGGTATGAACCAAAATCAAAGTAACCATGGCGGAGCGGAGCGTGCAGTTTCACCCGTTGACTCCGGAACGCTGGAGCGATTTTGAAACCCTGTTCGGTACGAAAGGCGCCTGCACCGGCTGTTGGTGCATGCACTGGCGCCAGCGCGGCAAGGTTTGGGAAACCCGCACCAACGAAGGCAATAAAGCGCAATTCCGCGCAATCGTCGCAGCCGGCCCACCACCCGGTATTTTGGCCTACGTTGAGGGCATTGCCGTGGGTTGGTGCCAAGTGGGGCCGCATCAGGCCTACGATCGTTTTGTCCATTCCCGCACCAAACAACCGTTGGACGATAAAACCACCTGGGTGATTAACTGTTTTTACATCGCCAAAGACCATCGCAAAACCGGATTGACGCCAAAACTGATTACAGCGGCCGTGGCGTTTGCAAAAAAACACGGGGCACAACGGGTGGAGGGGTTTCCGATCGCAAAAAGCGCCCATCCATTGCCGGCGCCGTTCGCATTCGTTGGCACACCGTCCAGCTTTGAGCGCGCCGGATTTCGCGCCGTGCGGCGCAAGATTGGCAATCGATTCTCGACGCGCTATTGTCTCGATCTCTGAATTTTCATGGCCACCGTAAGGATGGCGAATACCGCGGTTTCATTAACGTTTTGTAAGGGCTCATCATGCACAGTCACTCGGCACCCTATTCCTTTAATAGCATCGCAACGAACAGCCTTGCGTTCTTTATCCGCCCCAAATTGCTGTTCTTAAGCCTCTTTTTATGCGCGCTCTTATGCGCCTGCCAAGGTAACAATGAAGTGGCCGCTCCAACTCCTACGCAAAAAATTACCGCTGACACGCCAGCCACACCGGATTCGGACTCCGCCGATGCAGCTTCCACCCAAGACGACGTTGGCGCCAAGCTGCAGCAATACGTCACCTGCTACAACAAAGTCGATGAAAGCGCCCATCGCACCATCACGCGTTACGCCAGCTGGGTCAAAGACATGGATGCCGGCCCCACCGGAAAGGAAATGAACATCTATGGTCTTTACTCATTGAACGGCAAAGACATAGCGCAATGCAAAACGGTGTTTGAAAAAGCCGCCGCGCAAACGCCTGCACTGGGCAAACTCGACCGCGCCGGGCTTGCCTATGCCGATGCGATCACTGCGCTCAACAAAGCCGTTGACGATGTTTACACCTATTACGACCGCGAGGACTACAAAGACGACCAGTTCGCCAAAGGCAAACAACTGCACACGCCGCTGGCGGCAAGCATGAAAGCGTTTGAAGCGGCCAGCGATGAGTTTGCCAAAGAGCTGCAAATTGAAAACGATAAATTATTGGAAGCCGACTTAGTCCGCATTGAAAAAACGCAAGGCCGTAAATTGCCTTACCTACACGGATCGATGATGTACCAAGCCAAGCAACTGGTGCGCATCATTGAAGCCAACGATTTTCCCGCCGACCAAGCCGGGGCGAAATTGGCCGACTACGAAAAAATCGCCGACGAGGCGATGGCGTTCGCCAAGCAAAATCCAGGCGGCTCCAGCGGCTGGTCCTCGGTTGAACGGGAAGCGGAGGATTTCCGCAAGGCCGCCAAAGAACGCGTGCGCCGCATCCGCGACAAAGTGCCGTACAGCGAGGGCGAGAAAATGCAGCTTACGCCGGGCTCCGGATGGATGGTGGAGGGCAGCCAGGAAAAAGTCATAACGGCCTACAACAAGTTGATCGACGCAAGCAACCATTTGCGCTGATAGGCGCTCTAAAACCGAATTCCGATACTTACTCCCCCTTGATGGGGGCAGTGTTTACTTTATATTGTATCTAAGGATAGAATA
>CAYXMH010000031.1:0-31502 GCA_964466115.1 uncultured Rhodanobacteraceae bacterium | reverse complement strand
CCAAGGCCGTGGGGGTCTCTTGTGTCGGGATGGCTGCGGGTACGCCCTGCGGCACCCCCTGCGGTGTCCAATACATGCTGCGATCGGTATTGCAATCCGACGCCGTCACCGCGCTCGTGGCCAATCCGTTCGGACCGCGCCGCTCCAATACCGCTCCGTTGGTCAAGTCGTACTCCGTCTCGCTGCGCGCATACACCAAACTCTTACCCCCCAGCACCGGTGTCGACGTCTTGATCGCATACAACCCAAACGCGTCGTAACACTGGCTGCTACGCCGCCCCTCCGGACTCGTCACCGCCACCACCAAACCCCGGCTGTCGTACTCCGTGCGCGTCGTCAACGGCGCGTCCATGTGCGTTAAGTCCGGGAACGTTTGCGTCTGCGTCACCAATCCTTTGCTATACGTGCGGCTCCCAAACGCTTGATCGTCGTACGCATAACGCACCACCCGCAACCGCGTCCCCGTGGTCGATAGCACCCGCTGCTCCACCGCCAACACCAAGCCTCCTCCCGTATGGCTCTCCGTCGGGCCGCCAATGTAATCGGTGTCTTGGATCAAGTCCGCACTCGGGTCCGCCAGGTTGCGGTGCTCGATCACTCGCGTCGGCGCTCCCAGGTAAATGTCCGGCTGGGCGTCCGTGGCCTCGCGGTTCGCGCCGTAGCGGTATTCCGTCCGGCTCTCTTGCCCGCTGTACCCCCCACCAAACTCGTTCTCGATGTTGTGCAGGCTCTGCCGGCTTTGCAACCGGTAATACCGGCTCGCCGTATCCCCGTAGGTAAAATACGAGTTCGTCGTGCGATCCAGTAATTGACCGGTGCTGCTGATCAGCGACACCCGCGTCAGTAACCCGGGTCGCTCCTCGCTAAAATCGTATTCCGCCCGCGTCGATTGGCCCGTGCTGGATACCGTCGTCACCGTCCCAAACCCCAAAAACGTCGGTTGCTCGCTCACGTAATGCGTCGCATCGAGCTTCTCCGGCGAGCGCCCCACGTGCGCGTCGGCGTACTGGTAGCTTTGCTGATACTCCGGGCCCGCTCCGGTTAGCCCTTGGCTGGTGGTCACCGTGTCGTGCAGCACCCAGCCGCTGTGCGGGATCCCTTCGCGCAATCCGGTAATGGGATCGATGTGATCCAACGCGCTCGCGATGGTTTGATAGTGATACCGCGTCTGGGCTCCAAGTCCGTTGCTCACCGCTTTTAACCGTCCGGGTGCCGCCGTCGGGTCCGCATCGGTAAACACGCTGTACGTGGTCGGGCTGGTGATCGTCACGATGTCCGGCCGGCCATCCCCGCTCATCGGTAACACCAACTGCGAGGTCGTCTCCACCAACCCCAACCGCGACGCTTGGTGCTCATCCGTAAAATACACCGGGTGGCCCTCGTGCATCGGCACCTCGATCCGCATTCTGGGACCCAACCGGCCGTTGCGATTCAGCTGCACCCAGTTCGGGCCTAAGTAATCCGGCAATCCGTCGCCGTTAAAATCGATCATCCGTTCGCGCGTGCTGCTGTGGCGCGTGCCGTCTTGCGCTAACCCGTCCGCATGCGTATACCCCAATGCGATCAGCGCATTCGGTTGTGTTTCTTGCAGGTGATACCCGCGTCCGTAATTGACCAGCACCCGGGCCGGGGTCAGCTGATACCCCGCTTGCGCCACCCGCGGTGCGGGAGTGCTCCAGCGCTCGTAGCGCGGCTGCGTGGTCAGAATGTCCGGCAAGCCGTCGCCGTTCATGTCCACTTGCGCTTCCGTCTGCAGCGTATCGAACGCACTCTCGCACGGTAAATCGTCGCTGCGCTGGCACAGCGGCGCCGTCACCGAACCTGAGGGGCTCGGCGGTACTTCTTCGTTCGGGTGATCGTGATCCACCGGCAATCCCGCTTCAGCGCGCGTCCACGCAATGAACGGGCTCCCAAACGTCAGCGTCTGCGGACTGCCCTCGAGCTTGCCCGGGTACACCGCCACTGCCCAGCCTTCCGGCACCGACACCGGTGCTCCGCTCTCGTCCCGATACGCCTCGTAGCGCACCGTCACCACCCGATCCAGTATTCCATCGCCGGTCACATCCGCCAGTGAGCCTGCGTCTTCGTTCACCGTCGCTATCCCTAAGCTCGCACCAAAAAACGCGTTGCTGCGCATTTGTTGCACCCCGCGGATCGTGCTGTCCGGGTCGATCGCGGTCGGCATCGTTCGGCCCACCGTCTCGTAGCGCGCCGGCACCCCCGGCAAACGCCGGAACCACAGCCAGCGCCGATCGTCCGACCCACCCGGGGCCGCCACGCCCATCGTTCCGATCTTGCGCACCACATCCGCCAAGCCATCCCCGTCGATGTCCAGCACATAGCCTTCGATGTCGTGGTTCGGCGTCAGCGCATAACCGGAATCCGCCGACAGCGGGAATATCCCGCGGTGAATGTCCCAGCCGCAGAACACGTTGGAGGTGGGGTTGGTCGTTTCCAAACCTAGGGGACGCGCCAGGTTTAACGCTTGCGGAACCGTCGACCAGCTTCCGTCCACCGCGCCCTTTAAATAACTCGCGGTGGGCAGAACTTGCGCCACCGTCGGATGCGTCAAACAAAAAGGATCGCTCAACCAGTTCACAAAATCCGGGATCCCGTCTTGATCCATATCCCGCAAGCCCTGCACCTCACCCGGTGGACCCACGTATTCAAACCGATCGCTCCCCACCTGTTGCGGCCAGCGATCCCTCGCCCCTTCCAGCCCCGCCGCCAACAGCGCCCGGTGATCGTTCGATAACGTCGTCTGCAAACTCGGAAACAGCGTCGATCCCCCCACCACCGACCCGCCCGACAATCCGCTCACGTTCGGCTGCGTCATCACCTCCGCTCCCGGTAACCGGTGCGGTATCTCGGTAAACGTGCGCCCCCAGCCGTAGTACTCAAAGCGTACCGGCGGCTCCGCACTCGCCACCCCGTTCTTATCAAACCCAAACGCCTCGATCGAGGTCAGGTTCACCTGCCATTGGTTCAGATCCGCATTCCCACCGCTGTGGTTCAAACGCCAAAACCGGCTCACCCGCGTCGCTCGGCTGTGCCGGCTCGGATCGGTGGTGCCATTGGCCGCTTCCGTGGCCACCGCCACCAACCGCTGCGCCGATCCTTGCTCATCCCAGCTCACCCCACCCCAGCGTCCGCTGCTGCTAAGCTCCTCGGCACTTAACACCTCGTGGTAGTCCACCGGCAGCATTCCCCGGTACTCGCTCGGCACACCATGGCCGCTGCGCAGCAAGCGCACCCGAAACATCGGCGCCAACGTCGCGTTCCCGCCGTACTCCACCCCCACCACCTGCGGCATCACTTGCGCCGCCACCTCGCTGCCCAACCCGCTGTCCAGCGTCGGCACCTCATAGATGTAGTGCGTGACATTCCCGGAGCGGTCTTCCACTCGCTCGATCCCCCACACCAGGGTATCGCTCGCCGCCAACGATAAAAACGTCCCTACCCCATCACCGGCGTGCGCCGCGCGTCCGTATAGCGGCGCGTACGTCGTCGTTATCCCGTCATACCCCGTCACGGTCCATTTATTCGTCGTCGCATCCAACCGATAGCTCGTCTGGCTCCCATCCCCGTACAACCGATACCCGCTCCCCACCCCATCCGTGTGCTGCAACGTCGTACGTCCATTCCCCGAACGCAGCACAAAACCGTCCTTCACGTTGTTCTCGCTCGAAGGCTCGTTCTGCGCTCGCGCGCCGTTGCGAACGTCGCGCTCGATCAAACGGAATCCGCTTAAACTCCAGCCAAACCCCACATCCGAGCCTTGCACGCTCGAGGACGAATACGACAAACCCACACTCGGCGTCAGACGGCTCGGCGGCAGCTCAAACCCGTACCCATACGACAGATCCCCTTGCGCGCTCCCCACCGCTCCCGCCTCACTCTCGCCACCCCCCATCGTCGCCTTCTGCTCCGGCACGCTCACCGCCAAACTCTCCTGCGAATACGGCAACAGCACCGACAACGACAACATCGACAACGCCACGCTCGCCGCTAACAGCGCCGGGCGAAAAGAACCATAGGGGACGGACATAGACATACCTCTGCGTAAAAAACACCGGCAGACCCGCTCATCGAGTCCACTTACGGCCTACGCTTGGTATTTACGAAGAAGGGAGAGGAATCCGTGCAGCTAAATCGCTGCGAAGGGCCCTGTGAAACAAATTGTTGCAATTGGTAACACAGCCAATTTGTTGGGATGGGTAAAAACGAAATCGATGGATGAACCGAAATTTCCGTGTCAAGCGTATGAATTATTTAAATTGTTTATACAGCCAGCCACGCGCCTTAACCCAATGCCGCCGTACCGTGCGTGCATCGATGCCCAGCAAATCGGCAATTTCCTGATTATTCAATCCGGCGTAATAGCGAAGGAATACCACTTTCGCCAACAACGGACGGTTCTCTTCCAAGCGGTCCAAGGCTTCACTCAACTCCACGGTTTTCTCGGCCAGCTGCCAATCATTGGCGATGTGGTCGTGCTTTTCGAGCGGATCGGTCGATAGTCCCGATCCACGTTTTTCCGCCAATTTCACCCGCGCGGCATCGACCATAACCTGGCGCATGGCGCGCGAGGCGATGCCAAAAAAATGCGTCGGCGTTTCAAACGCCGGCAAAATATTTTCGCGCATTTTAAGGTAAGTTTCGTTGATTAACGCGGTGGTGGATAGTGTATCGCTCGCGCCAAACGCCAAACGTTCACGGCAGGCGATTTGGCGCAAATCGCTACGTAGCACAGAAAAAAGATCGGCAAGGCCACTGGTGCGCTCAAGCGTCAACGCTCGAAACAGGGTGGCAACCTGCTCGGTTAACTGTATTTCAGAATTCTCCGGTAACTCGGCAACGGGCTGCATAAGTCGTCCTTAAAAATTCCAAAGCTAAATTCCAAAGCTTAAGTACAGTCAATCACATTTGCTTTCGTCTTCCAAAGCAAACTTTTGTAAATGGGGGTGGCGCCTAAAAAAATGTGAGCTGTTCCTCGTAATCCGGGGTTGCTGGAAATGACTGGCGGCCGTCTTCCATGCCAATTCGATGGTTCATTAGTTTATTTTTACCAAAAAAACCCCAATAACTGCTTTCGCAACACGCCAAGTTTGACTGGCGATAGTTCTTAAGCTGCGATAGCGAAATTCACCAGCTAACAACCAATTAGAGCCTTACACAATTACCGCCTTGTTATTCCGTAACAAATTTTAACATTTTATTGAAAAATAATTGGCCGCTATGCGTGCCGAATTACGCATTTATATAGAGCTTACCTAGGCATTCAATCCATTCAATCGAGACAGTACACTTATGAACAAACGCGCGCAGGCTTTAGGGCTGTTTTCTGTAATGGTTTCCGGATTAGCAGTGCTCATCGGCTCATCCGCGCTTTCAGCCACCACACCACCAAAATTATCATCCGAATTACCACGAACCGCGGCCTCCGCAGCGGAGACTTATATTATTCGTTATATAGAACCGCCACTCGCGCAATACGATGGGGGAGTGCAGAACTTGGCGGCGATTCCTCGCCGAACCGGAGCCGACGGCAAAGGTCGACTGGATGTACACAGCGTCGAAGCCACTGCGTATATTGCCCATATTCAAAATTTGCAAAGCAATCGCGTTACGGCAATGCAAAATCTGCTCGGCCACCCAATTCCAGTACGCATTCAAATGCAACACGCATTGAATGCCGTGGTGGCGGATCTGACCGCCGAAGAAGTGAAGCAAGTTCGCCGTATGGAGGGGGTAGACGCAATCGAGCGCGACAGTTACGTTCCGTTGGCCACGGATAGCGGTCCTGGGTTTATTGGCGCCGCTACAGTATGGTGGGGCGCAAACGCAGGCCAAGACACAATGTTTGCAAGCAGCTTCGATGACGACATCGGCACCGGCGGCCAAGGTGTCGTGATTGGCGACATCGATACGGGTTACAACAGCGCCAGCCCATCGTTTGCCGCAACGGACGACAGGGGTTATACCATCCAAAACCCGCTGGGCACCGGTCATTTTCTCGGTCATTGCAGCCTTGCCACCAGTGCCAGTGCACCTTGCAACGACAAAGTTATTGGACGTTACGACGAAATCTCTTTGATAACAACGCCGCTGCCAGCCATGGCAGCTTATACTGTCGAAGATACCGACGGTCATGGTAGCCACACCGCCAGCACATCCGGCGGCAATGCCCGTACAGCGACCATACGCGATTACACCACACGCATTAGTGGTGTCGCGCCGCATGCTAACTTGGTTATTTATAGAGCCTGCGATGCTAACGGCTGCAAGCAATCCGTAACCAGTGCGTCTGTCAATCAGGCAATAGCAGACGGCGTAGTCGACGTGCTGACTTACTCGATCAGCGGCGGCAGTGATGTGTGGAATGACTCCACTTCGCAAGCCTTTCTCAGTGCGGTGGCTACTGGAATATTCGTTGCAGCCGCCGGTGGCAACACCACACCCACTGTACCGAATCCACTACCAGGTACCGTAGACCATCTTGAACCTTGGGTCCTCACTGTTGCTGCGAGCACCCATCAGAACAAAGCCCAAGGTGGCCGCATGAGCGTCACCGGCCCAGGCACACCCCCTGCAAACACCCAGAATCTAACACTGACAGAAGCCTCCGGTACTGCCTATACCCACTTCTCGGCGACCATTCCTGGCACGACACCGTTAATCCTTAGCCCTAACTTCCATGCCAACGATACGATGGGCACAGATGGATGTTCGGCTTATCCTGCGGGTCGGTTCGCCGGTGGGATTGCTTTACTCAGTCGTGGCAGTTGTTGCTTTAAGATGAAAGTCCGCAACGCCGTCACTGCAGGCGCTGTTGCGGTGGTGATCGCGAATAATCGCCCTGAAAACTCGCTTTCACTGACGATTAGCGCCTCAACTGCGGATTGCGCGGTGGCGGGAAACATAACTACGCCGGTATTTTCTTCCACTCAAAGCGACGGTATCGCTTTGCAAACGTTCTTAACGACGGCGGTGGGCGCCACCGCGCAGATTCCTTATCACTACGAGCGTACCCCTACGCAACCCGATACATTGGCCAGCTTCAGTTTGCTTGGCCCGGGTGAGGTTAATGTAATCAAACCTGAAGTCCAGGCTCCTGGGGTCAGTATCCTGGCCGCCGTAGCTCGCAATGGCGGTGACGCGACCCGAGTTGATTTTCTTAATGGTACATCGATGGCTACGCCACATGCGGCTGGCGCTGCTGCTCTGATTATCGCAGCACATCCTTTCTGGGCGCCGATGGAAGTGAAATCAGCTCTGATGATGACGGCAAAAGAATCCGGTTTGACCAAAGTAGATGGAATGGCCTTAAGCGATGCATTCGATCGCGGTGCGGGCCGCATTCAAGTGGATTTAGCGAACAAGACAGGATTAGTCATGCCCGAAACTAATTTCTTGGCTTACAAATTTGGCGCCGATATGAAAACGCTGAATATGCCAAGTATCCAAGACAGCAATTGCGTCACGCCAACCACTCCACCGACACCGGCGGTAACGAGCACAAAAACTTGCTCTTTCACGCGCACATTCCGCAGTGTCGAGCCTTCCGCGACAACCCAATGGCAAGTATCTTTGGCGGGCGTAACCGGCAGCGTCTCACCCGCGACGTTCACAATAAGCCCGGGTAGCACGCAATCCATCGACATTCATATTGATGCAACGGCTTATGCAACCAACGGGGCTTATCATTTCGGTAACTTGGTATTGACGCCTACAACCAATCCTCGGTTACCGCCCCTGCATCTACCCGTTGCAGTCGCAGTGCAGCCACCACAGTTTTATACGGGATCAACCTATGTACAAGTTGATCTTCCAAGTGGAGCGAGCAGCGGCGGTCAAAACTTCACCGTAACAAATGCCGGTGGCCCTACATTAACCATCAGCAATACCAACTATACGGATACAGCTGCCCATGCTTACATCGTGGTCAATCAGACAGTCCCGCACGTAAACAACGGCCGCGCGAGCTCATTCCTAACCGATTTCATGTCAGGCCTCTATATGGCCGACGATTTCACGGTGTCTACGGATAGCACAACATTGAGCGTCGCTCAAATATCGCGTATCAAGGCGATGGGATTTATGACCGGCACTCATCCACTGGCGTCCCTTGCCGGGCATCGTATTCATTTTGAAATCTATGCAGACAATGCCGGAGCCCCCGCGGGCGCGCCTGAGCCAATAGCAGACCCTGCGGACCCTAGTCTCACTATCTCTCCAGGAGACCCCGGAAACAGTCTACCCATATGGAGCTATGTGGGGACTATTGGCACGCCTGCGCCTATGCCCATGTCTCCTGCCGTAGTGAGTAACGGCGGACTAACCGTTACCAGCGGAGGCACCGATGAGATCGTATTGGATCTCCAAAGCAGCGCCTATACCGGCGACCCCACCAATCTTTCCGGGGGCAAATATTGGCTATTGGTCTATCCGGAAACAACTTTCGGAACCACCGCAATGCCGGTTGATAAATTGTGGGCTTGGGCAAATGCCAAATCCGGAAGTGGCAGCCCCTGGATGAGCTTCGCGCCAGCGGTAGTTGGGCCAACCGATCCAAATCCTGTTTGGGAAACCGACGACGCCGCGGGCGGTGTTTTGCGTATAGAGCAACAAGTGACCTGCGGTGCTTCGTGGCTAAGTGTAACGCAGCCAACACTAAGCTTGCCTGGAATGATTAGCGGGCAACTGCACGTAAATGTCGATGGGAGTATGGTGCCTTTTGGCCATAAGGTCGGATATCTGTGCTTGCAAAGCAATGACACCGCCAATCCCATATCCATCATTCGTGTGGATGCTTACCGTCATTAACCCAAGCGGTAACACAAGTTCAATAAGGGCGTCTTCGGACGCCCTTATTTTTAGCTGACGGCTGAAAGCGGGTTCCTGGAAACAACGCCGACATTGTGTCGCGCGCTGAGCGGGTCATTTTACGATCTATCTCTTAAGGCGCATTTCCAATTGCCACCAAGCTCTCACGCGCACTGCGGGTCAAGGAATGATCAGGCCCCAAAGCTTTCGCTAAACTATCGGCTGCCGCTTTTAACAATTCTCGGGCCGCCTTTCGATCTCCACGCGCCAGCGCAATGCGCCCGAGCAACCAATCGCAATTGGCTATCTGCCATGCGGACTCACCGTTCATAGCGACGTATTCATCACGCGACTCGTGTGCCAAGCGCGCCGCATTTTCCATATCATTGCGCAGGAAAGCCGCCTGCGCCGCTAACGTTAATGCGCGTGCCAGCGCACCCTTGGCGGATGCATCGGGTTTACGCATACGCTCGATATCGCCGGCCAAATTGGCACTAACGCGATCGAGCTGCGCACCGTTATCGGGTTTCATCAAGGCCAATTCCGCTTCGTCATTGCGAAGCAGCTGTTGAAACTCATGCTCCGGCGGCAATAACTGTTGATATAGCTCGTGAGTTTTCGCAAACTCGCTTTTTGCAGCATCCAAACGATTGAGATGCATCAAGGCACGCCCACGCTCCAGGTGCAGTTGCGCATAGTGCATGCTAACCGGGGCAACCAAGGGCCGCTGCATCTGCTCAGCCTCGTCCAGCAGCGATAGTGAGTGCTCGGACTCTCCAAGCACGTCGTAGGCGCCGGCAACGTTGATCAATTGCTGCGCCAGGCGACTGGAAGCGCCGAGAATTTCGCGCCGTAACGCCAATGCCTTCTCGAAAAAAGGCAACGCATCACGGGGGCGACCGGAGATTTTATAAAGAATTGCCAAATTACCAAGAACCGCCGCCGCTTCCGGACCTTGGTCTTGATGAATTTGCTCAAGCAGTTTCAACGCTTTGCGATACGCCTCCTCGGCTTCCTGGAATCGATTGGTAGACACCAATACGCCGCCCAAATTATCCAATATGCTGGCTATCTGATCCGGCATAAAGGTGGAAACCTGCCCTTTCAATATTGAATTCATTTCCTCCATTGTGACCAAGGCGCTTTGGTAATCGGAAATTGCGCTTTGCGGGTCGTGCAAGTCGAAAGCGATCGCTGCGCGGTTATTAAGGCATTGCGCCAAAATGTGGCGGCGCGCGCCCTCAATGCGCTGCGCGCGTTCGATACCGGTTTGCACAAAGCGTTTCGCGGTCTGGTTATCGTGGCTGAAGTGCAGCGCCTCCGCGCGCAAACAATCCAATTCGGCTGCCATGTCGTCCACCAATGCCTTGGTGTCAATATCGGCGACCAAACCCAAAGCGCGCAGCGTTGATGCGGTGTCCCTGCGCGTGATGTACAACCGAATCACTTCAATCGCCGCCAGAGCGCGCGCTTCTGTCGCGATGCCACTGTCGGGTCCAATACCGGCCTCAGCATGGGCCAACAAATCGGCCACGTCGACTTTAGCGTCGGACTTTTCCTGTCGAAGTAAACGCAACATAAAATCGCGCAGCGCAACCAGCCTTGCTGAATCGCGCTGAACCGCTTCTTCTTGGATCAGGGCGGCCTTTAGAAACCACAGCGACACCAATAAACCACCCACCAGCGCGAAGGTGACAACAGCGGATGCGGACAAAACAATCCAGTGCCGCCGCGCAAAACGCCGCAATCGATACCAAGTGGAGCTGGCCCGCGCCGAAACCGGTAAGTGCCGACGCCACGCGTCAATATCCGCCAACATTGCTTCAACCGAGGCATAACGCCGGTCCGGCTCTTTGGCTAACGCTTTAAGTGAAATCGCATCCAGATCACCGCGCAAAACCGCCGCCACGGCAATCTTAGTTTGTGCAAGCGTGCTTGGCGCGGCCGGCATATCGTCGCATACGCGGCGCACCAAAACGGCCAACGGCAATCCGCGCAAGGCTAAAGGGGCTTGGCCAGTAAGCAAAAAATACAATAATGCGCCTAATGCGTAAACGTCCGTGCGCGTCGTGATCGCCGCACCGGTCAGCTGTTCCGGGGCCGCAAATTCGGGGGTTAAAGCGCGATCGGCGGTTTCGACGACATTGGTGGGATCAACCAATTTGGCAATGCCAAAATCCAGTAAGCGCGTGCGCCCCTCTCGATCAACCATGATGTTGCGCGGTTTAAGATCGCGATGCACGATCAGGCTTGAGTGCGCGTACGCGACGGCCGACGCGATCTGGCAAAACAAATCGATGCGCACCACCAAACTCGGCTGGTTCTGTTCACACCAAGCATCCAGCGCCAGGCCATCAACATACTCGGCAACCAAATACCCAACACCTTCGGGTGTGGTTCCTCCGTCCAACAAGCGTGCAATGCCCGGATGATCCAGTCGCGCTAGAACCTGGCGCTCTTGCACCAGCCGCTCACGCAATTGCGGCGAATCCTCGCGCAAAAACTTGATCGCAACGTGCTTGGTAAAGCTGCCGTCCGCGCGTTCGGCCAGCCATACCGAACCCATGCCGCCTTCGGCAATCCGGCGCACCAACCGCCACGGACCCAACAGTTGACCTGGCTCGGGATTGAGGCGGGTTTTATTTTCGACCACATCCAGAAACCCATCGGGGGTTTCGATGCCCTCAAGCCATTCGCGCAATTTGGTCACGTCGTTCGGCCGTGTTTGCGCTATTTCCATTAAGCGCTGCTCCCGCATATTGGCGGGCAGCGCAAGTAACTCGTCCAGCTCAAGCTCGAGCAGATCCCAATCGTCTGAATTGATCGTATTGTTGTTCATCTTCAGGCGTGCGCTTTTTTCATTGTGTACAGATACCGTAGCTAAGTTCTCACGCAAAGTCATCCACCCGATAAAGCGGATCCCAGTGGCGGTGGATAACGCCGCCCGACGCGCAATGGGCAAAAACACGGCGCTTCGCGATAGAACCGCTCGTCGCCGCCATCGCTATGCCAACCGGGAATGCCGGACAAAGGCAATGGACGCAGCTCCTGCGGATCATTCAATATGTGCCGGTTAACCAATGCTGAAACCACCGAATTCATGGCGGCGGATCGATCGCCGTCGATTACGACCAAGGCTTTCGCAACCAATGTCTGTTGCACTACCAGCGCATGCTCCAATAACGCATGCCCGAAGACGATAACCTCAATATCGCGCCCCCAAGCACTGCGCTCGCGCCAAAACAAACCATGCCAATCGTGGGCATCCCACAGCTGCAACAAGTTGGGGTCGCGCACAATGACGATGGCGCCGCCTTCATCGAAATGGGTTAACGCGCACTGCGCGCGGCTGCGCTGTTTGTCTCCGACTTGAGCAATTTCCTGAACCTGCCGCATATTCAACGCCGCTTTAAGCTTAGGATAGCGCAGCCAGATTAGGGCGTTGAATAAATCGTGCCAATTGCGTTCGCGCGTGGCAATTTTATGCAGCTTGGCAATGCGTTGCTCGTAGTGCAGACCGTCGGCGAGCAGTTCCGGGCATTGTCGAACAAAACATCGATTCGATGCGCTGCTGGTTACCCATGCCGCGTTAAGCTCCTGCACGGTTGGCCAGTGCTCCCCCTTAAGCCAGCCCATATAGAGCGACCACTCCGAAAGCGGGGGGCGCGCAAACACCTCTTGAGCAATCGCACAACGATCAGGGGCGTGGAAACGCAAAAGGTCTCTCCCGCGGCACGGAAAAACTCAAGCCGCCACGCGCCCAATCAAATCGTATTCGTCCGATTCGTCGATATAAACGTCCACAAATTCACCGGGCTTTAGTTTTTGGCCGTCGGCGACAATGACCTTGCCGTCAATTTCAGGCGCGTCCGCGCTCGAGCGTCCGATGGCGCCGGCTTTTCCGACTTCATCAATCAGCACGCGCATCGTGCTATCCACTCGGCGCTGCAATCGGTCGGCACTGATTTGCGCTTGTACCTGCATAAAGCGCTCGTATCGTTGCGCTTGTACCGCCGGGGAGATGGGATCCGGCAATTGGTTCGCTTTCGCCCCAGCAACGGGTGAATAAGTGAAACAACCGACGCGATCCAACTTGGCCTCGCGCAGAAAATCCAGAAGCTCTTCGAATTCGGCTTCGGTTTCACCGGGAAACCCAACAATGAACGTGCTGCGGATGGTCAGCTCCGGGCAAACCTCACGCCAACGTCGTACCCGCTCCAAATTCTTTTCCGCATGCGCGGGCCGCTTCATCAGTTTCAATATTCGCGGATTCGCATGCTGGAACGGAACATCCAGATACGGCAATACCAGTCCATCGGCCATCAACGGCAGGATTTCATCCACGTGCGGATAAGGATACACATAATGCAGGCGAACCCACGCGTTAAGCTCACTAAGTCCGCGGCACAGGTCGGTCAGGTGGGTGCGATAACGCTTCGTCCGCCATTCACGTTCCATGTAGCGGGTATCGACGCCATACGCGCTGGTATCCTGAGAGATCACCAGCAATTCTTTAACCCCACCCTTGACCAATTTTTCGGCCTCGACCAGCACTTCATCGATCGGGCGCGAGACCAAGTCCCCGCGCATCGACGGAATAATGCAAAACGTGCACCGATGATTGCAGCCTTCCGAAATTTTTAAGTAGGCGTAATGTTTCGGCGTTAACTTGATTCCCGTCGGCGGCACTAGGTCGAGATAGGGATCGTGTTTTGGCGGCAATTGCGTATGCACGGCATTCATCACCGAGGCATAATCTTGCGGACCGGAAATCGATAATACGTTCGGATAAGCCTCACGTATCAATTCTGCGCGTGCCCCAAGACAGCCGGTGACGATGACACGACCGTTTTCGTTCATCGCCTCCCCGATCGCGTCCAGCGACTCGGTCACGGCGGATTCGATAAAACCGCAGGTGTTCACGACGACCACATCGGCAGCATCGTAACGCGGTACGATTTCGTAGCCTTCCACTCGCAGCTGGGTCAAGATGCGTTCGGAGTCGACCAGCGCTTTGGGGCAGCCGAGGCTAACAAACCCAACTTTAGGTGCTTTTTGGGACATCGTGACATCCAATTCTGTAAACGGGAATTATAGGTCTTTGGCGGGGATTGGGCGAATCGCTAAGTCGCGGTTTAAGATTTTGCTTTATTATTGCTGAGCTCACGCGCTGCCAATGTTATCCACCGCCATCGCTGCCATACGGAATGAGTCATGGAACACTCCCCTGCGTCCGCTACAACCCAAACTCCCCAGATAGGCGGTTATCGGGCTGCGCCCACTGGAAAACCCAAAGGCGGCATCGTCGTCATTCAGGAAATTTTCGGAGTTAATCCGCATATTCGCAGTGTGGTCGATAAGTTTGCGGCTGCCGGATATCTCACCATTGCACCCGCGCTATTCGATCGAGTTGAAACCGGCGTTGAGCTTGATTATGACGTTTCCGGCGTTAACAAAGGCCGCGAACTTGCCGAAAAACTCGGTTTCGACCAAGCCGTAAAAGACATTGCCAGCGCCGCAAAAACGCTCCAATCGGCAGGTAAAGTCGGCGTTGTCGGTTTCTGTTGGGGCGGTACTGTCGCTTATCTTTGTGCCGCGCGCCTTGGGTTACCTGCGGTCAGTTATTACGGTGGCCGTACCGTACCTTTTTTGCATGAGCAGCCAAAAGCACCCGTGCTCTTCCACTTCGGCGATCGCGATCCTTTGATCAGCGCGCAGGATGTGGCCAAACACCGCGCCGCCCTACCAAATGCCGCGATGCACATTTACCCCGCGGGTCATGGCTTTAATTGCGAAGCACGTGCCGACTACAATCCGGACTGCGCACGCTTGGCGTGGCAACGTACGCTAGAGTTTTTTTCCGCGCTGTAATTTAAGATTACACTTCCAAACCACCCTATCGTGAAATCATCCATGACCTTCGAAATGGATCCACGCCTTAGCAACGACACCATCGCGCTGACCGACTGGGCGCTTAGCAGCGTGGCATTAATGAACGATGCGCGCTACCCATGGTTGGTGTTGATCCCGCGGCGCCAAGCGTTATACGAATGGATCGACCTGCCCGAATACGATCAACAAACCTTAATGACCGAAATTAATCGCGCAGCGCAAGTTCTGCGCAAAGAGTTTCAACCGCACAAAATCAATATTGCGTCGTTAGGAAACATCGTACCGCAATTGCACGTGCACATCGTCGCACGTTTCAAGCACGATGCAGTATGGCCATATCCGGTGTGGGCGGCGGGTGAGCGTGAAGCCTATACGGCGGAACTTCAACAGCAACGGACTGAAGCCCTGCGCGCGGCGCTCGCGCATTAAACGACCCTGCTGCTTGTAGTCGCCATTCCCGCGCAGGCGGAATGGCGATACTGATACTTGAGAAACCAAACTACTCAGTCAACGGCGTGACATCGTTTCCGTTTTCGGCCACCGCATCCAATTCCCAATACTGCGCAATTTCAATCAACAAATGTTTCTGCTCGGCGCTGGCCTGATCGGCGCGTTTGAGAACCACGCCGGTAACGTGCTTGCTGTCTTTCAAATCACCGATCACCGCCAGCAACTGCGATTTTCCCATTTTGTTTCTGTCCACCGAAAAACGTCCGTCGCTTTCGGGCGATACCAACACCCGGCCATTCGCGATTGCGCGATCGTTCGCGAAAGCCGTCGCACCAACCAACAACGCCATCAAAAACAGTAATCCCGTTGAAATAATTCGCATCGAATCTATCCCCTATCTACTGAATCCTGGCAACACAGGATTGCTCACATTGCAGTCAAATGAGCCTGGTTAGCCGCCGCCAAATAAATCATCCAAAGTGCGTGAAAAAGCATCGCGCTCACTTTCGCAGCGCAGGATAATAATGCAAGCGGTAGCAATTGCAATCGATTGCGTCAAAAAATCACGTTAAGACGCCAATTTTTCAATCAATAACGCATTCACTCGGCGCAGGTACGCGGCAGGGTCTTCAAGCTGGCCACCTTCCGCCAATTGCGCCTGATCCAGCAGCAACAGACCAAGGTCATTCGCGCGCGCCGCATTGGTTTCGCTATCAAATTGGCGCACCAACGGGTGCGCTGGATTGATCTCCAGGATCGGCTTCCCATCCGGCACTTCGTGGCCGGCCTGTTTAAGCAAGCGCTGCATGTGCGTCGCCATTTCGTGCTCGTCCAAAATCAAACACGAAGGCGATTCGGTCAAACGATGGCTAACACGCACGTCGCGCACTTTGTCGGTTAGGATGGCTTTTAGTTTAACAACGATGCCTTCGGCCGATTTCTCATCTTTTTTGCTTTGGTCTTTATTGCTCTCGCCCGCGGCCAGTTTATCGAGGTCGAGATCGCCCTTGGCGACCGATTTTAGTTTCTTGCCGGCATATTCATTGAGGTACCCGACCATCCATTCGTCGATTCGATCGGACAACAACAACACCTCGATCCCGTGCGCTTTCAACGCTTCCAGCTGTGGGCTGTTTTTCGCCGCAAGCCAACTGTCGGCGGTGATGTAATAAACGGTTTCTTGGCCAGTTTTCATCCGCGCAATGTAGTCATCGAGCGCAACCGTTTGATCCTTACTGCCGCTGGTGGTCGTCGCAAAACGCAACAATTTTGCGATTTTCTCTTTATTTGCAAAATCTTCGGCAATGCCTTCCTTCAGGGTATTACCAAATTCG
Organism: uncultured Rhodanobacteraceae bacterium; assembly: GCA_964466115.1. Taxonomy (GTDB): domain Bacteria; phylum Pseudomonadota; class Gammaproteobacteria; order Xanthomonadales; family Rhodanobacteraceae; genus Pseudolysobacter. The sequence goes on along the minus strand of CAYXMH010000031.1, from coordinate 15,000 downwards.
TTCCATAATGCCTGGTATTTTTCTTTCTCATCGGCCGCAATTTTTTCAAGCACATCGAGAACCCGTTTGGTGCAGCCTGAGCGGATCTGCGTAACCAATTTGTTCTGCTGCAATATTTCGCGCGACACGTTCAGTGGCAAATCGTCGGAATCGACAACCCCGCGCACGAAACGCAAATACGCTGGCAATAATTGCTCCGAGGCGTCCATAACGAACACGCGGCGGATATAGAGCTTAAGACCCTTGCGCTCCTCACGCCCGGACCACATCGCATCAAACGGCGCCTTGCTCGGGATGTACAGCAACGTGGTGTAATTCTGGTTGCCTTCGACGCGGTTGTGCGCCCAGGCCGCGGCGTCGTGAAAATCGTGGGCGAGGTGCTTGTAGAACGCTTGATAATCCTCGTCTTTCAATTCGGCTTTTGGGCGCGTCCACAAAGCCGATGCATGGTTGACCGACTCCCATTCGCTGCCCGGTTTACCGTCCTCCTCTTTGGGCATGCGGATCGGAAAACCGATGTGATCGGAATAACGCGTAATCAATTCACGCAGCCGCCATGAATCGAGGAATTCGTCTTCTTCCGGTTTCAGATGCAAAGTGACCGTGGTTCCACGCGCGGCTTGTTCGATATTCTCCAACGAATACTCACCGCTGCCGTCGGATTGCCAGCGTACGGCTTCATTCGCTGCGGCACCGGCACGCCGCGTGGTCAACGTCAGCCGATCGGCAACAATAAAAGCGGAATAAAAACCCACACCGAACTGGCCAATCAACTGCGCGTCTTTGCGCTGATCGCCGGACAATTGCTCTAGAAACTTGCGCGTGCCGGAGCGCGCGATGGTGCCGATGTTTTCGATGACTTCAGCGCGGGTCATACCGATGCCGGTATCGCAAATCGACAGCGTGCGGGCCTCTTTATCGTAGCGAATCTCGATACGCAACTCGGCGTCGTCCTTGAGCAGCGCAGGATTACCAATCGCCTCAAAGCGCAATTTATCGCAGGCATCGGACGCATTGGATATCAACTCGCGCAAGAAAATTTCCTTGTGCGAATAAAGCGAATGGATAACGAGCTGCAATACTTGCTGAACTTCGGCTTGGAACTGGTGGGTTTCAGGAGTCGTCACGGACATTTCAAGAATTCCTCAACATAATAAACCTGAAGCGTTGATGGGGTGTGCAAGCGCCAATTTCAACGGCTGAATTCGGGATCTCTTATATCTCGCAAGATGCAGGGGGGCCGGCAAAAACCAACGGTAGATTTACAAAAACAAAGCGGCCGCCTTGCAGCGACCGCTTTGCCGACGAGGAGCATAGACGCGACTCAATGCTCCAAGGGGGGTGTGCTGGAAGAAAGTTTATTCGGTGATGCTGACACCGAGATTTTCTTTAATGCGGGCGGCTTTGCCTTCCAGGTCACGCAAGTAATAAAGCTTAGCGCCACGAACTTTACCGCGGCGTTTAACGACAACCGAATCGATGCTCGGGCTAAACGCTTGGAATACGCGCTCAACGCCGGTGCCATGGGAAATCTTGCGCACCGTAAAAGCGGAATTTAGGCCGCGGTTGCGTTTGGCGATCACCACGCCTTCGTACGCCTGAACGCGCTCGCGAGTGCCTTCCTTAACCTTTACGTTAACGACAATCGTATCGCCCGGACTAAACTCCGGCAGTTTGCGGCCCATTTGTTCAGCTTCAAATTGTTGCAGGATATTCATACATCACCAGTTGGTTTTATTGCTACGAGACCGAATCAATCGATCTTTTTGTTTTTTGCGACAAAGTAACTATCGCGAAATTCTTTCAAAAGTTCACGCTCAGCGTGAGTTAATTCCATTCGTGCCAACAACTCCGGCCGCCGCAGCCAAGTGCGCCCCAGCGACTGTTGCAAACGCCAACGTGCAATCGCCGCATGGTCACCGCAAAGCAACACCGGCGGTACCGCGCCCATCGCGTGCTGTTCGGGCCGGGTGTAATGCGGACAATCGAGCAACCCGTTCGAGAACGAATCTTGCGCTGCGGATTGCGCATCGTTTAATGCACCCTCCTGCAACCGGCCGATCGCGTCAATCACCACCGCCGCGGCCATTTCACCACCGCTTAGCACGTAATCGCCGATCGACAACTCTTCATCCACTTCGTTTTCGAGCAACCGCTCGTCCACGCCCTCATAACGACCACACAGCAAAATCAACCGCGATCGCCGCGCCAACCCTGCCACTTTATCTTGCGTAAGCCGCGTCCCTTGCGGACTCATGTAAATCACTGTTGCCGCTGCGGCTTCAGCCGCACGCGCTGCGGCAATTGCATCGCGCAGCGGGTCAATCAACATCACCATTCCAGGCCCGCCGCCGTACGGCCGGCCGTCCACGGTTTGGTAATTGTCGGTCGCATACGTTCGCGGATTCCAAGTTTGCACTTGCAACAAACCGCGATCCTGCGCCCTACCGATCACTCCAACTCGGGTACAGCTTTCAACCAACTCGGGAAACAGCGTAACGACATCAATCCGCATCGCTGCCAATCCCTACAAACCCGCTAAAAATCCGGATCCCAATCGACCGTAATCCGTCCCGCTACTAAATCCACTTTGTGCACATACTGTTCAAGCACAAACGGCACCAAATGTTCGCGTTCCACACCGCGCACTACCAGCACATCGTTGGCACCCGTGGCCAACAGATGCGTAACCTGGCCTAAAACGGCACCGCTAACGGTTACGACCTCTAATCCTTCCAGATCGCACCAGTAATACTCTCCACGCTTTGATCTAGGCAGCGCCGAGCGCCAAATCCAAATCTCAGCACCCACTAAGGTTGCCGCCTGGTCGCGGTCGCCAATCCCGGGCAATGTCGCAATCAAGCCTTTGCCTTGTTCGCGTCCACGGACGTTGGCGAGTTCCATCTCAGCCGCCGCCGTTTTCAATAACCAAGGACTGTATTTGAAAATCTGCACACGCGGTTGCGCGTACGATTCCAGCTTTACCGTCCCATCCACACCATGCAGCCCAACGATTCGGCCAAGCAAAATACGTCGATCTGCACCCAAGCGCGATTAAGCCGCTTTGGGTTGTTTGGCGGCTTCTTTCACGAGAAAGCGCACTTTATCGGTCATTTGCGCGCCCTTTGCGATCCACTGCTGCACGCGTTCGGCGTCCAACTGCAGTTTCACGTCTTTACCGGAAGCGATTGGGTTGTAGAACCCAACGCGCTCGATGCTGCGACCGTCGCGCGCTTTGCGCTCATCGGTCACCACGATGTGATAGAAAGGACGCCCCTTGGCGCCGCCGCGAGACAAACGAATCTTAACCATTGTTTTTGCTCAAGAATTTACGAATTCGGAGGTTTGACTTTGATCCATAGGGACAACGTCAAACCGTGAACTGGGTATTTTAGCCGGAATTGAAAAAAAATAAAGGGTTTTAAGGTTTTGGAGGATCACTTGACCAATGCGAGGTCCTCGGAAAGACCGTTCATGGTTCGACAAGCTCACCACGAACGGTCTTTCCGAGGGCCTGAGCTTGTCGAACCATGAACGATCTTTCCATTCCGCCCTAAACCTGTCGAACCAGAACAGTCTTCCGTTCGCCCTGAGCCTGTCGAAGGGTGAACGCCCCGTATTATCAGTTGAGTGAAGCTCTCCATCCCACCTCAACTGGGCATCATGCGCCCACCTAAGGCCCCCTTCATCTGCCGCATGATCCCCTTAATGCCGCCACTGGCCAATTTCGACATCATCTTTTCCATTTGCATGTATTGTTTCAGCAGACGGTTCACGTCCTGCGGCTGCGTACCGGAACCGCGCGCCACCCGCACCTTGCGCGAGCCGTTCAACAAATCCGGGTGACGGCGCTCCTTTTTCGTCATCGAATTGATGATGGCGACCATGCGATGGATTTCCTTGTCGTTGATCTTGGATTTGACTTGATCGGGTAAATTGCTAACGCCCGGGAGTTTGTCCATCAAACTGGCCAGCCCCCCCATGCTCATCATTTGCTGCAATTGATCGCGCATGTCGTTCATATCAAAGCGCTTGCCCTTCATGACCTTATGCGCAAGCTTTTCGGCTTTCTCCCGATCGACGTTTTGTTCCACCTGCTCAACCAGCGACAACACGTCGCCCATGCCAAGGATGCGCTGCGCGATGCGGTCCGGGTGGAATGCGTCGAGCGCATCGGTTTTTTCGCCGGCACCGATAAACTTGATCGGGCGGCCCGTGATATAGCGCACCGAAAGCGCCGCTCCCCCGCGGGCATCGCCGTCGGTTTTGGTCAGCACCACGCCGGTCAAGGGCAATACCTCGGCGAACGCCTTGGCGGTATTGGCCGCGTCCTGGCCGGTCATCGAATCCACCACGAACAAGGTTTCAATCGGCTGCGTGGCCTCATGCAACGCCTTGATTTCATCCATCATCGCGCTGTCGATATGCAAGCGCCCGGCCGTATCGACCAACAACACATCCACAAACGATTTGCGCGCCGCATCGATCGCCGCCCGCGCAATCGCTACGGGGTCTTGATCCACCGCACTTGGAAAAAACAACACATCAATTTGGGTGGCGAGCGTTTTCAACTGCTCGATCGCGGCTGGCCGGTACACGTCGCAACTGACCACCATCACTTTTTTCTTTTTGCGCTCTTTGAGAAACCGCGCCAATTTCGCAACCGTGGTGGTTTTACCCGCACCTTGCAACCCGGCCATCAGCACGATCGCGGGTGCCGGACAATTAAGATTAAGCTCGGCATTCACCGAGCCCATCACCGCTGTCAACTCATCACGCACAACTTTGACCAGCGCCTGACCTGGCGTGAGGCTTTTCAATACCTCCTGGCCTACCGCTTTGATTTTGACGCGTTCAATTAAAGCTTGAACCACCGGCAACGCGACATCGGCCTCAAGCAGCGCAATTCGCACCTCACGCAACGATTCGCGGATATTTTCTTCGGTCAATCGCGCGCGACCGCGCAGGCGTTCGATGGTGCCGGATAAGCGTTGGGTTAAGGATTCAAACATAACGGTGCTCTAATTGATTGCAATGAAGCACCAGTATAACGCAGACCCCATTTGCCACGGAGCCATCGTATGCCACACTTGGCCTTATGCCGATTGCCTTACTTAGCTTTTTAGCCGCCACGGCCTATCTCGGTGCCGCCGTGATGCTTGCGCTGCCAATGCTTTCTCGCACCATCCTGTCACCTCGATTCGGCTTGGCGCTGGCCTGGTTTGCCCTGTCGCTGCATGTGCTAATCGTGGTCGCCAATTTGCTGATCCACCATGGACTCGATTTGCATTTCTTCGCCGCACTGTCGTTGGTCGGCTGCTGCATTGCTGGGTTGTGTTTGATTGTTAACCTGTTTCAACCGGTCGCCGCTTTGGGTGTGATCGTATTCCCGCTGGCTGGGCTGTTGCTGCTCGCCGATTTGGCCGTAACTGGGGTGCCGGCCGTCATCGAATGGCAGATTAAACTGCATGCCGCAATCGCATTGTTAGGATACAGCGTGCTCAGCATTGCCGCATTATTGGCGATTGGCCTGGCGCTGCAAGAACGCGCTTTGCGTCAGCGGCATATTGGCGGACTGCTACGCGTGCTTCCCCCGCTGACACTGACCGAAGCATTGCTGTTTCAGCTGATTCGCGCCGGCTTTGTATTGCTTAGCTTTACCCTGCTGACCGGCATTTTGTTTGTCGATAACCTGTTCGAGCAACACCTGGTGCACAAAACCGTGCTATCGATCGCCGCTTGGTTGACGTTTGGCGTGTTGTTGTTCGGGCGTTGGCGCTATGGCTGGCGCGGACGGCGCGCGGTGCGGTTAACCCTCGCTGGTATGGGGTTGTTGCTGTTGGCGTTTTTCGGTAGCCGGTTTGTGCTGGAGTTGGTATTGCATCGAGCGTAAGCAGGTCTTGGGTTAACCTGAATTGATTATTCGTACCACCAGCGTTGGATCAACCCCACATCAGCCATTATTCCACCGGGAATGTTACAAATTGTAACGCCGCAGTGTGCTGTTTAAAGGCTTGCCACGACATCCATTTTCACTCAGCAGTAGCGCTTATTTCCAAATCGATGAATCGTGGACTTTTTTCGCACACGTGCGGAATTTGAGTATTGATGCTGAGGAGGTTCAAGTCATCAAACCTCCGAGATCTCTATCGGTAAGCAATTGCAAACATCTATTACATTGCCTGCAAATCCACTGGCTTTGCGCCGCAACTGTGCGGTAATAGCGCCATTGGCTAGATCAGTCGTTTTCCCAACGGAATTACCCGAACCATTTTGGCTTGTTTCTAAAACAGTGCATGAGGTGAATCATGAAGGCGTTCTCGGCAAAATCCGCACCCTCGCATCGACATCATCTCCTCGGCCTCGCCGCTGCATTATTGACCTTGGTTGGCAGCGCCAACGCACTGGATCGCACCTTCATCACCGACGATACCGGCGCACCGGTGGCCAGAAAAGCCCAAGCGCCCTACAAAGCGGGTTTCGATCGCGTGCTCTTGAGCCTGGCAAACGTTGAAAGCAGCAAAGACGCGCTTCCGCATTTGCAGGACATCATTGCGCAGCTCGACAAAGCCACGCAAAAACTCAGCGGCAAAATCAGTCTGGAGGTCATTGGCATCAGCGGCGCCGGGTTATTTGTAATCAAGCCCTCGGTACTGCTGAACGCGGATCAATTCGCTACGTTGGCGACCATTTTATACACCAACGACAAAGCGATCCAAACCGTACAACCGAGTTTTCTATACCAACCGCTGGGTCTTTATGCCGATTTACCGGTGATTCGCGAACAATGGAATATCAACGCACCCAGCGAGGATCCAGGCCCTGACACCTGGGGGCCGGTTCCCTACGGATCGATCAACGCTCGCGAAGCGTGGAGTTATTATCGCGATCTCACTGGCGATCCCAGGCAACCGCCGGTGCAAGGGCAGTATCAGTTCGGCGGCCCAACCAGCGGAATGTTCGCTGGGCAAGCCAATGTAACGGTAGCGGTACTCGATACCGGCATTACCTTGCATCATGGACTGATGCCGCGCTTAATTTCACGGCACTTAAGCTTTAACAACCCGCATCCTGGCGCTCCGGATTATTCCGCCGGCGCGGACTTGGTTTCCGACTTCGACAACGCACGCGATGGCAGCGGTCACGATCCGATTCCTCAAGACGAGGGCGATTGGACCGCACAGAATGAAGCTACCTGCGGTTTTATCAACGAGCAATATCACCCTTCGAGCTACCACGGCACCCATGTGGCCGGCATCATCGCCGCACAACCGGAATCTGGCAGCGGAGAATTCGGCATCGGCATGACCGGCGTGGCGCCGCGCGCCAACGTGATTCCTGTGCGCGTTATCGGTCGTTGTGGCGCACGCACGGAAGACATCGTTGATGGCATCCATTGGGCGATTGGCGATGAAATCGTTGCCATGCGCATTCGCATGGGTGGTATAGATGCAACCTTCAACGATGACGATATCGGCGGTCGTAATCCGCAACCGGCCCGCATTATCAATTTAAGCCTGGGTGCCAATATCGCCGCGCAAATGAATGCCGCCGGTGCGCACGGCACATTGTCAGCGCAACATTGCCGAGTCGGATTTGCACGACCGTCGTTTGGCATCGTCAGCATACCGCTTGGTGGAGATACCGTGAGTTATCCCATGATGCTGGAGCAAACCGCCATCACCAATGCCACCTCACGCGGCGTAATGGTTGTAACCTCCGCCGGCAATGATGGCACCGATGTAGCACAGTCGGCGCCTGCCGCTTGCGATAACGTGATTACCGTCGGCGCAGTCAATTACATCGGACAAAGAGCCGGTTATTCGAATTTCAATCGCGACACCACCCCAGCCAACCAAATCATCGATGTGCTGGCTCCGGGTGGCGAGGATCGTTTGGAATACAAATACCCCGACGATTTAGGTTTAGCCAGCGAGCCACATCATTTGGCTATGGGTTACATCACACTAACGGAATATGGCTACTTGGACCGTTCCGCCCGAACCTGTCCGCAACAAGCGCCATTTTTTGTACCGTCAATGGGAGACCCGTTCACCAACACCGGCGTCGCTACCTCCACCTGGCAGATTTCGCACATGTGGTGGCCACAAGGGGGTAATTCCGGGTACCGCTGGTCGTGTGAAAATGCTGGGCCAGGTTGGGTACAGCCGTTGTTGGTGGATCACAGCAAATCGATACTCTCGACGTTACCGTTGCAACGGGCTCCGGGAGAGGCCGCTGGTGCGTACTCGTATTTAAGCTTTAGGGGGCCAGGCAGCGGCTATGATTACATGCAAGGCACCAGCATGGCTGCGCCGCATGTGGCTGGCGTAATCGCCTTGATGCTCAGCGTTAACCCCAATCTCACCTTTGCACAAGTTAAGGCGGGTTTGAGGGCATCGGCTCGACCGATGGAGCCGGGTGATTGCTTGGATACCGAATATCGTTTCCCCACCGAGTACGATCTGTCGGGGAATCCATTGAGAACGGCCAGTTTAAGCGCTACCACAACCAGCGATGTCGGTGCCTGCGGTGCCGGTATTGCGGATGCGCCGGGTGCCGTGAGGTATGCCGCGTCATTGCGACGGTAATTAGAACCTGGAGCGGCAATCCATTGGGTTGCCGCTGCGTTTAACGGCTTGCCGACAGCGCTTCGCTTAAACGATCCACCGCGATGATTTCCATATCACCCAATCGTGCACTCTTCGGTGCGTTTGCTTTGGGCACGATCGCTTTGGTAAATCCGTGCGTTGCCGCTTCGCGCAAGCGCTCTTCACCGTTGGGCACCGGGCGGATTTCACCGGACAGACCCACTTCACCAAACGCAACCAATTTTTCGGGTAGCGCCCGATCACGAAAACTGGACAGCACCGCCAGCAGCACCGGCAAGTCGGCGGCCGTTTCCTCGACGCGAATGCCGCCAACCACGTTCAAGTACACGTCTTGATCGTAAACCGCCGCACCGCCATGGCGGTGCAATACGGCCAATAACATCGCCAGTCGATTTTGTTCAAACCCCAAGGCGACGCGGCGTGGATTTCCCAACGACGATTGATCGACCAAAGCCTGCACCTCGACCAAGAGCGGACGCGTACCCTCGCGCGTCACCATCACGGCACTACCAGGCGCTGCGATGGCGTGGGTGGATAAAAAAATTGCCGATGGGTTCGGCACTTCGCGCAATCCCCGATCCGACATCGCAAACACGCCAAGCTCGTTAACCGCGCCAAAGCGGTTCTTAAACGCGCGCAATACGCGGAAACGGCTGCCCGACTCACCTTCAAAATACAAAACCGCATCAACCATATGTTCAAGCACACGCGGACCAGCGATGCCGCCCTCCTTCGTGACATGACCCACCAAGAACACACTGGTGCCGGTTTCTTTCGCACAACGCACCAAACGCGCCGCCGATTCGCGCACCTGACTGACCGAGCCTGGTGCAGCTTGGATCAGCTCGGTCCAAATGGTTTGGATCGAATCGATGACCACCAGCTGCGGTTTGTCTTCGACGATAAAGCCGATGATTTTCTCAACGCAGGTTTCGGTGACGCAGCGCAAATGCTCGATCGGCAAACTTAAGCGTTGCGCCCGCGCGGCAATTTGGCTTAACGACTCTTCTCCGGTTATATATAAGCCGCGGACCCGTTCACCCAAAGCGCCCAACATCTGCAACAGCAGCGTGGATTTACCAATACCAGGATCACCACCGATCAATACCACCGAGCCATCAACCAATCCCCCGCCCAATACTCGATCAAGCTCGCCAATACCGATCGATGTACGTGCTTCGATACCTTGCGCCACCTGTGCCAATGCAGTGATGCTCGGTGCCAACGCCGACCCGGTGTATCCGGAATAGCGCGCCGCGCCCGCTTTAGCCGGTTCAATGACAAACTCACTTAAGGCATTCCAAGCACCGCATTCCGTGCATTGCCCGGCCCATTTGCTGAAGTTGGCGCCGCATTGATTGCACACGTAAGCAGTCTTGGCTTTCGCCATGGTTTTCTTCGCGCTCGAGTCAGCCATTGTTTTCGACGAACAATACGCGTTTGGTCATGCCACACGCCAGATCATACGAAATGGTTCCAGCACAGCCGGCAATTTCCTCAATCGGTAAGCCTTGTCCCCATAAGACCACCGGATCACCCACGCGTGCGCCCGGCACCGCGCGTAAATCGATCGTGATCAAATCCATCGATACGCGGCCGACGATGGCGGCGCGCCCATCATTCACCAACACCGGTGTGCCGGAAACGGCGCTGCGCGGATAGCCGTCACCGTAGCCGATGGCGGCCACGCCGATATCCATGTCCTGCGGGCACTGCCAAGTTGACGCATACCCGACCCGCTCATCTTTTTTTATACGATTGATCGCGATCAATTTTGTGGATAATGTCATCGCCGGTTTGAACCCAAAGTCGACGCCGGATTTTCCATCCACCACCGACAAGCCGTAAAGCAGCCCGCCTACGCGCACCCAATCACCCTGCGTTTGCGGCCATCCAAGCACCGCTGCCGAATTGGCCAATGACCGCTCGCGTGCGATAGCGGCGATACTTTTTTCGAAGCAGGCGGCTTGTTGCGCGGTGAACCCGTTATCGAATTCATCGGATGCGGCAAAGTGCGTCATCAGCGTGATTGAGTCGCGCAGAGCTGGCAGCACATTGAGTCGCGCGTAAATCTCCGCGGCGCGCTGCGCGGCAAATCCCAGTCGGTGCATTCCGGTATCGAGTTTCAGCCATACGCGAATCGGGCGCGTGTCGCGATCGGACTCCAACCATGCCAATTGACTGTCATGATGAATCACTGCATCAAGATCAAGCCGACGCAGCTCGGCCAAATCGGCCGGTTCATCCGGACCGGATAACACGACAATGCGCTGTTTGTGCCCTGCGGCACGCAACCGCAAACCGTCGGCAATCGCGGCCACGCCAAACGCATCGGCATCGGTTAAGGCGCGCGCCACGCGCTCCAGGCCATGGCCGTAGCCATCGGCCTTAACCACGGCCATGACTTTCGAGCGCGGCGCCAATTCGCGAATGCGTTTGAGATTGTGTTTAAGACTCGCAAGATGAATCGTCGCGAATGCCGCACGGCTCACTCGTAACTCCCCGCGTACGAATCGCTGGCGTAATTCTCGAACTTGGTGAATTGCCCCAAGAACGTTAAGCGCACCGTACCGGTCGGGCCGTTACGTTGCTTGCCGATAATGATTTCGGCGACGCCTTTTTCGGTTGAATCTTGGTTGTAATACTCATCGCGGTAAATAAACACGATCACGTCGGCGTCTTGTTCAATCGCGCCGGATTCGCGCAGATCCGCCATCAATGGCCGTTTATCGGTGCGGCTTTCCAACGAACGGTTGAGCTGCGACAAAGCCACCACCGGAATATTCAATTCCTTGGCCAATGCTTTTAAGCCGCGTGAAATTTCGGAGATTTCGGTGGCGCGGTTTTCCTTGTTGCCGGGCACCTGCATCAATTGCAGGTAATCGATGACGATCAAACCCAAATCGTGTTCGCGTTTTAAACGCCGCGCGCGCGCGCGCAGTTCGCTCGGCGAAAGTGCCGGCGTGTCGTCGATAAATATTTTTGCCTCCGACAACAACGTAATGGCGGAGGTGACACGCGGCCATTCTTCTTCCTGCAAATCCCCGGTGCGTAAATGCTGTTGATTGATGCGCCCTAGCGATGAAATCAAACGAAATGCCAACTGCGAAGCCGACATTTCCATCGAAAATACCGCAACCGCCTTTTTTGTTTTTAACGCGGCGTATTCGGCCATATTTAACGCCAATGCGGTTTTACCCATCGCCGGACGCGCAGCGACAATAATCAAATCTGCTGGCTGTAATCCGGCAGTCAGCTCGTCGAAATCGTTGAAGCCGGTTGGAATGCCGGTAACCTTACCGCCACTTTCATAACGCTGGTGCAGAATCTTGAACGCGTCTTTCACCGCGGAGCGCATCGATACGAAGCCTTGGCGGCCGCGCGCACCGGCCTCGGCAATGCGGAACACGCGTTGTTCGGCCGATTCAAGGATCTCCTGAGTCGCACGGCCCTCCGGCTGGAAACCATCGCTGGCGATTTCAGTACCGGCATCGATCAATTGCCGCAACACCGATTTCTCGCGCACGATATCCGCATAAGCCACGATATTCGCCGCGCTCGGCGTGGTATTGGCCAGTTGGATCACGTAGCTCGCGCCACTGACAAGCTCAGCAATGCCGTTGGCCTCGAACCACTCGCCCAAGGTCACCGCATCGTACGGCATGCCTTTGTTCGACAATTCGCTGATCGCACGATAAATCAGACGATGATCCTTACGATAGAAGTCATCCTCATTCAGGCGATCAGCGACTTTATCCCACGCCTCCGGTGCCAACATCAAACCGCCGAGCACCGCTTGTTCGGCATCGATGGAATGCGGGGGCACACGCAACGTTTCAATGCGCGAAGTGGGAATGCGATCGGATAACACTGCCATAAGACATCATTCTCAATAAGTAAAAAACGCAATGCTTGAATAGCACGACAACCTTTCGCGCGGTTTCAAACCTTGCTTAGGGCATCATACGCAGACTGCTGTCTCAATCCGAGAGAATAACTCTGTGGATAACCTGTTCAATGAATAATTTCGTCCACTGAGGCACGCGATTTCGGCGGCAGTTTTAAGCAGAAGAAACGGTTTTCGCTTTTGAAACAGCGGATAGTTTTGCCGCAATTAAAATAAGACTGTCCAGCAACCACAAAAAAACGGGCGCCTGAAGCGCCCGTTACATGCTTTTCTGTGATTAGAGTGGTTCTAATCCGCTGATACAACCATCACCTTAACCGTCGTATGCACGTCGGCATGCAAGGTGATATGCACCTCAAACTCGCCAATATGGCGAATCGGGCCTTCACCCATGACCACTTCGCTCTTATTGAGCGGGTGCCCCGCTGCGCTGAACGCCTCGGCGATATCACGCGGTCCAACCGAACCGAACAATTTGCCTTCAGGGCTGGCATTGGCATTGACGGTGACGGTGACATTTTCAAGCGCTGCCTTACGTGCTTCGGCGCCGCTGAGATATTGATTGGCCTTTGCTTCGTATTCCGCGCGGCGCTTTTCAAATTCAGCGAGATTGGTAGCGGTAGCCGGCGCCGCTTTGCCTTGAGGCACCAAATAGTTGCGGCCGTATCCCGGCTTAACGTTGACTTTGTCGCCAAGGTTTCCCAGGTTTTTCACTTTTTGCAAAAGAACAAGTTGCATATTTTTCTCCAATTCGTTAGCACCGGAAAACCGGTGCAGCAGATGCTGTCCGAACGGTTATCTTCGCAAGGCGAACCTTAGCCGGCTCACCCTACATAAGGTTTCGGAAAATTAATGATTATCGCAATACGGCAACAACGCCAAAAACCGCGCGCGCTTGATCGCGGTTGAAAGCTGGCGTTGATAGCGGGCTTTGGTGCCGGTGATGCGGCTTGGTACGATCTTGCCGGTTTCGCTGACGTATTGACGCAAGGTGTTGAGATCTTTGTAATCGATTTCAACCACGTCTTCGGCGGTAAAACGGCAAAACTTTTTACGACGGAAAAACTTTGACATAGGGGTCTCCTAAAACTTATACGATGCGGGTCATTATTCGGTTGGCGGACGCATATCGTCGTAATCGCCAAAACCACCGAAGCCGTCGTCATCGCGACGCCGGCGATCCGATTTCTCATCCTTGCTCTTTAGAATGAAGGAAGGCTCGATATCGGCGCCATCGCGGCTGATGATCAAATGACGCAGGACCGCATCGTTGAAGCGGAAACCCGTAACCAGTTCATTCAACACCGGCTGCGTGCACTCCACATTCATCATGATGTAGTGCGCTTTGGCCAGGTTATTGATGGGGTAAGCCAGTTGACGGCGGCCCCAATCTTCCAAGCGATGCACCGCACCTTTGTCGGCTTCGATCAGCGTTTTATAACGCTCGATCATTGCGGGCACCTGCTCGCTCTGGTCAGGGTGGACCAGAAACACGATCTCGTAGTGACGCATGTTGACTCCTTTATGGATATCAAGGCGGAAAATCCACCCTGACAGCCTCCCGCCGCGCGGTGAGGCAAAGCCTTCACGTGATGCGAAGGGGCGCGAATGGTAATGCACCCGAGCCAGCAACGCAAATAACCGAGTGCCGGAGCATTCAGCCGACAGCGCCTCGGAAACTTAATAATACATTGATTATATTAGAAAATTTTTCATTTCCCAATGCATCTTAATCCGAATCGGAAGAAAAATAACCCGCAACGAGAGCGAACCCCGCGGCAATTCGACTGGCATTTGCCGCGATCGCATACACGCCACTGACAGCGCGCGCGGTCGTTGCCGCTGTAGCAGCGCCGGCGGCAGCCCCAACAGGGGGTGCTATCACTCGCAAAACCATAGTCCCCAGCAACGCGGCGACGGCGCCCGCCGTTGCAATGTTGTCCAGCATTTCCAGGGTGTCCATATCGATATCCAGGCCTGTAGCGCCGGTACCCGGACGCCTAGGAACTAATGGGGGACGCGCGAGAGGACGCGACAGCATATCGTCGAGTTGCGCTCCGGTATCGCTTCGTGGGAACGGCCCACCACCGCCACAGGGGCCCCCTTCCCAATGTCGTTGCAGCATGGCTATCCGACCAGTATAAATGGCAAGAATTGCCCCGGAAATAGCATTGAACCCATTTTCGCTGGGCTCCCTTATGGAGGCATCCACCAGGTTTGCATCGCGTTGATCGATGGTGCGTCGCAAATCCTCCAGAAGTCCGCGACAATCATCCTGCAAAGGTAATGGTGTGGTTAAAGCCCTGAAACTATTCCACAGTTCCCCACTTACTGCGGCTCTCAACCAACTTGCTTCCCACCAGTTAGACCACCCATCCCCCACCAGTCCGGATGAATCAATGATATTAATTGCATTGTTGTTCGCGTACGCATACAAATTAACACCCCCCAGCTCCCCAATCGGATCCTTCGACAGCCAGC
>CAYXMH010000030.1:18770-33324 GCA_964466115.1 uncultured Rhodanobacteraceae bacterium | reverse complement strand
AGGTCGCCATGGTCTACGGCCAGATGAACGAGCCGCCGGGCAACCGTCTGCGCGTGGCGCTGACCGGTCTGACCATGGCCGAGTATTTCCGCGACGAAGGCCGCGACGTGCTGATGTTTATCGATAACATCTATCGCTACACCTTGGCCGGTACCGAAGTATCCGCGTTGCTCGGTCGTATGCCATCCGCCGTGGGTTATCAGCCAACCTTGGCCGAAGAAATGGGCGTGTTGCAAGAGCGCATCACCTCGACTAAGACCGGCTCGATCACCTCCATCCAAGCCGTGTACGTACCAGCGGATGATCTAACCGATCCGTCGCCGGCGACGACGTTTGCGCATTTGGACGCAACCGTGGTGTTGTCGCGCCAGATTGCGTCCTTGGGTATTTATCCTGCGGTCGATCCGCTCGATTCCACCAGCCGCCAGCTCGATCCGCTGGTCGTCGGCCAGGAACATTACGACACCGCGCGCCGCGTGCAGGGCACTTTGCAGCGCTACAAAGAACTAAAAGACATCATCGCGATTCTCGGTATGGACGAGTTGAGCGAAGAAGATCGTTTAAGCGTGGCGCGTGCACGCAAGATCGAACGCTTCTTCTCGCAGCCGTTCTTCGTTGCTGAAGTGTTTACCGGTTCACCGGGTAAATATGTGTCGCTGAAAGAAACGATCCGCGGCTTCAAAGGCATTTGTGATGGCGATTACGATCACTTGCCGGAGCAGGCGTTCTATATGGTCGGCAGCATCGACGAAGTGGTTGAGAACGCCAAGAAGTTGATGGCCAAAGCCGCGTAGGGTGGACCTTGGCCCACCGAACGTTCGCCGAGTTTTAAAAAAATTGAACCTCATGTTTTTCCGTTCGCCCTGAGCCTGTCGAAGGGTGAACGGAACGAGACTTCGGTGCTTCGACAAGCTCAGCATGAACGGCTTTCTAAGCTTTTTGCCAGAAAATAAAGAGTTCCAGTTGTAACCATAGTCTAAGGAAATACCCCATGGCCACCATTCGTTGCGACATCGTCAGCGCCCAAGCCGAGATCTTCCACGGCGCCGTGCAGCTTGTCGTCGCCACTGGCGAAATCGGCGAGCTTGGCATCGCACCGCGCCATGCACCTTTGATCACCCGATTGAAACCCGGCCAAGTGCGCGTGATCCTGGAAAATGGCGAAGAGCAGTTCTTCTATGTCTCCGGCGGCATTCTCGAAGTGCAACCGCAAGTAGTGACGGTGCTTGCCGATACCGCGATCCGCGCCAAAGACATTGACGAAGCCGCCGCACGCAAAGCGAAAGACGATGCCGAGCGTCTGCTGACCAACCGCACCGATGCAATTGAAGTGGCCGAAGCGCAAGCGCAATTGGCGCAGGCGCTGGCGCAGCTGCAGGCGCTGGAGCGGTTACGCAAGATGACCAAGCATTGATGAGTTTTTGGGAATGCCCACGGCGTATCGTTTATCGCGGAAGGATGCCGCCCCTCCCCCAACCATGACGATGATTGTGATTGGCAAATCGTTGCCTAGCGTGTCGGGTTCATAAGGCCACCCTAAACGCTTTACCGAGTAGCATGCGCATCGCATAATGCGGGGCTTATCAGTCCAGCCTACGTGCCGCTATGCCATTACATGTTCTGATCCTTGCCGCAGGCGCGGGCAAACGGATGAAATCGACGCTGCCCAAGGTGCTGCTGCCGTTGGCGGGGCGGCCGTTGTTGACGCATGTGCTGGAGGCGGCGCGGGCGTTGCAGCCGGAAGCGATCCATATCGTGCATGGTCAAGGGGCCGAGCAGGTGCGGCAGGCGTTTAGCGCTGATACCGATATCGATTGGATTTTGCAAGAACAACAGCTAGGTACCGGGCATGCGGTACAGATTGCGATGGCCGCGATTCCCGATACCGCGCAGGTGCTGGTGTTATACGGCGATGTGCCGTTGATTCGCTCGGAAACCTTGCGCACGTTGGTGCAGATTGCAGCGCCGTTGGTGGTGCTTGGCGTAACGCTTAGCGAGCCTTCCGGATATGGCCGCATCGTGCGCGATGGCAACGGCCGGGTTCGCGCCGTGATTGAAGAGAAAGACGCCTCGGCCGAGCAACGCGGCATTCATTTGGTCAACAGCGGCATTATCGCCGCCGATGCGCGGCGCTTGCGCAGTTGGGTAAGCAAGCTCGGCAACGACAATGCACAAGGGGAGTTTTACCTTACCGATATTTTTGCGCAAGCGGCGAGTGCCGGCGATCCGGCCATTGTGGTGAACTCAAGAAATGCCGAGGAAGCGTTCGGTGCGAACGATCCGTGGCAATTGGCGCAGCTCGAACGCCACTATCAAAAAGTAATGGCGCGTTCGTTGGCGATGCAAGGCGTGCGGCTGATCGATCCAGCGCGGTTTGATATTCGCGGTACGCTGACGGCGGGCCAAGACGTGGAAATTGATATCGATGTGGTCATTGAAGGGAACGTGGTACTCGGTGATGGCGTGCGCATCGGCCCGTTTTGTCATATCAAAGATACGGAGTTGGCCGCGGGCACAAAGGTGCTAAGCCACTGCTCGTTGGACGGCGTGGTTACGCAGGGGCCGGTCAACATCGGTCCGTTCGCGCGGCTGCGGCCGGGAACGGTTCTCGCCTCCGGCGTCCATATCGGAAATTTTGTCGAAGTTAAAAAATCCACCATTGGTGAAAACAGCAAAGCCAATCACTTAAGTTATCTTGGCGATGCCACGATCGGAGCTTGCGTCAATGTTGGCGCGGGAACTATTACCTGCAATTACGATGGCGTTGATAAACACCAGACCGTGATCGAGAGCGGTGCGTTTATCGGATCGAATACCGCCTTGGTGGCGCCGGTTACGATTGGTGCGAATGCGACGATTGGGGCCGGGTCTACCATCAGTGAAAATGCGCCGGCGGATAAACTTACTTTGTCGCGGGTCAAGCAAGCTACTGTTCCTCGGTGGCGGCGCGGTAAGAAAGAACGATAGTTCTTGCTCATTGTTTTCTTCCGATATTTCTTTCCTTAATTTTCACTTTAAAACTTCATTATCGTCATTCCCGCGCAAGGGGGAATCCAGTTGCAGTTGGTATTGCCTTGGATTCCCGCTTGCGCGGGAATGACGGCATTTATTGAAAGCGAGGCGGAATTAATGTTGTGGTGTGAAGAAATCATTAGCACTCAACCTAAGCGGCTGCCAGTGATAGGCCGGGTTTTATCCCGAATCTGAATCATTACTAACGAAATTCTGCAAACAAGTGTAAATAACCGCCCCCACCTGCCGATAACTCTATTAGAGTGATCATGTGGCGAACGGCCACGCAGCAGGAGTGACGTCATGGGCACGATACTGACTGACACCAGCACCACTGCACTTTGGCATACCTTGCTGAAAGACGCTGAAACGCGCGCCTCTGCCAATTTAGAGGAGGATCTCGAAAGTTATCTCGTGTTCTTGCTGATGCGCCATCAGCGCGACGATGCGTTGGGACAACGCGTATTGGCGCTCGATTGGATGAGCTCGCTGGAGCTGCAAGGGCAAGCACGAATCGATGCCTTGCAAGCCGTGGGTGATCGTTGCCTATTATTGGCGGGTTTGTATCCGGAGCAGGCGAATCGCCGATTGGTCTCGCTCAGTTATTTTCTGATGATGGGACAAAGCGCCTACGATGAGCTGGCGGCGGGCCTTAAGAACACTATGTCAAAACTGTATCATCACCTGGCCAATGCGTTTGTTGGTTTGGTGCGGGTGTTGATTGAAATTAGAAAGCTTTCCGGCGCTTGGATCGGGCCCGATGCGTTTGCGCGCCACGCACTGTGTGTGGCCAATCAATCCGATGCGGCTGCGGTGCAGCGCGATTTCCCTGGATCGTTGGTGTTGCGCACCGCGGGTACGTTGCAATAAGAATGCGGGCGGATTTTTAGTCGAAGCGATTGGAGCTCGTATCATCCGCAACAGCGCTATCGGCTTCCTCCGATGAGTCCATCGGCGCTTCATTATCGTTCGCTTGATCGTTTGGTCTATTGCTATCCGCATCACTGGCATCGGATGCTTTTTGCCATCGGGTTTTGATTGGGTTGGTTGATTCGGCCGCACCCATTTCCGCCACCAGATTGTTTTTCTGCAAGTCGGAAAGCTCGGTCCAATGGCAGTTTTCGATGGCTCCCCCCAATGCGTAGAGCAAATTCAAACTTGGCCGAAATCCCGCGCGTTTGACTTTTAAGTACGTCTCCACTGCCCCAAGACGTTTGAGATCCGCTATCGAATACACACCGACTTGGCGTAACCAAGCGCCGGTTTTCGGCCCCACGTTGCGGATTTTGTCTTCACTGGCGGCCATTGAGCGTTCCGGGTAAAGAAGCGTAACTTAATTGACGACATGCAGAGAATGCAAAAACACGGCCACCAGTGATTCCATGCCAACGCGATCTTGCTCATCGAAGCGTGCGTACAGGGGGCTATCGACGTCCCATACCCCGATCAAGCGGTTTTCCGCCACCAATGGCACCACAATTTCGGAGCGTGAAGCAGAATCGCAGGCGATATGACCTGGAAATGCGTGCACATCCGTCACCACCTGGGTGGCTTTGTGCAATGCAGCAGTGCCACAAACTCCCTTCCCTAAGGCAATACGCACACATGCGGGTTGCCCTTGGAATGGTCCGACTACCAATTCACGGCCATCGTAAAAATAAAAACCGGCCCAATTCACATCCGGTAGCGTGTGATACACCAAAGCGGAAAAATTGGCCGCATTGGCAATCCGGTCCGATTCACCCGCTAATAAACCCTGCGCCTGTTGAACCAAAGCGGCATACACATCCGGTTTATGGGCGCTAACAATACGGGCGGCTGCAAACATCGATGGCTGATATTCAAGGGCGATGCGATATTGTACGCAGTTTATCGGCTAGAGCGTTGGATATGAGTGCGCAGGGCATCTTTATCACCGGTACGGATACCGGCATTGGCAAAACCTTGGTCAGTGCCGCTTTGCTGGCGGCTTTAAATCGATCGGGAAGCCTCGCCGTCGGCATGAAACCCGTGGCGAGCGGTGCGCAAAACACGGATTTGGGGTGGCGCAATGCCGATGCGCAGCTATTGCAGGCTCACAGCAGCCCACAGCCCGATTACAACGTGGTTAACCCTTATGTGTTCTCAGAGGCGGTGGCACCTCATATCGCAGCGGCTGCCGTGGGCAGTAGCATCCTGCTTGAGCCACTGCTCGCCGCCTATGCCCGACTAGCCGAGAGGGCCAATGCCGTGGTGGTGGAAGGGATTGGTGGCTGGGCGGTACCGCTTGGCCCTTCTTTAATGCAAGCCGATTTGGTGCGCGCCCTAGGCTTACCGGTGATTCTGGTGGTGGGCTTGAAACTTGGCTGCCTGAATCATGCCCTGCTCAGCGCGCAGCGGATTCAAGCGGACGGTTGCCGACTGCTCGGTTGGATTGGCAATAGCTTAAGCGCGGACATGCCGCGCCAGGCGGAAAACGTGGAAACTTTAAGACAACGTCTTACGGTGCCGTGTTTGGGAATATTGCCGCATTTAGTGGATAATAGGCACGAACCGTTTATCCCCGCATTGGCCCAAACCGCCGCCATGGTGCTGTCTTAAGTTTTAGGACCGTCATTGGTGCGCGGGTGTCTGTTGAGTTGCAGGTTCAGTTATTTTTCGCGGTGCGCCGTATTGCGCACCGTTCATCCCCGCGGACGAAATTTTGATTTTGGAGTTTGCCTAGAATGCTGCGCCGATATCGCCTTCAATTGGTCTTGACGCTGATTAGCCTCAGTGTTGTTTTAAGCTCAGCCTCGATCCAGGTCAGCTACGGACAAGGCAAAGGCCCCGGCGCACAAATGCCGCCCACCGCAGTCGAAACCGTAACTCCCACCGTTGGCGTTTTGGCCGATACCGTCGAAGTGGTCGGCACGCTGCGTGCTGGCGAAAGCATCACCGTGCGCCCGGAAGTGGCCGGACGCATTGAAGCGGTGTTGTTTGAAGAGGGGCAAAAAGTGGCCAAGGGCACCGCGTTGTTTCGTTTGGATGCCAGTTTGGCGCGCGCCGATTTGGCGGAGGCGCAAGCCAATGCAGCCAACAGCCAGCGCGAGCTCAAACGCGCCCAGGAAATGACCGAACGCAAATTGATTGCGCCGGCCGACGTCGATAGCAAACGCGCTCAGGCCAAAGTCGATGAGGCGCGCTTGGCCTCGAGCAAAACCCGGATCGATAAAACGCAGATCCACGCGCCGTTCGCGGCAACGACGGGGCTGCGCAAAGTCAGTCCCGGTGCTTACGTCAACATTGGCGATGCGCTGGTTGATTTGATCGAAACCGATCCGCTCAAAGTCGATTTCAGCGTGCCGGAAACGTATCTGGCGAAAATTCACGATAAGCAGGATATTCGCGTCAAAGTCGATGCATTTCCTGGCGAGTCTTTCAAGGGACAAGTGTACGCGGTTGCTCCGCAAATCGAGCTTGCTACGCGCTCATTGGCGTTGCGCGCCAATTTGCCTAACCCGGATGGACGTCTAAAACCCGGTCAATTTGCGCATATCGAGCTTGAAGTCGGCAGCAAGAGCCATGCGCTGATGGTTCCCGAGCAGGCGCTATGGCCGCAAGGTGACAAGCAGTACGTTTATTTGGTGAAAGAGGGCAAGGCCGCATTAACGGAAGTGACGACCGGTCAGCGCAAACCCGGCATGGTTGAAATTCTCACCGGGGTGGCGGCTGATGATGTGGTGGTGATCGCAGGCCAGCAAAAGATCGGGCCCGGCGCGCCGGTGCAGTCGATATCGACCGCCGGCAAATCGGATGCTGCCGCACCTGGCCACGCTCCGAGTAAGTAACGGAAACCGCACCCATGATCTTATCCGACGTTTCGATTCGCCGGCCGGTACTGGCGACCGTTATTAACCTCGTCATCTTATTGCTCGGCCTTATTTGTTACGACCGCCTGACGGTGCGGTTAATCCCGAAAGTCGATACGCCGGTTGTGACGGTGGCGACCAACTACCCCGGCGCCAGCTCGCAAGTGATCGAGTCGCAGATCACCACGCCGATTGAGGAGCAGCTTTCCGGCATCGAAGGGGTGGATTTTATCCAGTCGGTGTCGCGTGAGGAATCTTCGCAAGTTACGGTAACGTTTCGCTTAAACCGCGATCCCGACTCGGCCGCAGCCGACGTGCGTGACCGTGTTGCGCAAGCGCGCGGCGCGTTGCCGCAAGAAGCCAAAGAACCGGTAGTGCAGAAACAAGAAGCCGATGCACAACCGATCATTTATTTGGCGTTTTCCAGCGATCATCATTCGATGACCGAAATTGCCGATATCGCTAAACGATTGGTCAAGGACCGCGTGCAAAACATTGCCGGGGTCGCGCGCGCGGATGTTTACGGCAGCCAGTTCGCGATGCGCGTGTGGCTTGATGCGCCGAAACTGGCCGCTTATGCCATGACTCCGGCGGATATCGAAGCCGCGCTGCGGCAGCAGAACATCGAGATTCCGGCCGGCCGCATCGAGGGTACCCAACGCGAGTTCACGGTGCTATCGGAAACCGATTTGAAAACGGCGGACGATTTCGGTGCGATCATTCTGCGTACCGATGCGAATGGGTATCCGGTGCGTTTGCGGGATGTGGCGCGGGTGGAGCTTGGCGCCGATCAATCGCGTTTTCGCGCGCGTTTTAACGGCCGAACGGCGGTGCCGTTGGCGATCGTCAAGCAGGCCACTGCCAATCCGCTGACCATTTCCCAGGATTTGAAAAAAATCCTTCCGGAAATTCAACGCACCGTACCGCAAGGTTTAAAAGTAGAAATTGCGTACGATTCCACTATTTTTATCGATTCCTCGATTCGCGAGGTGTATAAAACCATCGGCGAGGCGATGCTGCTGGTGGTGCTGGTTATCTTCCTGTTTTTGCGTTCCGGGCGCGCCACCTTAATTCCGATCGTCACCATCCCGGTGTCGTTGATTGGTGCATTTGCATTGATGTACGCGTTTGGCTTCACCATCAACACGTTGACTTTGTTGGCCATGGTGCTCGCCATCGGTTTGGTGGTGGACGATGCCATCGTCATGCTGGAAAACATTTTCCGGCATATCGAAGAAGGCATGCCGCCGATGCAGGCGGCGTTTAAGGGCAGCAAGGAAATCGGATTTGCGATCGTCGCCATGACGTTGACGCTGGCGGCGGTGTATCTGCCTTTGGCGTTTTCCACCGGACGCACGGGGCGGTTGTTTATCGAATTTGCTTTGACCTTGGCTGGAGCCGTGTTGGTGTCCGGATTCACGGCGCTAACGTTGTCGCCGATGATGTGTTCGCGATTGTTGCGACACAGCGACAAACACAATAAAGCGTACGAGTTTGGTGAAAAGGTATTGCATGGTTTGCAGCACGCTTACGAACGCCGTTTGCGTTGGTCGCTGGGTAAGCGTCGCCTGGTTATGGCCTTGGCCGGTGCCGTGTTGGCGGGGCTGGCGGCGATGTTCGTGTTGCATGTGCTGCCGACCGAATTGGCGCCGCACGAAGACCAAGGCATTGTGGTGGCTTTTGGCATCGCTCCGGAAGGCGCCACTCCCGATTACACGGATCGCTATGCACATCAATTAGAGGCGATTTATCCAACATTGCCATCGGTCGATCGCTACTTCCAAATTGTTGGCTATCCGGGCGTCACCAATACCATCGGTTTTATACGGTTAAACGATTGGTCGCAACGCAGCATTACCACGCAGCAGATGCAAGGCATGCTGTTCCCGAAATTCATGGGTGTGCCGGGTGTGCTTGCATTCCCAACCTTGCCGCCACCGTTAGGACAAAACTTTTTGGGCCAACCGGTGCAATTCGTTGTGCAAACCACGGGCACTTGGGAAGATCTGGAAGGCATCGTCAATAAATTGATTGCGAAAATTCACGAGAATGCGCAATTAACCAATGCCGATTCCGACCTTAAGCTTAATAAGCCGCAGCTGAAGGTAACGGTCAATCGCGATAAGGTGGCTGCGGTGGGGGCCAGTGTCGATGCGGTAGGACGCACGTTGGAAAGCATGCTCGGTGGGCGTCAAGTCACGCGTTTTAAGATGGGATCGCAACAATACGATGTGATCGTGCAGGTGGCCGACGATGGGCGCCAGATACCGGATCAATTGTCGCGCATTTATGTGCACGCGGCCGATGGCAATATTGTACAGATGGCAAATTTGGTTGACGCAAAGGAAACGGTTGCGGCGAAAGAGTTGAACCATTTCAATCGTCTGCGTGCGGCTACCATTTCCACCGGCTTGGCGCCCGGTTATAGCATGGGCGAGGCCGTGACTTGGCTGGAACAAGCGTTGAAGGAAGTGGCTCCCTCGGCGTTGTACGATTTATCCGGCCAGTCGCGCGAATTTCGTGAATCGACATCGAGCGCGTGGCTGATGTTTATGCTGGCGTTGGTGTTTATTTATCTTGTCCTGGCCGCGCAGTTTGAGAGCTGGGTTGATCCGCTCATTATTCTTTTATCGGTGCCGTTGGCGATGTTTGGCGCCGTGGCGTGTTTGTCGCTGTTGAATGTCGGGGCGGGTTTGCATTTGTGGCAGGCGAACGGTTCGATGAACATTTATACCCAAATCGGCTTAACCACTTTGGTGGGCTTAATTGCTAAGCACGGAATTATGATTGTGGAATTTGCCAACCAGTTGCAAGAGCAAGGCCGCAATAAATTGGAAGCGGCGTTTGAATCCGCCAAGTTGCGCTTGCGACCGATCCTCATGACCACCGGCGCCATGGTGCTTGGGGCGGTGCCGCTGGCGCTGGCTACCGGTGCCGGTTCCGAGGCGCGCCATCAAATCGGTTGGGTTATTGTCGGTGGCATGAGTTTCGGCACATTATTAACCTTGTTCGTCGTGCCTACCGTGTACAGTTTGATAGCGCGGCGACATTTGGGTGCGCCTGCACAAGCCAACCCTACGGCGCCCGCCGCCGTATAAATTTTAAATGTTGTATTTTACTTAACCGCTTAGGATAGCGATGCATTATTATTTTTCCTTAGACGATCTTCGATCCGCTCGTGGCGATAATGCGGAACTGGCCTTTTCAGGGCATAGCCCCGATGCGTTTGCGCAAGCATTGCAAACCGCCTTGCGGGAGCCGGCGTTGTGGCAGCGCTGGCGCGATCTGCAGTCGGATCCGGATGCGGTTGATCCTGCCTCGGGTATCGTTGATCCCACCGCCACCGTGGTTGCGCAGCAAGCGGATTTGCACACCGATTTCGAAGTCATGACAACATTGCCGCATTCCATTATTAAACATCGGCTGACGTTGCTGGCGGGTACCGCGTGGAAATTGCACGATGTGCGCGCTAAGTGAATGAAAACAAGCATTTATGGATTTTTTTAACGGGCGGACCATTGGCACATGTTTTAGCCATCGGTATTTGTCATAGTTAGCCACCTTGCACACTTTGTATCCAATATCGTTTAACTTAAGGATTCTTCGCCCATGTCTTTAACCCGTGTGTTTCTCATCATGACCAGCTTGATATTAACCGCTTGCGCTGCACCAGCCTCTAAATCCGGTGACACTTCGCCCAAATCGGATGCCAAAACGAGCGCCAAAGCCAAGCCCGCCCCGGCCAATCCGTTTTTTACGATGAGCACGCTGGCATTCCAGGCGCCGCAGTTCGATAAGATTAAGGACAGCGATTACCAACCTGCCCTGGAAGAAGGCATGCGCCGGCAATTGGTTGAGGTGGCGCAAATAGCCGATAGCAAAGAGCCGCCGACCTTCGCCAATACCCTCGTGGCATTGGAGCGCTCCGGTGATGTGCTAACGCGCGCCTCCAAAGTGTTTTTCAATTTGTCGCAATCCAACACCAATGACACCTTGCAAAAAGTGCGCGCTGACATGGCGCCAAAACTCGCCGCGCACGGCGATGCGATCTCTCTGAACCCCAAATTGTTCGCGCGCATCAAAGTGATTTACGACCAACGTGATTCGTTGAATCTCGATGCCGAGTCGAAGCGATTGGTCGAGCGCTATTACGAAAATTTTGTCCGTGCCGGTGCTTTGTTGTCGGAAGCCGATAAAACCAAATTACGCGCGCTTAATGAAGAGCAATCGAATCTCAGTACCCAGTTCTCGGCCAATTTGCTCAAAGAGACTTCCGATTCGGCCATTGTCGTCGATAGCAAAGACGAATTAGCCGGGCTTTCCGATAGCGACATCGCGGCGGCTGCTGCAGCGGCCAAGCAGCGTGGAATGGAAGGGAAATGGGTGCTATCACTGCAGAACACCACTGGCCAGCCGGTGCTAACATCGCTGAAAAATCGCGCGTTACGCGAGCGTGTATACAAAGCTTCCTTGGCGCGCGGCGATCGTGGCAACGCCAGCGACAATAAAGCGATTATCGCGCGGTTGGCTCAGGTGCGCGCGCAAAGCGCCAAGTTGCTCGGCTTCCCAAACTACGCCGCTTTTAGTCTTGCCGATCAGATGGCAAAAACACCGGAAGCGGCGACCAAATTATTGGCCGGCCTTGCCCCCGCAGCAGTTGCCAACGCCCGTGCGGAAGCGGCAAAAATGCAGAAACTGATCGATAAGCAAAAAGGTGGATTCAAGCTTGCGCCGTGGGATTGGTCGTACTACGCCGAGCAAGTGCGCAAAGCCGAATACGATTTGGATGAGACGCAATTACGGCCGTATTTTGAACTCGACCGCGTGTTGAACGACGGCATTTTCTTTGCCGCGCACGAAATGTACGGATTAACCTTCAAGCAGCGCAAAGATTTTCCAGTGTACCAACCCGATGTGCGCGTTTTTGAAGTGTTCGATGCCGATGGCAAGTCGATGGCGTTGTTCTATTGCGATTACTTCAAGCGCGACAACAAGAGCGGTGGCGCATGGATGGATTCTTTCGTCGACCAGCACGATTTATTCGGCACCCGACCGGTCATTGTCAATGTCACGAATTTCACCAAACCGGCCGAGGGTCAACCGGCCCTAATCAGCTTTGACGATGTAACGACGATGTTCCACGAGTTTGGCCATGGTCTGCACGGCATGCTGGCGCGTTCGCATTACCCCTTGTTCGCCGGCACCAGCGTTCCGCGCGATTTTGTCGAATTCCCGTCGCAGTTCAACGAGAACTGGGCGCTGGAACCGAAAGTATTCGCCAACTACGCCAAGCATTATCAAACCGGCGCGCCGATGCCGAAAACCTTGGTCGCTAAAATCAAAAAAGCGCACAAATTCAATCAGGGCTTCGCTACTACGGAGTACCTCGCAGCCGCCTTGCTGGATATGGAATGGCATGCCCTATCCGCGGAAGCGCCGCTGCAAGATGTAAACGCGTTCGAAGCGGCAGCGTTGAAGAAATACCACCTGGATTTCGCGGCGGTACCGCCACGTTATCGCACCCCTTATTTCGCGCACATCTGGGGCGGCGGGTATGCGGCGGGCTATTACGCTTACCTGTGGAGCGACGTGCTACAGGCTGATGCGTTCCAGTGGTTTGTCGAACACGGCGGCATGACGCGTGAGAATGGTCAGCATTATCGCGATACCGTGTTGGCGCGCGGCGGCACTGAGGATGCCTTGAAGATCTACATCAATTTCCGCGGGCATGAGCCTAGCATCGAGCCATTGCTGAAAAAGCGCGGTTTGAAGAACAGTGCACCGGCCAAAAAATAGTTGATGGAACCCTGCTTCCGCAACGAATGTCGCGGAAGCAGGGTTCTAATACGCAAATTCGCGAAACACCGGATCAATATTCCCTTTCCAAACACTGTGGAACAGTTCTAACTTTCTTTCGGCAGGCGTTTGGTTGGCCATGGCGAACTCCACCAAGGGTTCGATGAATACCGATTCATCGGCACCGTTGCTGTTTAACATGGCGCGCCGTTTCAATCCTTGTCCGGAAATCTTCAGTGCCTCGATCGCCAGATCGCGTAAAGTGCCGTTACGAAACGGCGTTTTCAGCGCCGATTTCGGTACGCCATCGCGCAGTGCATTGCGTTCGGTCATCGTAAAATCCTTAACGAAATCCCAGGCGGCGTCCAAGCTTGACGAGTCGTACAGCAGGCCGACCCAAAACGCCGGCAAAGCGCACAAGCGATTCCACGGCCCCCCGTCGGCGCCGCGCATCTCCAGATAGCGCTTCAAGCGCACCTCGGGAAACGAGGTCGTCATATGATCGGCCCAATCCTTCATGGTCGGCTTTTCACCGGGTAACGCCGGTAATTTGCCGAGCAGAAAATCGCGAAACGACTGGCCGCTGGCGTCGATGTACTTTCCGTTGCGGTAAACGAAATACATCGGCACATCGAGCAGGTAATCGACATAGCGGTCGAAACCGAAACCGGATTCGAACACAAACGGCAGCATGCCGCAGCGGTCGGGATCGGTATCGGTCCAGATGTGCGAGCGATAGCTTAAATAGCCGTTCGGTTTGCCGTCGGTGAACGGCGAATCGGCGAACAGGGCGGTTGCAATGGGCTGCAACGCCAACGAGGTGCGGAATTTTTTCACCATATCCGCTTCGGAGGAGAAATCCAAATTGACCTGAACGGTACAAGTGCGCGTCATCATGTCCAAACCGAGCTTGCCGCGCTTGGGCATGTAGTTGCGCATGATTTCGTAACGTCCTTTCGGCATCCAGGGCATTTCCTCCCGCGCCCATTTCGGTTGAAACCCCATGCCGAGAAATCCAACCCCCAGCTCCTCGGCCACGGTTTTCACTTCCTTTAAATGACAAGTCACTTCGCAGCAGGTTTCATGTACCGTCGATAATTGCGCACCGGACAATTCAAACTGACCGGCCGGCTCCAGCGTGATCGAAGCATTTTCTTTCGACAATGCGATGAGTTTGTCGTTTTCCAGAAACGGTTGCCAACCAAACCGCGTCATCCCTTCCAACATTGCGCGAATGCCGCGCGGTCCGTCGTAGGTCATCGGCCGCAGGTCGTCGAGGCGGAATCCGAATTTTTCGTGCTCGGTTCCAATGCGCCATTGGTCCTTTGGCTTCCCCCCCGCCGCAAGAAATTCGACCAGCTCGCGACGATCGTGGATCGGAGTTTGTTCGACAGCGCTAGGACCGGACACGGGAAATCCTCTTGTATGGAATTATAAATAAACCGGGGGGAAGATAATCCGGTTGATCTTGAGAAGAAGCGGATGATACTCCGATTGGCTTGCGAGTAGGTTGGGATGAGCGTGGGAACCGGAACGGAATGCGGGATGATCGACAAATGCGCTACGCTTAAACTAGCACTTTCGCTTCGGAGAATGGTCATGACGCCGGCAACTTCAGCCTCGGTCAACCCCGAAGGCGTTTTCGAACCCTTCCCTATCAGGCGCGTGCATCAGCGACAATGGCGTATTGGGGCGGTATTTATGTCGACAATGCAACCTAGGCACCGATCCATTCGGCTATGATGCGCTGGTTATGCTAGACCAACGAACTCGCCTCCTAACGCTAGCATCCATCGCGCTGATCGTACTGTTGACGCTATCCGGTATCGCGCCGTACGACCGCACGACTTGGATACTCGAAGTGTTTCCCGTGCTTATCGTCCTGCCGGTTTTATGGGGCACGTATCGGCGTTTTC
>CAYXMH010000030.1:0-18670 GCA_964466115.1 uncultured Rhodanobacteraceae bacterium | reverse complement strand
GTGTTTCCCGTGCTTATCGTCCTGCCGGTTTTATGGGGCACGTATCGGCGTTTTCCTCTCACCAATCTTTTATATTGCTGCATTTTTTTGCACGCGTTGGTGCTCATGGTCGGGGGGATGTATACCTATGCCAGAGTTCCGCTTGGGTTTCAGATTGCCGATATGTTGGGTTTCCATCGAAATCCCTACGACAAGATCGGACACTTCTTGCAAGGCTTTGTGCCGGCCTTGGCCGCGCGCGAGGTTTTTATCCGCGGTGCCTATGTGCGGGGCCGCAAGATGCTCTCTTTTTTGGTGGTCTGCGTCGTTCTTGCCGTCAGTGCATCCTATGAACTCATCGAATGGGCCGCGGCGCTGTCACTTGGCCAGGGAGCCGACGAATTCTTAGGCACACAGGGCGATCCGTGGGATACCCAGTCCGATATGTTTTTTGCATTGATCGGCGCGGTTACGGCGCTGCTTGTGTTTTCGCACCTACAGGATCGGCAGGTTCAACGTTTAGGGTGTGCGCAAGAGCCCGTTAACCGATAGGAATCAGGAATGCGTTCTCTTAAATCATCGCGCCTATACTTGCGCCCATTCCAAGAATCGGATTTGGACGCGTTCGCGCGCTATCGATCCGATCCGGATGTGGCGCGTTATCAATCCTGGATACCACCATACTCAGCGGAACAAGCCGCCGCTTTTTTGACTGAGATGAAAAACGCGCAACCGGGAACACCAGGTACTTGGTACCAACTTGCGGTAGAGCGTCAGGCGCAACCCGGCCTGATTGGCGATTGCGCGTTTCAGGTGTTTGCCGACGATGCGCGCCAGGCGCAAATAGGATTTACGTTCGCGCGGTTGCACCAAGGGCAAGGGTATGCCAGCGAAGCGATAAAGCGCTTACTGGACCATCTGTTCAATGAACGGCAGCTGCATCGCGTTACCGCTACCTGTGACAAAAAAAATGATGCGGCAGTCAAATTGCTGGAGCGCGTGGGCATGCGGCGCGAAGCGCAATTGATCGAGAACGTCTGGTTTAAGGGCGATTGGGGCAGCGAATACGGCTATGCTTTGCTCGATCGAGAATGGAGCCGGCTTGCGGGGTAGCGCAAGCTCGAATCCGTCGTATTCTTTGGCAAAACCTTGGGGAGAGAAACGATGGGCATGTTGAACGAGTTCAAACAATTTGCGGTGCGCGGCAATGTGGTTGATCTTGCGGTTGGCATTATCATTGGAGGAGCGTTTGGAAAAATTGTCAGCTCCGTGGTTGGCGATGTGATTATGCCGCCGATCGGCAAGTTAATGGGAAATGTGAACTTTAGCGATCTGTTCATCAGTCTTGATCCGGCAAAGACGGCCGGCATTACCTCGCTTGCTAAAGCCAAGGAGACCGGTGCGGCGGTTATTGCTTATGGCTTATGCATCAATACGGTAATCGATTTTATCATTGTCGCTTTTTGCGTTTTTTTGCTAATCAAAGCAGTGAACAGGCTAAAAAAAGCGCCAGCAGCGGGACCTGCTACGACCAAGGAATGCCCGTTTTGCTTATCGACGGTTCCGCTCAAGGCATCACGTTGTGCTTATTGCACGCAAGTACTGCCATGAATTTTTGAGTGCAAGTACATGCTGTCAATGTAAATAAGCAATTGATTTGGAGCGCCGCGATACCTAGACTGCAAACCACCGTTTAGCTGGGTGCTTTAATTATGTCCCCTTGGTTCTGGTACGCCATAGTTGCTGCCATCTTATATGGAGCGCATCAAATCTTTACGCGGCTGGCAGCCGATCACATTGGCGATGGGCTTGGTGGCTTCGTCGTCGAAGGCGTTGCCGCACTTAGCATTCTTCTGTACTTGTTGTTTCTTTGGGGTTCGGGACGGTGGGATCAAAAGTTTAGTTTGACCGGATTTAACTATTCGGTGCTTACTGGGATATGCGTTGGTGCGGGTACGATTGCGTTCTTCCTGCTATTTCAACGCGGTGGGCCACTGTCCGTAGTACCTATCATTCTTGCTGGCGGTGCCGCGATGATGGCGGTGGCTGGCATCTTTTTCTTCAATGAACCTGCGTCGTGGCAGCGACTATTGGGTATTGCGTTGGCGATCACCGGATTGTTCTTACTGCGCAAGTAGGGCCGTAATTTTTATGGCCGTTTTTAGGGTATTTCGCAGAATCCTCTCTTTAGCGCTTGGACTCGTATCTGTCGTCGGTGCGCTCTTTTGGTTGGTGTATTTGGTACCCATTGCGACAACCGCTTTGGCTGCCCGAGATTGGCCGGTGGTTCCTGCGAAAATACGTTCGGTGGAGCTTCTCCCGGGTCGCGCTTCCCAGCCTAAAGAGCGTCGGTTGGTCGCCGCCTATTCGTTTCGCTTTGGAGATCGCAGCTACGAATCGAATCGCGTTTCACTTGAGCCTGCGGGATATTCGTTCGATCAGCGTCTGCTTGCGGATCGCGAGGCAATCCTTGCGGCGCATTTGCACACTGGCGCGCCAATGCCGGTTCGGGTGTCTCCATCCGATCCTGCGAATTCGATTATTTTTATAGAGCTGCCCCCGGATGTTATTGGTCAGCTTATCGCGGCTATGTTGTTTCTTTTCGGGGGTGTTGTGGCGTTTGCACTTGCTTTCGTACCGTCTGCATGGGAGCACCTGCAGGAAACGCGGCCGATCGCTGAGGATTCCAATGGAGAGGCAGTACGAAAAAAATTGGTGGAGATTGAAACGGAGATGCGCCGCATTGGTTACTGGTCGGATCAGCCGATGCCCATCGCGGATCACTCGAAGTTGTATTCAAATTTAACGTTCGAGAACTGGCTGCAATTCGTGTTCCTGCAAAGCGTGCGCAATGCCGTGGAAAGCGGGGATTTTTCGTTAGTGCCGCGCTATCGCGTTGGTCTTTGCGCGATGCGCAATTACGACTACCATTCCTTTATCCCGCAGGCGCAACAGCTGCATAGACTTTGCCAGGATCTTGAAACGCTGTTGGAGCCGCATTTAGGCAATCGATGACTTATCTTTGAACGAGGGTGAGCCCGCAATGGGGAAAAATCGGTTCGAGGCATTCAGTGATGGTGTAATAGCGATCATCATCACCATCATGGTGTTGGAGCTGAAAGTGCCGCACGGGGAAGACATCGGCGCGCTCGCCCCATTGATCCCGGTGTTTTTAAGTTACGTGCTGAGTTTTGTGTATGTCGGCATTTATTGGAACAACCACCACCATATGCTGCATGCATCGCATACGGTGACCGGTTCAATCCTATGGGCCAACTTGCATCTGTTGTTCTGGCTTTCCCTGTTTCCGTTTGCCACGGCCTGGATGGGAGAAAATCATTTCGCCGCCGCACCCTCGGCCGTGTATGGCGTTGTGCTGTTGATGGCCGCCATCGCGTACTGGGTATTGCAGCAACGGATCATCGCCGTTGAGGGCGCAGATTCCTTGCTGAAGAAAGCCATCGGCAACGACTGGAAGGGACGTGGATCGCCGATCATCTACATAATTGCGATCGTCGCGGCATTTTGGTCGCAATGGATAGCGCAGGCCTTATACGTATTGGTAGCGCTGATCTGGCTTATTCCCGATCGACGTATCGAAAGGGCGCTCGCCGATAATGGGTCTACGCGCATTTAAAGGTGGGGCTTTTGTGCATTCGGTCTTAAGACAAGCCTCCAGTGCCGACATCGCCGCGATGATGCAAATCCGTATGGCGGTGCGCGAGAACCGGTTGGTGTCGATGGTGATCACTGAAACGGATTGCCTGCAAGCGATCGAGCCTCCCGGTCGCGGTTGGGTGATTGAAGTCAATGGGCGAATGGTGGGATTCGCCATTGGAAATTCCGCGACCGGAAATATTTGGGCGTTGTTCGTACGCCCGGATTTTGAAAAACAAGGGTTCGGCAGACGTCTTCACGATGTTATGGTTGATTGGCTGTGGTCAATGGGACTAACGCGGCTTTGGCTTACCACCGCGCCCACTACCCGGGCACAGGGTTTTTATGAGGCCGCCGGTTGGAGGCGCACGTGTTTAACCGAGCAAGGTGAGATTCACTTTGAATTGCTTAAACTGTAACGATCAAGGAATGCGAGTATGAAACGGGCGCATCTGTTTTTGTGTGCGGCTTTGCTGATGGTAAGCGATGCCTGTGCGGCTGCTGCAATCGCCACGCTCTGCTCATCGCAAGAGCAAATTATTTTCTCTTGCGCTACAACAAAGAACAAAGTGGTCTCGCTGTGCGCCTCGTCTCATCTCACAGACAGGGCGGGTTATTTGCAGTATCGATTTGGGTCGACGGGTCAGAATCCGGAACTTGTTTTTCCAAGCTTGCGAGACCACCCAAACCAGCACTTTCTATCCGGATCGTTTATGTATTCCGGTGGCGGAGGTGCGTTTTTGAAATTTTCCAAGGGCGAGTACACCTATGCGGTGTTTACGGGCATCGGCAAAGGTTGGGAAAAAGAAGGTGTCATCGTCAGAAAATCGGGGACTGCGATTGCGAACATAGCATGCCAGGGTGCGTGGACATCTACGATTGGCCCTGCGCTGTTTGAAAAAGTGAACATACCGAGAGACCCGGAGGAATCGGAATTTGAAGTTCCCTAACCGCGGCTCTAATCGTCGCGCCGGCGCCGGTTATCTGAGAAAATGCTCAAGCTTTTATGGCATCTGCGCCCCTGATGGGCGTGCTGCGGTTCAACCCGGTCGTAACGACCGAATGGATTAAGTCAATGCAGTATGAAATTCCTCTTACGTATAGCGAAGCTTTGTTGCGCGAAGCCGTGGTTCGCTTTTGGTGGCGAGCGATAGGTTGGAACTTTTTGATTGCAACAGCGTTTGTGATGCTCGTCTTCGGTTTTTTGCTCTATCAAGGCGACGCCTCATGGGTCGTCGGTTTCCTCGGTGCGGCTCTTGCACTTGTCGTGGGTTTAATGATTGCCCTGTATGTCGCTCATTACCGCAACACGCTGTACAAGTTTCGGCAAATGAAATCTCCCCACGCCGTTTTAACCGCGTCCGAGCCGTCGTTTACGCTTTCATCCGATGTAAGCAGCAGCACGCTCAAATGGTCAACTATTGCCGAGGTGTGGCGGTTTCCAACGTTCTGGTTATTGCTTTTTTCAAAAGCGCAGTTCAGTACTTTGCCGTTAGCAGGGGTTTCACCCGAAGCGCAAACCTTTATTTTAGAACGCGTGAAATCGGCCGGAGGCAAGATTAGCTGAGTTTAATAAAGAACTATTGAATACCTACTGGAGAGGAATTATGCAAGACTCGATGGTAACAACGGCGCTGACCCTGCCTGGGTATAGGATTGTTCGAAACCTGGGCGTCGTCCGCGGCATTATGGTGCGCTCGCGTTCGATCGTAGGGAATTTTCTGGGTGGTTTGCAGTCGTTGTTTGGCGGCAATATCACAATCTACACCGACCTTTGCGAACAGGCCAGAGCAGACACCTATCAATTGATGTGCCGTCACGCGCAACAGCACGGCGCGAATGCCATTATCTCTATGCGATATGACGCCACCGAACTGATGGCGGGTCTGACCGAGGTTCTTTGCTACGGAACGGCCGTGGTTGTGGAGCCGGAGGCATCGAACAACTAAAGTGATCCAGAGAGCCATTTCGGTGGCGGGCGTTTTTTTTAAGGGCAGGGTATGCAGGGCACGATTCTTCAGCTGTTGTTTTTGGTGTCGCACGGCAACCTTGCGCTGTCTTACCGCGGCAGCACAGATATCTATCCGAATGAAACGGCGTTTAAATTCACCGAATCGGTCAAATTCGTGGATATCCAGGGTGACGGAAACGAGTTGCAGCAAATTCCCTTCGCCGAAAACCCCAACGAATGGCTGTCTCGGCTTAAAAGTGAAAAATGCAGCGGGCTTAGGGCTGTGCGGTTATCCACCGATAACAAAACCATGTCGGATCGGATGTCCGTCGCGTTTGTCGGCGGCGGCGGCCGTTGGCTTATCGAGGCGGTATTCCCCCATGGGTCGGATTATTGGGAAGCGAAATGGGAAATAGGAAATCGGGAGCATCCGCAAAAGAAGATTTGGCGGGTCACTTACGCGAGAGTTGCGTTGAATCAAGCGGTAACGCCTGTGCAAGCCTCGGTCAACGAGGTGGCGCTATCGTTTGAATCCACACTCAACAGTGCGCTGGCGTTTTGCGCAAGACACGAACTGCACGGTTTTGCAAAATCGTTTGAGGCTGCTTTGTCCGCATTGAAGATGCAAACGGAGCCCGACTTGGACGACCTTGCACAAAAAGGTCAGTTGCCGCTAGAGGCGGCAAGATTGATCGTGGCCGCGCAAATGGCCTGGGTCTTTGGCGGTATGGGTTCTTGGAACGACATTGGCTTTGAGGGCGAGGAGGAGCTTGCCTATCAAACCATTTCCGCGGATCTTTTTAAGTTGATTAACGATGCGTTGTGTTCGGCGATCAATACCTCGTTTCCAAAGAGACGATCTGGCTGGTGGCAGTTCTGGAAATGATGGATAAACCTCTCAGCGTCATTGTCCGGTGAGGCACGAATGCGTCTTTGGTCCCTGCATCCAAAATACCTCGACCCCAAGGGTTTGGTCGCGCTGTGGCGCGAGGGCTTGCTGGCTCAAGCGGTATTGGCGGGGGAAACGCGCGGTTACAAGCATCACCCGCAATTGGCGCGCTTCAATCAGTCGTCGGCGCCGCGAAAGTACATTGCGGTTTATTTGCGAGCCATTTATGCCGAGGCGCTTCGGCGCGGGTATCATTTCGATGCGAAGAAAATCGGGCGGGGCGGCGCCCTGACGCCGCTAACGGTGACAAAAGGGCAGCTTAGCTATGAATGGGTGCATCTCAATAACAAGCTCCACGCACGGGCCCCTGCCTGGCTTAGTCAATTCAAGAACCTCAAACGGCCACAACCGCATCCACTGTTTCGGACTGTTGGCGGCGGTGTATCGCCTTGGGAAGTAATTGCTGACGGGGAATAAAGCGGAGAATGTCCATTGATCCTCTTTAAGTTCACGGGCGCCGATGCCGAGGCCAGATTGCCCGTATTTTTACTGATCGGGGCCGTGATTGCCTTTGCCTTAATCATTGTCTTTTCCGGCCTAATCACTTTCTCATTAGCCAGTGCCATCGGGGTTTTAAAATTTCTTCTTATTGTAATCGGCATACTTTTCGTGGGGGCACTGGGTTTTCGTAATCGGGTGGTGGTGACCGAGCAGAGTGCGTTGATAGAAAAAAAATGGTTTTTCATTCCGTATCGGCGTTTTACCGCCGCGTTGATCGAGGATGTTTGGTTTGTCGGTGATTGGGGACTTCCGGACGGTGCCATCGGCGTCGTTGTTGAAATGGCGGGAAAAGAAATACCGATCGGCTCGCGCAAGACCATGCATGGGCTTTATGGTGCGCTGTATCCTTTGTCGGCTGCTGGGATGCGCAGTGCTTCGCAACACGATAATCTTTCAACAAACTCCTTAGCCTGATCCGACTGGCAATCGATGGAACCGCAATGACAAACAAACTGCGATTTTGCTTTTTTGTGCTGGTGTTTTTCCCTCTCGCGGCGCGAGCCGCTTCGGTGTGCCATGGTCGGGACGCAGTGGCCATAGCCGGCGTTATGGTGCTTTATCCGGAATTCATCCCGGCCCGGTTTTCATTGGACGCGGCTTCGACCAGTGCCACGAAATACAATGAAACCGAGTATCGCGACTACGCATTCAGGTTCTGCGATGCCGCCGGATTGTGCTTTTCCATCGAATCGGCCTACGGAGAAATTGGCGATGGCCCCGATGGAGATCGCTCCTTGACCGGAACATCCGAGGCGCTGGGGCCGTTTTCAATTGCCGTCTTCAATCCCGGTTCCGAGGATAACGATACCAACCACGTTTATTATCTCAGCGATTGGTTGAAGGATCGCAAGCTTATTGCGGCGGAAAAGAAAGGCGTGTGGCCGAGCGAGGGCCGTTATCACCATTTCCTGGGTCACGGCGTTAGCGATGAAGAAGCCGTAAAAATCCTTTCGTCCTTAAAACCGCGATCAACGGTCTGCGTAAAGCCGCCGCTTTCCTCGCCTTGACCGTCCTCGATGCACAGCGCGTGCTAGCATTCGATGGTGATGGTTAACGTCCAAAATCCCTACATCCCGGGCAGCGAAACGCAAACGCGCACGAGCATTACACGGCTTGCCGATCAATGCGTAAAGTGCGGATTGTGCTTGCCGCATTGCCCCACCTATCGCGTTTCGCGCAGTGAAAGCGAATCGCCGCGCGGTCGCATCGCATTGGCCGCGGCCTTAGCCAATGAAACCCTGCCACCATCCGAAAATTTGGTTAAGCATCTCGATCAGTGCTTAAGTTGTATGAGTTGCGAGGTAGTTTGTCCTTCCGATGTGCAGTACTCCGGATTGATCGTGCAAACCCGCTCTTTGCTGCAGCGCCAATATAGACAGGCTAGACCGTGGCGCTGGCTGAAAACAGCGATAACGAATCCGCGTCGCCTGCGCTTAATGGTGCGCTTGGCGCGTGCGCTGAATCTGAAACGATTTGCGGACAGTCGCGTTGGGAAAAAACTGTTCACGCGCCTGGGGCTTGAAGTATTGGTGCGCGAATTGCCGTCGATGCCCGTACCGCGCCGCTGGCCTGAACGAACGGTGCCGAATACAAAACCGCGCGGAAAGGTGGGTTTGTTTTTAGGTTGCGTGGCGTCCGTGTTCGATCAGGATGTCCATGCAGCCGCGATCGAATTATTGAGTGCCTTGGGTTATGAGGTGGTGATACCAGCCGACCAAGGCTGTTGCGGCGCATTGGCGCTGCACGCGGGCGAGCTTGATAGTGCCAAGACCACCGCAGTTGCAACGCGCGCAGCATTCCTATCCAGTGGTATCGATACCGTGCTGGTTTCGGCCTCCGGTTGTTTCGGTGCGCTGCGTGATTCGGTGTTTGCGCAAAGCGGCGTAAACGTGATCGAAATCCATCGATTCTTGGCGGACGATCCGCAATGGTCGCAGTTGCGTTGGCGGGCGCTTAAACAAACCGTGACGGTGCACACACCGTGCACACAGATGAACGTGGCGCGGGGCGATGAGGCTATTTTTTCACTTTT
This sequence comes from uncultured Rhodanobacteraceae bacterium, assembly GCA_964466115.1. Classification (GTDB taxonomy): domain Bacteria; phylum Pseudomonadota; class Gammaproteobacteria; order Xanthomonadales; family Rhodanobacteraceae; genus Pseudolysobacter. The sequence continues at coordinate 9,601 of CAYXMH010000030.1, read as the reverse complement.
AAATCACATTCCACAGTTGCGCATTTTGCTATTACCGCTGCAACCGCGTTGCTGCGGCGCCGCCGGCAGTTATTTTCTCGAACACCCGCAGATTGCCGATGCGTTGCGATCTGAAAAACTCGATCAGGCCTTGGAAGCGGCGCCTGATATGCTGTTGACTAACAATATCGGTTGCCGTATTTATCTCACCAATGGACTAAGGCAACGCAATGCCGCATTACCAGTATTGCATCCCTTGGTGTTGCTGGCGCAGCAGTTGGATCGACCGAATTCTTCGCTTGCCCTTGGCAATGTCGAAGGGTGAGCGGAAAAATCGGCACGTCGGATTTCATTTATTACGTAGGTTTTTTCTTAAACAAAAAACGGTTGAATAAGCACACATGAGTTTTCGTCAGTCACTAACAATGCTAGATCGGATCCTAATCGAAACGGAGCGCGCACTCGCTACCGCATTGGGCGCAATACCCGAATCCACACGGTCATCACCCGCCGCGGCATTCCCCGATTGCGATTTGGCCGAAGACGAACGCCGTCATGCCGCCGGTTTGATGCGCGTAAACCACACCGGTGAGGTCTGCGCCCAAGCGCTGTATTCCGGCCAAGCTGCAGTGTCGCGCGCGACACCGATCCGCGAACACCTGCTTGCCGCTGCCGCTGAAGAAACTGATCACTTGGCCTGGTGCGCCGATCGTCTGGCCGAGCTTAAGTCGCACCCCAGCGTGTTGAATCCGCTGTGGTACGGCGGCAGTTTTGCATTCGGCGTGTTGGCCGGCTGTGCCGGCGATAAATTAAGTCTCGGCTTCGTTGCTGAAACCGAACGCCAGGTCGAGGCGCATTTAGCGGAACATCTACAATCGTTGCCAAGCAATGATCTGCGCAGCCGTGTGATCGTTCAGCGCATGCAGATCGAAGAAGCGCGCCACGCTGAAACGGCCCTCGCTACCGGTGGCTCAGCTTTACCCAATCCGGTTCCCACCCTGATGCGCTGGGCTTCCCGCGTCATGAAATGGGCCGCGTATCGTTGGTAGTTTTAGGCGCGATTATTCGCGTACGCACGTTGTTGTTCCATTGATCCAGTGGCTCGTTCATCTCAAATTTTCTCTACTTCGAGCCCTTATTATTTTGTAAACGATTTTAACGTTTAACGGCTCACGTGGCGTTGGGATTCGCAAGCTCCCCCAACCTTGCAGCCCCGAATTTTCAACTGTCTAAAGCATTTGCTATAAAACGGATTCACGGTCCTGCGGTTATTGCATCCACTCGGCTCTTTTCTAGCGCCACACATTTTTATCTTTGCAAACGATTGTGACGTTTAAGCGTTTGCCTGTCGTTTTTAGGGTGCCTTTCACGCTTACGTATATAGAGCCAAACAGTTTCTGTCGGATCGGCTCGGTTGGGTGCTCGATAAAATAGGCCCAGCGGAGCAGACGGAACCAGTGAATACGAATTTTCTAAATACTTAACGAGGATACCGATCATGCAGCGCGAACAGTTAAAAACGGGGAGTGCCAGCCGATTGCAAGCGAATGCAGTGAACGGCGTTGGTAAAACTCCCACAGCATGGTTGTGTCGCTTTTTGGCGCTTTCGGTCGCTAGTGCATCGCTATCGGTCTTCGCCGACAACGCAGCGCCGGTGCCGAGTTATTTGCAGCCATTGATGGCAATGGCATCCGATTCCTCTTGGGCAAGCCCGATGGCATCTGTGAGCAATCCAAACAGTGGCAAGGTTCCAGTCGATCAACCGCTGAATATTCTGGTGGACGGCGGCCAGGAGATCGACGTGGTTGCCGACCCGATGGCCGCAGAAGCATTGTCGAAACTGGATCTGATTGAGATCGCGGTTCCCATGCCCACTAAGCGTTATGTATTTACGTCGATGCAGTCGCTGCTCGATTTTATGCTCGCTACGGATATGGTCCTGGTTCAGTCGATGGTTGAGGACGAATATGAGAAAGTCCATCCGAAAAATGCAAAGAGTGCGAATGCGTTGATTGAAGGGGAGGCGTTTAGTGATGGTGATGCGACTAATGAGCTTACTTCGCGCGAGGACAGTGCATTCCATGCCAATGGGATTGCGTCACGCCCGATGAGTGCGGTCGCAGCAGCGAGCGACTCAGTCACTGCGCGTAGCGCAAAGCCGCCGTTGTCGTCTCCGAAATACCGCACAGCGGCAGGTTGGGAAACCGACGAAAGCGTGTGGATCATGAACTATCACTATCTACCCGGTTGCGGTTACGTTTCCGTGGTTTCAGCCGGGCCGTGCACGCCGTATCCGGTTCCACCCAACATCGCCTGTCGTGGCGCCCATTACTCCCGAGATGTGCGGTGGAATCCCATGTGCTGGTATGGCGATACCCAATTTTGGGGTGGATACGATGACAGTGATGTCGTGACCGCCTTTAATGCTGCGTATGGTTTCACGGTTGAGGAAGAACACGTTCACGCCTACTACGCCACCATTGGCGGGCCTTACGAGAGCCGAAATGTGTGCGAGACCTACGGTTGGTTTTTTGGTAGCTATTGCAGTTCTTGGTGGAGGCACGGCCCGCGTGCGGTCGTCATGGGGCGATTTGCCGATTTGGTATTGGCACGGGATGCCGGTGTCCGCACGGTTGGACAACCTAACGATCAGCAGCTGCCGTATTTCAGCTTGTTGTATCCCGGCGTGCGTGTATTGATTAAATCGCCGCAGTTTTGGAGTTTCTGTTCCGTATTCCCAAAATGCGGCAATGCATTTGGGTTGCCGGTTCCGCGCGAACTTGGTTATACAATGTTGCCTTGGCAAGGATTTGACCTAATTCCGGACGCACGCAATACCTATTTTGCCGAAAATTATGGACTGACCGATTATCCGGAAATCACCTACATTGAAGTCACCACGTATCGCGAACGCACGACGGAAGCGGGATTAGCACAGCTTACCGATCCCAGAGGCAGCGCATTGAATGGACAAGGAATGGCGGCGCTTATGGAGGCGAGCTCCGGTTGCGACGTCGCAATAATGCCGCCGCGTTATACGGATACGGAAATGATGCCCGCGCATACGTTCGATCGCGGCAGCTATTGCGCGGTTCCGCGTAAACGCGACGGCAGCCCGTTATTGCATGTCAAAGATCGGTCCTTGGCCACCACTGCGGCACCGGATGGAGTTGATGTCAGCGTATTTTTTGCCGATCAGTCCTGCCTTAACAACGCACCTCCGATAGCGCCAGATCCTGCGGCGTGGGAAGCCGCCTGCTATCGATCACGCAATGCCTGCAGTTTAATTGATCTTGCTAATAGGACGCGTTACAACATGGATGAACTCTCCGGTCCGCCCAGTACCGGGGATCATTTCAATCGGTGTCGAAATCTGTACCGAGGCCCGCACAATATTCCACAGTAGTGCCGGATTTGGCCGCTGTTTCTGATGGGGTATCCAATTCAAATCACCGCGCAATTAATTGCGCGGTGATTTGAGAATGCCGATATGCAGCACTTAGTGCTTATCACGAGCCCTCTTTTTTGCTCGTTGTAGGCACAAAACCCCTTGGTGTGGCGGGGTCGTGGTAGGTTGGCGCTGAACGAAGTGAAGCCCAACACACGTTCACTGGCAACCGTTGCGCTTCACTTCGTTCAGCGCCAACCTACGGGACAGCAGATGTCTTTGAATTTCCTATAATATCCTCATCGACGTACGATCCAATCGCAATCGGCATTCGCTAACCATAGCGGCACGGCCGCCCATTCGTTGATTAATCAAAATTTGTCAATTAGTGGCCAAATTTTGAGATTGCATCGAATCTGCGCTTAGAATGGGGCATGACCGAGATCACCCAATTGCTATCGCGCGCGGCCCAAGGCGAAAACACCGCCGTGGATGAGCTGATGCCGATTATTTACGATCGGTTGCGTGCCATTGCGCACGGTCAATTACGTCGCGAAACGCCGTCGATGACCTTGGCCACCACCGGCTTGGTGCACGAGGCGTATCTCGCGCTGTTTGGGGATTCGGATATTTCTTGGCGCGATCGCGGCCATTTTTTTGCGTACGCGGCCACCGCCATGCGCAGCATATTGACTGACCGCGCGCGAAAACGGTTAACGCAAAAGCGCCATAGCGAAGCGGAAACCGGCGGCAACAAAGCCGATGTGCCGATGGACGATGAATGTATGGACCTGCTGGCGCTGGATCAAGCCTTGCTCCAAATGGCCGAGTTGCACCCGCGCTTGGTCAAGGTGGTGGAGTTGCGATTTTTTGCCGGCTTATCCATTGAAGAGGCCGCCGCCGCGTTGGGCGTTGACACGCGCACGGTCCAGCGCGATTGGCAAAAGGCGCGCGCTTTTATCAATCGAGTTCGTAACAAGCTTTGAATCCACGCATGATGCAATGGGTGGATTGCTCCGCCGTATAAATTTTAGTTGTCGAAAAAATCACTCCCGTCCCACCTTATTGGGTAAGTGAAAAGTAAAGTGCATTTATCCGAACGACTCGCTTCATCAATCCTGGGTGTAAGCAGCTGAAATGACCACCGATTCAAACCGCGATGCGTTGCGTCTCAATGAGTTGCTCGATCAAGCTTTTGATCTGGACGAGCCCGCGCGGGCGGCGTTTGTGGAAACGGTGCCGGAGGAATTTCGCGATGAGTTAAAAGCGTTGCTGCAAGCGTCGGAGGGCACCGGGCCGCTGGAGCGGCGGCCGATGGCGCTGGCCAGTGAGGTGTTGGCCGAGCAAGTGGGTACGATGACGGCCGGTCAACGCTTAGGGTCTAACCGATTAATCCGCTTGCTGGGCGAAGGCGGTATGGCCAGCGTGTGGTTGGCCGAAACCGGTGAAGGTGAATCGTTGCGCCAAGTGGCGGTGAAATGCATAAAAGTGGGGAGAATCACCCCGGAAAGCCAGGCGCGTTTTCTGCGCGAACAGCAGATCCTCAAGCAACTACGGCATCCCAATATCGCGCGGTTGTACGACGCCGGCATCAGCGCTGAAGGCGTGCCGTTTATCGTGATGGAGTGGATCGATGGTGCGGTTTTAACGCGCTACGCCGACGATCGGCGCTTGAACCTCACGCAACGCTTGAAGCTGTTTCAAAAAATCTGCGCGGTGGTCGGTTACGCGCACCAAAACCTGATTGTGCATCGGGATTTAAAACCGGGAAATATTTTGGTGGGTGGTGACGGTGAGCCGAAATTGCTGGATTTTGGCATTGCCAAATCCTTAGATGAGACAACCGAAGCGATGACCCGCACCGGCATGCAGTTGCTGACGCCGGAATACGCCGCGCCCGAGCAGTTCAGTGGCGAGATGATCACGACCGCAACCGACGTGTTTGCGTTGGGTGCGATTTTGTACGAACTGTTGTGTGGGTTGGGACCAAGATCACTGGATTCCGGTCGAAAACTCGATCGTACAAGCCCGATCGTTTCACCGTCCGAAGCGTTACGCCGTGCCGCCAAGAGCACCTCGCCCGGCGATGCGCGCCACCCCAAGCAATTGGCCGAGCGGCGCGCCAGCTTTCCCGAACGGCTGCGTCGACAGTTGCAGGGCGATCTCAGCACGATTGTGTTGAAGGCATTGCAGGTGGAGCCCGCTCGTCGTTATGCCACCCCGCAAGCGCTGAGCGAGGACATCGAACGTTATCTGCAACATCAGCCGATTTTGGCACGTAAGGATGCGTGGACGTACCGGTTGGGAAAGTTTTTGCAGCGCCATGTCGCGGGCGTTGCTTTAACGACTTTGGTCGGGATGGCCTTGTTGGCCGCCACGGCGGTCAGTATTTATCAAGCCAGGCGCGCCGAAGCGGAAGCGAATCGCGCAATTGCCGTTGAGGGGTTTTTAACCAATTTATTTGAAGTCTCCGACAGCGGCTTACCGCGTGAAAAAATACCGAGCACGGAAACCTTGCTGGAAGAAGGTGTCAAACGCGTTCAGGACGAATTCAAAGACGCACCATTGGTGAAGTTGCGTTTGCTGCTGTTGCTTGGGCGCATCCAAGAAAATTTGGGGTTATCCCATTCCGCCGAGGGTTTATTGAAACAAGCTCTGGTGCTTGCCGATGAGAATCTGACGCAGGATAACGAGATTTGGCTGCAGGCCCACAGCGCGTGGGCCATGTTTTTGTACGATCAAGGCCGGTCCGAGGAAAGCATCCAACACCTATCACCGGTTATTGCCCAATATCGAGCGGCCACCCGCCGTGAAAATGTGCAATTGATCGAGGCGTTGGAGAGTCTTGGTATCGCGTATGACGATTCAACCGTCATCACATCCCAGTACGCAGCCACCGAGGTAGGTGCGGAAAGTATCAATCGGGGAAAGCGCGAGCACGCCGTTGTCTTGACTCGGCAAGCTCTGGCGATGGCCATGCGCTTATTCGGCGAACGCAATCCCACTACGCAAGATGCGTTGCAAAAACTGGGCGTGGCGCTGATGACGGCCAATCAGTACGAGGAAGCGGAATCGGTATCGCGCAAAAATGTGGAGTTGTCGCGCCAGTTGTACGGTGAAAACCACGCCAAATTCGCGAGCGGATTGACCTCGTTGGCCGAGGTATTAAGTAGCACGGAAAAATATGCGGAGGCCGAAAAAATCACCGAGCAGGCATTAGCCATTGCGCAGAAAATCTACGATCAGCCGAATGGCCAGCTGCTCTACATCCTTACCGCACTTGGCAAGTCGCGTTACTTTCAATACAAGTTCACGCAAGCGCAAGCGGTGTATGAGCAAGTATTGACCATACAAACCACGCTGTCCAAATCCGATCCTGCGATCATCCGCTCGTTGTTTATGCTGGATGCACTAGCCAACAAGCAGCATCACTACGACCAATCCGAGGCGTTTCTTCAACAGGCTTTGGAAAAGGCAAAGGAAATTTACGGCCCCGCGCACCCACAGGCGGCCGAAGTCATGATACGGCTTGCGGTTTTGTGGATAAAGACGGGGCGATATATTGAGGCGCAGGCGATATTGCAAGACGCGCTTAAAATCGCTCAATCCTCGTCCGAAGATCAAGACACCTTAGTCGGTTTAACTCTAAGCCGCTTAGCCGCGGTCGAAAGCGCGTTGAATCCATCCTCCACAGCGCCGGTGATTCGGATCGATGAGGCATTGAGCTTGCTAGGTAAAAGTTTAGCGCCAGAAAATATCTACATGGTGCGTGCCACATTAATCAAGGTCGATATCTTGAATCGGCTGCAGCGCTTTAAAGAAGCGCATGAGCTGTTAACCCCGTTGATTGTGCTGATGCGCCGCACCGGTCTTTCACCGTACTTGCATACCGAGCCGGTGGCCGAACGTGGTGAATTGATCACCGGATTGACCGAGCTTGGGCACGCGCAAGCCGGCTTGCAGGACACCGCAGCGGCGTCGGCCAGTTGGAGCGAAGCCTTGGCGTTGTTGCACGATACCAAACCGTTGGACTCCGAGGCGATTGCTGAGCTTAAACAATCGATTGCGGCTTTGTCCGAGCGCAGTCACTAAAACAAACGATTCTGCCGCAAGCAACGGGCACCGCTGCTAGGTTGCTGTCTACGAAATCCGTTCATGCTGAGCCTGTCGAAGTACCGAGGCAATTCCGTTCACCCAACGACCAAGCTCAGGGCGAACGGAAAAGAAGTGTTTTTTTATTGATACCTCAAATCAGCGTGTTTTTACCGTCAATTGTAAAAATTTGTGACAAATAAGCCGTTTTTAAGCCGGCGATGTCGTTTTTAAGCCGGCGATGTCGTTTTTACCCCCTCTTTCACGCTTACGTATATGGGCCTAATCGTTTTTAAGCCGGGCTCGATCTGCGTTTAAGAAAAAGTGGCTGCGACGGGAAGACGGATGCCCATAAAGGAAGTCGCAGCTTTGCAAATCATAAATCGATGAAGGAATAAGCCAATGCGTGAATTAAACAATACAGAGCTGAACCAGATTGCTGGTGGTGGCGGAGCCATACTCGGTGGCGATGCGGCAATTGGGATCGGTCCCGATGGCCGTATAGGCGGCAGCCCTTACGGCGGAATTATCCTCGGCGGTGACCCATTTATGGGCAGCCCCGGCGGAAATGGTTGGTGGATTGTGCCGGGTGAGTTGAGTCCGGTGATACCGATGCCGACGCCGGAGCCGGGCAAACCTTAAAACCGATCCAGGAATACCGATTGAATAACACGGACGTGCTCGCCAGCGCTATCGCGAGCGATGCGGAAGTTCCTTTGGCCGAATCGGATCGGCCAAAGGACGGTGTTGTTATACCCAGCGCCCCGGCCGGTGATCCTTGCAATAAAACGATGACTTACGGTGGCGTAATGATCGAGAGCAACCTCACGATTCCCTTGGCGAGGGTGCGTGAATGGTGGATTGGGCCGAATGATTGGAATCCGGTGAAATCGGAGGCGGACAAAACTTAAATACATCAGATAAGGAACCTACAGATGACGAATTCCCTGCGTGAGTTAAGCAATGCAGAACTGGAGCGGATTGCCGGTGGCGCCCCGATCGTACTCGGCGGCGATGCCGACATCCCGCTCGGAGGCGGTGGCCGTGGGAGTCCCTACGCGCCGATAGTGATTGGGGGCGACCCGACCATACCGATTATTGGCGGTGGCCGCGATTGGTGGATGGTACCGGGCGATTTGAGTCCACCCATCATCGTGCCCAAACCGCCAGAGCCGGGCAAGCCGTAAACTTCGTAAGGAACACTCATGGCGAGGCGAATTCGTAAATTGAAAAATCTCGAATTGGGCCCCATTGCGAAAGGTGGAGTCAGCGCATTACGCGCAGACAATGCCTCCACTAGTACCATCGCCAAGAAAAGCGACCCTTATGGTGTTATTCCGGCAGGTAGTAATTTCGGTAACAGATGGTATCTGTTGCCGACGTTGCCGGGTCCGGTTTTAACGTCTGCGAAGTGGGAGCCGGGCAAACCTTAACAAGTTCGGGTGTTATAAAAAAGCCGGCTTTGGGCCGGCTTTTTTGTGCGATAAGCTTAAGCGATTACCCGCGCTTCATAAACGTGAAGAACTCTTCATTGGTCTTGGTGTTCTTCATTTTCTCGAGCATAAATTCCATAGCGGCCAGCTCATCCATCGGATGCAGCAATTTGCGCAATATCCAGATTTTCTGCAATTGATCGGGGTCGATCAGCAGCTCTTCGCGGCGCGTGCCGGAACGGTTGATGTTGATCGCGGGGTAAACGCGTTTTTCGGCGATGCGCCGGTCCAAATGCACCTCCATATTGCCGGTGCCTTTGAATTCCTCGTAGATCACCTCGTCCATTTTCGAGCCGGTTTCAACCAGGGCGGTCGCGACAATCGTTAAGCTGCCGCCTTCCTCAACATTACGCGCCGCGCCGAAAAATCGCTTCGGCCGTTGCAGTGCGTTGGCATCGACACCACCGGTCAACACTTTGCCAGATGCGGGCACCACGGTGTTGTAAGCGCGTGCCAAACGTGTGATGGAATCCAACAGAATAACCACATCGCGTTTGTGTTCGATTAAACGCTTCGCACGTTCAATCACCATTTCAGCCACTTGCACGTGGCGCACCGCCGGTTCATCAAACGTGGAGGAAATCACCTCGCCGCGCACCGAGCGCTGCATTTCGGTCACTTCTTCCGGGCGCTCGTCGATCAGCAGCAC
>CAYXMH010000029.1:0-35028 GCA_964466115.1 uncultured Rhodanobacteraceae bacterium | reverse complement strand
GGGAGCTGGGGGGTGTTAATTTGTATGCGTATGTTGGCAACAATACGGTCAATGCGGTGGATCCAACCGGTTTGATCACAGAAGAAGAAGCATTTGTAAATTGGCGTTTCTTTGGAGGGGATCCCATCCTTTTTCCTTACCAGGACAACTGCGCTCAAATCCTCCATCTTTGGAATCAAGAAATGGCGGCACAGCTGCGCGACGGTGCGCTGATTAGTAAATTAAGCGGATATTCTACCGCCACGTCCGATTTAAGGGCCTTAAATCGCTGGACTCATTCCATGCGACGTAACGCAATTGAATTTACTTTACCAGAGCGCCAATTGGATGCTGCGTTAACGCGCTTCAATAGCCGCATTAATCGGTTACAACTCTTGCACGATTACTACAACAGTGGGCCTTGCGGTGGTGGCGGTGGACCTGGTACTGAAATTGGCAGATCCGGCGTGGCGAATGATAACAATATACCTAGGAATTTAGTTGGCCTTGGCGCTACTGGGCCGGATATTGGCATGGGAACATTAGAGATATTGGACAATATCGCAACCGCAGGTGCGATTACAGCGTTGGTTGGGACTATGGTTTTGCGAGTGATTGCACCCCCCGTCGGTGCCGCAGCCGGCGCTGCTACAGCGGCAACGACCGCGCGTGCCGTCAGTGGTGTGTATGCGATCGCGGCGAATGCCAGTCGAATTGCCGCGGGGTTTGCTTTGGCGGCGGGTTACTTTTCTTCTGATGGGGATTAAGGTCAATAATACAAGATGAACTAAAATCCACCTTGTGCTTTGTGATCGACGGGCGGATTTAGAATACAGCGGCACCCCGACGATCTTGATGGAAGCGCCGTAGTGAGTGTGCAGTTCGCTGAGCGATACGCTCGCAATTAAGGGATCCCAGCTTGCACCGATTCGCCGTTAGCGGACGACCAGTACGGGCAAGCGGGTTAAGGCGAGCGTCTTGCTCACAACGGAGCCGAGCAATAGCGCCTTCAAGGCGCCGCGGCCGTGGGAGCCCATGACGATCATGTCGCAATGCTCCTCCCTGGCCGCGCGCGCAATGCATATGCCTGCATCGCCGACGAGATGCCGCTCCCGGAAGGGAATTTTTGCTTTGGACAATGCGCGTCCAGCACTGCGTAATGCCGCCGCCGCATTCCTCTCATGGAACCTGGCGAGATCTTCGGGGCCGACGTGCTTGCTCACACGCTCCATCGTCGGCGGATCCACGTAAAGCAACGTGAGTAAAGGCCGCTTACCGAAGCTTGACATATGCTTGACCACATAACGCACCGTCCGGATGCTATAAGGACTGCCATCAACCGGTAGTAGAATTTTCATGCAAACACCTCCATTTTTAAGTACGGTAGCGAAGATAAACGATATGCCAATTGATCCATGTCACTTTTTGGCGAGCTCCGCGAATACCCTGCACCGTGCCTTAGTCGCTTTCCGAATTCGGATTGACCCGTGATGCGTCGGAAAGAGCTGTCGCCGAACGGGTGTCGTCGGGAGATACATAGCCCCAAATTGAATTCCACCCCTGAGACAGGGGAATGAGTGGTTTCAAGCCAGTGATACACTAATGGCGTAGCCGATTTGGGGAAAATCGGGAAAACGCGGGAATTTTCGGGATTGACCAATACACTGAAAAACATAGAAAAAGGCAGAATTTTCGGCGTTTCTGCGAACTGGAAACTCTGCGTAGCCCCCATGATGGATTGGACCGACCGTCACTGCCGGTATTTTCATCGGATGCTAGCACCCAATGCGCGCTTGTATTCGGAAATGGTGACGACGGGTGCGGTTTTGCATGGCGATCGAGAGCACTTGCTTCGATTTGATCCTACCGAGCATCCGTTGGCTTTACAGCTCGGCGGCCACGAACCGAGTGAGTTGGCCGCCGCGGCGCGCATCGGTGTGGAATTCGGGTATGACGAGATCAATCTCAATGTGGGGTGTCCGTCAGATCGGGTGCAATCCGGCCGCTTTGGCGCGTGCTTGATGCGCGAGCCAATATTGGTGGGTGATTGCGTAGCGGCGATGCGCGCCGCAGTATCGGTTCCGATAACGGTTAAATGCCGCATCGGTGTCGATCAGCAAGACGAATACGCCGATTTACACGCGTTCAGCTCAACGGTAGCAAGCGCTGGATGCTCCGCCTTGATCGTCCATGCGCGTAAGGCTTGGTTGCAGGGTTTAAGTCCTAAGGAAAACCGCGAATTACCGCCACTGAATTACGAACGTGTGTATCAACTTAAACGGGAATTTCCTTCCCTGCCCATCGTCATCAATGGCGGGATTGGTACGGTGGGCGAGATTCGAACGCATCTGAATCACGTCGATGGCGTCATGCTGGGCCGCGTTGCCTATCATGATCCGTATGTGCTGGCATTGGCAGATGCGCAGTTGAATGGCAGCTCCTTACCCATACGCGAAACCATTCTGGCGCAATTGCAACCTTATATAGATAGCCATATCGCTAACGGTGAGGCCCTGGGGCACATTAGCCGGCATCTGCTCGGGTTGTTTCTGGGCTTGCCCGGCGCGCGCGCATTTCGCCGCACGCTAAGCGAGCAGGCGCATAAACCCGGCGCCGGTTATGAGGTGATTGCCGCCGCCTTGGCCAATTTGTATGCGCATGCGCAACCCAAGGCCAGTTGAGTCCGGTTACAATTGAGCCTCTTTCCACGGGTATCGTATCGTGATTGTAGATAGCGCCGCCGAGTTTCTTCGTGTGTATTGCGCAGAGAATTTCTTGCCGCAGGCACCAGCCTTCCCGCGCTGTGCGTTTTTGGTTACGCCCTTGGGGTTTGCGCGTGCCGAACAGTCGGCAAGCGATAATCGCTACATGGCCAACGAGCCAACATTCGATCCGGCGCGTGCTTTAACGCAACATGCACAGTTAGCCCGAGCGCTCAGCCGTTGTCTGCCGGTCATAAGTTTTCCCGGTGATCCAGAAACACCCGATGCATTATTTCCGAACAACGCGTTCGCCACGATTCCGGGGCGCGTCATTATTGGCGCCATGCGGCATCCAGTGCGCCAACGTGAGGCGCAGCGATCCGATATTCGGGCTTGGTTCCGAGATTTCCTTGGCTATTCGATTATGGATTTGTCGAGTAGGCCGTGCGTGGCCGAATTGACCGGTTCGTTGGTCATTGATCGTGCGCGCGGTATTGGGTATTGCGGTTTGAGCGAGCGTTGCGATCGTGCTGGGGCGCAAGCGATGCACGAGGCGTTTAAGCTGAAGCTGACCTTTTGTTTTGACCTGGCGCCGGGTGAATACCATAGCAATGTCGTGTTATCGGTGCTGGCCGGGCATGCCGTGGTATTGGCTCCCGATGGATTTGCCGATGCGGCCGTGCCACAAGCCATTGCCAGCGTTTACGGCGATCAAGTAATAAGACTTTCACGGGAACAGAAGGCGGAGTTTGCGGGCAATGGCATTGCGCTGTCGGCCGACAGTTTTTGGCTTAGCCAGCGCGCGGCCGCTACTTTGCGCGGTGATCAGCGCGCTGCGTTGGCCGACTGGGGGTTCACTTTGCGTAGCGTGCCCCTGGATGAGATAGAAAAGGCCGGAGGCAGCTTGCGCTGTTGTGTTGGTGAAATTTATTGACTAAAACCCAGGCTTGAGGGGTTTTGTTCAGCCAGGATTTATTACATTAAGGCAATACTATCTATACTCCCAAACGCTGCGGCAGGATACCATTCCAAATCATGGCCAATAAGCGATCATTATCGGGATTGTTTTTAGCAGCGGCGCTGTTGATGGCCAGTCATGCCGCATGGGCTGAGTTAAGCTTAGAGCAAGCGATCGAAAAAGTTGAACATGAGACACATGGTAAGGTGCTTGGCGCAGAAACTGTGTATTTAGGTGAGCAAAAGGTATACCGCATTAAAGTTTTAACGCGCGAAGGCCAGGTGCGTGTCATCCAGGTTCCTGCCGATACTCAATAGCGAGGGTTCCCATGCGTGTATTGCTGGTTGAAGATGAAGCCCCATTGCGTGAAACATTGGCAGCGCGTTTAAAACGCGACGGCTTTGCCGTGGACTGCGCAGCCGATGGCGAAGAGGGTTTGTATCTTGGGCGCGAAATGTCGCTTGATATTGCAGTGATTGACCTTGGTCTTCCGAAATTATCCGGTATGGAGTTGGTGAAAAAACTGCGCGATGAAAATATGCGCTATCCCATTTTGATTCTGACCGCACGTTCCAGCTGGGAAGATAAGGTGGCCGGCTTAAAGAATGGCGCAGACGATTACTTGGTAAAGCCGTTCCAATATGAAGAGCTGTTGGCCCGCTTGAACGCTTTAGTGCGCCGCGCCAGTGGTTGGACTCGATCGACATTGGAATGCGGCCCGATCGTACTGGATAGCACGGCGCAAACGGTCTGCGTGGGTACCACTGAGATAAAATTCACTACACTGGAATATAAAGTATTGGAATATTTGATGCTGCATGCCGGTGAGTTGGTATCGCAAGCGATTCTCACGGAGCATATCTATCAGCAAGACTTTCCCCGCGATTCAAACGTCCTCGAAGTGATCATCGGGCGCTTGCGCAAGAAGCTCGACCCGGACAATGAGCTTAAGCCGATTGAAACGGTGCGTGGGCGAGGCTATCGGTTTTCAATCCCGCGCAACGAATAAAGCGGATGGTTTAGGTCAGGTATGTCGCGTCGCCCCTTATCGCTGCAAGCGCGCGCATTGTTGGCGGCGAGTTTTGCTTTGGCGGCGTTTTTGGGGTTGGCCGGGTTTGCCCTGGATCAAGCAATTTACGGCGCCCTGCGCAATGCGTTGCACGATCGTTTGCAAAGTTATATTTATGGTTATTTGGGCGGGTCGGATACCAGCCGTGGCGGTAAGTTGATTCCACCGGAATTGCCGCCCGATCCGCGCTTTAACCAACCTGGATCAGGTTTATACGCCGGTGTGATCGGTGAAAAAAATCACTGGTTATCGCCTTCGGCGACGGGCAAGGAGCTGCCGTTCGAGGCTCAGCTCAAGCCGAATGAAACCCGTTTCGTCGGGCCTTTGGAAACCGCAGCCGGGCGTGTCTATCAATTGAGCCTTGGCGTTACCTATGAAGTGCCAAACCGCGGATCAGTGCCGCTGACGTTTCACGTCGCGGAGGATGCGTCCGTGTTGGAGGCGCAACTGGAGGTGTTCCGTAATACCTTGCTGATCCATCTTGGCGCCGCGGCGGTGTTGCTGCTGATTATGCAAATGGTGGTGTTGCGCTGGAGCTTGCGTCCGTTGCGGCGCATTACGTCCGATTTGGCAAGAGTCGAGCGTGGTGAGCAGAGCCAGCTTGCCATGGTATACCCCCCGGAGTTGGCGGGTTTGGCCGGCAGTTTGAACGATTTCATCTTAAGCGAACGCGAACGCCTAAGCCGCTATCGCAACACGTTGGCCGATTTGGCGCATAGCTTAAAGACCCCACTTGCGGTGATGCACGCACAACTTGAGGATGGCGGCAGCGGCGATCAGTTTCGCTGGACCGTGCTGGAGCAGGTCGGGCGCATGGACCAAATCGTGGCCTACCAGCTGTCACGCGCGGTTACCTCCGGTCATCAGACTTTCGTCACGCCAATTGCATTGGCCCCGCCGATCGAGGAGATCGTGCAAAGTTTAGAAAAAGTATACTCCAAGAAAAACATACTTTGCGAATTTGATATTGATGACAATGCGCGGTTTTATGGCGAGCACGGCGATCTATTGGAGCTGCTCGGTAATTTGCTAGAGAACGCGTTTAAGTGGGCCAAGCGACGAGTGCTGGTTACCGCACGCGAGTTAAAAATCCCCGGTGCACGCCGCCCTGGGTTAGAGATTCTGGTCGAGGACGATGGGCCTGGCATACCGCAAGACCAGGTCGATCACTTGCTGCAACGCGGCGTGCGCGGTGACGAGCGCGTGCAGGGTCACGGCATTGGTTTGTCGATTGTTCAAGATATTTTGAAGGCATATCGCGGTGAGCTGGAAGTCAAACCATCGACAGCATTGCACGGTGCAGCGTTTTGTCTGCGGTTTACTGCCAACTAATTTTTTACTGGCAGTTGTCCGTTCGCCCTGAGCTTGGTCGTTGGGTGAATGGACAAACCACTCATACTTCGACAAGCTCAGCACGAACGGTTTTTCTTAATATCGTTGCACATCTTATTTTATTGCAAATTAGAATTAATTACGGACGTGCGCTTCGGTGCGCTTTGCTCTAATGAATTTTCTATTGCAATCGGTGATATGCCATACGTACGTGCCGTTGCAATGTCGACCAACACATAATCAGGACGATGCCGCCCATCGAATTTTTGTTTAACACGTTGATAGCGCAAACGTCCCGCCGCCAACGCGGTTCTAAAGCTGATTAATGAACGTTGGTTTGTTTTGCTTTCCGTAACAGAAGTAGCAAAGCTTGGGCGGCCTGGGACTGGTGTGCTGATGGGCTCACCAAGTACGGTGGTTTCAAGATAGGCGGCATTATGGGATTCGGCATCGGTGTAAAAACCGATAAACGCGTGCCCCGGCACCAGAACTAAAAAACTGTGTAGGCCCAAGCGCTGCAATACAGACGCCAACAATACGCTGCCATCAACGCAATTGGCGGTGCGGTCGTTCCACGTTTGATTTAAGAAGCGTACGCGTTGGCTGTACACATTCGGACCATGGCTGATCGCCGGATTGGCATCGGAATAGCGAATGCCTTGCGCTTCGATCGCTTGCCATACTGCCCATACCTGACGATAGACCTGGTTTGCGTCATGGCTGGCATAGCCATCGAAAGTCTCGACGATGTCGTAATCGAGCGCTTGCTCGATAATATGCGTGACGATCGCATCACGCTCATTGACGTACGCGGCGAAGATAAAGCTTAGATCAACGGCATCACCGCCATCGCGTACGTAATACAAAGCTTCGCTTAAAGGACGCAGGCTGATTTCGATTTGCCGCTCGCCAAGGCTTATGCCATCGGCCTCCAGCTTTAACGAAAGCGTTTCATTGTGCGCTGTATTTAATGCGGATAGGGCGGAAAGATTCCAAGCCAGGCGCGGGTGCAACTCGTATTCGGTCTGGCCATCATTGGCGGCGGTTTCGATTTCACTGGGGTGGGTTAAAAATGGCGAGTTAACGGTAAGACGCAGACGTTCAACCGCGTGCTCAGTGAAAACGCGAACCGCGATCAAACCAGTGCCATCGCCGCGGATGTGGCTGGTGGGTGAGCCCACGGCCGTACGCTTGGTTTGAGACAGTTCGAGTGCCGGGAAGACCTGGTTGAATGGCGTTATGGTTACTTCCCAGCGTGGATTATTCGGTTCGAACGCAAAACTCGATGATGAAATAAGGAGTAGAAGCAGGGTGCAGGCGCGCCATAGTATCCACATCAAACGAGTCGCTCCTTTAACATGGCGGAACAACACATTACTCGTGTTGACCTCAGAATAAAAATTACCGCAGCTGGCCATTAACGTTTTCTATGGTTTTCGTTATCGGCTTAATCCCCGGGCGTCCGTGGCTTTGATAATGCGAAATTCTACGATAAAAACCAAAACCCCAGGGATGTGTAATCGGATCGGTCAACCCTGCTCGCTTCTACTGGCCATGGAAGGTTGCGCATTCGAGCGCTTACGACTATCGTTTGAGATCGGGCGCTGCTGTGCGCAGTGTCTTAAGATGATCATTCCCCCCTTCTGCTTCGGAGAATTTCATGCTGTTGCCAGCTACCGTATTCGTAATTGTTGCGTTGTCGTTTTCCAGTGCTTTCGCAGCACCCGTATCCGGCGCGTGCGGGGATCAGAGCAAAACCCCAGCAGCGCAGCGTATCAAAAACACCCCAAAATGGACGACCGCGAGCGAATCGGACAACTTCGGCTATGAGGTCTATCGTGGGGAGAGTGAAAATGGCCCCTTTGTTAAGTTGACCAAGAATCCCATTCTTGGGGCGGGCACCACCGATGAGACCCATCAGTATAAATTCGAGGACGATACGATCGATCCTTGCAAAGACTATTGGTATTACGTTGAGTCGATCTCCGCTCAAGGCGCGCGCGAAAAATTCACGCCGGTGTTTAAGGCGGCGGCAAAGCGGCACCCAGCTGAGAAATCGACGGGTAAGAAACCAGCCGTGGCGAAATCGAAGTAGTTTCGGGATTCCGTAAATACTGCGTTTTTGCTACCCATTTTGAGTATGCTGATGCCTTTTTTGGGGTTGTGCGGCTGTGCGCCAACATTATTTTGAACTGATCTTATTCAGTACTTATGCGGAGTTGCGCGCGGAGCGTTCGCGCAGCTATCTCGGCTTGGTGTGGTGGATACTCGAGCCCGCCATGATGATGACGGTGTTTTATTTGGTGTTCTCGGTCGTCCTGAAATCGAGCGCTCCGGACTACGTGCCGTTTTTGTTGGTTGGCCTCACCATTTGGCAGTGGTTCAAATCGTGTGTTAGCCATGGCGGGCATGCGATCTGGACCAACCTTACGTTGATTCGGCAGGTGAAGGTGCCAACGCTGGTGTTCCCCTCGGTGCAGATTCTTGCTGACACGGTAAAGTTTCTTTATATCTTGGTGTTGCTATTGGTGATTTTATGGCTGACCGGGTATCCACCGAATGCAGCGTATGTAGCATTGTTGCCGGTATTGATTGTGGAGTTTATTTTTGCAATAGGCGTGAGTTATCTGGTTGCCGCTATTGTCCCTTTGGTGCCGGATTTGCGTTTCGTCATCGAACAATTTTTGCAAGTTGTCATGTTTCTCTCCGGCGTTGTATTCGCATTGGACGCGGTGCCCAACCCTTGGCGGTCAGTATTTAAATTGAACCCCGTTGCGGTATTGGTGGATGCCGCCCGCGGCATTTTGATGTACGCGCGTTGGCCAGATTGGAATGCGCTGTTGCAGGTGACTTTGATCTCGTTGGTTATGTGCGCGCTCGGTGCGTTCACGGTAACGCGGCTTACGCCACGTTATGTTAAATTGGCAACCTAACCGATGAATAATGAGCCAATTATCACATTGGAAAATGTGGGCATCGCGTTTCATGCCCAACGGCGCCTTGGCGCGGATCGTTTTTGGGCGTTGGAGGATGTCAGCTTAACCTTACGCCGCGGTGAGCGTTTGGGTGTGATAGGCCGTAACGGCGCCGGAAAAAGCACCCTGTTAAGGTTAATTGCCGGTATTCTTACCCCCGATCGCGGCCGGGTGAAACGATTGCCTGTATCTTGCCAACTATTGTCGTTGATGGTTGGGTTTACCTTGCATTTGTCCGGGCGAGATAATGCGATTTTGGCCGGATTGATGCTGGGTTTGCGTTACCGCGAGATTGTGCAGCGATTGCCCGCGATTAGGGAATTTTCCGAGATTGGCGAGTTTTTCGAACAACCGATTTCGAGTTATTCCACCGGAATGATGATGCGTTTGGCCTTTTCGGTAGCCATTCAGGTGGAGCCGGACGTGCTATTGATTGATGAAGTGTTGTCGGTGGGCGATGCTGAATTTCAAGAAAAATCGGGTGCCGCTTTGCTGCAACGCATACACAACGGCTGTACCGTGGTTTTTGTGTCGCATGGAGAGCAGCAGGTGCGGCAGTTGTGTAACCAAGTGCTCTGGATTGAACACGGGCGCAGCATAATGCACGGTGAGCCGGAAACGGTGTTAAGTGCCTATCACGCCCATGCGCATCTTCCGGGTGCCGCGGCGTCGCCCACCCCTTAAAGAGATAGGCAGTTATGAATCCAAGTGACGATTTACGCGACCGGATGGCCGAGCTTGAGCGGTTGAATGCGGAACTCAACAATTTGGTGCAGCAGATGCTGAGCAGCACGGATGAGTTGTTCCGTTCGCAGACTTGGCGGATCGGTTATGCCATTGCTGGTTCCATTCGTTGGATATTGCATAAGCTTGGTAAAGGCGGCATGCAAGGGTATATACGACCCAACTATTTTCACCAAATGGTGGAGCGTTGCTATGCCTATCAAAAACGCCCAACCGGCACGAAACTCACCGGTGCGGCCACCGACATCCCACCGCAGTACGTTCATACGGATGTAGACACGGCGTTGCGCGATTTATGGGAGGCGGTTGGCAAGGAGTATGCGCATGACAAGTGACGGTGCCGCGAAACCGCGCTCAGCAACCCTGATCGTTCTTGCCTGGAACGGCTGGGATTTAACCAAGCGTACATTGGATACGTTGCGTGAGACCGATCTAACCGGCGCTGAGATTTTGGTGGTGGATAACGGCTCCACTGATCAAACGCCGCGTGAGCTTAAACGCTATGAGTCGTGGTTGCGCGTGTTGCGGTTGCCGCAGAACTTAGGGTTTGTCCGTGGCAACAATGCGGGGATTGAGATTGCCGACCCCGAATCCGATATCGTATTGCTCAACAACGATTTGATCTTCGAGCAAAAGGATTGGCTTCAACGCCTGCGCGCTTGCGCGCACAGCAATCCCCGTCACGGCGTTGTCGGTTGCCGGCTTACTTTGGACGATGGCCGATTGGTGCATGGTGGTACCTTTATTCTGCCGGATACCTGTTGGGGGCAGCAGATGGAGTCCGGCCAGGCGGAAAAGGACATCGGTCAGTACAGCGAAGATCGCGTTGTCCAAGGCATCGTTTTCGCGGTGGCTTATCTGCGCCGTGAAACCGTCGCCGCAATCGGCGGCCTAAGCACGGATTTTCAAACCTATTTTGAAGACACCGATTATTGCCTAAGAGCCAAGGATGCTGGCTTCGACACGGTGCTCTGCGGTGGCGTGACGATCATCCATGCCGAACACGGATCAACCTCGGGGGATAATTCGTTCCGTGAGCGCTTGTTCAGATCCAGTCAGCAGATTTTCGTCAATAAGTGGAAAAAGCGTCTCGAAGAACAATACACGCGCGAGATTCTGGTTCAGTCGATCATGAATTTTCCGACCGGTTACGCAATGAGCTGCCGCGCCTTTATTCGTGGCCTGGATCAAGCGGGGGTACGCACGACGTATGAATATGTATATGGCCCAGGCACTCCGTTCCCGGTTATCGAACCCGAAGACAGCCGCGACTATCGCATGAACGTAATTCGCGGACGCAGCATTGCGTGGCGGCCGAAAATTTCATTGGTGTACGGTCAGGGCGATGTATTTCAGCGTGCGCGCGGTCGCTACCGCATTGGTTACACCATGCTCGAAGTGGACGGGTTTCCCCGGGAGTGGGTTTGGCAAGCCAATGAGATGGACGAAGTATGGGTGCCAAGCGCTTTTAATCGCGAGAGCTATCTTGCTTGTGGGCTTAAACGGCCGGTGCACATCATTCCGCTTGGAGTCGATCCGCAATATTTTCATCCGCATATCAAAGGCGAGCGAAACCCCTACGGCGAGTTCGTGTATCTGGCGAATTTTGAATGGGGCGAACGCAAAGAGCCATGGCTATTGCTGCAGACGTTCAACCAAGTATTCACCCGCGATCAACCGGTACGATTGATCGCAAAGATCAATAACCGCGATCCGTCGATTGATCTTGCCGCGGAAATACGCAAATTGAATTTGAGCGAAAGCGGTGGTCGGATTTCGTACATCATTAATCGCGAATTTCCTTATTATCAGTTGGGTGCGTTGTATCGGTCCGCCGATTGTTATATATCGGCAGGCCGGGGCGAAGGCTGGGATATGCCGTTAATGGAGGCAATGGCCTGCGGGTTGCCGTGCATTGCCACCGATTGGGGGGCGCACCAGGAGTTTGCCCATGCCGAGGTGGCCTATCCGCTGATGATTCGCGGCACCATTCCGGCGGTCGCGAAATGCCCCTACTACGACGGGTTTCGCTGGGCCGATCCGGACCCGGATCACTTGGCGTATTTGCTGCGTAAGATCTTCGAAAACCGGGATGCCGCGGCGCAAGTGGGTGCACGCGCCGCCGAAGAAGTGCGTACGCGCTGGACTTGGGATCATGCGGTTGCGCGAATCTTGCAGCGATTAGATGCGATTGAATCCAATTAATTTTCATGAGTATGCCGATGACTGCACTAGCGAATCGTTCAGGTTGCATCGTGGTGCTCGGCATGCATCGCTCCGGCACATCGTGTGTGGGTGGGCTGCTGAACGCCATGGGCGCGTATTTCGGTCCGGCGGGAATGGACCTTGGGGCGAATGCGGAAAACCCAAAAGGATTTTGGGAACGCCAAGATCTTAATTGGGCTTGCGAATTTGCCTTGTTGGCG
Source organism: uncultured Rhodanobacteraceae bacterium (assembly GCA_964466115.1). Taxonomy (GTDB): domain Bacteria; phylum Pseudomonadota; class Gammaproteobacteria; order Xanthomonadales; family Rhodanobacteraceae; genus Pseudolysobacter. Next base: position 22,843 of record CAYXMH010000029.1, on the reverse strand, counting down.
CAAGGCAGCTGCTGGTGGCAACCGCTGGCATCGGATGGGCGTGAATCGGATGGGACGGCATTGCTTAAGCGCGCTTTTGCCACGATTCGCGACGACCTGGACGCGCATGCCCCCTGGTTTATAAAAGACCCACGCCTTTGTTTGTTGGCGGGCGCTCTTCAAGGTGAATTGGAAAATGCTTTATACGTGCACGTGGTACGAAATCCGATGGAAGTGGTGCTTTCACTGCAGCGTCGCAATGGCTTAGGCATGGCGCACGCTTTGGCGCTTTGGGAAATGTATACAATCAGTGCATTTGCGGCAAGCCTGGGGCGGCCCCGGTTGCTGCTCGATTATTCGGTTTTAGTGACCGAGCCGCACCGAATGGCCGCGCAGATATGTGCCTTCTTAGCGGGACACGGCCTGCAGGAAATGCGTGCGTTAAATGAAACCGATGCGGAAAAATGGGTGGACCCGAAGTTGCGCCGGCAAAATTACGGCGGACGGCTGGATGAGTATCTTACCGGAGTGCAGTTGGAGCTGAATTGCGCTATTGAAACAGGTGCAATCCTCGATGAAACGCAGCCGCGAAAACTTTCGCAGGGAGCGCAAGCGGAGTTGCAACACGTGGCACGCACCCGCAATCGCCTTGCAGGGAACGCGATTGATGATTACGCCGGTTTCGATGACGCATTGCTGGCGTTGCGGCGACGCTTGCCTTTGTATGATGCGGTGTTGTCCACGGGCTCGGCCGGTGAGCGGCGGTGAAAGCGATGGAAAATCCCGCACGCCAAGCAATTCTCGATCCCCGCAATGACTTTATCGCCGTTGGCGGCCCGCAGCAGGCGGAATTCGCGCGCGCCATCCTGGGTGGGCGCTCGGGTTTAGTGTTGATTCCCGGACTCTCTTCGGTGGTGTGGTCTGAAACCGGTGATTCGCATTGGCCGATGGATTTGATTCGAATGGATTGGCCGCAAGCCTGTGTGCGTTTTGTTCTAGTCGACGCGACCTCAATGGCGACGTTGGCGCATGGGCGTGTGCTGGACCTTCTTGCGATGGCGCTGAATTGCGCGAACGAGTTTGTGGTATTGACCGGATTGGCGGTTGGGGATACTCAATCGGATCATGACTGGAGCAGCCTGCGCGGGTTTCAATATTTGTTGCAGACCTTGGGCTTCAGCGATTTTGAACTGCGCGCCGATCATCTTGGCCGCAGTTGGACTTGCTTGGTGCGGGTGCGTTCCGGAGTTGCGCTGCCGGAATGGGGTCATACACAGCCTGACGGTGCAACCATTGCGGCGCAAATTGATGCGGTTGCGGATGACTGTTTGTTTGGATGGATTGATGATCCAACGCGCGTATCGAATACGCAATATCAAATGCTATTCGACGGGCAGCGGCTTGCGACTTTTGTTGCCGATGTGCCGCGCCCCGATGCGATTGCCGCGGGGCGGTTTTACGCGCGTGGGTTCCGTGTTCCATTTCCGTATGACAAGGTCAAACACGACCACCACGTCATTAGCATTACAACCGACAACGGGAAACCGTTGGCGCAATCGATCGGCTTATTGCCGGTGGATTGCTGGGGCAAAGTGGAATCCTGGAATGGCACGCGGTTGGACGGCTGGCTCAATGCGCGTTTGGGTTCAGTACCGCAGGTTGAGCTTTGGCTTGACGGGGTTTTTTATCAACGCGTATCGGCGCAATCTGCGCACGATGGGCGTGCTCGATTCAGTTTTGAATTCGCCTGCGCCCCCAACGGCAACGCGGAAATGTTGCTTGATGTTCGGCTGACGGATAGCCGTTATCGCCCCACCGGATCGTTATGGCGGGTTATGTTTGGATCGCCGGCCACACCTGGTGAAGATCGTTGGTCGGGCAAGCTAAGATCGCTGCAGGCCTTGGCCGGCACCGCGCTACCCGGGATTGACCGATTGTTCGCCGCCACCAGTACCGCCGTCATCATTCCGGTTTTTAATAATGCCGATATGGTGCGGCGTTGCATTGAATCGGTATTGCGTTGGACCAATGGGCCGGCCAGTCTCATCGTGGTCGATGATTCAAGTGGCGAAAAAGAAATGGATTTGGTGTTGCAACACTACGCCGGATACGAGCGCATCCTCATCGTGCGTAACCCACAAAACGTCGGCTACACGCGCAGTATCGCGATTGGTATGCATTACGCAGCGGGGGCCGATGTCGTGCTGCTCAACAGCGATGTCGAGGTCGGTCCGCGCTGGCTGGATGGGCTGCGGATTGCCGCGTATTCCGACGAGCGCATCGGCACCGCGACTGCGGTATCGGACAATGCGGGTGCGTTTAGCGTGCCAGAGTTGGAGAATTATTGCCCGTGGCCGATTCAGTGGGATTATGAAATGGCGGCGCGCTCCGTGTTGCAGAATGCCGGGCTGCGCTATCCCGCGATGCCGACCGGCAACGGTTTTTGCATGTTCGTAAAACGCGCCATGCTCGACCGCGTAGGCGGCCCGGACTCAAATGCATTCCCTACCGGCTACGGTGAGGAGAACGATCTTTGCATGCGTGGCGAACGTTTGGGTTACCGGCATGTTATTGCCGGCAACGTATTGATACATCATAAGCGCAGTGCAAGCTTCGGCGACGAACGCCGCATTGCCCTTGGCGCCAACGGGATGCAAGTATTGCGATCGCGCTACCCGGAGTATGAAGCGGCGGTCCATGCGCTGCTGTACAGCGCCAATCGACACATCCTCGACTATCGGGTGCGGCGCACGTATGCGCAAATCGACCGGCACCATCGCATTTACCCGCCGCGTATGCGGATTTTGTTCGTGCTGGCGACGGATCAGGGTGAAGCGGCGGCGCATGTGGCCGAGCTGATGTCGATATTGTGTGACCGTTACGAAGCGTTTGTATTGCGTTGGGACAACTTTGCGCTTTCGTTGTATCGATTCGGTGAGTCCGGGTTGGAACTGGAGTGTTCATGCGCTTTGGAGCGGTGCCGTGAATTCGCTCCGGCCGGATGGAATGAATACGAAGGTGCGGTGCGGCCTTGGCTTGCGCACTACGGTTTTGAAGTGATGAACATTCATGAACTGGGTTGGCACAGTCTGCGCCTGCCGGCGATGGCGGCGGGACTTGGTATCCCGGTGGTTTACACCTGCCACGATTTCCACGCCGTTTGCCCGACGGCAACGTTGCGTGATGAGAACAATCGATTTTGCGCGGGCCGTTGTACCCAAGGTGAGGGCCCTTGTCGGGCGCGATTTGACGGCGATCAGCCTTACCCTGAGCTTAAACACAACTACATAAGACTGTGGAAGCCACAAATGCGCGAGGCGTTAGCGCCTTGTGATGCGTTCGTTTTTGCGAACGCCAAATTGCGCGACGTGGTGGTGGAGAATCACCCGTGGCTGGTCGATCGGGATTTGCGAGTGATAGTACATGCCGATGCCGTGCAAACGGATCCGCATTCCGCAACGCAGGAAACTTTAGAAAACCTTAAGCCCCCGTCGCGAAGTGATTTGCAGCGCAGTAGCATGGGTTTACAGTATGCGCAAACGTATCGCGCGAGTTTGCAGCGGCGCGCGAGCTTTATCAATGTCCGCAGGGTTACTCCCCCTGTCGTCGTGGGCGCGCTTGACGACGATTTGCAGAGCAGCGCACCACTGGCAACGATGCTGCGACATGCAGTAGCGATGGGACGCCTTGATCTAATACGGTTGGACGCTTTGGTTGAAGAGGATGTTGGACCGCCGTTGGCGTTGATTATGTTTGCCGCGGCAACCGCCGCTGATCCGCAGATTGAAAAACGGGTCGAGCGCGCGCAACAACAAGGCGTGATGGTGTTGTGGTGGGATGAGCAGCCGTCGCGGCTGGCGCAAGCCTTGGCGAATGCGCGCACGCCGTGCTTGGGCTTGTTGTGGGGAGCCGATCCAAAAAATAAGAGCGACCATATTTTGGAATGCGATCCGGGTGAGTTGCCGGTTCGACTTGCGTTGCAATTTGTGAATTATTTAACTCCACTGTTGAAACCCGCATCCGTGCCGGCATGAGTGGCAATAACGCACTGGTTACCGGAATATCCGGGCAAGATGGCGCTTATATGGCGCAAGCCTTGCTTCAGGCGGGCAAGTGCGTTGTTGGGACCTTGCGTCCAACAGCGACTAAACAAACGTTATGGCGTTTGCAAAACCTTGGCATTGAACAGCACCCAAAACTGCGGTTAGAGGCATTGGATTTGGAAGATGCGGCCGCGTGCGATGCGATGGTTCGGCAAGTGCAGCCTGCGACCGTGTTTCATCTGGCAGGGGGAACTCGGGTTGGCGAGTCATTCCTCAATCCCTTGGCCAGCGCGCGTTTAACCGGCATGGGCACATGGCATCTATTGGAAGCTACTCGCCAATATGCTCCCGACGCCCATTTCGTGTTTGCTTCTACCGCCGAGTTATTTGGCGAGCCACAATGCAGCCCGCAAAATGAGCTCACCCCATTTCGACCGCGCAGCCCCTATGCGGTGGCTAAGCAGTTCGCCCATGGGGCGACGGTGTGTTATCGCGACGGTTATAACTTGCGCAGCAGCTGCGCGATTTTATTTAACCATGAATCGCCCTTGCGCGATCCCGATTTTGTCACGCGCAAGATCACGTTGGGCGTGGCGCGCATCGTGTTAGGCCAAGCCCAAGAAATAACATTGGGAAACTTGGGTGCGCAACGCGATTTTGGTTTCGCTCCAGAATACGTTGCTGCCATGATTACGATGGCCGAGCAATCGCACGGGGACGATTACGTGCTTGCCAGCGGCGTCGGAACGTCGGTGCGGGAATTTGTGCGCTTGGCGTTTTCCGTGGCAGGCATTGAGATCGAATGGCGTGGCGTTGGGCTCGATGAAATTGGCGTCGAGGTTCATAGCGCCAAGCCCCGTGTGCGGATAAACCCGGCCTTCTTTCGGCCGCTGGATGCGCATACTCTGGTTGGGGATGCGGCGAAAGCACGATCCAAAATTGCCTTTTCCCCAAACACCGATGTGAAAGAGTTGGCGCGCCTAATGGTGACTGCGGATATTGCACGGGTGCGTGCCGGATGCGCGTGATTTTCAATGTCGATGCGATCAGTCCGCCGCTGACGGGTATTGGCCATTATGCCACGCAACTGGCGCGCGGGCTTTTGAATCACGCGGAAATTGAGTCATTGCGGTTGTTTTCGAGTTATCGCTTCGTTGATTCTCCGGAACAAGCGTTGGCGGCCAATCGGGCGCTTTCGCGTTTGCGCGAGAAGTTGCCGTTTAAAACCCTGGCACTTGAAGCCTATACCCAATTGCGTGGTGGCGTGTTCCGCTGGCGTACTCGCCGCATGCACGACCATTTGTTTCACACGCCCAATTACGTATTGATGCCGTTCGATGGGCCTGGCGTTACGACGGTGCACGATCTTTCCTATTTGCGTTATCCGCAATGCCACCCACCGGAGCGCATCAAGTTCATGCAATGGCATCTGCCCGAAACGTTGCGCCGGGCACACGCGATCATCACCGATTCGGCGTTTATCCGGGACGAATTGGTGGCCGCCCTTGGGGTTGAACAAGCGAGGATACATGTGGTGCCCTTGGGCGTTGATCCGGACTTTGTCGCCAGATCAGCGCAGGCACTTGCGCCATTTTTAACCAAGTGGAAACTTAAATACAAAAACTATTTGCTGGTGGTTGCAACGCAAGAGCCGCGTAAAAACCTGGTGCGCCTAACGCGCGCTTATGCGGGATTGCCGCTCGCTTTGCGTATACGGTATCCATTGGTATTGGTCGGTGCCCGCGGTTGGTTGGGGGAGGATTTGGCCGCGGTTTTAGAGCCGCTGGAGTTGTCCGGGCAAGTGCGGCGTTTGGGTTATGTGCCGCAACAGGAGTTGCCATTAATTTACGCCGGCGCGCTTGGCTTTGCATTTCCTTCGCTGTACGAAGGCTTCGGCTTGCCGGTGATCGAGGCGATGGCCAGTGGTGTGCCGGTGCTCACCTCGAATGTGGCGTCGATGCCGGAAGTGGCCGGTTGCGACGCCCTGTTGGTTAACCCCAACGACGTCGACGCCATCCGGCTCGGTTTGCAGCGCATGCTCGAGGACGAGCATTGGCGCGCGCAAGTCGCTGAAAGTGGCATAGAGCGCGCCAAGAATTACACTTGGGCGCGCTGCGTAACGGATACCATTGCGGTTTATCGCCAGGTGTTGGCGGCTGTTTAAGGTTGCAACAGCGCAGTGGCTTGGTCGAGTTTGTTGGCGTAGGCGTTTAGCGCCGTGGCGGTGATGCCGATAAAGCGCTCCGCCTCATCCATGCGTTTTTGTTCCATCGCCTCGCGGATTGCGGGTAGGGTCTTCACTCCGTAACCGGTGTATACACCCGGTGCGTAAATAAGGTGCTGGTACCAAGAACGGCCGGGAAGGCCTTCTTTGCGGGTGAGGGTTTGCTCCAGATCGTTCAAATAACCGTTGATCTTGGATAGTTTTTTATCATCAATTGAGGCGTTTAAACGAAAAAAAGCTGCCAATGCGGTATCGTATTTATTGGTGCTTTCTTTTAATTTTACCAATGCGTTGTCCAAGGGCGCAAAGTTTAGGTACGGTATATTGGGCTCCGCGGGTGGCACTACGAAGGTTTCGGTTGGATCGGCGCTGAGCGTGTAGGCGTGGTTGCTGCGCAATTGATTAATCGACTGCGCTTTTTCGCGCATCTGATCGTTAAGCTTATGCAATTCATCCGCGTATTGGTGAATGGTGTCGGAAAGATTGGTAAAGCGCAGCGGTAGCACATCGGCACCGGCTACGCGCAGCACGGTGTGTCCGGTTACTTTTGCCAAAGTCACGCCGTATTCAAATTTTGGGTCCGCAAAGCGCGCGTAGTGATCGAATGAGTCGTATATCGAATGATAATCGCCGCCGTTGTCTTCCCCACCAAAAGCGATATTCAAGGCAGGGATGCCAAGATGCTGCAAGAACGGTGAATAATCGGAGCCGGAACCGAGCGCATCAATGGGCAGATCACGATCCAACGCCAACGCGGCCTTGGCCAATTGCGCATGTTGTGGATCGGCATCGGGTTTTTGGCCGGCCAGGCTTAGTTGTGCACGTTTGCGCGCAAGTACACTTACGCCCGTTTGCGGATCGGACACGCGTTCGGTAATTTCATTCATTAAATGCTCCAGCGCATGCGACCCGCCGACTTCTAGAAAACCACGGCCGTTGCCGTCGGAGTTGATATACAGCACGGCTTTGCGCCGCAGCTCATCGGCATGGGTTTCGGCCCATTCGGTGGAACCAAGCAAGCCCGGTTCTTCTCCATCCCAGCTTAAGTACACAATGCTGCGTTTTGGACGCCAGCCGGTTTTCAGCATCTCGCCGAGCACTCGCGCTTCTTCAAGCATAGCCACTTGCCCGCTCAGTGGATCAGCGGCGCCGAACACCCAACCGTCGCGGTGATTGCCGCGCAACACCCATTCATCCGGTTTCGTGCTGCCGCGGATCATCGCCACCACATCGTAAGCGGGTGTGATGTCCCAATTAAACGCAAGCTTCAAATGAACGCGCGCAGCACCGGGCCCAATATGGTAGGTAAAAGGCAGCGCACCGCGCCATTTCTCGGGTGCCACCGGGCCGGTGAGTGCTTTGAGCAGCGGTTGCGCATCGGCGTAAGAGATCGGCAGCACCGGGATTTTCAAAAGACTCGGCGCTTTATCGCGGCTTAAACGTTTGGCATTTTTGGTGGCGCCGACCCCAGGGGTTAACGGGTCGCCGGCATACAGCGGCATGTCCGCGACCGATCCGCGCTGCACGCCGTACTCGCCGCGAAATGCGCCTTGCGGATAGGTGTCCCCTTGGAAATAACCGTCGTCGTGGGGGTCGGAATAAATAATGCAGCCGATGGCGCCGTGTTCCTGGGCCACTTTCGGTTTGATTCCGCGCCAGGATTGACCATAACGGGCGATGACGATTTTACCCTTCACGCTGATGCCGCGCAGTTCCAGCTCCTTGTAGTCATCCGGTACGCCGTAGTTTACGTACACCAGTTCACCCGTGACATCGCCATCGGCAGAATAGGCGTTGTAGGTGGGCAGCATGCGTTCGCGCAGTTTTGAGGTGCTGTCTTCGGGAATGGCGGGCTCTTCCAACCCCGCTTTGAACTGCGTGGGTGCGGTGAGTTCAAGCAGGCGCACTTTGGGTGTGGGAAAGAGCACATCAAAGGTTTCGATGTGCGCGTCAAAGCCCCAGCTCTGAAATTGCTTTAAGACGAATTCGGCGTTTTGTTTATCGTGCGGCGAGCCGAGATGATTGGGCGCCGATGACATTTGTTTAAGCCAGTCGCGCAGATTCTTGGCATCAAGCATGGCATCAAATTTTTGTTCGAGCGCGGCTTCGTGCGTTGCGTTGGCGTTGTTGTAACCAAGCATGGAGCTCGACTCGTCGTTGTTCGGGGCCGCGGCAGTAACGCAGCTTAAGCCCGCGAACGCACAAATCAGGAAACGTGAACGGAAGGGTACAGGCATGGCGCAACTCCATTATGGCAAAGCGATTCTAAGATGCGGAAAACCTTCGAAGAATAAAGCTTATCAGCAGGCGTTGCAAAAGGCCGCGGCGATGTTGCGGTGAGCAAAGCAATGCGGATTGATGAGTTGGGCGGCGCTAAAACACCGCTGTGGGTGAAGATGAGTGTAAAATATTAATATTCTATATTGCTGTAATTGCGCTAACGCACCCAGGTTGGGCTTACTTCATCATCCCCGGTAGCAGCGATTGCCAATGCAAATTACTGCGCGAGGGGTCCGCTGGAAGCGGTAGCGGCGTCTTTGATTTGGGGGTGGCGGCGCTCTCGGAAACGACGGGATGGTTAGTGGCTGCCAATTCGGCGGTAGTTGAGTCGGCGTTGGAGTTATCTTGATCGGTATTGCTGGCGGTTTCATTTGTCGTAACCGAATCCAGCTTTGTGTCGGACGCCGCCAAGGATTTCTGTTGATCCTTACAGCGCGTAGTGGAATGGCTGCTCGCACCCGCTGGCGTGAAGCGAGCGGAGCCATTGCCAAGCGGTATTTCGGCGTGTGCCAATCCACCCGCCAGGAGTATCGCGGTGAGCGTTAGATTCTTCGCACTACGTGCCACCATGTTTCGTCTCCGAAGAGCTCTTTGCAATTCGTACATAACCCACAAATTGGACATTCATATTGACATGCCCGCCCACTTCCCACCAGTATCCCCGGTAACCTATTAGCAGTATTTATGCCAAACTGATTAAGCATGAATCGGCGGTAATGCGCGCAGCCATAACCGTACAAGTGTTCCGGGCGGACAACAACGGACACGTTAACGGACAGTGACGTCACGCCTCGTCACATTGGATGCACGAAAGCGCAAATGGGTTGCAAGGGCGTGGATCGCGAGCGCAAAAGGACCAAAAATCGATGAATTTGCACCACCTGATAGGCATGCTGTCCGCGGAGCAGCCGCAATCGGGGACCGCCTTGGCGGCGCAATTGGGTGTGACACGAGCCGCGGTATGGAAACACATTATGGCATTGCGTGCATTAGGTTTGCCGGTGCAAGCCCATCCGACAACGGGATATCGTCTGCAATGGCCGGTGGAATTGCTGGATCGCGAGCGTATTTTGGCCCAGTTGCCGCCGTCGCTCGGGCAGGCGAGTCCATTGGCGATCCACTGGCAACTTGCGTCCACCAACAGTGAGCTATTGAGCCAAGCGGCCCGTGGGGCCGCGGATGGCTGCGTTTGCCTGGCCGAAAGCCAGACCGCAGGGCGTGGTCGTAGGGGGCGGCATTGGATTTCGCCGTTTGCCGGAAATATTTATTTTTCACTTTTAAAGCGGTTCGACTGTGGCATTGGCGCGTTGTCCGGTCTTAGCCTTGCCGCAGGCATCGCGCTTTCGCGTGCCCTAATCGATTGCGGTGTCAGCCAGACCGGGCTCAAATGGCCGAACGACGTGCTGGCGCAAGGGCGTAAATTGGCGGGTATTTTGATTGAGCTCGGTGGGGAATACTTGGGACCCTGTTTTGCCGTGATTGGCATCGGTGTTAATTTGCATTTGGGAGCGGATGGCGCTCTTAAGTTAGAGCATCAAGCCATCGATCTGACCGAGCTTAATGGGGTGCCGCCCGGCCGCAATCGTTTGATCGGTAGGCTTTGGCTGCGGCTGCTTGAGGTATGCGATCAGTTTGCCGCCGAGGGTTTTGCGGCGTTGCGTAAGGAATATGAGCAATACGATGTGCTGGCAGGTCGCACGGTGCGACTGACGGTTGCCAATGAAGTGCGGGAGGGCATTGCGATCGGAGTGGATGATCGCGGCGCACTCAAGGTGCGGCATGGCGACCAAATCGTGGCTTACGACAGCGCCGAGATTACGATGGTTAGGATATGAAATGGCTGTTTGATCTTGGCAATACGCGCCTAAAATGGGCGCAATGGGACGGCAGGAAGCTCGGTTTTGGTGCAGCACTCGCTTATGACGATACCGGGTTCTCCCAGCAATTGATTAGGAGCTTGGCTGCGCTGCCGAAAGCGGATAGCGTCTGGATAGCCTCAGTAGCAAACCCCGCATGCGATGAGGCGATTGCGCGCCATCTGGTCGATCAGTGGGGCTTACGACCTACGTTTGTGAAAACCAGCGCCAATGGTTTTGGTGTGCGCTTGGCGTATTCCGAACCCGAACGTTTCGGGGTGGATCGGTTCTTGGGATTGATTGCGTTGCATCAAAGTCAGTCCCGCCCAGCGGTCTTGGTTTCTTGCGGCACCGCGTTGGTGCTTGATGCATTGGCCGCGGATGGGCGGCATCTGGGCGGGTTGATTGTGCCAAGCCCTGCGTTGATGCAGCGCGCGCTGATCGAGGGCACGGCGCGTATAGGTGCGGTCAATCCAGATAACATTGTGGAAATTGCAGACAACACGGCGGATGCCGTGCATTCCGGTGCTTGGCTTGCGGTGGTGAGCTTGGTTGAGCGGTTCCTCGGAACCTGCGCAACGCGGTTTGGTTTGGCACCCGATTTGATCCTAACCGGCGGCGGCGCCAGCCAACTTAAGCTTGCGCTTGACGGTAAGGGCCGAATCGAGGAAAACCTCGTGCTGCGCGGGTTGGCTCGTTATGCCGATCATGAGCGCCCATGACGACACCGCGCGTGGTTAGCGCAGGTGTGTTGCAACACGCCCAAATCAACTAAACTGGACCGCTGTCCCCATCGCTTTCGACGCATCATTTCGCATGTTTTTTCGTGTACTGTTCCTGCTGTTATTGGCGCTCAATATTGGGGTGGCCAGCTGGCTGTATTTTTCCCCGCGCCAACAGGTGGAACTGCCGCCGAACGATCCCGGCGTGCCGCGCTTGGTGTTGCTTAGCGAGCGCGAACACGCCGAGGACACCAGCAGCGTGGAGCTCGCGGCCGCTCCGGAATCGATTGCCGACCTTTCTCGCAGCGCCTGCAAGAGCATTGGCCCCTTTCCTACCCAGGCCGATATGCGCCAAGCCATCAATGCACTCACCCCGCAAGTTTTGCGCATTCAATTCCGCGAAGCGCATACCACTCAAGCGCGCGGCTACTGGGTGTTTTTGCCAGCGCTGACCACGCGCGAGCAAGCGTTGGGCGTGGCGCGACAAATTTCCGCCAAAGGAGTGCGCGATTATTACGTGGTTACGGCGGGCGATCAGCAAAACACCATTTCACTCGGTTTGTTCCGCGACCAAAGCAATGCCGAGAAACGCCGTGCCGAGATTGTGGCGTTGGGATTCGACGCGCAACTGATCGCCCGCACCGAAGACCTGCCGGTGTACTGGGTGGATTTTGCCGAAGACCCCCAGCATGCGATCGATTGGCGGGCTCGCTTATCGACGGGGCTCGATTTGAAGGAGCAGGCGATCGCCTGTTTTTGATGCGATCCAATGGCGATACCGCGTATTGGGGCACGTAAATCTTAAGGGAAGCTTATGCCAATGATTCGTGCGTATGCCGCAAGTTCCGCCAGTGCACCGCTACAACCGTTTGAGTACGATCCCGGCGTTTTGGCGCCGGACCAAGTTGAAATTGCCGTTTCCTATTGCGGGGTTTGTCACTCGGATTTGTCGATGCTCAATAACGAGTGGGGCCGTACGCGCTATCCGTTTGTCGGTGGCCACGAAGTGGTTGGAACGATCGCCGCGGTGGGGCAGAACGTTGCTCATCTTGGCCTGGGTCAGCGGGTTGGTTTAGGTTGGTACTCGGCCAGTTGTATGCACTGCGCGCAATGTTTAAGTGGCAGTCACAATTTGTGTGGAGCGGGAGAGCAAACCATCATCGGTCGGTTTGGCGGTTTTGCCGAACGTGTCCGTTGCCACTGGGCTTGGGCGGTTCCGTTGCCGGAAGCCTTGGATATGACCAGCGCCGGCCCGTTATTTTGCGGCGGCATCACGGTATTTAATCCGATCGTTGAATACGGCGTACCGCCGACCGATCGTGTTGGAGTCATCGGCATTGGTGGCTTAGGGCATTTGGCGCTGAAATTCTTGAACGCCTGGGGTTGCGAAGTGGTTGCGTTCACCACACGCGAGGACAAACGCCAAGAAATGATGGGTCTTGGTGCGCATCAAACGGTTGCTACCCATGACGTGCCAGCACTCAAAGCGCTGGCGGGTTCCTTGAATTTTCTATTGGTCACCGCCAATGCGCCGTTGAATTGGTCGGAGCTGTTGGCAACATTGGCCCCCAAAGGTCGCATGCATGTGGTGGGAGCCGTGCTAGAGCCGATTCCGGTTTCGGCATTCGGTTTAATTGGTGGGCAAAAATCGATTTCGGGATCGCCCGTGGGCAGCCCCGCCACCACACAGCAAATGCTGAGCTTTTGTTCACGACATGCGATCCAGCCGCAGGTGGAGGTATTTCCCATGTCGCGCGCTAATGAAGCGCTAGAACACCTTAAGGCGGGTAAAGCACGCTATCGTGTCGTACTTTCAAACGATTTTCGGTGATGGGCGAGCCATTACGCGTTGCGTGGAAGCGACGCGTTCTCTAGAATCCTTAAGGCTTAAGCCGGCATAGCTCAGTTGGTAGAGCAACCGCCTTGTAAGCGGTAGGTCGGGGGTTCAATTCCCTCTGCCGGCACCATTGTTCGAAGCGAAGGGGTATTTATCAGGGGTGCGTCGCTCAGCTCGCAGGCCTGGATTTTGCTGGCGTCGTTGGCCAGTCATTAGAAATTCGTAAAACTTCGTGACATCGGGTGCCAGCCCCGGCGGACGATGTTAGTGTATGCAGCCATAAGCCTTGTAAGTTGCGGGGCAATTATCCTTAAAGTCAAATGCAATAAAAGTTGTGGATAATGGATCATGGTTGATTTCAACGATCGCTACCAACAGTTGCTTACCCGCTATGCGGAGTCATTGCCGCAAAAATTGTCGGAAATTACAGCGGCTTGGACTGAGCTGCGGGCCAATCCGCGCAGTACCGTTGCGCGCGATCAACTGCGACAGCGCGCACATAAATTGAGCGGTTCCGCCGCGGCGTATGGGTTCGAGCAGATTGGCAAACCAGCACGTCTTTTGGATACGCGTTTAGCGCGTTGGCTAGCCGCGCCATTGGAAGAACCACCCACCGATGCCGGAGTGCTGGCGGCGCTGGAGGACGACGTCAATGCGTTGTGCTGCGCGTTAGCGAAAGGCGAGTGCGTTACAGAAGCCTCATCAATGCCACGATCCCAAAAGCGTTCGCAATTGGTATTAGTGGAAGACGATCTCGAACAGGCCCAAGCGATTGCGGCAACGCTTACCGGTTATGGCTATGAGGTTACCAGCGTTGCGGGAAGCGCCGAGCTATGGCCGTTGTTGCGTGCGCGTAGTGTGGATTTGATCATTCTTGATTATTGGCTGGTCGGAGAAACCGCCTCGGAAATCGCAACGCGGCTAAAGCGCGAGCCGGATTATGCCAATCTGCCGATTGTGTGCTTCAGTATTGAAAGCAAATCGGAAATTTTACGTGGCGCGCTGGATGCCGGTTGCGAGTTGGCATTGAGCAAAAAAATTCCCCCGGCGGAATTTGCCGAATTGGTGCGAAGCTGCTTGGCGGCCTACGCCCCCTCTCAACATTAACCACCATAGTCTAAAGTTACCATGCCACAACCTGTGCGTGTTTCGCTGATCGGTGCGCCTACCGATATTGGTGCGGGCCATCGCGGCGCGGCGATGGGGCCGGAAGCCCTGCGTGTCGCCGGTATTGCGCAGGCTTTGACCGAGCGCGGATTAGACGTGCTTGATCGCGGCAACTTAAACGGTCCGCTGAACCCTTGGCAATCACCTGTTAACGGCTATCGCCATTTGGGCGAAGTGGTGCGGTGGAACCAAACCGTATTAGGCGCGGTTTACGCCGAGCTTCAAGCGGGGCGGTTGCCGATCATATTGGGCGGTGATCACTGCCTTGGTATCGGTTCGATTACCGCCGTGGCGCGTTGGTGCCGCGAGCAGCATAAAAAACTGATGGTGTTGTGGCTCGATGCCCACGCCGATTTCAACACCTCAACCCTTACCCCCACCGGTAACATCCACGGCATGCCGGTCGCTTGCTTGTGCGGTTATGGGCCGCGTGAATTGACTGAGCTCGGTGGTAGCGCACCCGCATTACAACCGCAGCAAATCCGCCAAATTGGCATTCGTTCGGTGGATGCGGGTGAAAAGACGCTGGTCAAAGAGGTGGGGCTTGATATTTACGATATGCGCTATATCGATGAAATCGGAGTTAAGCGCGCGCTGGAAGAAGCCTTGTCCGGGCTTGCTGCCGATACGCATTTGCACGTCAGCTTTGATGTCGATTTCCTGGACCCGGAAATCGCCCCCGGCGTCGGTACCACGGTACCGGGCGGGCCGAATTATCGCGAAGCGCAATTGTGCATGGAGATGATCGCCGATACCGGTTTGCTGGGTTCGCTCGATATCGTCGAGCTTAATCCGGCGTACGATGAGCACAATAAAACCGCAAAATTGGCCGTGGATTTGGTGGAAAGTTTGTTTGGTAAGTCGACTTTGATGAGGGATTGATCAATAGGACATCATTAATTGTAAATTTTTGTGACTTATTCACATAGCGTTATTTCCTCAATTGATCTTGAAATGGGGCCCGCGTAGCCTCTCCCTGCTACAGCGCGAGCAACCTTTGAGATTGGGAGTTAAGAGATGACGAGCAAAGTGCGTGGATTGACCGAGACAGAATTGGCGAAGATCAGCGGAGGTTTTGCGGATTTCGGTGGCAGTGCCAGCGCAATTCCGATCAGTGGCGGAGGACGCAGTCCAACACTTCCGATCTGGGGTGCCGACGGCATGGGTTTTGGTAACTGGTGGATTCTTCCGGCAGGCCCGACGTTGCCGTTGCCGATTCCAAAACCACCAGAGCCTGGCAAGCCTTAAGTCGCGCGTTAAGTTTACAATTTAATGAAATAGCGCCCGCTGGATTTCCGGCGGGCGTTTTCGTTTCCACTATGCGGTTCTTTTGTAACGTCAATTGCCATCTTGGCAGGACTGCAAGGATTATCATCGGCGCGTGCAGCAAAGACGATATGGCTCGCCTATAATCCAAGCATGGACGATATCACCCAATTGCTCAGGCGCGCCGGCCGCGGCGAAAATGCTGCGATCAATCAATTGATGCCGAAGATCTATGAGCGGTTGCATGCGATCGCGCACCGGCAGATGGGGCAGGAGACCCCCGGACGCACATTGGCCACCACCGCCTTGGTTCATGAAGCCTATTTCGTGTTGTTCGGCAATGCGCCGATGACCTGGCGTGATCGCGCGCAATTTTATACGTATGCCGCGACAGTCATGCGTAGCATCCTAACCGATCGAGCCCGCCGTCGCATGGCCGATAAGCGCGGTGGCGGAGTGGGAAGCGCCGACTTAAAGGTCGATGGGTCTGATTCTGGTAGTTACGATAACAGTGCCGAAATACTCGCGCTCGACCAGGTATTGCAACAACTGGCGGTGGATTATCCCCGCCTGTTGCAAGTGGTTGAGCTGCGATTTTTCGCGGGTTTGTCGGTGGAAGACACGGCGGCGGCAATGGGTGTGGATGTCCGCACCATCAAGCGCGATTGGCAGAAGGCGCGCGCATTGATCAATCAGGCGCTGGGACGTGCCGGAATACTAAATGATTCGTTGCCGGAGTAATTTTATGTTAATTTATATACAAAATTACATAAAAAAATTATATTAAATATAACTGTTTAATAACACAATCGTATGTCCAACAAAACGCCA
Organism: uncultured Rhodanobacteraceae bacterium; assembly: GCA_964466115.1. Taxonomy (GTDB): domain Bacteria; phylum Pseudomonadota; class Gammaproteobacteria; order Xanthomonadales; family Rhodanobacteraceae; genus Pseudolysobacter. The sequence continues at coordinate 6,638 of CAYXMH010000029.1, read as the reverse complement.
CCCAAACAGTTGATTGAGCAGTGGCTGGATACGATTTTTGATCTTGAAGAACACGAGCGTGCGCCATTTATCCGTAGTGATGCGGTCCCGGAGGAATTGCGCGCGGCGTTGCTCGCAGTGCTTAAGGCTTCAATGGCGGCCAGTCCCCTGGATCAAACTCCGACCGGCTTGGCCGAAGCTGCAGGTGCGTTATCGGAGCCAGCGCAAGCAAACGCGGTAAGTACAGTCAGCTCCGGTCAGCGCATCGGTCACTATCGTTTGTTGCGTATGATCGGCGAAGGCGGGATGGCAAGCGTATGGTTGGCTGAACGCGACGATGGTGCATTTAGCCACCAAGTGGCATTGAAATGCTTAAAGACCGGCCTGGCGAGCTCGGAGAGTCGCGCGCGGTTCTTGCGCGAACAGCAAATTCTGGCGCAATTGCAGCATCCGAATATCGCGCGTTTATACGACGCCGGTATCAGCGATGACGGAGTGCCGTTTATCGTGATGGAATGGGTCGATGGACAGGCATTGACGCGCTATTGCGATGAGCAGCGGTTAAACCTAAAGCAGCGATTACGGCAGTTTCAGAAAATTTGCGCCGCTGTCGCTTACGCTCATCAGAACCTGATTGTGCACCGCGATCTTAAACCGGGAAATATATTGGTTGGCCGCGATGGTGAACCGAAATTGCTCGATTTTGGCATTGCTAAATTGTTGGATAACCACGCCGAACCCATGACACGCACGGGTCTTAACCTGCTAACCCCAGAGTACGCGGCGCCGGAGCAATTCAGCGGCGCTGCGATCACCACTGCCACCGATGTGTACGCCTTGGGTGTGGTGTTGTTTGAATTGCTGTGCGGCATGCGGCCTCGGCTTTTTGGTCACAGCGCTTCCGAGCATACCGTTTCGCGCCTGGTGCCTTCCGCGGCGTTGCGTAAGGCGGCCAAGACGGTGAATACCAGCTCCGCTCACGATCTTAGTGGAATCGCTCAAGCTCGAGCCACCACGGTGGAGCGATTGCAGCGCGCGCTCAACGGTGATCTCGATACGATCGTACTCAACGCCTTGCAGGAAGTGCCGCAGCGGCGTTACGCAACCGCCACGGCGCTCAGTGAAGACATCGAACGGTATCTTCAGCAGCAGCCCATTCGGGCGCGTAAAGATACCTGGGTGTATCGGGTGCGCAAGTTTTTGGATCGACACGCCTTGGCGGTGGCGTTGGGCGTATTGATGGTGAGCGTTTTGTTCACTGCCACGGGTATCAGCGTTTACCAAGCGTATCGCGCCGAAATCGAGGCCAGGCGAGCCGAAAGCGAGGCCAAGCGCGCGCAAGTCGAGACGCTGCGCGCGCAAACGGAAGCCAAGCGCGCGAGCGCCGTGGAAGGCTTCTTGACCAATCTGTTTGAGGTATCCGATAGCGGATTGCCGCGCGATAAGGTCCCCAGCACGGAAACGCTGTTGGAAGACGGCGCCAAGCGCGTTCACGACGAATTCCAGGATGCCCCCGAGGTGAGGCTGCGCTTACTGCTGCTGCTTGGGCGGGTGCAAGCCAATTTGGGCTTCTACGATTCGTCGGAAACACTGCTCACGGATGCGGTTGCGATCGCCGATAAAACGCTTTCTCCCGCCACCGAAACGTGGCTTGAGGCGCGCACGGCGCAGGCCGTACTGTTGGTGCGGCGATCGCGGCTTGAACAAAGTGAGCACGACTTATCCGCCAGCATTGCCGAACATCGCGCTGCCGGTGCGCCGGACAGCAAAACCTTGGCCAATGCGTTGGGTGTACTGGGCGATGTCTATCGGCAGCGCAACCGTTTTGACCAGGCGGTTACGCTGATCGAAGAGGCGCTGGCCATGTCCAAGCGCATATTCGGAGAACGGCATGCGTCGGTGCAAAAAGCGATGGAGAGTCTGGGTGTCGCATTGCAGGACGCGCGGCGATTGGAGGAGGCCGAAACGACATTGCGCGCCAACTTGGTGTTGAGCAAAGAGCTGTACGGCGACCATCAGGCTCAATACGCGACGGGGCTTAATTCGTTGGCCGGTGTCCTGGGCGAGATCGGCAAAATTCAAGAGAGCGAGCAGCTGGCGCGCCAAGCGGTTGCGATCGACGAGTCGGTGTATAACCGGCCAAACATCGCTTTCGTGAGTAGCCTTAGCATCCTGGGTCGCCAATTGTTGAACCAGAACAAATTCGTTGAGGCCAAATCCGTCTTCGAGCGCGCACTGAAGATGCAAACCGAACTTGACGGCAATGACAACGCGACGATCTCCGATCTTTTGTACAGTCTTGGCGATGTCGCATTGGGTTTGCACGATTATCAAGAAGCCGAGCGCCTGAAGCGCCAGTCACTGGACTTAACCCGCAAACATTACGGACCGCGCAACAGCCGCGTCGCCGCCACGTTGGGAACGCTCGGTGAAGTGCTCACCACCGAGCGGCGCTACGACGATGCCATAGCGGTGTTCGAGGAAGCGCTGGCGATTCAACGCGAAGTGTATGGAGAGGAGACGTTGCCGGTCAGTTACACCTTAGGGTTGCTGACCTTGGCGGAGGTCAAGGCCGGGCGGGCGCGCAATGCGTTGGATCACATCGATCTCGCCTTGCGGATATTAAAACCGCTTGAGAACGTGAGCGACGTGACGCTGTACGCGATGGCGCTGAAAGCCGCCGCCCTTAACCGGTTGTCCCGTTATGCGGAAGCGAAAACGCTATTAGACCCACTGATCCAACCGATGCGGGCGTTGCAACCGGGACCCAATGCCGCGACCGTTCTCAGCGAGGGGTTAAGTGAATTGGGCCGCGCGCATGCGGGCCTTTTGGAGACTGAGGAGGCGCTGGCCAATTGGAACGACGCGTTGACGGTCATGCGCGCCGACCCCGCGGCGAGTCCCGACGATATCAAAGACCTGCAAGCGCTGATTCAGAAGGCACGTACATCCGCCATCCAGGCAAAAAAACCGCGCAGCGATACGCGCTAGAAAAAACTACCGTTCGTCGGAAATATCGCGAGGAAATGTCCCCTCGATACCTCGTTTTACGCATTAACCGGTTGGCCTCGCTAAAAAGCGTCGATGCGAGGCTGCTGAGGCACCAGCGCAAGAGGTCGGCGCGTTATATGGTTTAAGGGGTTTTTATGAGTGAAGGCATTCGTGAGTTAAACAGGGTCGAGCTGGGTCAGATTGCTGGTGGTGGGCCAATCCCACTAGGGGGTTCTCCTGAAATGGGGATTGGTGGTGGTAGTGGTGGTGTTCCCAGCGACCCGGGCAACCCGTTCGTTGGCTTGGATCCGGCGGGTGATCCGAAATCGCCATTTATCCCGATTGGTCCCGGTGGTCGCGATTGGTGGACTCTCCCGGGTGATCCAACTCCAGTATTACCGATACTGAAACCGGATCCCGGCAAACCATAAACAGATAAAAACCAAGAAGCTCGACTAGCGCACCTTCCCCCTTGATGGGGGGGCGGGACTTTCGCGAGACATAGTCTCGCGCCCATGAACGGTTGCACAAGGATGTGCAACCCGGGCCTGCGAGCGCAGGATGCGCGAGAGGGTCGGGATGGGGGTGGATTCGGAGCGAAGCCATCGTGTGCTTCGTAAGAGGTGATATCGCAGCCCACCCCCACCCGCGCGCTTAAGCGCGCTGACTCCCCCATCAAGGGGGAGTAATTAGCGGGTAGTAATTACCGATCCGGGTCTGGTACGAACTGATTCGGGAACGGTTGTGGATCCTGGCGCGGCACGCGAATGATTCCACGGTCCACCAAATTTTGATGGCTGTCGTAATACACCGAAACAATTTCATTCGGCCGTGAGCTTTCGCGCACGAATTCCGTATAGGTAACCGGAGCGGTTTCGCGTGCACCGTGACCGGTACCGAGCGATTCCTGAGGCTTTGCCGGCGCCATCGATTTAGCCATTGCGTTGGAGTGGCTGCTGGCATCTCTCGGAGCCTGTGCGGAAGCCTCCGCTTGCGCCGCACCTGCTGGACTGGTCATGCCCTCGGTTGCGGGTGCGGCCATAGTCGGAGCTGGCGGAGGGGTTGCACTGCGCTCTCTTGCGTCATCGCGCGCAGCGATCTTCTCTTCGCGCACTACCGGGCGGACCACCCGTTCGCGAAACACGGCAACACCAATCACCCCGACATTATTGGCCCGCCCGGTGCGCGCGGCATAGCTGTTGCTGAGAGCGGTGAAATTAAATTGCGCGATTTCTTCGGTACTTTTGCGCCAGCCGGCGATTTCGGTGCTTTCGTAAGGATCCAACACATAACCGGATTGGTTCGCACTAGCCGTTTCGCCGCTGACGGCATTAACGCCATCGACCGACAATACGGTGAGGATACGGGCACCGGTACGATTGACCATGCGCACCGCATAGCGATGCCCAGGGGTGCCGGCGACATAGTATTTTCCGCCGGAAGCGTGTACCGGCAACGTGGTGCCGGTATCGCGATCAACGACGTTGACATCGACCAGTTGCCCGGCCTTGGCGGCAACGGAACAGGATAAAGCGCTGGCAATCAATACGGAGAGTAGCGTTTTCATCGGTATAGCCTCTTGGTTGGGTTGTGCGGAACATACAACGCGGGGATATGCTCACCGGGGTTAAATCTCTGGATAATGGTCGCATGCCTTACACTGTTGCAACCTGAACAAAAGCAAACTACACAATGAGTGCCGACCAAAGAATCCTAACAGGCATCACCACCACAGGCAGTCCGCATCTGGGCAATTACGTCGGGGCGATTCGTCCTGCGATTGCCGCCAGCCGAACACCCGGGATCACATCGTTTTATTTTTTGGCCGATTACCATGCGCTGATCAAATGCGTGGAGCCTAAGCGGATACAGGAATCCACGTTAGAGATCGCGGCAACATGGCTGGCGCTGGGGCTTGATCCGGACAAAGTCTATTTTTACCGTCAATCCGATATTCCGGAAATTCCGGAATTGACGTGGCTGCTCACTTGCGTGACCGCTAAAGGTCTGCTGAATCGCGCCCATGCTTACAAAGCCGCCACCGATGCCAACCGCAGCGCGAATGAAGATCCCGATGCCGGGATCAATGCCGGGCTGTATATGTACCCGGTGCTAATGGCCGCCGATATTTTGATGTTCAACGCCAATCGAGTGCCGGTGGGCCGCGATCAAGTTCAGCACATCGAAATGGCGCGCGATATCGCGCAGCGGTTTAACCACATCTACGGCGGCGAGTATTTCGCGTTGCCGGAGGCGGTGATCGAAGAATCGGTCGCCACTTTGCCGGGGTTGGACGGACGCAAGATGTCGAAAAGCTACAACAACACGATTCCGTTGTGGTTGGACGAGAAGTCCCTAAAAAAATCCATTCTTGGCATTGTTACTAACTCCTTGGCTCCGGGGGCGCCGAAAAATCCCGATGACTCGAACATCTTCACGGTTTACCAAGCGTTCGCGACAACGCAGGAAGCGGCGGCGATGCGCAATGCCTTTCATAAAGGCATCGCATGGGGCGATGCCAAGCAGGCGTTATTCGAGCGCATCAATGCCGAGCTTGGCGAGGCGAGAGAGCGCTATAACGCGCTAATTGGCAGACCGCAGCACATAGAAGAGATTCTTCAACACGGCGGAAACAAGGCGCGCGGATTAGCGGCGCCGTTTCTCCGCCGGTTGCGGGAAGCCGTGGGATTGCGCGCGTTGCAGCCGGATCGAGTAAATGAAGGAAGCGGCTCGGCGCAGAATAGGCAAGATCGTTCTTTTAAACCAAGCACCATCAAAGGCCCATATCCGGAGAACGGGAAGTTTTTCTTTCGAGTGCACAATTCAATCGGCCAGCAAGAATTGCTGAGCGTGCCGTTTGACGATTTCCGCGAAGCGGGCCAGATAATTCGCGCGATGAAAAATACCGGCAAGCAGGATTTTTCGGTGCACGCAGTGGAAAGCGAGAATTTCTTGTTTTATCAAGGCAAGAAAGCGGCATTGATTATGATCGATGTGTCCGCCAATAGTGAGGATTTGGAGCGACAGGTGTTCAATACGCTGGACCGCTGCATTCCCGAATCCGCGAAAGACTGACAGTTCCTCATGCGTTATCTGGCGCTTATTCTGCAATTACCTTTGTTTGCGATTCTCTCTTGGATTTATCTTTCCGTTGTAAGGCGGAATTCGCATGCCGACGGCCAACGTTATTTTCATTACGCGGTCTTGGTCCTGGCGTGGTGCCTTAGCATTGCCGCAATGCTGTTTGCGTATGACTCCAATTACGAACACGCCGGACCTATCTGGAAACAGATTGCTGCTGCATTGGCGGCATTCCATATATTTCCACTAGTACTGTTCGTCGGCTGGTATTTACGTCGCCGATCGTAAGGCGACGCTTTCGCCCATCCACTGTCGCATTGAGTATTGGCCGAAGCCTGCACATCCTATGAGCCGTCGTCTGGCCGAAACGGAACTGCGGCGCGACGATATCCAACAGTAACGACATTTCCGCTTGCGACGAGCATGCGAGCCTGGCTAGGCCAATGTCGGCGTAACAATTCGTTACATGGCGGTTGGGTTAAAAAATGTCCGTAGTTGACGCTGAATTTCGCATTTATATCTCGGATGGAGGGATTGCATTTAACGAGATGGCGAAGGTGCGGTATGAGCCACGTATTGAACGCGCG
>CAYXMH010000028.1:32855-36394 GCA_964466115.1 uncultured Rhodanobacteraceae bacterium | reverse complement strand
TTTGCTTGACCTTAAGCCATCGGCGGGCTATAAGGCCCATCCTTGCCATGACACCGTGGTGAGCGCTTTGTTGTCAGGTTTGTTTACCCTCCATGGTCAATGTCACTCCCCCGCCGCAGTTGGTGGTTCAGCCGTATCAGCCGCAACGGATGAAGCACTTTGTTGTGTTGGCGGTGTTGTTATGGATAGTCTCGTTTCTGATCGGTATATGGTTTGTACGCCAGTCGGTTAGTCACGGTGAGGCAGGGCAGGATAACCACGAGCATGCGGCATTGCTCGAGGCGCAAACGGAGCTGGAAGCGCAGCGGCAAAAAATATCGGTATTGGAGCGCTCCGGGCAGGTAAGCAATGTTGCCGCGACGGATTTGCAACAAACCTTGCGCGAGCGACAAGAAGAAATCGCTGGGTTGCGTGCCGACCTGGCTTTTTATAGCCGGCTTACTGGCGGCAACGGTAAGCGGGAAGGGTTGGCGGTGCATAGTGTGCATTTGCAACCGGTGGAGGGGTCACGTGCGTACAATTTCACGGTGACGCTGACCCAGAATTTGAAGAAAACCCAGATGATCTCGGGTCGAATACGGATCAGTGTAGAGGGGGTTCGCGATCAACAATTGACCACCTTGGCGTGGCCAGAGCTTGGCCAGGGACAAGACACCAAAGGGATTGAGTTCTCATTTAAATATTTTCAGCGCTTACCGGGCACGCTGATGTTGCCAGAGGGCTTTGCTGCGAACCGTATCAAAGTCAGTGTTGATGCGAACGGTGAGGGCAATGGTTTGGAACAGGATTTCGCTTGGAACGAGGCACTTGCCAGCGAGGAGGCTAATGATGTTCAACCGTGATAATAGATCGACCAAATCCGTGGCTGCCGTCTCCACTTTGATTGGCCCTGGCACCTTGATTCATGGCGATGTCAGCTTTAGCGGTGGGCTGCATTTGGATGGAACGATTGAAGGCGCCTTGCGCTCGAACGGCGCCAATAACGCAATTCTTACCATCAGCGACAAAGGTTCGGTGTCGGGTGAGATTCAGGTGCCGAATGTGGTCGTTAACGGCACAGTCAAGGGCGATATCATCGCCAGTGAACGGCTTGAGTTGGCGGAACAAGCGCGGATTGAGGGTAATGTGTATTACAAGCTGCTGGAAATGGCGGCCGGAGCCCAAATCAGCGGCAAGATCGTGCATCAAGCCGAAGCGCCCAAGCAACTGATGAAACCCGAAACTTCCAAGGCCAGCGAGGTTAACGCTAGCGCCAAAGCTTGAAATGGCGCTAATCGTCGCTAAGTTGTTGCATAGAACCATCTAAGGTATACGATGGGCTTTATCGAGGCTCAAAGATGAGTGTTGCGCCAAACTACCAAACCGCATTGGAAACCCCGCTTAACTTCACCGAAGCGGCCGCTGCAAAAGTGCGTCAGCTGATTACGGAAGAGAACAACCCGAATCTGAAATTGAGAGTCTACATTTCCGGCGGTGGTTGTTCCGGGTTTCAATATGGCTTTACCTTTGATGAAGCGCGTGCGGACGATGATCTGGCCGTCGAGCGCGATGGCGTTGTTTTGCTGGTAGACCCCTTAAGTTTGCAGTATCTGCAAGGCGCTGAAGTGGATTATTCGGAATCTTTGCGCGGCGCGCAGTTCGTTATCCGCAACCCGAATGCCAAAACCACCTGTGGTTGCGGATCTTCCTTCACCGTATGAGGGGTGACCGGCCGGCATGAGCGCGTATTTGCGTAGCCGTGCCAACACCTTTGCCATAGCTGCCCTGGAGCGGATGAGCGAGCAGCGCGATGATGTTCATTGGATTGCGCGCCAGAGTTTGCATCCGGCCAGCCGTTATCTACTGTTATGCCCGCAAGGCCGTGCTTTGGCTAGCGCGGATCAATCCAGTTTATTGCTGTTAGATCCCGAGCAACGGTCTGCATTACTGCCGAATGTGACGTCAAGCTTTCTCGGCAGTACCGATACCGGTGAGCATTTTCTGCTGAGTGTCGATGCAGCAACCGCCGCGCAAGTTGCCGCAACCCTGTCAGCGCAATTTCTGGATTTGCGCAGCGCGGGAATGCGATTTACTCCGTTTCAAGCGAGCTTATTTGCTTATGCGCAGGCCCTGGCGCACTGGCAATTGCGGTCGCGTTTTTGCAGCCATTGCGGTGCGGCGACACTATTGGAATCGGCCGGTCATAAAGCACGTTGTACCGAAACGACCTGTGCGGCCGAACATTTCCCGCGCACGGATCCTGCCATTATCGTGATTGTGAGTTGTGGGGACGCCTGTTTGCTGGGTAGGCAGCCCGGTTGGTCGGAACGCCGTTATTCCACCTTGGCCGGGTTTGTTGAACCGGGAGAGACCCTGGAGGAAGCGGTACGCCGCGAAGTATTTGAAGAGGCCGGTGTACGCGTGATCGATTGCGATTACCATTCATCGCAGCCCTGGCCGTTCCCCGCCTCGATTATGCTTGGGTTTACCGCAACCGCTACGGATACAACGATCCGCGTTGGGTCGGAGTTGGCGGATGCGCGCTGGTTTTCTGTCGATGACTTAAAGCGTGGGTTAGCGCAGGGTGAGTTGGTGTTGTCATCGCCGCTGTCCATTTCCTATCGGCTGATTGAACACTGGTTGCGGGCCAAGGCGGGGCTTGAATTGAGCAGCCTGGCGGTGAATGCATCGTAAGGGTCGTCTTAATCGAGTGGACCTTTATCTCTGACTGCGCACTGCTACAATCACCCGGCGCAATCCGCGCTTTAAGTCAAATTAGTCAATCGCATGGCCGTTACATTGATTGCCGTTTTGCTGACGTTGTTGCTCTCGCGCGCGTTGCCGCACTTAGCACAATGGCGTAATTTTTCGTGGGTGCGCCGTTGGATGGCTCGGTTGGATCGGAACAACCCTACCTGGCTTAGCCTGGTATTGATCGTTGGGTTGCCGGTATTGGCTTGCTTGATTTTGCAAATGACGTTGCACACCGCAATCTACGGCCTGTTCAGTTTGCTGTTTGCGATTGCGATGCTGTTTTATTGCTGGGGGCCAAGCGATTTTGAGCGCGATATTGAGGCGATCGTCAAAGCGCCCGATAGCGAGCGGCGCTTAGCAGCGGCGCAAGCCTTGCGTCAAGACGCGACCGACGCCAGCTTGCCACTGGATGCTGCAGCCTTGGTCGAGGCGAGCTTTCATGCCGCCTTAAGAAACTGGTTCGGGGTGATGTTCTGGTTTTTTCTATTGGGGCCGGCCGGTGCGCTTTTGTATCGGTTAGCCCGAACCGTGGCTTTTGATTCGGGCTTAACCAGTGAGGCACCGGCCAAACAAACTGAAATGGCGCAGCGGTTGGTGCGATTATTGGATTGGTTGCCCGCGCATCTGATTGCGCTGTCGCTCGCCATCGTTTCCAATTTCGATGCGGTGTTGCGCACCTGGCGCGGGTATCACTTGGCGCAAGCTAAGGGATATTTCACATTGGATTTGGGGTTTCTCGGTGCGATAGCGCGTGCCTCGGTTGATGCCGATGTCATGGAGGGGGATGGGTTTAGTGAAGACACCTC
>CAYXMH010000028.1:0-32755 GCA_964466115.1 uncultured Rhodanobacteraceae bacterium | reverse complement strand
GTGCCTCGGTTGATGCCGATGTCATGGAGGGGGATGGGTTTAGTGAAGACACCTCTAATGTCTTGGTCGAGTTGCAGGATGCCTTGCAGTTATTGCGCCGCGTATTGGTGGTTTGGTTGTCGTTGATGGCGATTATCGTGCTGGCGGGGTGGGCGGCTTAATTTCACAAGCAATAAAAACGGAATTAATCGGCAACTTTAAGAAAACCGTTCATGCTGAGCTTGTCGAAGCACCGTAGCTTTTCCGCTCACCCTTCGACAGGCTCAGGGCGAACGGAAAAGAGAAGTGTCTACTGCAGATTGGAATAATAGCGTGCAAGCGCTTTAAGCTAAGCCTCATCACCACGCAGCTCGCGTACTCGTTGCTCCAACAAGGCCGCATTGGCATCGTGCGCAGGAATTGCGGGGCCCGCGACAAGATCGATGCGGGTCCAGAAACGTCGCGGCAACCGCGAGCGCCCCAGTGCGCTATCGCGGCGACTAAAAATACTGCCCCATAAGCCACGCAAAGCCATAGGCACCACGGGTACCGGGCGGGTTGCAATGATGCGCTCAACACCGGGCCGAAACCGTTGAATCGATCCATCGTTGGTCAAACCGCCTTCCGGAAAAATGCAAACCACATCACCGGCCGCTAAAGCCTGATCCACCGCCTCGAAAGCGCGTTGCATCATCACCGGGTCTTCCTTGGCTCCGGCGATCGGAATTGCCTTTGCGGTGCGAAAGATAAAGCTCAAGATCGGGATATGAAAAATTTTGTAATACATGACAAAGCGCACCGGTCGGCGCACCGATCCGCCGATGATCATGCCGTCCATAAAGCTCACATGATTGCAGACCAATAATGCGGGGCCGTGTTCAGGAATGTGATCAAGACCTTGTAGCCTTATCCGGTATAAGGTGTTGATGGCCATCCAGGTGAGAAAGCGCATCAGGAACTCGGGCACCAGCGTGTAGATGTAAACGGCGACGATGGCGTTCAACAACGCGGTTGCCAGCAACAAGCTCGGGATGCTGAAATTCGCCACATTTAACAACACAGCCGATAAAGCGGCGGCCACCACCATAAACAGCGCGTTTAGAATGTTATTGGCCGCAATAACGCGCGAACGCCGCGCCGGTTCCGATCGCATCTGCACCAACGCAAACAGCGGCACGATGAAAAAACCGGAAAAAATCGCCATGAGAACGAGATCGGCCAGCACGCGCCACATGCCGATCTCGCTCAAGAATGCCTGAACGGGAAGACCGTGCTGAACGGCCAAATCCGGGTGCGCGAAATACAAATCCACGCCAAACAGCGTCATCCCGATGGAGCCAAACGGAACCAGGCCAATTTCAATTTTATGTCCGGATAGGCGTTCGCACAGCATGGAGCCCACGCCAATCCCGATGGAGAACAAGGTAAGAATTAATATGTATACGTTGGCTCCGCCACCCAGCACTTCTTTGGTGTAGTTTGGCAGCTGCACCAGATAGATCGAGCCGTAAAACCAAAACCAGGAAATGCCAAGGCACGATAACAACACGGTGCGATTGCTGCGGATGTAGCGCAAATTGTTTAAGGTTTCGGTCAGCGGATTCCAATTGATTTTGAGAGATGGATCCACCGGCGCGGCGCGCGGCATCGCCCAGGCACAGAGCAGCCCAATGCCGGCAATGGCGATGGTGGTCGCCGCCACCCACGCAGGACCGCTGCCTTCAACGCGAATCAAACTCGAACCCAGGACGGTACCGAGCAGGATCGCGAGGAAGGTTGCCATTTCGATCAACCCATTGCCGCCGACCAGTTCGCGGGGGCTTAGCACCTGTGGTAACAATCCGTATTTCAAAGGTCCAAACAGTGTTGAATGCAGTCCCATCATGAATAACATCGTCAACAACAATGGGACGTTGTGATCGCGAAAACCGAAACTCGCCACGATCATGATGGCGATTTCCAACAGTTTCACCATCTGCGCCAAGCGCGCTTTGTCGTATTTATCGGAAAGCTGTCCACTGGTGGCCGAAAACAATAGAAACGGCAGAATAAATAAGCCGGCCGCAAGATTTGAGTAAAAATTGACGTCTTTCGCCGACAAATCGACGGTCAAAAACGCCACTAATATCACTAACGCATTCTTGAAAACGTTGTCGTTAAAAGCCCCCAAGGCTTGGGTAAGAAAAAATGGCGCGAAACGCCGCTCGCGCAATAGCTGAAACTGATTTTGTTCGGCCATGGCCGGATTCCGAAGTGGGTACGCGCAGAGTACCAAAATCGCGCCTTCATACCGTAATACCTCGGTGAAGTTGGTGTTGGCGCGGCGACCTCGGTAGACTTCCCATTCCCTAACCGCTCATCGCGGTTTCATTTCGCTTGCAATCACTGTGGAACGCCATGCTCACATTCTCGTACCGCCTGTTAGGTCTCGTCAGCCTGATTTTTCTGTTCAATGCGCTCGCCATTGCCGCCGAGCCCCTGCTTAAGCCGTTGCCGACGCCGGATACGGCACAGCTGTCCGCGGCTAACCAGAAAGAACTGACCACCGCTCGGCATGAATTCGACGCAGCAAAACCGAATTTGGTCGGTGACCCATTGGCGGAGGCCTATGTCAAGATGGGCGCCGAATACGCACGCTTCGGGTTTAACGATGTGGCCGCCGTGGCGTTCCACAATGCTGCGCAATTAAGCCCCTACGACGGACGCTGGCCCTATCTTGAGGGCGTTATGGCCATGGCGAAAAAACAAACGGCAGTTGCGCGCGACCTGCTGCAAGCGGCATTCGCGTTGGATCAGCTCTATTTGCCGATTCGTTTTCGCCTGGCCGACGTGCTGATTGAAAGTGGTGATCTTGATGGCGCTAAGAAGCTCATCGATGACTTGGTAAAATCGCGCCAAGATTTGGCCGCGGCCTACGCGCTACTGGGTGAAATTGCGCTGAAGCAAAAGCGCTACCCGGAAGCAATCGAACAATTGAACCACGCGCTCAAACTCGAGCCGCAGGCAAATCAGCTGTATACCCAGTTGGCGCAAGCGTATGCCAGCCAAGGCAACACCAAAGCAGCAAACGACGCCAAGGCCCAAGCGGGAACGAACCGGCCCACCTTGACCGATCCCTTGGTGAGTGGGATGTATGGCCCGAAAATTTCAGGCAGCGCGGTGGACCAAGCGGTTGCGCTGATGCAGCAGCATCGCTTTGACGAAGCGCGCCATAAATTGGCGCAGGCGCTGGCGGCCAAGCCGCAGGATGTGATCGCATTGAGTGTCGCGGCGCGGCTGGAAGCGCAGGACGGCAATCTGGACGGTGCCAAAAAAGCGGCCAGCGAAGCACTTAACGCCGATCCAAACGGCGGCATCGCCAATCTCACCCAAGGCATGGTGCTTGAGATGAGTGGCGATGAAACACAAGCCACCGGGCTGTATGAAAAGGCCATGCGTGCCGATATGAAGTTGCCCGAGGCGCGTCTTTTGTTGGGCAACGCGAAGATGCGGCAAGGGCAATTCGGCCAAGCTGCCGAACAATATCGGCAATTGGCAACGCTGCAGCCGGATGATGCGCAGGTGTATGCGCGCGTTGCGGCCGCATTGGTCGCCGCCGGAAAATGCACGGATGCGATCAAGGAAATTCATCGCTACATCGACCAGCGAGCCAAAGATGGCAACTTGCGCCAAGTGTTTGTGCGCTTGGTCAGCACCTGCCCCGCTACCAGTCAGGCCGAGCGCACACTGGCGTTTGACTATGCCAAATCCTTGTACCAACAACACCCCGACGCCAGCAATTCGGAAGCGCTGGCCATGGCCTATGCCGCGCAAGGTAAGTTTAAGGATGCGCAAGATTATCAGGAGCAAGCGGTATTCGAGGCCGTGCGCAATGGCGATCAGGCGGCCGCCGAGTTATACAAAGCTATGATGCAGCGCATTCAAAGCAAGCTTGCGCCGGAACGACCCTGGTTGGCGACGCATCCTTATTTCAAACCGCCGTTGCTTGCGCCGGGGCCCGCTCATCCAACTAACAAGGATGCTGGTGCCAGCCAGAAACAGGGTTAAACCAGTAGAGATTGATTTAACCGCTGGTGCGGTGGCTATCCTGTCTGTCCAGAGGCTCAGGATGCCTGGATTTAAAGGCCGTTCATGGTTCGACAAGCTCACCACGAACGGGAGAAGGCTCTACTATCTAAGTAAAGCTTTCGCGGCAAGAATTCCATTGCCACCGCGCCGGTTTTTCGCCACCATGATCTTAAGCTCCCATTGCAATAGGCCTATGGCATGTTCAAGGAGTGGCAAAGCTGGTGGCGCCGCCGAGTTGGGGTAACCACAAAACCTGCGCTGGCATGGCACTTTGCCTTGGCTGCGCAGCGCCCTGCGATTGGCCGGTTAAATGATGCGTTGGAACAAGTCCTGCTGGCCCACATTCCGGAATCGGCGTTGCGATCGTTGCAGGTGGCGTTGGATGAATTGCTGACCAACGTCATCATGCATGCGATTGCCGTACAGGGCATGATCGAGCTTGATCTTAAGCGCGGCGATGGCTTACTGGAAACCACCATCGAGTACCGTGCTGAAGCCTTCGACCCAACTGGAACGCCAAGCCAGGCGCGTGCGGGAAGCATTGCGGATTCGCCGATCGGCGGGCTTGGGTTGCATTTGGTGCATACCTTAATGGACGATTTTCGGCACGAGTACTGCGACGGCTGCAATCGTTTGTACCTGCGGCAACGGCTTTGACTACCGTTTGGTTCGCTATTTCGCGAACGGGCAACTAAAATAGCCGAGGTTTCCACTGTACATGACACACATGAACGCTGCCGGGATTTCACACTTTACGTTAAGCCAAACATTGCAAGCGCTGCGCGTTGGCGTGAACGCCAGCGATCTGCACGGTTCGTTGTGCGGTTATTTGTGCGCGGGCGGGTTGACCGATGCGCAGCGTTGGATGAATGCTTTGGCGTTGGAGATAGAAGCCCTCGATTGTCCCAAGGCGTCGCAATTGGTACTTGAACAGTTGTATACCGTGTGTTGCGCGCAACTGGATGCAATTGACTTCAGTTTTGAGCCGCTGCTACCGGAACCCGCACTTGCCGTCGAAGAGCGCGCCAGTGCATTGGTTGAGTGGTGCCGCGGGTTTTTGGGCGGTTTCGGTCTTGCCGGAACGGTGTTGCAAAGCGGCGAATTGTCCGCGGATGCGAACGACATTTTGCGCGACTTTGGCACTATCGCCGCCTCTGGCTTTGAATACGCGGACGCCGAGGAAGACGAAACGGCATTAACGGAAGTGGTCGAGTTTATTCGCGTTGGGGTGATGCTGTTGCACGCCGAGCTCTCCGAGCGATCCCACCTTCCTAAAACTTTGCATTGAAACCCGCCCGGATGATGGATCACAAAGAGTTCGTCCGCCGTCGCAAGCAGTTGATGCGCATGATCGGCCGTGACGCGATTGCCGTGGTGCCGGCCGCGCCGGAACGCATCCGCAATAACGACGCGCATTATCCGTATCGCCAAGACAGCGATTTTCACTACCTTACTGGTTTTTCCGAGCCAGACGCGGTGCTGGTCTTGATACCGGGGCGCGAACTGGCCGAGTGCATTTTGTTTTGCCGTGAGCGCGATCCCGAGCGTGAAGTGTGGGACGGCGCGCGCGCCGGAACCGACGGTGCGGTCGATACGCTTAAATTGGACGATGCGTTTCCCATCACCGATATCGACGACATATTGCCGGGCTTAATCGAGGGCCGTTCGCGGGTGTATTACCATTTTGGCCGCGATACCGAGTTTGATTTGAAGCTGATCGGCTGGGTTAACCGCGTGCGCAGCCAGATAAAGCAAGGCGCGCGCGCACCGCACGAATTTGTGGCGCTCAGCCACATGCTGCACGATTTGCGTTTGTATAAATCGCGCAACGAGCTGCGCGTAATGCGTAAAGCCGCCAAAATTGCATGCAACGCGCACTTGCGCGCGATGCAGGTCACGCGTCCCGGCATGACCGAAAACCAGATCGAAGCGGAAATTTTGCATACGTTTCGAGGCGCGGGAGCGGTGCCTTCGTATGAGCCGATTGTTGGCGGTGGCGCCAATGCCTGCGTGCTGCACTATCGCGCCAACAATGCGCCGCTTAAGGACGGCGATTTGTTGTTGATTGACGCCGGCGCCGAATACGAATGTTATGCGTCGGATATCACCCGCACCTTCCCGGTCAACGGGCGCTTTAATGCAGAGCAGCGCGCGTTGTATCAAATCGTGCTCGATGCGCAATATGCGGCCATCGAGCAGATTCGCCCCGGCACGCCATTTAGCGCTTACCACGATGCGGCCGTGCGCGTTATTACGATGGGGCTGGTTAAGCTTGGTTTGCTAAAAGGCGGTGTTGAAAAAAATCTGCGTGAACACGCCTATAAGCGTTTTTACATGCACAAGACCGGCCATTGGCTGGGGCTTGATGTGCACGATGTCGGTGATTATCGAATCGATGGTCAATACCGCGAGCTTGAGCCTGGGATGGTATTAACGGTGGAGCCCGGACTTTATATAGCCTCCAATGCCAAGGGCGTCGCGAGCAAATGGCGCGGCATTGGCATTCGTATTGAGGATGATGTGGTGGTGACTCGATCCGATCCCGAGGTAATCAGTGCCGCGGTGCCAAAAGACATCGATACGATCGAAGCGTTGATGAGTAAGGCACAAAAAGGCCGAGCCTAAAACCATGTCGTTTTTGTCGTGGATGGCTCCTGCGCGCTTAGTCTCAGCATGGCTGATGATTTTATTTGGCACGTGCTCGTTGCCAACGCCCGCCAGTGAGTTGGTGCACTACGGCTTATTTGGCAATGTGCATGTGACGGCGCCGCCGATACCGGTGGAACGCACGGTCGTGTTGATTTCCGACAGCAACGGTTGGGATGATCGTGCGGAAGAACTGGCGCAAGCCTTAAGTGCCGACGGTGCGCTGGTGCTCGGTATCGATTTGCCGGAATACCTCAAACACTTGTTCGAGCTTAAAGACAAATGCGCCTATCCTGCCGGTCATTTCGAGGGGATGAGCGATTGGATGCAGCATCATCAAGGGATGGAGAATTTCGTCTATCCGATCGTGCTTGGCATGGGCGCAGGCGCCAATTTCGCCTATGCGGTAGCGGCGCAGGCGCCCGCTGGTACGTTCTCTGGCTTGGTGATGCTTGGATTTGATCATCAATTTCGTTTGGCGAAATCTCTGTGCCCCGGCGATGCGGGAGCTATGACGGCGGTTACGAATAACGGGGATTATCGCATTGTGCCGGTCAAGCAGTTGCCGTCCGCGTGGTTGCCGCTGCCGTTTGCGCACGGCGCGCGCGTGAGTGGAATTTTGGCGTGGATGCGATCCCTCAGATGGGATTGGTTTTGGCCGACGCCGCAGACACAGCAACCCGCGGTATCCTTGGCAAAACACATCAGCAACTGGCAGCGCCAGAACCAAGCGGCGTTGGAGTTGCCGGAAGATGTGGCCGATTTGCCCTTGGTGGAACAGCTGCACCAAGGCGAGTTCAATCAACGCATTGCGATCATTCTTACCGGAGATGGCGGTTGGGCGGGGCTTGATATCGCCATTGCCGAGCAATTATCCAGGCGCGGTATCGATGTGGTGGGTCTCAACACGTTGAAATTTTTTTGGCAACCGCGCAAGCCGCAAGAAGCGGTCGATGCGCTGACGCGCATCGTCGGCCATTATGGTGCGTTACACCCGCAAGCGAGTTTCATTGTGATCGGGTATTCGTTCGGGGCGGCGTTGGCACCGGTGATCATTAATCGCGCCCAGGAATCCGTGCAAAGGCGTATTTTGGCGCAAGTGTTGATCTCCCCGGATGCGGAGGCGGTGTTTGAAGTGAAAGTCGGTGATTGGTTTGGCGGTGCACACCACGACAATACGATTCCGGTTGTGCCCGAACTTAATTCAGCCAAGGTGGCGGTGATTTGCGTGCACGGCAATGAAGAAAAAGAACCGAGTATTTGCAATAAAGTGAGCAAGCCGTCGGTTCGGGTTATTGAACTTGCCGGTGGGCATCATTACAACGGGGATTACGATGGGTTGGCCCAAGGGATTTTGAAGGCGTTGCCGGTGGTGCAAAATTCCACAAGCAACGGAGATGATATTCGTTAGCCACCTCGACAAGACCCGTTCACCCTGAACTGGATCGTTGGGTGCTTCGACAAGCTCAGCACGAACGGCTTTCCTAAGCTTGCCAACGAATGCCAAAATTTTGCTTGCGACATAAAACAACCACACGCTCAGCGCGAGTTACCAAACAAAAACGCCCGGTACCCGCCCGCCACCAGCGCCGCGATATCAATCAAGAGCCCGGGCACCCACAATCCGCGCGGATAGGCGAGGTAAGAACCCGACCATTCTGGGTTAAATTTCTCTTTGTACTTTCTTAAACCTTGATAATTGTAAAATCGATTGCCGTACTGGAATGCCAGCGCGGCTAGGCGTTCGTTAAGGCGCGCGTATGGGTTGTCTCCCACACGATAAAGCGGGGCCATGCCCAGGCTGAACAACGGATGACCTTGATCTTTAGCCCATTGCATCACCTTGGCAAATAAAAAGTCCATCGTGCCGCGCGGGGCGTCGGCGGTGTAGCGCATCAGATCGACACTGGCGGTGCCGTTGGCGCCATAGGGTGGCAGCACGTTGGCAAAAGCGATTAGCTCACTTTCGCAGCGCACCAAGGCTAGCGGGCTCCAGGCCAAATAATCGGCGTCGAAATGCCCTAAAGAAAATCCTTTTTCGCTGGCGGATTTATCGGCAAGCCAAGCGTCCGACACGCGTTCGACGTCGGCGATTAGGGCCGTATCGAAAGGCGGGTGCAATAATTCAAATGTGAGATGCTCTTTGGTCGAACGATTCACCGCCTGGCGCAAATCTTCCCAACGTTTGCCGGCAAGCGTAAATTCCTCTAAACGTACCAGGGCCAATTCACCCAATTTGAATAAATCAAAACCCATGTCGTGATAGAGCGATAAATCCGGTTCCAGCACTTCATAAAACATCGGCACGCGGTCCTGCGCATCGGCAAAATGGCGAAAATCCAAGATGGCGCGCGCAATGGCATTTTCCGGCCCGCACGGCGATCCCAGCGCCACTAGGCGGTCACGCACCGCTCCATAAGCCACTAATGCTTGACCATCCGCCGCCCAAAACAAATGTTTGTCGCCCATGAACGACAAATGCGCAAATTCACCGCCACCAAAAGTTTTATAGAGAGAGCGCGCGCGTTCAAGCTCGGAATGATCGGGCAGTTTCAATTGCGGACGCTGCACGGAGAAAGCTTGCCAGAATAGATAAATCATCAATCCGAGCGCCGCCGCCATCAGACCGCGTGCCAGTCGCGAGGTATGCTCGCCGAAGCCGTAATAAAACAAATCGAAACTGTCATCGCCGAGCACCGCTGCCACACCCAGTGCGAAAAACACCAGTACGCAAGCGACCAATCCGACGTACCAACCAATCGTGGAAGCGGAGTTTAAAATCATCGCACGGCGCGTAAACGCCTTCTTGCGTGTGCGCAGCAACCCCGCCACGCACAATAGGAACAAGGCTTCGCCGAAGTGCAGCCCCTTGGTGATGGCAAGCCCCGCGCTAATCAACAATAGCCATTGCGTCAATCGATACGCAACGCGCAAACGGCCATCAATCCCGCGTGCAAGGCCAAGCAGCAAAACGCCAGAAAGTATACTAAACCAGTGCGAGCCTTCCACGGCAAGGATGTGCATGTGCTCGCGCACCAGCTCCACATGCTCGCTGACCGAAGGCATTGCCGCCGAAGCCAACTGCATCGCTCCGGCGACGAACGTGAGGATTGCCAAAAGACGCATGCCAAGATCGGCGAGCAAGCTCACGGGTAAACCAAGTAGGCCAAACAGCGGGTGCTCGCGTAACCGCTCGGCCAGTCGTGTAAGCACGGGTAAGCGCTGCGCCAACATGCCCGAACCCAGATACAGACCGCCCAGCAACGGTAGCAAATAGTAGGCGATGCGAAACAGGAATAATCCCGAAATGACCGCGGCCTGATCGTATCCAGCGCTGCTTAATGCCAGCAGCAGCAAGCCGTCGAATACACCCAACCCGCCCGGAACGAGGCTGATCAAACCCAATACCGATGCCCCGGCAAACGCGCCGAGCAACAGTCCGGGTTTTATGTGGGCGCCGCTTAAGTACAAGCACGCATACAGCACCGCGCCGGCGAGCAGCCAATCCAAGAACGACACCAAGGTCAGCTCGATCTTCAATCGCAGTGGCGGCAGGCCAATATCGCTCGGCAGCCAGCGCATCAAGGTACGCCGTGTGGTTAGGAAAAAGTACAAAGGTAGGTAAAGAGCGGTTGCGCTCAATATCACAGCTGCCGCGATGCGCCCTGCCGTTCCGGAAGTGATCGGCAATGAACTGGTTGCCAACGTAATGGTGACCAATACACTTAAGCCCAGCCATAGCGACAGCACCTGCATCCCGATCAAGGCGGCAGCCCGATTAAGTTCGATACGGCGTGATGTCAGGCCCAGCAGGCGCACACCCGATCCGATCGCACCGGACAAATTCAACGTATTGGCCATGCTGTTGGCGACAAACGCAAGGCGCAGGAATTCGCGGGTCGACAAAGGCATCCCAAGCCAGCGCCCGATCAATACGTCAACCAGCCCGGTTAAGCTCACGCCTAGCAATGCCAGCGCTGCGGTGGCCAATGCCGGCAACGTGGGTACGTCAAGCAAAGTGCGTTGCATCGCGGGCAGATCGAATTGGTCCAACGAACGCCAGACCAGCCATGCGGTCAACGTCAGAAAACCAATGGGTACCAGCCAGCGCAGTCGAGCGAATCGAGGAGTAGGCGATTGCGCCGTTATTTCAGTCTCTGTTTGGGCGAGCGGATCGTTCATTCAGTTTTACATCGCAACCGAGGACTTAACCACAACGAACGCGGAAAGTGAGCGATAAATTAAGGCCGATCTAATGTATGCGAAGCTTGAGCTTGCCCGTTTGCGGGCAAGTCAGCGGCTGCATTTTGAAGATCAATAAGCCCTTGTCGATATTGCGGCATCCAGTTTTTCGTGACCGAAAAACCGTGCCCAACGTGCGGTAGCGAAACCACATGAGCCCCCTTCACTGCAGCGCCGAAAGCGATGGTTGCCGGAGGATTGCATACTTGATCAATTTCCCCTTGCAGCACAATCCAAGGCTTCGGCAACAAGGGCACGGTTTGAAACATCACACCCAATTGCCCGGCGGGTTTGGCGGCCAAGCCGGCACCCGCACAAAACGGCTTATGGATCATTAAGTCGGGACAAAATCCCAAGCTCAAGCCGCCACCAAAACGCGTGTCTCCCGCTTGTGCGAGTGCGGCATACACAATCGTTGCACCGGAGGAATACCCGATTAAGATGGGTTTGATTTCGGGGGAGATGTTTAGTTCGGCTTTGATCGACTTAGCCAACGTTTCCAACAAGCCCGAGGGATTACTGCAATCGCCATCACTGGCATCGAGGGCTTTGATAAAGACCGGTGTGCTGTAACCGACCACCCAGTATCCCAAGTTGACCGCCGTGTGCGCCATATCGAGCACGCCCAAATTCCAACCACCGTCACCTGATGCAAACAGCGCTAAGCCCCGGGGCGTTCCGGTTGGTTTATATACCGTGACCTCGCCAAAGCCCGCGATGTCGATAAACCGCAGAGCTTGGGGGTCATGTAATGGGGGCTTGGCCGGTGCAGCTGCTTTACTAATAGTGGCGGATGATGGATGGGTTCGTTGCGCTTGCGCATTTGCATTGACTGAGGTTAGAAGCCCTGCGCACATCGCGAGTCTGACGACGCGCTTTAACATACCAACCTCCGAAGAAATACCAGCATGGCAATTGTGATTGAGTTGCAACGATGTAAATTGAGTGCAGCGCCCAATTAGCGCTGAAAAAGGATCGATGGCTTGCGTATTATTGCATGCGCGGAATGCGTTTTTTTGAATTTGTTTGCCGAATCCAGTGCAGGAGGGCGATCGGTATATCCGTATTAATTACCTAACCGCGCTGAATGGAACTCAGCGCGGTTAGGAATGTGTCGATTAATATTCTTTAAGGGTGCGTTTCCAAATCATCCTTAAACAAATCGTCGGTAAGGCCCTGCACGGCTATCGTCATGCGCTCAAAAGCCGCGAAATTGGGATTTGGCGTGCTTAATTCCAAATACCCGAAGTCCAATGGAGTGAGTTGCACCGAGGTAGGGGCTAACGGCTTGGCGGTAATCGTCAAAGTCACCCGATCGGTTTGAATCGCGCAAAACGTATCGGCGCAGCTACCGCGAGGCTGCAATGTAAAATGGCTTGGCGTAACGGTAAACCGGTTGTTGGGACTATTGGAAAAGGTTGTGGCATTCCATTCCACCGTTTCGAAAGAGGCGTTGTTTACCACGCGGGTCCAAGTGCAGGTGAAACGGCAATTGGTGTTGCGCATGCTCGGTAGGTTCAAGGTTTTGGGGTCTCCGGCGGGTGTCCCATTCGGATCGGCGTGGAGGAAATGCAGGTAGGTTTCGTCCATGACCAACCCGGCTAAGGGGGCTTTGGTCAAATCCACATGTCCGTTACCGACTTGGTCAGGGTTCCAAAAGGTGGCGCCGTCTTCCTGTGTCCCGACGGTATTGGCCGTCATGCGAATGGCGGACATTACTTCGGCCGGAGTCCAGTTGGGATGCGACTCCCTGACCAGGGCCACCGCGCCGGCGGTATTTGGCGAGGACATCGAAGTGCCATCAAGATAGCCGTAGTTGGCCGGAATTCCGGTAGCGCTGGTGTCGGTGGGATGAGCGGCGGTCGCGGCGTAAATATGAATACCCGGCGCAGTGATGTCGGGTTTGGTAACGTCGAATCCGAGCATTGCGGGTATCGTCACCGTCCCTGATCCGGTCACCGTCACCATGGAAGAGGGTTGACTGATGTTTGGGCCCCGCAAGCTGAAGTTTGCCAATACATTGCCTTGCCGGGCCGGCGGAACGGTATTCACCGTTATGCTATTGGTGTTGGCGCTCAGATAGCTGACCAATGCAGCACCGTCGGTCTGAAGTATGGTGAATACCGGAATCGTAGCGGTATCCACTGAGGCACCGGCTATTCCGGTCGTATTGTTATAAATAATAGCAGCGGTTGCGCCGGCCGCCGCCGCGTTGGCGGCTTTCTCTAAAAATGGGCAGGTTCCGCGTGAAATCAATGCTATTGCACCGGTGAAATAGCCGCCGGGATAAGGTGTGCCTGCCGTACAGCCTAAGCTATTGGCGGGGAAGTTCTTTAAGACGACCCCCGTTTGAGGCGAACCCAGTACTGGCGAGCTGCTGGGTGTTAGGGTGATATTTTGGGTATTTGCAGGAGGAGATCCTGGGCCGGCGGCGCTCATATGACCTGCTAGTGCAATGACCTCATCGTCACTGCTCGCGGCAACGGTAAGCACCCACGGTCCGCGGTGATTGACTTGCCCAACTGGATTGGCGGGTCCTGTCCCGGCCGGAGGGGCTGGCCGGGTGTTTCCCGCTGATGCAGCGACCACGATGCCGGCATTGAACGCGTCCAAAAATCCTGGCTCCGTATCGGATGTAACCGACCACGGATTTCCACCGCCGGAAATCGAAAAATTGACAACCCCGACATCGCCATCGGCGATGACCGCCTCCTGGGCTGCCAAGATGGCGGCACCCACACATCCCGCAGCACCTCCGGCGGGCCCAGCCGGTCCGCACACTTTATAAATACGAAGGTTTGCGCAAGGTGCTACTCCGGACATACTGGAGTACCCCATGGGCAACGCCGGCTCTGGCATTAGGCCAAAACCGGTATAAAGGGTATTGCCTGCAGCGGTGCTGGCGGTGTGCGATCCATGCCCACCGTAGTCTTCTGGGTTATGGCCGCGACTGGCCATCGAAGGGTCGTCCGGACTATCGCTGGCGTGACAACCGGTTGCAATGGTGCTGCCGGTCGCGCCCGTGCAATCCACTGCGCTCAACACTTTCGGAACCGAGCCGAGACCGCAAAAATCGGCCAAATTGCCAAACGAGGGATGTTGTGAGTTATATCCGCTATCCAGTACTCCAATGACGACACCAAGCCCGTAATGGGGCGTAAAATCCGGGGAGGTATAACCTCGCCAAACACTGGTTGCGCCCATAAAACTGGGGCTGCGGTACGTGTCCATCTGATAGACCTGATCCGCTTCCACCGATTGGATGTCCGGCAATTGGGCAATATCAGCGGCCTCCTGTTCGGTTAATTCGACAGCGACGCCGGAACGGGTTAAGTCGTATTTATGGCTGATTTGTAAATCACGACCAAGGCGCGTTTTAATCGCGTCGATGTGTGCTGTTTGAACCGCAGTCAGGTAATTGCGATAAGCCATAACTTGCGGCATGCGCACGTCATACTTACCATTGCCAAACTTTTTCAGTGGCATTGCACGCAATGCCTCCGGCGTGGTTGCCATTAAAGAAGGGATGTTTCCTTCATAATGCATGGTGCTGACTTCGGAGAACGTCACGATATAGGTTCGCACATCCGACGATGGGCGATTTTCTGCGGCAACAAAACCAGGCAATAGCACCGCGACTGTTAAGATCATCGAAATCCGTCGAATGCAAGAAGACATATACATGTGCGCAATCTCCTTAAGGTGAATGGCCGATCGTTTTGTTCATTGCTGCATTTCAGCGTCGCGGATGCGGTGGTGTCGAAATAGATGGTATTGCTGATCGTGCATGCAGCTTTGGAAGCTTGTGCCAGTATTACGATTGTTTACAAATAAACAGCTGTTTTGAGGATGGACAGAAAATGCTTATTGAAATGCGAAGGGTGAATAACGAAACATTAATGCATTGCGCTTATGCAAATTGCTTGAGTGAGCAATCGATTTTTTTTTGAGGTTTCTCCGAGGCGCTCTTTTTGCCGCTCCGTTGGTTGATAAGCCTTCGCGTAAAAGTAATGTGCTGTCTTGAGGTGATCGTTTTACAATTGTTTACAAAGAATGTGTCCACAGTGATTTCCCAACGCTATTGTGTGCTGGTACCTTGGAACCGTTATGTGGCTCCATTCTGGAAAAGTTCGTCTCGCGGTAAGTCTTCCCTATGGGACCAAAGATAAACACCTAGGCATGCTCGGTACGCTTACAGTGACCGGCTGATTCTTAATTAATGAGTTTTCGTTTGAGGATAACGCATGAAGTTCATAAAAGTGTTTTTACCAGCCGCGATTTCCGTGTTGATGGTGGCTGTTGGGACAGAGCGAGCGATAGGATCGGTTGAGCCTGAAACAATTCCATTGAGCCCGGGCGGGATGGATGGCGTCACATTGCGCACCGATGGCACCGCCCGTTACATCGTGCGTTTTCGCGAACCACCGCTGGCGACTTACGACGGCGGCACCTCGGGGTTGGCAAAGGTGGCCCACGTGGTCAAGAAAAATGGCCGCACCGTATTGGATGTACACAGCGCGCAAGCGCAAGCGTACGTTTCCTATCTAAACGATTTACAAACCAATCGTTTGGATGCGATGAAAACATTGTTAGGCCATCCGGTCGTTGCGCATTTTCAAATGCAGCACGCGTTAAACGCGGTGGTGGTGAGCCTTACGCCCAACGAGGCGCAACAAATTCGCCAGATCGAGGGCGTTGAGGCAGTAAACAAAGACGTGGAACGTCATCTTTCCACCGACCGTGGGCCAGGCTTCATCGGTGCGGCCTCGGCTTGGTGGGGCACGCGGGCCGGTCAAGACACCTTATTTGCCGCCGGTTTTGACGATACGGTTCGCGTCAAAGGCGACGGTATCGTCATCGGCGATATCGATTCCGGATATAACAGCCAGAGCCCATCGTTTTCAGCGACCGACGACACCGGCTATACCATTACCAACCCGCTCGGCGCCGGCGTGTATCGCGGCCAATGCGGTGTAATGAACATCAGTCGCGCCGGTTGCAATGCCAAGGTTATCGGCGTGTACGACAAATACACGCCCGCAGCTGGATCGGGAACCACCACGGTGGAAGACGCAGGTGGACATGGTAGCCATACCGGAAGTACCGCGGGCGGTACACCCGCTCTGCAACGATACGCGATTACACCACGCGTATCTCAGGAGTGGCGCCGCACGCCAATATGATCATTTACCGCACGTGCGGCGGGACGAATGGAACCTGCCCGCAATCGGCAAATGTTGCGGCGGCCAACCAAGCAGTCGCTGACGGTATCGTGGACGTCATAAACTTTTCCATCAGCGGTGGAACAGATCCTTGGAACGATGATGGGTCACAAGCATTTCTGAATGCCACCGCCGCTGGGATATTGGTGGTGGCGGCCGGTGGTAACACCAACACGAATGTACCCACCCCGGTACCGGGATCGGTTAATCATTCTGATCCGTGGGTTTTGACCGTAGCGGCGTCCACCCATACTAGTAAAGCGGCATCGGGTCCTTTTAACGTTACCGGCCCGGGCACCCCGCCATCGAACGTGCAAAATCTCGTATTGAACGAAGTGTCGGGAAGCGCGTATACGCGGTTTTCCATGTCGTTACCCGGTACCACACCTATCATTCTAAGTCCTAATTTCAATATTCACAGCACCGTGGGCGGCGATGGCAATCCGGTCGGCGCTGGAATGGACGGGTGCTCCGCTTATCCGCCAAATACATTTCAAAACGCCATTGCGGTGATTAGCCGCGGTACTTGCCCGTTCAGTACAAAAGTACCCAATGCCATTGCTGCAGGCGCGATAGCGGTGTTGATATCCAACTATGAATCGATCAATACTCCGACCGGAGCGACGTTAGGAACAGCGATGGTGAGCCGCCCCACATTCGGAATCAGCGGGCCTGCCGGTCTTGCGTTACAAAGCTTCCTAAGCACCCATACCGGTGCCACGATGCAGCTGCCTTATCACTACGAACGCCAGACTACCCCGCCGGATATGCTTGCCGATTTCAGTTTGCTTGGGCCGGGCAGTTTGGATGTGTTGAAACCGGAGCTGGAAGCCCCGGGCGTCAGCATATTGGCGGCGATTAACAACGACACAGCGGGAACCAGCCCGAACCGTGTCGATTTTTTTGACGGAACCTCGATGGCCACGCCGCATACCACCGGTGCCGCGGCGTTGGTAATGCAAGCGCATCCCACTTGGTCGCCAATGGAAGTCAAATCGGCATTAATGTTGACCACGTCATCTGCCGGTTTAACCAAACCGGATGGAACCACTCCGAGCACTCCGCTTGATCGTGGTGCGGGAAGTCTGCGGGTGGATAAAGCAATTAAAACCGGCCTAGTGCTGCGGGAAAACGATTTCCTCCGGGTTAAACCATCCACCAATGGCGATCCCAGCACACTGAATTTGCCAAGCATGTACAAATACCGCTGCTTTACTCAAACGAGCTCAACCACCAGCACCGATACCTGTTCGTTTGATCGTTACGTTACCGATACGGGAGGGTTAGCGACGTCAACTCAGTACGCGTTGACGACCACCGGCGTGCCCGCAACCGTGACGCCGTCGACCCTGAATATCAATCCCAACGAAACCCGAGGCATCCATGTAACGGTCGATGTAAGCTCGTTTCCTTCGGATGGTGCGCATCACTTTGGTGAATTGATCTTAACCCCCACCAATCAACCGTCTTTACCGACGTTGCACATGCCGATTGCGGTAGCAAAGCCGGCACCAACGCTGCATACCACATCGGCGATTGAAGTGGATATTCCCAGTGGTAGCACAACCGGAAGCGGTAATTTCGGGGTAGTGAATATCGGCGGGCCGACGCTAAATGTGACTACCAATTACATAAGCCCATCGGCCCTGGGCTATTATCCAGTGGTCAATCAACCGGATGATCCTAACGGTTCAGCGTTATTTAGCTCCAAACGCACCAATGCGCCCACTACGAGTATTTATATTGCAGAGGATTTTGACGTCGTAGCCAGCACTGGCGAGATGGTGTCGTTCTCCACCATCAAGGCCTATGGGTTTATGGGTACCAATACGGCGGCAACTGCGCCGCTGGAAACGCTTACCGGCCATGCCGTGCATTTCGAGATTTACGGTGACGTTTATGATGCCGTGGCCGGCACCCACTACCCGAATGGCGATCCGGATGGCAACAGTTTCGGTGCGGTGCCGCCGATGTGGAGCACGGTTGAGACGATCGGTATGTCGCCTGCGCTGCACATTACCGGGAGCAACATCACGCTGAACTTGGATGCACTGTCTGGCGGTGCACCAGCCTTTACGGCTGGAAAATATTGGCTGGTTATTTATCCGGAAGCCAATTACATGACCGAGGGAGGTTGGGCATGGGCAACCTCGGCGGTGGGTCAAGGCAGCCCAATAACGGCAGTAGGCGGGGTGGCAGGCGCTGATTGGGGCATGGTCGATGCTTATCCGGGTGTTGCTTTGGTGCTCGAACAGCCGGCCTTTTGCGCCGGGCTGCCGTGGCTAAGTATCATGCCGGCAACGTTGGCATTGCCGGGATCCATTTCTCGCGTGGTAACGGCTCAAGTTAACAGTACCTTATTTGGCGGGCCGGGGCCGGTAGAGGTCGGTTATCTTTGCATGCAGAGCAACGATGCGACCACGCCACTTACGCTGCTGCGAATACGTGCCGTTCAGCACTAAAAAGTGCGTTAAGTAAAGTCTAATAACCAGTAAAAGGGGCGCCGATCGGCGCCCCTTTTATTTGTGGAAAAAACCAATCCTGCTGGTCAATCCATCTTCAATTGGTTTGATGGGGCAATAGGCTTTCCACGATTTCCATGGTTTTCTTGACCGCCCCACGCTCGCGTTCAACCATGGAGCGCGCCGCTTCGCCCAGGGTGAGTCTTTTCGCCGTGTTGGTGAAAAGATCAATCACGGACGCACTCAGCATCTCGGTATCGGCAACTCGAATCCCGGCGTTCGCTTCCAATAGGCTTTGCGTGATTTCGGCGAAATTAAACGTGTGCGGTCCGACAATAACCGGCACCGCCAATGCGGCGGGTTCTAGCACGTTATGTCCGCCGATGCCCGCCAGACTCCCGCCGACGAATGCCAAATCCGAGGCGGCGTAATAACGCAGCAGCTCGCCCATCGTGTCGATAATGAAACATTGGCACAAGCCATCGGCCGTCTCATTTTCGCTACGAGTGCGCGTGTTAAAGCCCAAATTTTGGCAAGTCAGTTTTACCGGCTTAAAGCGCTCTGGGTGACGTGGAGCAAGCAATAACAAAGCGTCCGGAAAGTGGCGCAGTACAGCGATATGGGCGTTAAGGACAGGTAGCTCTTCCGCTTCGTGGGTGCTGGCGGCAATCCATACGGGGCGCAACTTACCCCAAGCGGCGCGCAATTGTTGGCCTTGCTCGGCAAGCTCAACCGGTACCGCCATATCAAATTTCAGATTGCCGACAATCGATAAGCGCGCGGGATTGGCTCCGAGCTCAAGCAGGCGATCGGCATCGGTTTGCGATTGCGCGGCGATGCAATCCGCGCTGGCGATCGCCATTCGCGCCAGCGGCCGGACTGGACCATAGCCGCGCAATGAGCGCTCCGACAGCCGTGCATTTGCAACAATGATGGGAATGTTCTTAATGCGGCATTCCACAAACAGGTTCGGCCAGATTTCGGTTTCCATGATGACCGCAAGGCGCGGCCGCACGCGAGCGATAAACCGCCTAATCGAAGCCGGCAAATCGTAAGGCAAATAAACGTGGAACACGCGCTTCCCGAATACTTTGGTTACCCGTTCCGAGCCGGTGGGCGTTACCGTGGTGATCACGAAGTGGTGGTCTTGATAGCGTTGCATCAACGCTTCGATCAGCGGAATCGCCGCATTCACCTCGCCAATCGATACCGCATGCACCCAGATGCTGTCGCGAATGTTCGGGTCCAAAAAAAAGCCAAACCGCTCCCGCCAACGCGCCAGATATTCGCGATATTTCAACCCGCGCACCGCCAACCGGTACAGGATGACCGGCGTTAACAGATACATACCCAGGGTGTAGAGAAAACGTAGGAACACAGCAATCAATCGCAGGGTGATGCGCCAGTATAACTGGCCGGGCTTCGAAAGATGTTGTCTGTTGCGTGTCAGTGGCCGTTACAATCGCTTCCGCATGAAAGCCTCGGACCTTAATTTTCGCCCTGCCCTATTGTCGCCGCGCTATTGGCCCACTTGGCTGGGGGTGGCGTTATTGCGGCTGCTTGCGCGGTTGCCTTATCGCGTGCTTCTCGCCTTGGGCAGTGGGCTTGGGGCGGTTGCCGGTGTTTTGATGATCACACGCCGCCGGATTGCTCGCCGCAATCTGGAATTGTGCTTGCCGCAGCTTAACGTCGACAATCGCGAAAAACTGCTGCGGGCCAATTTGCGCGATGCGGGCTTGATGCTGGTCGAGTTTGCGCTGGCCTGGTTCGGGTCGAGGCGAGCGATCGCTCGAATACCGGTTGCGATCGCGGGACTTGAGCATCTTAAACAAGCGCGTGCGCAGGGCCGTGGCGTGCTTTTGGTCGGTGCGCATTTTTCCCATTTGGAACTCGCCGGGCGCTTGTTGACGCAGGCGGCGCCGATTGCGGGTATGTATCGGCCGCACGCCGACGCCGCATTTGAATGGCAGATCAAAAGCGCCAGGTTGCGCTATGCCGATGCGATGTTCCGTCGCGACGAGTTGCGCGCCACCGTCAAGTACCTGCGCGGTGGGGGAGTCGTTTGGTATGCGCCGGATCAGGATATGAAAGGACGCGATAGCGTCTATGTGCCGTTTTTCGGCGTGCCGGCGGCAACGATCACGGCAACGCACCATTTGGCGCGACTGTCCGGTGCGCTGGTGGTTCCTTTTTTTCATAAGCGACTGGCGGGCGGCGGCGGTTACGAGCTTACGCTTAAGTCCCCGTTGATCGATTTTCCGAGTGCTGATCCGGTTATCGATACGGCCCGCGTCAACATAACGATTGAGCACATGGTGCGTGAGGCGCCGGAACAATATCTGTGGATACACAAGCGATTTAAATCACGGCCCGTTGGCGCAAATAAGGTTTATTGAAAGGATCCTATTATGAGCTTCGTGTTTATGCTGATTGGTGCGGTTATCGGGGCGTTCTTATGCGCCTCATTCTTCGACAGCAAACCCGGAATGGGGTTTTTATTTGGTGCAATGGTGGGTTTGCTTTTCGCGGGAATGCGCAAGCTGCGCGAGCGCGTGACGTTGCTGGAACACAAAATCCATCGCTTAAGCGCGCCTGAGAGCGCCAAATCTGAGCAAGAGTCCAAAGCACCGATCGAACCGCGCGTTCCGGTTATGGAACCGGTAGCCACCGCGGTTGAACCAGCCGAACCATACTTAAAATCGATCGAGCCTAAAATTTCCATCTCTCAATTGGAAACGCCCCTACCGGAGTTATCGGCGATTCCCAATGGCATTAACGAAACTGCGCCGACTGAGGAAACGGTGCGCCCATCGCAACGTTGGACCGCGCCTGCGCGCGAACCCGATGCGGTTAGTAAAGCGGTGGATTACCTCAAGCGCTGGTTTACCGAAGGCAACGTGCCGGTAAAGATCGGTGTATTGGTGTTGTTCGGCGGTATTGCTGCATTGCTGAAGTACGCAGCCGATCAAGGCTGGTTCAGCTTTCCGATTGAGTTTCGCCTGATTGGCGTTGCGCTGGCGGCGCTGGCCGGGTTGGTGTTCGCCTGGCGTAAGCGCGGCAGTCATCGCGCGTTTGCGTTGAGCTTGCAGGGCGGTGCGATTGGCGTATTGCTGCTCAACGTGTTCGCGGCGTTTCGGTTGTATCACCTGTTGCCGGCACCCGCGGCGTTTGCGTTATTGCTGTTTCTGGTGGCGGGCACCGGGGTGTTGGCGGTGTTGCAGGATGCATTGGCTTTGGCGTTTCTCGGCATCATCGGCGGGTTTTTAGCGCCGGTTTTGGTCTCCAGCGACAGCGGCAACCACGTTGCCTTGTTTACGTATTACGCCATTCTTAACTCGGCGGTGCTTGGCATTGCCTGGATGAAACCCTGGCGAATACTGAATCTGATCGGTTTTGCGTTCACCTTTGCGATTGGCACGTTGTGGGGCGTGCTTAAGTATCAACCGGAGATGTTTGCCAGCACCGAACCGTTTTTGATCCTGTTCTTTTTTTTCTACCTCGCCATTCCAATCCTCTATGCATTGCGCCAGGCGCCGCAGCGGCGCGGATTGGTCGATGGGACCTTGGTGTTTGGAACCCCGTTGCTGGCGTTTCCGTTGCAGGTCGGTTTATTGGACGGCGACCGCATGGCGATGGCCTACAGCGCATTGGGCGCGGCGCTGGTTTACACCGCGCTGGCGTGGTTTTTATTGCGGCGTTTGGCGCTGCGAATACTCGGAGAATCCTTTGCACTGCTCGCCTTAGGTTTCGCGACGATTGCGGTGCCGTTGGCGTTATCGGCGCGCAGCACCGCCTGCACCTGGGCGTTGGAGGGGGCGGGTTTGGTTTGGTTGGGGTTACGCCAGCAACGGCGTTTGCCGCGCTGGATCGGATACGCTTTGCAGATGCTGGCGGGCGCCGCTTATGTTGTGAGTACGCAATCGTATTCCGATATCGACGCGTTACCGATACTGAATGGAGCTCTGCTCGGTGCCTTATTAATTGCGCTGGCCGGATTCGTTAGTGCGCGGTTATTGGTTCGCGCCGTGCCCAACTCGCTGTTGGCCAGCGTACTGTTTGTTTGGGCATTCGGTTGGTGGCTGTTTGCCGGAGTCAACGAAATTGATCGGTTCGCGGTTTGGAATCAGAAATCCGATTGGTTGCTGGGTTTCGCAGCGTTTACGATTTGGGTAACCTCTGAACTTCGCCTGCGTTGGGGCTGGCGGGAGTGCGTCTGGCCGGTGTTTGGCCTATTGCCGCTGAGCTTGCCGATGATTCCTTTCATCGCACACGATAACCACGGTCCCCTAGAGGGGTACGCGGCGGCGGCTTGGGTGGTTTGGTTGTTCGCCGCTCTGCGCGCACTGGTTTGTCTAAACGCGGCGGCGGTGGCGCGTCTGTCGATTTTACATTTTTTATTTTTATGGGTCATCGCTTTGGTGCTGGGGACCGAGTTCGCGCATTTGTCCGATGAGCACTTTGCATTGGCCCCGATTTGGAGCGCATTGGCGGCGCTTGCCCCGCTGGCGCTGTTGTTCTGGCTTGGCTTAAAGCGCAGCGTCATAGTCCGGTTTCCGTTGGATACGGCGGCGGAAGGCCACCGGCCGCTGTTGCTGGGGTCGTGGGCGTTGGTATTGGGTATTGCCGCGTTGTGCGGATTGTTGGCGGAAGGGCGCGCCACGCCGTTGCCGTACATCCCCGTATTCAACCCGTTGGAATTGGCGCAGTTGCTTTTGTTGTTGCTGCTGCTGAACTGGTATCGTCAAGCCAGTATCGAGGGGACGGCGACACTCTCCGCGGAGCAGCGCGCCCGCATGTTGGCTTTGCTCGGATTTTTGTTGTTAACCTCGATCACGTTGCGCAGTGTGCATTTTTTCACCAATGCGCCCTGGAGCGAGGCCTTGTTTGATTCAACGATTGCGCAAGCCGGTTTGTCGGTGGTTTGGAGCCTGGCTGGCATCATCGCGATGGTCATCGGCGCGCGCCGCGGTTCGCGCGGCGTGTGGATTGGTGGTGCAAGCTTAATGGGCGTGGTTATCGTGAAATTGATTCTGATCGATCGCCACCATTTGCATGACTTGCCGGCGATTCTTGGCACGCTGGCGGTTGGATTGCTATTGTTGATCGTCGGTTATTTCGCGCCGGTGCCGCCGCGTCGAGACAAAACCCAAGGATCCGCGCAATGAGACGTTTGGCCTTCATTCTTTGCTTGAGTTTGCCGGCGCTGGCGCAGACGCCGGCACATATTACCAAGCCGGACGATTTTGCTTGGCGTTGGCCGATGGCGACCACAACGCAATCCAGCGCCTATTTGCTGCGTTTGACTCCAGAAATTTACGCGAGCCTCCACGGCGCTGGATTGGGGGATTTGGCGGTCTTTAATGCCGCCGGCCAACGTCTGCCTTTGGGGCCACTGCCAGCCTGGGTGATGCCGACGGAGCAATTGAACGAGCAACACGCGCAGTGGACGGTTAAGCATTTTCCGCCGCTGCCGACACCCGAAGTGGCATCACATCCAAAAGATGCGCCGGTGAAAATCGAGGTGGAAAATGCCGCCGGCACGCGGATAAAAGTCGAAACGGGTGATGCGAAAATCACGCACCCACCGGAACTGCCGCCGCTGTCCTTAGAGCAACTGGCCGAACGCGGTCCGCCGCTGCGCTTAAATGAAAACGGCCGCGCCCATCTTTTGTATCCCGATGTCGTCGCCAGCATCAGCAGCGACAACGGTGTGGACAATCCGGTGGAGGAGTTGCAGGTAAGTTGGGAAACCGATATCGCCCCGCGCGGCTATTGGCGGCTTAGCGCGCTTGACGATGACGGACGGCGCATTGCCGCGATGCAATCAAGCGTATTGGGCGGTAGTTCGGCATTGGAGGGCAGCGATCGGTTGATTGCCCCCGGGGTGGTGGCTCACGAATTTGTGCTGGAAGCGTTCCAAGTCGATGCCAGTTTTAAAATCCGCTCGATCACACCCTACACGCGCAGCCGCACGCAGTTCGCCTATCAGGAATGGATGGAGGCCCATGCGTCTTCGGCCCCCAATAACATGCCGGGAGAGTTTCTTTATTCATTGCCCGGTCCGCTGTTGATCAACCGCGCGCAGATTGTATTGAACGCGCCGGGCACGTTGGCGCAGGTCGCGCTGTATCAACGCAATCGCGCCGAGGAGTCGTGGCAGCTCGCCACCGGGGGCGAGATTTATCAATTGCAATTGGGTAATGTCTGGGTGGAGTCTGGCATGTTGGCGATTAATCCGGTTCGCGTAAGGGAATTGCGGTTGGTTTCACAGCCGGCGTTGCTAGCGCAACCGCAATTAAAGCTCGCCTATCGTCCGGACTATTTGGTGTTCTTGGCCCAAGGTGCCGCCCCGTACACATTGTATGCCGGCAGTGCCGCCGCGGTCGCCCATGACGATGGGCCACTGATCGAGCAATTGCTGCGCAAAGCGCGGGCGGAGCTCGGGTCGGCGTGGTTACCACCGGCGGTGAGCTTAAGTGCGCGCGAAACGGCGGCAGGGGCGGATGCATTGGTGGCGATTACTCACCGCGATTGGAAGACCTGGCTGCTATGGGCGCTGCTGGTGGCGGCGGCTGGTGTGGTGGTTGCGATGGCGTTGTCGTTGTTGCGTGGCATCGATGGCAATCGGTCATGAAATTCAAGCGCGAAGCTAGCGGTTCCGGCGCCGTTGTTTTTGCGCCTCGTACAATTTTGCGTATTTCAGAAACACATAAAAAGATCCAATCGCCGCGCTGATAAAACCGGCCCAGCCATTTAGGAAATAGCGTTTCGCAAAATACTGCCGCAGGAAAAACACCGGCGGGTAAACGGTCATGCGCAAACCGGTAAACCGCTGGCCTCGTTCTAGCTTGTCCGCTACCAAACCACGCGAATAATGATTGATCTTATCCACCTTGGTGTGAATATCGGGCTCGCCAAAATGCATCAGCTCGGCGTTGATGGTGGCAACTTTGCCGGTGACCACCGGTGCGGCATGAATTGGAACATCGTTGAGCCGACCGCAGCGTCGGTCGAACAAACGCAAATGCGTATTCACCCAACTGTAACGGTGTTGGAATGTCCAAAACATTTGCTCGCGTCGCGGCAGACGAAACCCCACTGCTTTGGGATTAACGAGGGCAAGTTCGATCTTTTCACTGGCACCGGGAGCCAGCGCTTCGTCCGCGTCCAGCAACAATACCCAGGGGTGCGTGGCTTTATCGATGGCCGCTTGTTTTTGCGGGCCATAGCCTTTGAAGGGCTCTACAAAAATGCGGCAACGATGGTGAGTGGCAATTTCCAAGGTCGCATCGGTGCTGCCGGAATCCAGCAATACGATCTCATTGGCGAAGGCCGCACTGGCCAAGCATCGGTCAAGCGTGGCCGCATTGTTTAGCGTCGTGACGACGACCGAGAGCGGTTCACGCGCCATGGCCGTCATCCCGATCGAGTGCTGCGCAGTAAAGCGCGATCAGCCACCAAAACAGCAGGCCCCACCAAGCGGAATAGAACGCAAGATGCGTATTAAGCGGGAAGCCCATAGCCAGTAACGCTAGCGCCGGTGCGAGAGCGCATTGCCGCGCTGGCGCGCTGGCACCGCACCAGGCGCGAACCGCGGCCACAACGCCGATGAGCCACCCCAACAAACCGAGCAAACCGGTCTCGCTCCACAATTCCAGCAGCAATTGATGCGCATGCGCCGCACCTTCACCGCTGATCGGATCGATAAAGCGATCGTTCGGTTGCGCGTATTGCGCATAGGCATAGCGGAATCCGCGCACCCCGACACCGGTTAGTGGATGCGCCGCACCCATTTCAATCGCTGTGTGCCAAATCTGCAGTCGGCCCGCGGACGCTTCATCCACGGCGCTGAACGTGCCGTTAAGCGCCAATAAGGAACGTTCGATGCGCGCATTGAAACCGCTCGAATCTTGCCAAGCAATCAAAACCACAAGTGCAACGACGCTGAAAGCCAGGCTTGCGGTAGCGGTGAAGCGCAAAATCGTGCGCGTCTCGCGCCACAGGATAACGGCGCAGATCAGAGCGAAGCTCAGCCAGCTGGCGCGCGATCCCGCCAGCAAGATCGGCACCAGCAACAGCAAAAACGCGCAAGCCAAGCCGGCGCGTCCAAAGCGATCGCGCGCGAACAGCAGCGGAAACGGCGCAAGTGTTGCCAACACCAAGCCGAGCTTGAGATTACCCGCACCAAACACGCCGCTTAGATGTTCTGCCTCGGCCGGCCCACCTAAGCTGTAACCGGTGGTGATCTGTGCCCAAGCGTCCAATGCCCAAAATGCCACGATGGCCGCAATGCCCGATCGTAATCGATTGAAATCGGTTAAACCGTGAAAGGAATAAATACAAAATGCGACGTAAGGCGCAAAGCGCAATAAACCGGCGACGGTGCTCCAGCTTTTGATTGGTACCACGGCGCCCAACGCGGAAAACAGCGCAGGCAACCAATAACACGCGAATAAAACCGCAGCCAAACGCAGGCGCCGATCCTCGTGCCATTGCGGGTAGTGACGCCAAACCAAAACCAACGCGGCAGCGGCTGCAACGATCAACGGCACCTCGCAAACGCGCCCCACAGGCAGCAACGCCAAAACGCCAAGCACCAGGAGCAACGGCCAATGGGCATACCACGGTGCGGACGGTGTGTTGCTCACGCGTTGGCTCCGGCGCGAGGTAAAGCGATTTTACGCCGCAGGGTGCTAATCACGCAGCAAGTTCCGTGTATAAACGCAGCGTTGCGGACTGCATTTGTGAAAGACGATAGCCGGTGACAGGTGCTACGGGTGGAGCGGTGCACAACAGTTCCGTGGCGCGTGCAAGCAATTTCTGAGAATCACCTAAGGGGGTTAGCCCTGCAGGGTAAAGCTCCGTCAACAGTTCACCCACACCGCCATGGGCGTAACCAAGCACCGGCCGGCCCAGACTAAGTGCCTCGAGCACGGTGCGTCCAAATGCCTCCGGTTTGGTCGACAGTTGCAGAATCAGCGCCGAAACCGCATAGACATCGCGCACATCGTCACGTTGTGCGCTGATGACGACTCGGTCTGTCACGCCGCGTTGCGCGATGAGGGTTTCCAGCTCGGCGATGTAGGCTTCGCGTCCCGCTTCACGCGCGCCGAGCAACAACAGGCCGCAGTCGATCCCGCAGGCTTTGAGTTGCGTAACCAACTCAATCGCATCGTGATGGCCCTTGAGCCGGGTGCCCCGGCCGGGCAGCGTCAACAACGCGCGGTTCTTAAATTGCGGGTATTCGGAGAAAAAGCGCTCACGCCATGGTGTTTGCGGTTGATAGCCGAAAGGAAAATCATTAGGGCTAATACCGCGCGCAATGACGCTCAGTTTTGATTGATCCGTTTGGGGATAGTGCTGCAACACGTAATTCCGTACCGTATTGGAGACGCAAATCACGCGTTCGCCGCGGGTTAAAATGGCGCTATAGCGCCCAGGCGAATTAAGACCATGCACGCTGGTTACAAAATGCGGGCGTGGCTGAGCCAAGCTGTGCAGCGCCAAATGCGCAAGCCACCCCGGCAAGCGCGAGCGAGCGTGCACGATGTCCGGTTTGAGTTTTTTAAATAGACGCCTAAGTGTCCAAATGTGACGTAGCGTCAAAACGGATTTTCTACCGATGTCGATACCGATGTGTTCCGTTCCCGCCGCAACCAGACGTTCAACCAAGCGTCCGCCCGCGGAAATGACGATGGATCGATGACCTTGCGCAACCAAAGCGGCCCCAATTTCCAAAGCGGCCCGCTCCACACCACCGGCATTTAACGCCGGCAACAACTGCACGATTGTTAGACGCCGCTGCGGCATCGTTTATCGGTCAATTACCCGGCAAGCACGTATTGCGCACCGCAATAGGGACACTTCGCAGTGCCAGTCGCCTCTACGGGCAGATACACTTTGGGATGCGAATTCCACAAGGTCATCCCAGGCATCGGGCATGACAACGGCAAATCGGTGCCGGTAACCGTGTAGCGGTTCTCGCTATTGGCGGGGATCAGTTTGGCAGTTGGGGCAGGGGTTGGCGACATAACATTGCACCGCAAGTAGGGTAAAGCGAGCAGTGTAGCAGCGGCCCGGCGTCGGCCCAAATATAGGCGCGCGGTTACGGTAAATCGAACAACAACACGTCCGCCGGCTCATTGGCGCGTAAATGCAGCTGGCTTTCCTTCTCAATCGCCGCCGCATCGCCTTGCCGCAACGATTGACCATTGATCTCGATTGCACCGCGCGCAACTTGAACCCAAGCCCGACGACCCGGTGCCAAGGTATGGGTCAATTCGTCTTTTGTGTTGAGCAAACCGGAATAAAGCAACGCGTCCTGGTGGATGGCCAGTGAGCCGGAACGGCCGTCCGGTGAGACCACCAGTCGCAACTTGCCTTGACGTTCGTCGCTTAAAAAGGATTTTTGGTCGTATTCCGGTTTTATGTTGAGTTTGTCCGGTTGAATCCAGATTTGCAGCAAATGCACTGGCTCCGTCTCCGAGGTATTGAACTCGCTGTGTTCGATACCGGAGCCGGCGCTCATGCGTTGCACTTCGTTGGGCCGGATCACTGATCCATTACCGAGCGAATCCCGGTGCGACAATGCACCCGACAGCACCACCGTGATGATTTCCATATTCGCATGCGGATGCGTAGCAAACCCACCACCCGGTGCGACGACATCTTCATTGATCACGCGCAACGGGCCAAAGCCCATGTGCGCGGGATCGTAATACTGGCCGAATGAAAACGAGTGCTGCCCGTCAAGCCACGCAAGGCGGGTGCGGCCACGCTCGTGAGAAGGGCGAATTCGAATCATCGTGTTTCTCCGTGAAGCTTCAGCTCGATTAGGACTTAGGTGGCACCGTGGGTGCCGACTTTTGCGCTTCCATGGCGATGTAAACGCTAAGTTCGTCGCTGACTGCCGGAATGCCGTATTTGATCCCGAAGTCGGAACGTTTCACGCTGGTTTTTGCGGTAAAGCCGACCGCAGGCACTTTCAACATCGGGTGCTCGCCGATTTTATTGATCTTAACCTCGAGCGTGACCAACTTAGTAATGCCGTGCATGCTAAGGTTGCCGGTAACTTTCAATGCGTTCCCGCCGGTTTTTTCAACTTTGGTGCTTTTGAATTCCAATGCCGGAAATGTCGCCGAATCGAAAAAGTCCGGACTCTTTAAATGGGTGTTGAGCTTGTCGTCGTTCATGTCGATGGAATCGACGGGGATTTTAATGCTGATCGATGACTTGGTGACGTCGGCCGGATCAAAATCGAACTGGCCATCGACTTTGCGAAATTGGCCGTTTAATTCGGAATAGCCCAGATGGCTGATGTTGAACCACACTTGCGTATGCGGTTTATCGATCGCATACGGAACCGCCTGGACGGATGCGGTGCTCAAAGCCAATAACAGACCGATTGCGGTGGAACGAAGCATGCTTAATTCTCCAAGGTTAGGTCAAACAATTTTGCAGATGTCGTCGAACGAGAAGCGCGGATTGCGCGGATGCAGCACGGCCGGATTGCCGTAACCAATATTGACCAGGAAATTCGATTTTACTTGAGTTCCGGTGAAAAACAGCCCATCGACCTTGGCGTTGTTGAAACCCGACATTGGCCCGCAATCAAGGCCGAGCGCGCGTGCCGCCAGGATCAGATAACCGCCTTGCAGCGTGGCGTTACGGAACGCGGTTGTTGCGATTACATCGGGCTTCCCCTCGAACCAGCTGCGCGCGCCGGTGCCTGGGAACAATTTTTCCATATGTTCATAAAACGCATAATCGCTGCCGATGATCGCGGTCACCGGCGCGGCCATGGTCTGCTCGATATTGCCCTCGTCCAACGCCGTGCGCAGCATTTCCTTAGCCGCCTTGGATTTTACAAAAATGATCCGCGCCGGCGAGCTGTTGGCGCTGGTCGGTGCCATCTTGGCCAGATCGTAAATTCGTTTGATCTGGTCATCGCTTACCGGTTTATCCAACCACGCGTCAGCCGAACCGCGGTAGGTGCGGGCTTCTAGAAACAATTGGTTCAGCGCCTCTTGCGCAAGCACGGATGTCATCGGAATTCCTGTCGTTGGTAAAACACGGGATTTTTTCAATCCGCGTGCGCGAGAAAATGTGGCATGCGGAAAACTGCCACCTCATCCAGGATTATACGTGTGATGGGGGCATAGGCTGAAAAAACAATGCTAAGCGATTTTTGCAGCCAGTTGTGCGCTGAATTTCAGCAGTGACTAGCTAATTGAGAACGACGAGGTAGGGTGCAATACCCAAAGGGCATTGCATCGCATGCCTCCAAGAGTAAGCAAGACAGTGTCTACCAATATGCGAGAATTCCTATGCCAATAATACGGCCGATTATTCCAAGACCTTCCCATATCAGTCCTCCAGCGCCCACTGTCATCAATCCAATACTGGCTCCTTGTAGAGGCGAACCGCTACCCAGATACATCTCCGTGCCATCCGGCATCGGCACCCAATTTCGATCAAAATCAGCCAAGTCATCGGCGTCTCGACTCGCTTCATTATCCACACGGCTCGCAGCCCAATCGATTATCTCTGCACCATTACCGCTTGGACCGTTATCATCATCGTCTCCACAATGGACTCTTAACTGATTCCTTATTTCTTCTCCTGCTAATCTGCGCTGATTAGCAAATTGACGATGCATCGTGTCCAAATGCAGCCTAACCCGCGGATTTAGCTGATCTTGCCTTCCACTCTCATAAAGCGTCAACCAAATATTCATAGCGTTCACGGCAGCTGCTGCAGAAGGAAATCTGTATTGGCGTGTTATACCCACTGACTGAGTATGAATTGCTGCCCTCGTGCGTGATATTTCTGATGCAAGGGCTCTGATTTCCTCCAACACCTCCATACATCTTTCTAAATTCCTAGGCGCCAGTCCCGTGGGATCCGTTAGGTTTGTCGGTGAGTTACTTACATAACTATATAAATTATCCCCACCCAATTCTTTAATCGGATCTTTCGACAACCATCGTCCGAGCTTCGGATCGTAGAACCGATGTTGCGTGATGCTGAGTTTGGATCGGTGGTGTTTCCAATACCCGGCATAGCCGAAGGGGATAGTGCTGTCGTTTCTCGCGGCGGGTACTAAGTTACCGCTGTCGTCTCTGACTTGCCGATTCTCCGGCTCGCCCCACGCGTCGTAATCGATGCGCTCTAGGATTTGTCCGTTCGCACTGACTTTGCCATTGACACTGCCCAAATAATCCCGGGTCAAGAAGTATTTCGTCACCGATCCATCGATGTGGTGATCGGCGTAACCATCCGCGTTGTAGGTTTGCTCGATCCTAAGCGTAGCGCCGTCGAGTTTCTGTACCACTTGTGCGCCGATCCAGTTATAGATCGAGTATTCGATGCGGTTGCCGTCCTCGAACTCCTCGATGCTGCGGATGCGCTGTTGGCTGTCGTAGGTGAAGCGCGTGTAGTTTTTCGATTTCTCGCCCTTTGCCGCATCTTTCACCGGATAATCGATCCGGATTAATCGGTTCTCTTGATCCCACGTGTAATGCTGGCCGTTGCTGGGATTGAACGTGAGGTTTCCGGCGCGGTCGTGCTCGGCCGTTTGCGTGGTCGCGCTGACTTGTAGCGTGTTTAGTCGATTCGATAAACCGTAGGTGGCGGTCCGATCGATATTGATCGGATTCAGCATTTCGTCTTCGGTTGCGACTTGCGTGCGGTTGCCGATCTCATCGTACGTGTAGCCCTTGGTGCCTTGATGGATTCCGCCCTGCCAGCGGCTGGCGTGGGTGAGTTGACTGCGTGCATCGTATTGATAGCTGCGGCTCGCATCGCCAATCAATCCGGTCACGTTGGTCACCCGCCCTGCGTTATCAAACGTCACCCCGGACTGCATCTGCTCTCCGGTCAGCGGCATCTGGAAACTTAAGCTGTTGATGGCGCGATCGTGCGCCGTATCCGTGCGCCCGATCGATTGGACCATCCCCGGATACGACGCATGGATCTCCGGTACCTCATAACTGATTCGGTTTAACTCGCCATAGCGCATCGCATCGACCGGGTCGTAGCTTGGGGTGGCGGTAAACAGCTCGTTCTCGTATTGACTCACCCGTCCCATCCCCACCGCGCTGTCGTCAAAGCGCATCGCCACGCGTGAGGTGACGG
>CAYXMH010000027.1:0-48839 GCA_964466115.1 uncultured Rhodanobacteraceae bacterium | reverse complement strand
CCCATCGCGCCGACCTGCTTCCGGCACGGGGCTCCCCTCTAAGTGCGAAATTGCGCGATAAAACTGGACATAAATCGGTGTGAAAAATTGTGACTGAAACGAAGATCGCCGAAGGTGCCGGCAGCAATCCGCCGCCCTGATATTGCGCCGATCCCCTGGCCAGCCCCACCGACATACGTTAGCCTGCGGCAATGAAACCGGCCACTGACTTTCGACCACTCACACTCTGTGTGTTAACGATCTCCGACTCTCGCAGCTTAGCGAACGACAGCTCGGGTGATTATTTGTGCCAGTCGCTCACGACCGCGGGGCATCAATTGCATCAACGCCTGATCGTGAAAGACGATCGCTATCGTATCCGCGCAATAATCTCCGATTGGATCGCCAATGATGAGGTGAACGGCATTATCGTAACCGGCGGTACCGGATTTACCGGGCGCGATTCCACCCCGGAAGCGATTCAACCGTTATTGGACAAAGTCATGCCGGGTTTCGGCGAGATGTTCCGCGTGTTGAGTTTCGATGAGATCGGCACGGCAACGCTGCAATCGCGCGCTTTTGCAGGATTGGCTAATGGTACTTTTATTTTTTGTTTGCCGGGCTCAACCTCGGCCTGCCGCACGGCCTGGGAAAAACTGATCTGCCCGCAACTGGATGCCCGCACCCGGCCGTGCAATCTGGTCAACTTAGCGCCGCGACTGCGGGAGCAATAGTCCATAGAGAATCACCATGCCTGAACTTAAGAAGAAAGATTACGCAACCGAGCTTGAAAAGCTGCAACGTAAACTGGTGGACTTACAGCGCTGGTTGATTGGAAGCGGCAAACGCATGCTCGTGTTGTTCGAGGGGCGCGATGCGGCGGGAAAAGGCGGCGTCATTAAAGCCATCAGCGAACCGCTCAACACCCGCAGCACCCGCATCGTGGCGCTATCAAAACCCGATGAGCGCGAACGCACCCAATGGTATTACCAGCGCTA
The DNA here is from genome assembly GCA_964466115.1 of uncultured Rhodanobacteraceae bacterium. Classification (GTDB taxonomy): domain Bacteria; phylum Pseudomonadota; class Gammaproteobacteria; order Xanthomonadales; family Rhodanobacteraceae; genus Pseudolysobacter. Next base: position 47,862 of record CAYXMH010000027.1, on the reverse strand, counting down.
CATCGAACACCTTCCGGCAGCCGGCGAGCTGGTGCTGTTCGATCGCAGCTGGTACAACCGCGCTGGGGTCGAGCATGTGATGGGGTTTTGCAGCGATACCGAATACCGCCGTTTTTTAAGCGAGTGCCCGATCTTCGAGCAGGCGTTAATCAACGACGGCATTATTTTGCTCAAGTATTGGCTGGCCGTCGACCAGGCGCAGCAAGAGCAACGCTTTCACGAACGTGTCGAAGATCCTTTAAAGCGCTGGAAAATCTCACCGATCGATCTGGCCGCACGCGACAAATATCGCGACTACGGCAAAGCGCGCGATGTCATGTTTGCGCACACGCACACCAAAGCATCGCCTTGGCATGTGGTCGATTTTAACGATCAGCATCGCGGACGTTTGAATCTCATCCGCCATTTGCTCGATTGCGTTGTGCAACGCGGTAAACCTGATAAACCGTTGAAACTGCCAAAGCTCAAACACAAGCTGACCCAGGAACATTTACCCGACAAGAAACTGTGGGTACGGGAAGTGTATTGAACGATTCGATTGCTGCGATCGTTTCGAGGGAAAGATTCAAACTACTTTATCAATGAAAAAACCGTTCGTGCTGAGCCTGTCGAAGCACCCTTCGACAAGCTCAGGGTGAACGGGGGAATGGGTGTTCTTTGCTCCCATTACAAAGTTTGGAACCCCACCTCTACCCACTCATCCGCTTCGCAACGCACCACTTCGCTGACACGCGCCGCCGGGGGGCCAATGTGCAGCCAACGTTCCAATTCATCAAGCGCATCGCTCGCGCCACAGGCGATTACCTCAACGCTACCGTCGACCCGGTTCTTTGCATAACCGGTCAAACCCAACTCCATCGCCCGCGCCCGCGTCGATGCTCGGAAATACACGCCTTGCACTGTGCCGGAAACGATAAATTTGGCGCATTCCACGCGTAACCCCTCCCCGACACTTAATGCCCCGGTGCGACGGGGGCGGCAATTGCGGTCTCCAAATCTTGCGCGGTGATCGGCCCTAAGAATCGCTTAGACAAAGTGCCATCGGGCGCTATCAAATACGTGGTTGGCAGCCCACGCGGGGTATCGAAATCTTTGGGCGGGCTGTACACATCCACCAAGGCAATTGGATACCCGGCCGGATGGTCTTTAAGAAATTTCTTTAAATCGTCCAGCTCGATTTCCTCATAGGCAAGACCAATTGCCTTTACGTTTTTATGTGCCGCGACAAAACTTGATATGTCCGGAATTTCCTTCAAGCAAGGGGAACACCACGTCGCCCAGAAATTGACGATGACCCAATTCCCACCTTGTTTTACTAAATCGAAATTGCCATCACTTAACGTTGTAACGCTAAGTTGCGGTTTTTTTGCCGCATCCGCCGCATGAGCGGTTAGGCCAAATGCCGACAACGCACAAAAAAAGACAGCACTTAACCGACTCATAACGCCTCCGTATTTTTAAAAGGGATCGCTCTTAACGCTTGGTAGTCAAACGCTTCCAACGCCGAGGCAAACGACGCCCCCAGCAACACCACCAGCCACGACAAATAAACCCAACCCAAAAAGATCGGCACTGCGGCCAAAGCGCCGTAAACCTCTTGATAGGACGCCATGCTGGTTAAATACATGGCAAAACCCCATTTGCTGATTTCAAACAAACCTGCCGCCAACAGCCCGCCCAACGCCGCACTGCGCCAAGACTGTTTTTGATTCGGAATCAATGCATAGCTTAAGGACAACGCGAACCAGGTAATCATCGCCGGAAGTAACTGCAGCACATGCGTACGCAGCCCGTATTGCTCTTCCGCATGGTTGATTAGCGGCAAAGCAAAGACATACGAACTTAACCCGAGCACGATAACGCCAAGCAGCGGGCCTAAGGTCAGCGCGGCCGAATACATAAGAAACCGCGCCATACGGTGCCGCGGCTCGCTAATTCGCCAAATGCGGTTGTAGGCATCTTCAATGCTGGCCATTAACATCAAGGCGCTCAAGAACAGCAATGACACGCCAAACACGGTGGTGCGATTGGCGTTGGTTGCAAACTCGGTTAAGTACCCTTGTACTGAGCGAGCGGCACTCGGTACAAAATTCTCGAAAATAAAATTGGTAAGACCGGTGCTCCACTCGCTGGACATCGAAAACACCGCGAAAATGCCGAAAGCGACCGCGGTTAACGGCACCAAGGCGAACACCGTGGTGTAGGATAATGCGCCGGCGATTTCAAAACACGAATCGTCACGCAAGCGTTTCAATAAAAACCGCGCAAAGACAAACCCGCGATCAAATTTATGGCGCAACATGAAGGCAATCCATGGATAATCGTTCAGATGAAGATCAAGCCACGGATGCGCTTCTTGCGCAAGGGGTAATAGGTAAACGCATTTTCGTTTGCGCCAACTTTAACGATGCTGTGAAAAATTTCCCGCGATGACCGATATCCTGATTCTCTATTACACTCGTTACGGTGCAACCGCGCAGTTGGCCAAGTACATTGCGCGCGGGGTCGAGGAAGTGGATGGCGCGAAGGCTCGCTTGCGAACCGTACCTCCCGTGGCACCGACCACCGAAATCGCGCAACCCGCAATTCCGCAAGACGGCGCACCCTATGTTGAATTAAGCGATTTGCACGAATGCGCAGGTTTAGTCCTAGGCAGCCCCACCCGATTCGGCAATATGGCCGCAGCGCTGAAATACTTCCTCGACAATACCAGCAAGGAATGGCTAAACGGCACGTTGATCGGCAAACCCGCGGCCGTTTTTACCTCCACCGCCAGCATGCACGGCGGACAGGAATCCACATTATTATCGATGATGCTGCCGTTGCTGCACCATGGCATGGTACTGGTTGGAATTCCCTACTCTGAAGCCGCTCTTACGTCCACCAGCAGCGGTGGAACGCCCTACGGCGCGAGCCACTTAGCCGGCGCGCGCAGCGAAAACCCGATTACCGACGACGAACGCAATTTGTGCCGCGCGCTGGGACGGCGCGTGGCCACCATTGCACAACGCCTACACATTGCGGAACCTTCATGATGCAGCATTTAACCATCGTAACCACCGGCGGCACGATTGATAAAATATATTTTGATGATAAATCCACATTTCAAATAGGCGACCCGCAGATCGGCGAAATCTTAACCGCGCTTGGCGTTGCATTCACATTCAACGTGGTGCCGGTTATGCGCAAGGACAGTTTGCACATGGACGCCACCGACCGCGCGGTGATTCGCCAAACCATTTCAACGCAAGCGCACCGGCACATTTTGGTGACGCACGGAACCGACACCATGGTCGATACAGCACGGGAGTTGATCGGTTTAAGCGGCAAGGTCATTGTCCTAACCGGCGCACTCAATCCAGCGCGCTTTCAGGGGTCGGACGCGGTATTTAACATCGGTTGCGCCGTGGGCGCGTTGCAAGCGTTACCGGATGGCGTTTATATCGCGATGAATGGGCGCATTTGGGATCCAACCCGGGTGCAAAAAAATCGGGATGCAAATCGCTTTGAAGACCATAAGGGCTAGCGTCGCTCGCGCATACAACGGGAGCGACGCTGTTTCAATTGACCATTTTATTATGGTTCAAAACCATCGCTAAATAAGCGATCGGCAATCAGGCTATCACCTACGATCACATTGAATTTTGCACCCACTGGCATTGAGTTCCCATCACTGCGGCATATGGTCCAAAATCCACTACTGCGGGTTCCATAATAGCGGGTGTGAAGCGGTGAATTTATAAATAACTGACCTGCGGATGTAGCATCACGAATAACATGATTAATGAAGAGACGAGCATCCGGCTGATTGTTTAACCATGGGTTATTAACTAGAACACAGGAGCTATTAGTGCCATTTTCCGTCACCGTATGCTGAAAAGCCCGTGGGTTACGAGCACCCATTTCGCGATACTCTGGAAACAATACGTGAAAATACACTCCGCCAGAAAAGGGCATGCTTGCAAATGGATCTTCGGCGGCGATATTCCAATTGCCTCCGTCCCAGTACAACCCCGTGTTGTAGAGCGTGGTGCTGCCATTGGCCAATCCGAATGGATTAAGCACCTGCTGTGTGACAAACACCGTATCGCGAAAACTTCCACTCAGCAACGGATGATCCAAAATCGATAGCCAAGTGAACGTTTGTGTTTTATGCAAGGAGGCATTTTGTTGCGATGGGAATGCATGAATACTGTACTTGGAACCGGCTTCAAAACTCGGAACAAAACTGCCATGAGTTGAGAATAATGACCACCCGGAGCCCGCACCATAGGAAAGATAAGTTGTCCCACCTGTAACGGCGGTGCCATTAACCGATGTTGAAAGCATTTGTTGCATGGATTCAGGCCGTGCCGGCACGCTTAATGGGGGAATAGCAATGGCAAAGCTAGGAATGGGTAATGCATCCAACGTCGTCGTGATAGCCGTAGTTTCCTGCATGGCGCTAGCCACCCATATATGATATTCCGCGTTGTTATTTAATGAACATTGTCCATCAGCTGGCGGAGCACCATCAACACTTTCTGGTAGGCATAGCAATAACCATCTTTGGGTTTCACGATCGTATTTGAATCCAATATTGCTGGAATTGGCGTCATGTCCGCGCGTTCCAATCAAGATTGCATCACCTTCTCCATTAACTAATGAATTATCAATAACCGAACATTCAGCTCGGTCTGGGCAGGAAGTACCGGTCCAGCGGTTTCCCACAGTAACAGTATGTCGAAACCCATCTACGCCCGGTGTAGCCATATGGATTGTGATATCAACGGGTTTCCACCCGGTCGCCGCAGAAGTAGAGCACAACGATGTGACATACCACTGACTTAAGTTCAGGTCATAATCGAGTTGACCGCAAAAATCCATATTTTCGCCAGCCAATGCGTGAGAACCACGATAACTCAAAACAGGTACCGCCAATGGATTGTAATCAAGACCTGGATGAGAAATTAAATGATTTGGAAACACCCTAAATTCAGGCCCAACATTGTCCATTGTAATAATCGAACGATCCGTTCGATCGACTACTCCAACGCCAAATGCGCCTGTTACATTAACGGGATATCCGTGTGGATAATTTGCGCCCATATACGCAACTTGCTGTCGCGCAATCAACCAACTCGATGACGCAGTGCTGTAGGTAACGAGATAATCCACATGCGCTAAATCGCTAAATTGCCAAGTCGACACCGCATTACTGCCACGTCCTAGCAAGGGAGTTGCAAAAACAGCCCAATCAGGTTGGCTTTGCAAAGCACCATGCATTAGGGCAGTCCAATGTCTGGTTGCAGTACTGCCCCCAGGAAATTCAACTGGCACATTAACGGTATTAAGAGCATTCGCTTCGTGCAGGTACCCGAATTGCCGAGCTGCGACGTTCCCAGCATAGAGGATGGCCGCGGTCGCCAAGATACTTAGTCCAATCAATGGGGCTTTTTCCGGTTTCATAACATAGTTCTCCTAATGTGAGTAAAGGTTTGCGTGTTCCTCACAGTACAGGTGCGAAATTCGGGGAGGAAAGCGGAATTTTTTTTGTTACGAGTTGTGACTTCGAGCGCGATTGCGCACAACCGGTGCCGTTAAATAAACGCAGGCTGAATGAGATGTCGTTTTTACGGTTTTGTGATTATTGGAAAAATAATCATGTGGCAGGTTAGTGGAAGTTACTCCGATGAAGCTCCCACCCGTTAATTACGCTTAGGAGGGCAAGCGCCGAATCTTCGCACCCAATGTGCCAAGCTTTTCCTCGATGCATTCGTAACCACGATCGATGTGGTAAATGCGATCCACCGTCGTATCGCCTCTTGCCACCAACCCTGCCAGCACCAACGAAGCCGAGGCACGCAGGTCGGTTGCCATAAGCTCCGCCCCGGTCATGTAATCAACGCCCTGGATAATCGCGGTGTTGCCTTCCAGACGGATGTTCGCGCCTAAGCGTTCAAGCTCGTGCACATGCATGAAGCGGTTTTCAAACACCGTTTCGGTAATCACACCAACCCCTTCTGCCACCGAATTCAACGCGGAAAACTGCGCTTGCATATCGGTGGGAAACGCGGGGTATGGCGCGGTGGTTACATCCACCGCTTTCGGGCGTCGGCCTTTGGTATCGAGTTGAATCCAGTCCTCACCCGTAGTGATCTCACAGCCGGCTTCTTCAAGTTTTTGCAAAACGGCATCGAGTGTTTTCGGGCGCGCGCGTTTGGCCATTACCTTGCCGCCGGTGATAGCACCCGCAATCAAAAACGTGCCGGTTTCGATACGATCGGGCAACACATCGTAATTGGTGCCATGCAAACGCTCCACACCTTCAACCACGATGGTGGATGTACCAGCGCCTTCAATTTTCGCACCCATGCTATTAAGGCAGTTGGCCAGATCAACCACCTCGGGTTCCTGCGCCGAATTTTCGATCACGGTGACGCCGCAGGCCAAGGTCGCCGCCATCATGATGTTCTCGGTACCGGTAACGGTGATCAGATCCATCACGATGCGTGCCCCACGCAACCGTTTGGCGCGGGCGCGGATATAGCCGTTCTCCACGGTGACATCGGCGCCCAGCGCCTGTAGTCCTTTGATATGCAAATTGACCGGCCGCGAACCGATTGCGCAACCGCCCGGCAGCGAAACATCGGCTTGGCCATAACGGGCCACCAGCGGACCCAGCACCAGGATCGAGGCGCGCATGGTTTTGACCAAATCGTACGGCGCGAAATAGCGATCGGTGGAGCGCGGATCAACATGAATGCGCATACGTTCGTCCAGCACCAAACGCACGCCCATTTGACCCAGCAATTCCATCGTCGTGGTCACATCGTGCAGATGCGGCACATTGCCGATGGTGACCGGCTCATCGGCCAGAAGCGTTGCCGCAAGAATCGGTAATACGGCGTTTTTGGCGCCGGAAATCCAGACCTCGCCGTGTAGGGGTTCGCCACCTGATATTACAATTTTTGCCATTGTTGATAATCTACTTTTGTTTAACTTCGGTTGGCGTTAAGGTCTTAAGCGACAAAGCGTGAATCTCGGCGCCCATCAGCGCCCCCAGCGTGGCATACACCATCCGATGGCGCGCCAACGGCAGTTTGCCTTCAAATTCCGGCGTGACGACCGTGGCTTCAAAATGCACTCCGTCCGGGCCGTGTACCGACACCTGCGCACCCGGCAGCCCTTGTTCAATGAGATTCTGAATGGTTTTAATGTCCATGCTCGGTCCGACATCTGGCGATTAACGGGCAATACACTCAAACGCGCTGGTATGCCCAATACCCGACCATTCCCGGCGCACCTAAAGCGGATTGACCCGGTAGCGGTTACAATAGGGGTCGCGCATGTTACTGAAATTTCGCCGGTACAGAAATCAAAATCTTGGCGTACCGGCCTTTGTTGTCGTGGGACCCGCAAGCCATGAATGCCCAAATCCAAACAAATCAGCCCCTAACCACGAAGCCCGCATTGGATACAATGATGCTCGCGCACAGCGCTTTAACCGTCATAAACACGGAATTGCAGGCTATTGAGCTCTTAAAATCGCGCATAAACGGCGATTTTTTTCGCGCCTGCCAGCTGATGTACGAATGCCGCGGCCGGGTCATCGTATCCGGCATGGGCAAATCGGGGCATATCGCACGCAAAATTGCCGCCACTTTTGCCTCAACCGGAACCCCTGCTTTCTTTGTGCACCCCGGTGAAGCCAGCCACGGCGATTTGGGCATGATCACCGATACCGACGTGGTGCTGGCGCTGTCCAACTCCGGAGAAACGGAGGAACTGCTCACGATTCTGCCTTTGATCAAACGCCAGGGCCTGCCGTTGATCGTCATGGTCGGCAATGAGCAATCGTCGTTGGCGCGTTTGGCCGATGTGCGCCTGGATGTCAGCGTGCCGGCAGAAGCATGTCCATTGGGGCTGGCCCCAACCGCCAGTACCACGGTGGCCTTGGTCATGGGCGATGCCCTGGCCATCGCCCTGCTTGAGACGCGCGGATTCACCGCGGAGGATTTTGCACGTTCGCATCCCGCCGGCAGTTTGGGGCGACGCTTGTTATTGCGCATCTCGGACATCATGCACACGGGTGATGCGATTCCAACGGTGGGGCCCGACGCGAGCCTAACCGCCGCATTGATGGAAATGACCCGCAAGGGTCTTGGCATGACGGCGATCGTCGACGCCAATCATCATTTGCTCGGCGTGTTTACCGATGGTGATTTGCGCCGTGCCGTGGACAATGCGCAGATCGATCTGCGCACCACGGAGGTAACGAAATTAATGACCGCCAACCCGAAAACGATACGGCCGGACAAGCTCGCAGTCGAGGCGGCTCGTGTGATGGAAGATCATAAAATCCACGCTCTAATCGTCGTCGATGATGAATCACGGGTGGTCGGGGCGTTGAACATTCACGATTTGCTGCGGGCGCAGGTGGTTTGATGCCTCTGAACCCGGTCGAGTTAACTGCACGCGCTGCTCGCATCAAGCTTGCGGTGTTCGATGTCGACGGCGTGCTTACCGACGGCAAGCTTTGGTTTAGCGACGATGGCCGCGAATGGAAAGCGTTTCACGTGCACGATGGTTTGGGATTGAAGCGATTGTTGGCTTGCGGCATCGAAGTGGCGATCATCACCGCGCGCATGAGTCCCATGGTGACCGAACGCACGGCCGAGCTTGGTATTGCGCATGTCTATCAAGGGCAAGACAACAAACTGCATTGCTTTGAGCAACTGATTCACGCATTGAAACTGGACCCGGCCGAGGTTTCTTATACGGGCGATGATTTGCCCGATTTGGCCGTGATGCAGCGGGTGGGCTTGGCCATTGCGGTGGCCAATGCGCAGCCTGCCGTACACAAATGCGCGCACTGGAGCACACAGCGCCTGGGCGGCGATGGTGCCGTGCGCGAGGTTTGCGACCTGCTGCTTAGCGCGCAAGGCCGCATTGAACCTGAACCTAAAGCGCACTTGTAATGCAGCGCCATCCCTGGATCGTCGTTTTCGCGCTTGGTTTGGTCGCACTGGCCAGCCAATTGCTGGTTTGGTTTACTCGACCCAAGGACGATGTTCACGAATTCATCGGCCCACCGCGATCCGATTACACCTTGAGCGATTTTGCGCTGCAGGCGCTCGATGCCAAAGGCAAACTGACCTTTACCCTTGCGGCGCCATTGCTGTCGCGCCGCGGTGATGACGGATCGATCAATGTCGATAAACCCAACTATCAACTGGTGGATGGCAAAGGCAATCTGTGGAAGGGCAAATCCGATGCCGCCTGGGTCAATAAAGACGGCACGCTGATGAAGCTGCAAGGCCTGGTCGAAATGCACCGCGATCCCACGCCCACGCTCAAAGCGGCGCAAATCACGACCAACGACTTGACCGCCTGGCCCAAAGACAAACGCCTGGAAACGGCCGCACCCACCACATTTGCCCAGCCTGGCTCTATACTGCGCGGCGTGGGTATGCAAGCTGACCTCAACACTCATCAACTGGATTTGCTCGCGGATGTTCACGCTATCCTTCAACCTAAGAAAAAAACCAAACCCTAACCGGGCGCTGAGCTTGCTGATTGCGACGGCGTTTATGTGCGGCGCATCGAGCACCCATGCACTAAGCACCGATCGCGAGCAGGAACTGCTGGTCGATGCGCATCAATCGCACACCGATCAACAAGCCAACATTACGATCCTTACTGGTGATGTGCGCATTACCCAGGGTACGATCAAGGGCCGCGGGGACAAGGCCACGGTATACGGCGATGGCAAAGGGGGGATCAAACAGGTCGTATTGGTCGGCAATCCGGCGCATGTCGAACAAATGCTCGACAACGATGGCGGTTTGATGACCACCGATGCACTAACCGTGGATTACAAATCCGACAGCGATCTGGTTGAGATGACCGGCAACGTCGTCGCCATCCAGCAAAACCGCGGCGAATTCCGCGGCGAGCACATGCTCTACAACACCAAAACCGGTGAAATGACCGGCGGCGACAACAACGCTGAAAGCCGTGTGCATTTGCGTATGCTGCCAAAAGTGAAAACCCCGGATAGTAAACCGGCAGCAACACCGGATAAACCGGCAAAGAGCAAGAATAAGAACTCCGATAAAACCACCGAGCACTAAACTCATGCTGAGCGCGCAAGGCTTGCAAAAACGGTTTCGCGCGCGCCAGGTAGTACGCGGCTTCGATTTCGAAGTTACCGAAGGCGAGATCGTTGGTTTACTTGGCCCCAACGGCGCGGGGAAAACCACCTGCTTTTATATGATCGTCGGGCTCATTGCGGCTGACGCCGGCTCCATTCGCCTTGACGAAACCGATATCACCGGATTGCCGATGCACGCGCGGGCGCGCTTAGGTTTGGGGTACCTACCGCAAGAGCCTTCGGTGTTCCGACGCTTGACGGCTGCGGAGAATATTTTAGCTATTTTGGAATTACGCAGCGATTTGGATAAAGCACAGCGCAATGTCGAGCTCGAGCGCCTACTTGATGATTTGCAAATCGCCCACATCGCCGATCAACGCGGCGTTAGCTTATCCGGCGGCGAACGCCGGCGCGTTGAAATCGCGCGCGCCTTGGCCGCCAAACCGCGTTTTATGCTGCTGGATGAACCGTTTGCCGGTATCGATCCAATTTCCGTCGTCGATATTCAACGCATCGTTAGGCACTTAAAAGACCGCGGCATCGGTATTTTGATTACCGATCACAACGTGCGCGAAACCTTAGGCATTTGCGATCGCGCCTACATCATGAGCGATGGTGCGGTATTGGCAAAAGGACCGCCCGCGGAAATCCTGGCGAATGAGCAGGTGCGCGAAGTGTATTTGGGACGCGAGTTTCGGATGTAGCTTAGTTTAGTACGGTAATACCCACCAAAGGACGTTGTGGTCCCTGCCCGCAACCGGTTGCGTTGTCCAGCTAATCGATGACGGTTTTTAAGCCGAATCTTGAGGTATTGGACCGGCTTCAACCAATACTCGCGCCATATCCTCCACCGCAAAATCGGCCGCGTCAAGTGGTTGACGAGGTACCAGCGTTCGGGCGTATCCTGCACCTGGGATACCCACCGGATTTGGGTATGGGATATTAAGATTTTATGAAACCCACCCTACAACTTCGCTTACATCAACAGCTTGCGCTGACGCCGCAACTGCAGCAGGCGATCAAGTTGCTGCAATTATCAAGCGTAGAGCTTGAAGCCGAGTTGCGCGAAGCGCTCGAATCCAACCCATTGCTTGAGATGGACGAACCCGGGATGCTCTCCAAGCCCAGCAATGGCGACGACACCGCCAGCATAGACCCTGCGGCGCAAGAGCCATCGGCCAGCAATGGGGCCAATTCAGCGGAAACCTCATCCGATACTTCGGAGGGTTTTGAAGAATCGAATAACTTCGAGGAATCAAGTCGTTTTGAAGACAGCTCTGAACCGATGGACTTTGCGTTAGAACGCAACGACTACAGCAGCCATCGCGGCTCATCGGACGACAACGAAACCTTTGAGGAGCGTGACCAGGAACAGGAGGATCTGCACGATCATTTATTGTGGCAGATCAACGTTACCCCGCTCTCCCCGCGCGACCGCGCCATTGCCGTGATCCTAGTCGATTCGATCGACGACGATGGTTATTTGCACGAATCGGCGGAAGCCATTCAACAAAGTTTGGCCTCCTTGTATCACGTGGCATTGGATGAAATTGAGGCGGTGCGGCATCGCATTCAGCACCTGGATCCACTTGGTATAGGCAGCCGTACGTTAAGCGAATGCCTATTGATCCAGATTGATGCGTTTGATCCGGCAGCGACTCCAGGCCATGCCTTGGCAAAAGCGATCGTGATGGAGCATTTGGAGCTCTTGGCCAAGAATGACCGGGCGAAATTGTGCCGCCAATTAAACGCCTCGCCGGAAGAACTCGATGTTGCGGTTCATTTGATTCGCTCGCTAGACCCCAAACCGGGTGCCCAAATCAACCCAACCCCAGCCGAATTCGTGGCTCCGGACGCTTACGCCCACAAGACAGGGGGTCGCTGGGTTGCGACATTAAGCCCCAACTGCCAGCCGAAACTCGCCATCAATCAGCATTACGCCTCCTTAATCGCGCGTGCGCGCCGCGCCGATGCAACTTATATGCGCGGTCAATTGCAAGAAGCACGCTGGCTGATCAAGAGTTTGCAAACCCGCGCCGAAACGATGCTAAAAGTGGCCAGTGCCATCGTTGCCGCGCAAACCGCGTTTCTTGATTATGGCGCCGAGGCGATGCGCCCTTTGGTGCTGAAAGAGATCGCCGATGAAGTCGGCATGCACGAATCCACCGTATCTCGCGTTACCACGCGCAAATACCTTTACACGCCACGCGGCACCTTCGAATTTAAGTACTTTTTTTCGAGCGGTGTATCCACCGTGGACGGTGGCGCAGCCTCAAGCACTGCCGTGCGCGCGATGATTAAGAAACTGATCGGTGAGGAAAAGCACGAGCATCCGTTTTCAGATCAGGCTTTAACCTTCGAGCTAAACCGGCGCGGAATCAGCGTGGCCCGCCGTACGGTTGCCAAATATCGTGAGGCATTGCATATCCCGGCCTCCAACGAACGCTGTCGACTTTAGTTAACCGGACCGCAAGCAACTTATCCCACGCCGCACGATCTAAAATGACAGGTAACTTTTTAAGCACCCGACCCCGGTGCCGCCATTGGGAACCGAACCCGGTTCCTCCATCGCCACAAACAGGAGATAGCTATGCAGATTCATGTCAGTGGACACCAGGTGAATGTCACCGCGCCACTGCACGATTACGTCGTCAATAAATTTGGCCGGATTGTGCGTCATTTCGATCATTTGCACGTTATTAACGTCATTCTCAGCGTGGAAAAGCTGCTGCACCGGGCCGATGCCACGATCAACGCGTCTGGCAAAGTCATTCACGCGGTGGCTGAAGCCGCCGATATGTACGCCGCCATCGACGCCCTGGCCGACAAACTCGATCGCCAAGTAAAGAAGCATAAAGAGAAAATTACCGACCACCATCGTGAGGACGCGCTGGCGGCACGAGCTGCTGCAAGTTAATACCAAATAGAGCTCCAAGGCATATGCTATCGGCTGCGGCCCGTTGGCGCAGCCGCAGGAAAACGCGCGCGACGATTTTTGTTCAATTTCATCTCCAGCATTGTCATTCCCGCGCAAGCAGGACGGTGTTTGCAGGAGCAAACACGAACGATGAAGTCGGGCCGAAGGCCGAGCCACGGGATGTGGCGAGTCATCCACAGGAATCGTAAATTTCACTGGATTCCCGCTTGCGCGGGAATGACAATAGTGAAGCTTTGAAATGGAATAAAAACCCTATGGATCGTCTCACCGCTCGCCAATTGTTCGATATCGTCGCCGAACGTCTGGCGTTGCGCTGGGTGGCCGGTCAAAACGGCGAGGGCCGGGCGATTGAGCCGGCCGAAAAGCAGGCCCGCCGACCTTCTTTGGTTGGGTATCTCAACGTCATCTACCCGAACAAGGTGCAGATCATCGGCACCGAGGAATTGAGTTTCCTCGATGGGCTGGACGCGCGCCAACGCTGGGAAGTGGTTGAAAAAATCTTTGCTTATCGGCCTACCGCGTTGATCGTTACCAAGGATCAAACGGTACCGGCGGATATTCGCGACGGAGCTAACGAGCACAACACCCCGTTATGGGCAAGCCCCAAGCGCGGACACGAACTGCTGACTTACCTGCTGTACCACCTCTCGCGCATATTAGCGCGCAAAACCACGCTGCACGGCGTGTTTATCGAAGTGTATTCGATCGGCGTCCTGATTACCGGTGAGTCCGGTTCCGGCAAAAGCGAGTTGGCGTTAGAACTCATCACACGCGGCCACCGCTTGATTGCCGATGACGCGCCCGAATTCACCCTGATTGCTCCGGATGTGATCGATGGCTCGTGCCCTCCCATGCTAGCGGACTTACTGGAAGTCCGCGGATTGGGCGTATTGAATGTTCGCGAGATGTTCGGGCATACCGCAGTAAAAACAAACAAATATCTTCGTCTTATTGTGCATTTATCCACACCTGACACGAGCCTTCCCGATACCGATGGATTGAAGCGGCTGTACGGCGACGTCAGCTACCGGGAAGTCATGGACGTGAATGTCCCACAAATGACGATTCCCGTAGCCCCCGGGCGTAACCTCGCGGTCATGGTCGAGGCCGCCGTGCGCAGCCATATGCTGAAATCCAAAGGCATTGACCCGGCGCAAACCTTTATCGATCGTCAAGCGCATCAAATGCGCCGGCAAACGCCATGGTGACCCAAGACAAGGAGAAACTCGCCAATCCGATCGCCCGGTTGGTGGTGGTCAGCGGCTTATCGGGTTCAGGCAAAACCGTGGCGTTACGCACGCTTGAAGATCTCGATTACTACTGCGTCGATAACCTTCCATGCGCAATGATGCCGGAGTTCATCGCAGCGGCCGCCGCTTCGCAAACGAACTTGTATCCCGGGGTTGCGGTCGGTGTTGATGTGCGCAACCGCGCGCAGGATCTTAACCGCCTTCCAGAAATTCTCGCCGACTTAGCCAAAGGCGGCATCGACTATCAACTGATCTTCCTGGATACCCGCGACGAAGTCTTGATCAAGCGCTATTCGGAGACGCGCCGGCGCCATCCCTTATCGGCCGGTGGGCTGTCGCTGGCCGATGCCATTGCGCGAGAACGCAACTTGTTGCGCTCGGTCATGGCGATCTCCGATCGGGTCATCGATTCCAGCGACCTCAATGTTCATCAGTTAAAACGATTGATTGCCACCGAGCTTGGCATGGCAAGCGGCCCGCTGTCGCTGCTGTGCGAATCGTTCGCCTACAAGCATGGCGTGCCCAAGGACGCGGACTTTGTGTTCGATGCGCGTTGCTTACCTAATCCGCACTGGGATCCCAGATTGCGCCCCTTATCCGGCAAAGATGCACCGGTTCGGGAATACCTAACGAGTCAACCAGAAGTTAGCAACTACTTACAAGATGTGGTCGGCTTTCTGGATGCGTGGATTCCGCGTTTTGAAGCCGACAACCGGTCCTATGTTACCGTTTGCATCGGTTGTACGGGCGGGCGCCATCGTTCGGTATACTTGGCCGAACGTTTGGCCGAGCATTTTCGCGCCACGCGCGAGCAAGTGCTGATCTTTCATCGTGAGCTGGAATGACGATTAAAACGTGGCGTGCACGACGGGCACGTTGCATCTTATACAAATATTGAGGCAATCCCCGCAATGAGTGTTGGTGTATTGTTATTGACCCACGAAGCCATGGGGCCGGCGTTGATTGCAGCCGCGCGGCATGTTTTAGGGAATTTCCCACTGCCGCTTGATGTAGTTGAGGTCAACCCCAATAACGATCCGGAGACGATTTTACGCGACGCGGCCAAGCGTGTGCGCGATTTGGACAAAGGTTCCGGGGTACTGGTATTGACCGACCTCTACGGCGCCACGCCGAGCAACTTAGCGCAACGACTCACGACCCTTGGCTTAACCCTGCGGCGGGTATCCGGTCTCAATTTGCCGATGCTATTGCGGGTAATGAACTACCCCGAGCACACACTCGATGAACTGGCCCAAACGGCAGCCGCCGGTGGGCGCGCCGGAATCGTGATCGATCATGCTTGAGCGCGACATTACCATCAGCAATAAATTGGGCCTGCATGCGCGCGCTTCGGCGAAACTGGTCCAGTTGCTGCAAAATTATGAATGCAATGTCTTCATCATTTGCCGCGGCCGCGAGGTGAACGCAAAAAGCATCATGGGCGTGATGATGCTGGCGGCCGGTCAAGGTGTGCAGATACGACTGCGCGCCGACGGTAAGGACGAAGAAGCCGCAATTGCGGCCCTGCTTGATTTGTTCGAGCGCAAATTCGACGAGGGCCACTGATGCGCTTTGTCCTTACCGGTAATGGAGCGGCGCGCGGCATGGCGCTCGGGCGTGCGCGCCTGGAGCAGCCAAGCCAAGTGGTGGTCGATGAGCGTCGACTGGTTGACTCTGAAATCGAACCCGAAATCGCACGCCTGCAAGCGGCCTTACGCCAGGTACGCGAGGAACTCAAACAGCTGCGCGATAAACTGCAAGGCGCGCTGGCGCGTGAAGTGGGCGAATTTATCGACGCTCACAGCATGATATTGGAAGACCCGGAACTCACCTCCGGTTTATTCGATTTAATCCGCTTGGGTCACCATGCCAGCGCCGCACTGAAAATGCAGCGCGACCGTTTGGTGGCGGTGTTTAACACCATCGACGATCCGTATCTGCGCAGCCGCAGCGAAGACATTGACCACGTTATCGGCCGCGTACAAGAGGCGCTTGCCCGCGACACCACCTTGGCAGAACGCAAAATTGCCGAACGCGTCGGCGAGATTCTCGTCAGCGACAGCATCGCCCCGGCCGATCTTGCCCATTTAAGCGAGCACGGCGTGCTTGGCATTGTCACCACCGGTGGCAGCACGCTGTCGCACAGCGCCATTCTTGCCCGCAGCATGCGGTTGCCGATGGTGATTGGCGCGCACGACGCGCTGGCGCACATCTGCGACGACGACCTGGTGCTGATTAACGGCGATCGTGGCGAGGTGATCGTGCACCCTACGGCGCAGGATCTCGCGCGCTATCGCCAATATCAACGCGATGCCACGCGCGATGCGCGCGCGTTGCTGCGTTATAAAAACGTCGAAACCCGCACCAACGATGGGATAGAAATTAAGTTATACGCGAATGCCGAGTTATCCGCCGACATTGCCCAAACGCGCACGCTCGGCGCCGCCGGCATCGGTTTATACCGAACTGAATTTCTTTTCTTGCAACGCCGCGAACTGCCAGATGAAGAAGAGCAATTCACCGCCTATCGCGACGTGGTACTTGGCATGGCGGGTCTTCCGGTAACGATACGCACCTTGGATGTCGGGGCCGATAAATCCGATTCCACCGGCCTGGCATTGGAATACGAACCCAATCCCGCTCTCGGCGTGCGCGGTGTACGCCTGTCCATGCTGCGCCCGGCGTTGTTCATGACGCAGTTGCGCGCCATCTTGCGTGCATCCGGTTTCGGACCGGTGCGCATCTTGATACCGATGGTCATCAGCGGCGAAGAAATCATCGCAGTGCGTGCGTTGATCGATCAATGCGCGCGGCAATTGCGCAGCGATGGTCACGAAATAGCCGATCAATTTGAGCTCGGCGCCATGATCGAGGTTCCGGCCGCGGCCTTATCGCTGCCCACCTTCATCAAACAACTCGATTTCGCCGCCATTGGTACCAACGATTTGGTTCAATACACCTTGGCCACCGATCGCAACAACGACGCTTTAGGTTCCCTCTACGACCCGGCACACCCCGCCGTGCTGAAACTCATCGCGCAAACACTGAACATCGGGGCGCGCGCGAAGAAACCCATTTCGTTGTGCGGGGAAATGGCCGGGGATTCGCGCTACACCGCATTGTTGTTGGCGCTGGGCCTTACCAACTTCAGCATGCACCCAACTTCGTTGCTCGAAATCCGCCAACAAATTGCGCAATGCAACTATGCGCGCTTGCGCAAACAATCCACGGCGCTGTTACGCGCAACTACGCACGCGGGTATCGAACGGGTGCTTGCGCGTATGCAGGCATAATGAATCCTTAACCCAAGTATCTTCCCATGTTGCCCACACCAATCAATCCGGCTCTTATTCACCAATTGCCTGAATTTTCAGCACAGTTTCAGCAACGTGCGCCGTTTCGTCATGTCGTGATTGAAAATTTTTTCGCCCCCGATTATTGCGCACAACTGCTGGCCGAATTTCCGCCATTCATTTTGGGCAACGCCCGTAACGAAGCTGGCGAATTGGGCGGCAAATCCACCGTAGAGCAAATTCGCAAATTGGGTGAAGGTTTCGCCACTCTGGATGCGACGATCCAGTCACCCGAATTTCTGGATTTAATCAGTCGTATTACCGGTATTTCGCAGCTTCTTTACGATCCTTATTATTTCGGCGGCGGTACGCACGAAAACCGCGAAGGCCAAGATCTCGATCCGCACATCGATTTCAATCGTCATCCGATTGAGCGCTGGCACCGACGCTTGAACCTGATCGTTTACCTAAACCACGAATGGCACGATGCATGGGGCGGCTCGCTGGAGCTGCACACCAATCCCCGTGATAAAGACAATCGAATGACACTTGTCACGCCCTTATACAACCGCTGTGTGATCTTTGAAACCACGCAATGGAGTTGGCACGGGTTTAGTCGCATCCAACTTCCGGATGATAAAAAATCGCTCTCGCGCAAGTCGATCGCGCTGTATTTTTATACGAAAGACCGGCCCAACGATGAAACCACCGATACGCATTCGACCATTTATGTCGACCGCCCCTTGCCATCGCGTTTCCAACCTGGCACGACACTTGACGTAGGTAGCATCGATGAGATCTCCGCTTTATTGGCGCGCCGCGATCAGCACAATCAACGTTTGTATCGGGATCTACAGCATTTGCAAAGCCAGCTCGATCAAGCACAAACTGCGCTTAACGCCGGGCGCGCTGGGCGGTTGTGGTATTTCGCGAAGCGCTTGTTGGCGCATTTGCGACGCTAGCTTTAGCTGCAAATTTACCAACCTTTAAGGAACACAGGATGCAACCGGCGAGGCCACATTGTCGAACCTTAGCCGAGTGTCTTAAGCAACCCCAAGACAACTTCCTATTATTGCGCTTTATCGCCGCCGCCTTGGTGATTTTCGGCCATAGTTACGCCACGGCCGGCAGTGCCGGCGCGGCGGGTGATTTTATCGCGCGGCAAAATTGGGGTCCCGGCGTTTATACCGGCTCCATCGCCGTGGACCTATTTTTTGTCATCAGCGGGTTTCTCGTCACAGGCAGCTATCTTCGCCGCGATGACATCGGCGATTTCATCAAGTCGCGTGTTTTACGTATTCTGCCGGCGTATTTTGTTTGCGTGGGATTCACCGCATTCGTGCTCGGGGCGTTTTATACGAACTTGCCTCTAATCCCGTATTGGACCGATCCGGCCACGCGAAACTATGTCTTGATCAACATGACATTCGATCAATTGGCCTGGACGCTGCCCGGCGTGTTTACCGACAACCCCCTTAAGGACATAGTAAACGGATGCTTATGGACGCTGCCGGCAGAAGTTCGCATGTATTTGTACGTCGCCGCCTTGGGCGTGCTGCGCATTCTGAAGCACCACCAATTAGGCAATGCGGCTTTGATCGGCTTGTTCATTCTCGGCATAACCGCGCCGGCATCGGTGCCTTTGATCAGTTATCAGGCGGAATTTTTTGGCTTAAGCGCGCTGTTTGCGTTGGGCGCATTCTGCTACATCAATCGCGATACCATCCCGATTAACGGCTATGTTTTGCTTGCGCTGGCTTTCCTGTGCTGGTGCTTGCATGGCACATCGGGATTTATGCCGATGTTCGGCCTTACTTTGGGCTATTTCTGTTTTTGGTTCGCCTATTGCACCAATTTCCACTTCTTTAACCGATTCGGCGATTATTCGTACGGGCTGTATCTATGGGGCTTTCCGATCGAGCAGGCTGTTGCGCATCACCTATCCGAGCCAAAACCCATGGCTATTTTTCTGATCAGTTTCCCTATAACGCTGCTGATTGCCATGCTGTCATGGCATTGTTTAGAAAAACCTGCGCTTAAATTAAAGAACCGCCCTGTTTTTATAACGTTCAAACGACTCATCTTAGGCAAGCACAGGCGCTCGAAAACACCGCCATCTTAAGGGGAGTGTTCCAATACGGCGCTGATCAATCGATACGCTAACGCGCGATCGTCGCTTGCGGTCCCGCTGTGACTTGGTGTCCATTCCTGCGTTGCCTGAATCGTCAATTCGATAAGCTCATCTTTTTCGGCCGTCAACGGCAACCGTACAACGGCATGATTACCCCGCTTAATGCGGTGCTCATACCGCTTCCCAGCCAACGCAATGCTCAACACCTGATCTTCAGGAAGATCCAACGGCACCCAAACATCCAATAGCAAACCGTGCGCGCGCCGAGTTGGCACAAATACCGTACTGAAATTTCGGCTAAACCAGCCATCGGGCCAACGTCCGCGCAATGGTTGCGGCTGAATCACATAACCTTGCAGCTCCAATTTCTGCGCGTCGCGCGCCTCCTGCAACGCTTGTTCGAGCCTGGTAATTTGCGTTCCGAACTCTTTTTCACGCTCATATAAAAATTTAAGCTGCGTCAGCATCCGCTCAAAACGCTGCTGCAAAGCTTGGATATCCGCCGCACTTAATACGCTTCCCGAGGACAAGTGCGCCGGCATCGCTTCCGGCACATAAACCGTCGCATGCGTCGGTGCGGTTTCCTGCTGCGGTCGTTCTTTTGTATAAAGGTATATGGCAAAAGATTTACGCGACAACCCCTGCCGATCTTGCGGTAATTGAATCGTTGAAAACCCATGCCACGACGTTTCCGTCGTTTCAAAAATCACGGCGTGATTGAACAACGGCACGATGCGCTTTATCCGATCATTAGTTCCGCTCCAAGGGTCCGAATGCAGTTCAAGATTGCCGCCCCAAGCCTCATCCCACTCCGGGTTAAGGTACACAATCAAATTCAGGCGCCGATGCCAGCGGGTCCCGGGGTGATAATTGAAATCGACATGTTGATCCAAACCCTGGCCGTGACGGTTCTCGTGCGTGCCTCCTCCGACATAGTCTGGATCGTAGAGCAAGTTTGGAATACCGGTAACGCTCGAGACAAAGTTTAAAAATTCGTCCGTTTGTAAATAACGGTCGATCTCTTGGTAAGCCTGCGATAAACCGGAGACATCCATACGCACCGCTTTGCCGCCCACGTGCCCCATTTCATTGAGGGCATAGCGGTCCTCAAAGCGAGGGAAATCTAAGAGCAGGCGACGGCATAGACTTTCATTGAGAAAATTCGGAATAAGCACATGCCGGAAAGGTTCTGCGGCGCGAAACTGCTGAGCATAGTTGGCGCACGTTGCCAACACAGCGGAATTGATTGGGGTACTGGAAGATCGTTCAAATGATGCGTTCATGGCATTATGTGCAGTAAATCGAAGTGGGATGAATCATGTTGCGACGGTTATTTGGGAAACGGTGTCCAATGTGCGGCCAGCGGGGCATTCGCCCGTTAGGCCCTGTGCCAACCACGCATCCCGGCAAATTCCATACTGCAAAATTCGCACTGGTGTATTGCGACGGTTGCGATGGCGTTTATCTAAGCCCTACGCCGACACAGCTCGATCTTAAACAATTGTATGAAGATTCCGTGCAATTCTCCGATGCACACTATACCGATCCTATCCAAGTTGAGAAAATCCTCGAGTATTACACCACATCAATGCGCAATCTGAAGCTGCTTCCGGCCAGCGGCGAAAGCGTTCTCGAAATCGGCGCGGGTCTTGCTTGGGTATCGCGTGCCTGCAAGGCATTGGAACCGGGTGTGGTTACCGTCGCCCAGGATGTGAGCGCCGAATGCGCATCCCATTGCGCTTGGGTGGACAGTTACGTCGTCGGCACCATTGATGCGATTCCCGATCAACCCGTATTCAAACTCGCCTCGATGACCCATGTTATCGAACACCTGATTGAACCCAAAGATATGCTGAACCGCATTGCCAGGCGCCTGCTCCCGGGTGGAAAGCTGTTTGTGACAGCCCCGTTTCGTCCGGTGAATTGGGATCCGCAACAAGGCATTAAACCCTGGTTGGAATACTCATATCTTCACGTGCCGGCGCACATCAGTTACCTGTCACGAACCTGGTTCGCTAAGCACGCCCCTGCCGTCGGACTGGAAGTAGCACATTGGGATGCAACCAGCGAGGATGGCCAAGCATTTGAATTGGTACTGATCAAGGCTGCTTAAAATGCGTTGGCTGCTTTGGATTGGCAACCCACAAAAATAGCGAGGCTGTACCTGCAGCCACTGCGAGATAATTTTTTATCGTAATGAAATCGGAATGCGCCCCATAACTATAAAAAAAGCGGAACGTATCGATGCTGTTTAATTCCTTGCATTTTGTTGTTTTCTTTCTCGTCGTTCTGACGTTAAACCAATATTTCAGGCCGTACCCCACGGCGCAGAAATGGATGTTGCTGCTCGCCAGTTACTATTTTTATGGCCAATGGCATTGGGAGTATTTACTGCTGATTTGGTTCTCGACTCTAATCGACTATTTGATCGGTCTGCGTTTGGCGGTCAGCGCCAAACCCAAGCGCCTGATCGCCATCAGTGTTTTGGTGAACTTGGGTTTCCTCGGCATTTTTAAATACGCGAATTGGATAATCGACAGCATTAACCAGGGTGCCATCGTGATGAATTCGGCTGTGCACATCACACCGCTTGACGTATTGTTGCCGGTGGGTATTTCGTTTTATACCTTTCAAAGCTTGAGTTACACCATTGACGTCTACCGCGGCGTGCTGCCGCCGCGGCGCAACCTGCTGGATTACGCCCTGGTAGTGGCGTTCTTCCCGCAATTGGAAGCGGGACCCATCGTGCGCGCCAGCGAGTTCTTCGGACAACTCGACCGCGAACGTCGCGTTGATTTCGCTAAAGCACAGCGTGCATTGGTGTTGATCGCATTCGGTTTCCTTAAAAAGATGGTGTTCGCCGACAGTCTTGCCGGGGTGGTGGATCCCGTATTCGATCATCCCTCGGGCGCGGGTTTCTGGACCACCTTGCTTGCTGTTTATGCGTTCGCATTCCAAATTTATTGCGACTTCTCCGGCTACACCGATATCGCGATCGGCTGTGCCTTGTTGTTAGGTTACGAATTCCCACAAAACTTCAATTACCCATACATCGCTGAAAGCATTCAGGATTTTTGGCGTCGCTGGCATATGACGTTATCGCGTTGGCTGCGCGATTATTTGTATATTTCCTTGGGTGGGAGCCATAAAGGCCAGTGGCGCACGTTACTGAACCTGATGATCACCATGCTGCTGGGCGGGTTGTGGCACGGTGCAAGCTGGAACTTTGTTATCTGGGGCGGTTTGCACGGCAGCTATCTGGTCATGGAACGACTGCTGCTGTTCCGTTTGCCGTTCTGGAACGCGCCAACGGCGCTGATGCGCTGCGTGCGCTGGTTCCTAACTTTTCACCTGGTGTGCTTCGCATGGATCTTTTTCCGAGCGAAAACCCTGGAGGACAGCCTGGCAATGCTGCGCAATTTATTCCGCGCAACCACCCACGATTTTATCG
This sequence comes from uncultured Rhodanobacteraceae bacterium, assembly GCA_964466115.1. Classification (GTDB taxonomy): domain Bacteria; phylum Pseudomonadota; class Gammaproteobacteria; order Xanthomonadales; family Rhodanobacteraceae; genus Pseudolysobacter. The sequence continues at coordinate 24,664 of CAYXMH010000027.1, read as the reverse complement.
CCGGAACCCATCTTGGCCTTGCGCTATTAATCCTGATGCTGGTTGCAAGTCAGTTCCTAGGTTTTTATGGAAAGCTCAAGCATCGCTTGAACGTGGACCGCGGCCCGAAGTTCGCGCTCGCGATGAGCGTGATCCTGTTGGCGTTAATCTGGTTCACTCCCGGCACGACAATACCTTTTATTTATTTTCAATTTTAATTTATGCGCTACCTGAAGTTCGTCATACCTTTGCTGTTGCTGGCGCTGACCGAATGGTTGTTTCGGATGGGTGTATGGGAGCGCTTTGCATACCCGCTCAGCCACGCCGGAACCAGCATCCGCATTAAACGGGCGCTTGAGGACAAGGCGCTGGAACCGATCGATTTCGTTACGATCGGTAGCTCGCGCCCGGAATACGGCATCGACCACCAATTGGTGAAGCGTGCGGCGCAGAGCTTGGGTTTTACCCATGCCAACCTCAGCATGCCGGGAACGCATTGGATGAGCATTGGCGTATTTACCCAGTGGCTCGCGCAGCATCACCCGGAAATCCGCGGCGGCGTTATCGCCTTATCAATACAGGATTTCATCTTCGCCGGCAACGGTGAATACGAACTCGGCATCGCCTATCCGTTCCATACCTTGTCCGACACCACCTGGATGGCGGAACACGTTCCGTTTGATCGCAACAACCTCGCCACCTACGGCCTTTATTCCGCCTTGTTCGCTTATCGCGAGGACATCCAAGACCTGGTGCGGCACCCGATCCAGCGCCAAGTAAAACTTTTACACTATCGCGCCATTCCACCGGCGAACGTATTGTTCAACAACGCCGACGAATCCTTTAATTTGTGCGGTATCGAGCTTAAGCACGTACCGGATTGCGATGCGATTGATGTATCCGCAGACGCCCATCTTAAGAGCGTGCTTGACCAGTGCACCCAGGTGCGCGCCGGAGCCCAGCAAGGCATCGATTTTCACGAACTGATGCGCCACGAACTACCACCGTGGATGAAAAAAACCCAAACCTTGATCCAAGGGCAATTGCGGCAATTGCATTGGCGGCAACCGCCGATCGTTGTATTTATGCCGGTGCACAGAATTTGGACGAATGATCTATTGGGAACCGGCCTGCACGAGTGGGCGCGATCAATTCTTGAGCCCTTGGAAAAAGAAGGGCTTATCCACGTTTTGGATTACACTGAGTTGTTCAACAACGGCGAGGAAACCGATTGCACAACATTCTTCGATTTGTACCACAATAACATCGTCGGTCGGGCCCGCCTAACCGAAGTCCTGCTGCCAAAACTGAATGAGCTGCTTTACCAGTCCGTCAAGGATACTGGCGCGATAACCGAAAACAACGCGACAAACCCCATCGACACGGCGCACCACCCTTAAGTTAGCGATTCACTCTCAAGGAAGTTATGGCCCACATTGCCCGCCACGAAAAAGCCGCCAAGCAGCTTAAGCTGCTCGCCGAAGCGTTGGATTCGGGTCGCTTGGGACCGGTCAAGCGTTTGGTCAATACGTTGGCGCCGGCCGAAATCGGCAATCTGCTCGAATCATTGCCGCCCGATCAACGCGAAATCGTCTGGGGTTTGGTTGATCCGGAAGACGATGGCGAAGTCTTAGTGCACGTTAACGATGATGTGCGTGAAGACTTACTCGCCGACATGGACACCGACGAAATCGTCGCGGCGGCGGAAACGCTGGATATCGACGATCTTGCCGATCTGATGGGCGATTTGCCGCACACGGTCATCGAGGAAGTGCTGAAATCGATGGACCGCGAGAACCGCGAACGCCTGGAGCGCATGTTGGCGTATGAGGAAGGCACCGCCGGGCGCTTGTTGAATCCGGATGTGGTGACGGTGCGTGCCGACGTCGATGTCGACGTGGTGTTGCGTTATTTGCGCTTTCGCGGCGAGTTGCCCGAGGCCACCGACCACATCTACGTCGTCAGCCGGCGCAAGCAATATCTCGGGCGCATTTCGTTGGCGTCCCTGCTGACCGCCGATCCGGACACCCCGATCAACCGCTTAATCGACGACACCGCGCCGGCTTTCCATGCTGATACGCCTGAACCTGAGGTCGCGAAACAGTTCGAGGACCATGACTGGGTCAGCGCCCCGGTGGTCGATGCGAACAATGTGCTAATTGGACAAATCACCATCGATGATGTGGTGGACATCATCCGCGAACAAGCTGAGCACCAAGTGCTGACTGCCGCGGGTCTTGATGAAGACGAAGACCTATTCGCCCCCGTTCCACGCACCACCCGAAGACGCGCGATTTGGCTTGGCATCAATCTTTTGACGGCATTTTTGGCTTCCTGGGTGATTGGTAACTTCGAAGGGATATTGCAAAAAGTCGTCGCGGTCGCGGTATTAATGCCGATCGTCGCCAGCATGGGCGGCGTTGCGGGAACGCAGACGCTAACCTTGATGGTGCGCGCCTTGGCGCTCGATCAGGTCAGTTTTCGCAATGCCATCCCATTGCTGCGCAAGGAGCTTTTGGTCGGTTTGGCCAATGGCATTCTATGGGCGTTGGTCGTCGGCTGCGCCGTCTGGCTGATCTTTCACGACGATGTATTGGCCTTGTGCTTCGGTGCCGCGATTGTAATCAATCTGGTGGCGGCGGCCCTATCCGGAGTGGCGATTCCCCTGCTGTTACGGCGCCTATCGATCGATCCGGCGCTCGCCGGCGGTGTGATCCTAACCACCGTTACCGACTGCTGCGGGTTTGCTTCGTTCTTAGGTTTAAGCACGCTGCTGCTATTGCGTTAATGCCGCCGCGGCCCGGCGCTCCTCAATCGTCAATGCCACTTTATCGCGCAAATACACCGGTAAAGCGAGCTCCGGCAGCAACCCGGCACCCACGCGGTACAAAGGCTCGGCTAAGCGCGCAATCGCTTGCGCTTGCGGATAACGCGCTCCATCGGACCAAAACACTGTGCCGGTAAGGTGTTGTTGCAAAGCCTCCCGATATACATTCCAACCGGACCCAATAACGTTCCATTGCGCAAGTTCCGGTAAATGGATTTTTTCTGCGGGGCCTACGCTTTCGGCATGGATTGATTCGATACCACCATTGGGTGTACGTCGATACACCCCACAATACACCTCACCCATGCGCGCATCGATGGTGGCTAATATGGCAGCGCCGTTGTTCGGTGCCGCATCCGCCAATGCCGCGAGCGATGATACCGGTAATACCGGAATGTCGAGGCCCAACGCCAAACCTTGCGCCAAAGACACGCCTAAGCGCACACCGGTAAACGCCCCCGGCCCGCGACCCACAGCAATCGCATCGAGCGCGCTGCGCGCAATACCGGCTTGCGCCAATAGGTCCGCGATCATCGGCAATACCAACTCCGCATGCCTGCGTGGCGCCAATTCGGCACGCTCCAAGATCTCGCCGTTAGTCCACAAAGCGACCGAGCACATCTCAGTCGCCGTTTCGATCGCTAATAGGTTCATAGACCGATTCTCTCAGGCTTGCCGCGGCGTGGCTACCAGCTCTTCACGCGAGCTTAATCCATACCAGTCCACGCGCCGCGTCAGGTACATCATCAACGCAATCGTGGCCAATAGGGCGATGGACCCCATTAGCAGGGAATACTGTTCACTCACCACCAGCCCATACAACAAGCCATACACCATTGCCAACAAGCCGCCCAGCATCACTCCATGACGCCGCCCACCCAGCATTACGCTGCCGTAACTGGCCACCATCAGCACAACGCAAATCGCGGCAACCAGGTAGGCGCAGGTGAAACCGATTTGCTCCGACAAAGCCAACAGCACCGCATAAAACGTACAAAGCGCCAAACCCACCAGCACATACTGCACCGGATGCACGCGCAAACGCCGCAGCACTTCAAATAGGAAAAACGTCAAAAAACTGAGCCCAATAAACAGCACACCGTATTTCCCTGCACGCGTATTCTGCTGGTACAAACCGACCGGCTGGTATAACTCCACCCCAAACGCGGCGTTGGCCAAATCGGTGTGGCTCACCTTATCTTCTTCCCAGTGTTGTCCAAGACGGCGATTCAGGTCGAGCACCTGCCAATGCGCATCGAATTGCTCCGCGTTGAAGTGTCGCTCCGCCGGTAAAAAGGCTCCGACGAAACTCGGATCTTTCCAGGGTGCTGTAAGACTCACATCGCTGTGCCTGGCCAATGGTAAAAACTGCAAGGACTCTGTACCGGCTAAGGTCAGCTCCATATCAATATCAAAGCCCTCCGCCCCGATCTGTTTAGCATCCATCGGCACGACGATGGCGCTCATTCCCGCGACTTCACCGCTGGTTGGCGCGGTGGGAACCTCCAAACCATTCATACTCACTTTCGCTACCCGACGTAATCCTCGCACATCGGTTACTGGCAGCCGCAACTCGCTACGCTTCAATTCAACATCCAAATCATCGCGCTTTAATGCTTTTAGATCGGCACGCAAAAAATGCGCGTGCACTTTTAAATCACCGGTATAGACCGGCGTGGAATAGATACCGTAATGGCGCTGCTCCACTACCAATTGGCCCGAAATCTCCAGCCGATCCGGCAACACAACATCGGAAACATCCGTGGTATGCCAACCGGTGCTGGTTTCGATTTTGTAGCTCTTTGGAATAACCAGCAACGGACCACCGATCATTTGCGCACTACCCCAACGCTGCGCGATCTGCGCGATTGCCGCGCGACGCAACCCTTCGCGCTCGCGAATCAAGTCTTGTACTTGCGTCAATGGAATCAACATCAGCAGTGCCAGAAAGCCGATGCCAAGCACCTTGAGGGTTACGGATTGGAAAATGGTGCTGACTGCCACGGGCGCGCTCCTGATAGGGTCTGAGCGTTATTGCAGCAGGGGAATGAGGAGGATTTAGGGCAGAATTAAGGCAGAGCGGTGGCGATGATCAATTCCATTTTCACTTCAAAACTCATTATCGTCATTCCCACGAAAGCGGAAATCCATCAGCCCACATGAGGCCAAAAGTTGGATTCCAGTTTTCGCGGGAATGACGACGCCTATGAAATGAAATTATGCACTTGTAATGAATACATCGAAATTTCTGTTTCACGGCGCTGTGCGCTCCGGAAACAACCGCAACCCATTTTTTCCTAGTTTGGATATACCACAGTTTATTGGCTAGCCACCGGCACGATCAGCGCTGCATTGATTGCCCAATACTTTTACGGTGACTACCCGTTCGACTTACGGCTGCACGTGCTGGCACGGGTTATCGTCGTAACCGTCGATAAATAGAATGTCTTCGGGATTGGTACTCCAATCGATGTCTTGAAACAGCGGTAAGGTCAAATCGACCCTATTGAAAATCGACGTGTTTAGCGATGGCTCCATCAGCAAACTCGGATTGGCTGCGGAATGAAAATGCGATACCGAAGAGCCCGACTCCACTGGGTTTGGCGCATACATCCTGACGCAACCTTGATTGGTGCCGGCCAAATCGGTGCCATAACCCAACGTGGCATTCACCCCGGGTGCTGGCAGGTTCGATTTCATCGAAGTGCCCAAAGCCTGCGTGATTCCATAAGAAGGGATGGTGATGGTGGCGTCGCTGCCGCCCATCGGCGGTAAACCTGTCGCCACGTTATTCGCGATTAATACCGCAACCGCGCCAGCCAACTGAGCGTTTTTTACTTTTACCGAAAAATTGCAGTAACCGCGATCGATCAAAGCGATATGGCCTGCGACCTGCGCGGCATTCGTGAACGGTGTCTCGCAACCGTCATTGACGGTGCCGGCCGTTGGATGCGTGCCGTCGATGGCACCTGCCACATTGTCGTTCACGAGAACGACATCGGCAGTGACGCCGGCTAAGGGCACGGTGGGTCCGAAAGAAGCCGTTTGCACGTCGTATTGCCCGGCAATTCCGGCCGGCGTATTGAGATTGCTTTCGGCTGCCTACCCAAAAACTTGGTCGACTGTTTGCTCGCACGCGGCCCAGTCCATACTAGGTTTGGATCGTTGGTGGTCGAGGTTAAGCGTTGCGCATTGTTCATCGCATTCCAAAGCTGACCCGTTCCTTCATCAAACAAATAACTGCTCCATATCGGTGGCCGCGAGGACAAATAGGCGCCGGTACTGGTGCTAACGAGTGAGATAAACCCGAGGCCATGGCCCAACTCATGAAACACCACCGGTAACAAGGGCACCCGATTGCTCGGCACTGAGCTGGAATCGGTTCCGTAATACCAACCGGCAACACCGGTTAAGCAAGTGCCATTGTCGATATCGACATTGAATTGAGCCGTAATATCGTCGCTGCCCGGCGTTAAATCCGAACCGGCCAGCGCATTCGCTTCGGCAATCGCGTAAGAAATATTAACCCGTGGCGCGCCAGTAAAGTTGCTGGCGGTGGACACCGGACCTGCTGAACCTAAGGTCGCCGAGGTACCGCTGCAAGTCAGCGGATTCATCGCGGCTTGCACGCGGATTTCCACCGTAGAATTCAGCAATGCCGCCCACTGATTGGCAGCTTGCTGAAAAATAAACAACCGTTGCGCACCGAGTGTGGCGCCGGGATTGCCTGGCGCTGGTGAAACAGCAGCGCCGGGATCGTTGAACCCTTCACCGGCGCCGTCGTTATTAATGACGGTAATCGTGGTGGCGCTTGCGCCTAGTGCGCAGAAGAGCGCAAACGCAAGGCACATCAAAGGCATCAGCCATGGCATCTTAGCGCTCATTGCTCTGATCCTTCGTCTGTTGCGGCGTGGTTTTCGATTCAGCGACGTCCGTGCAGATCATTTCCAATTTACCGTCCGCCCCGCGATGCGCAACGATCGCTTGTTCACCTTGACCATTGAGATAATCGATCTCGGTGCCGTCCTCACGAATCTCCGTAGTCACTTTGGAGCGGTCCGATTGAAATTCCGGTGGCGCAGGCGCGCGCTGCACCTGCGTGGGTGGGGTTGAGGTCAACTTACCGGTTACCGGATCAATGTAGGCGCGCATCCCCTGGTCTACTTGCGCTGCGATCACCGGCTTACTCATTGGCGCTTTGGCGGCGGATGACTCTCCCGCCTGCGCATAACCGACCACCCAAAAAAAGCTCACGCAAAAAATTAAAGCGGAATTATTCATAATGGCAATCTCAAACGACCCGACCCGGTTGTATTATTACGATAGGGTAATTTACAGCTATAACTACCATTCGCATGGTGAATCTGTAGCAGTTACCTACTCTTCTTGCCGAGAACAAATGCGCAATTTCTTAATCCACCCCCCATCAAGGGGGAAGGAGCGCGCGCGCAAAATCCGAGGGAGGTATCAGCCGCTCCCTCAATCAAGGAGCAGGGGGCGAGCCGGCTCAATTCAGCGCATCATCCTTAGACAGCGGTGAAGTATGCGGCAACACCCGTGCAGCAAGCTTGGTATCGGCATGAATCAGCCCAATTTCATCGACCAAAATATGCAACGCTTCATTCAACAGCACGTCTTTGGCTTGCTTTTGTTCTTGCTCTTGGGCCAACTCGGTTTTCAAACCACGCTCATCCGCTTGCAAACCATCATCCCCGCGCGCAGCGCCCTTAATCGGTGCATTGTCGGAATCGATGCCGCCCCGATTCAAATCCGCTTTTCCGAGTGCGGATTCGTTTGTCGCATCGGGTTGGATTCGTGTCTTGGGTGCATCGGGTGAGTCAACGGACGAACGCTTAACGGCAGAATCTTTTGAGCCGTTATCGTTTGTCTCGGTTTTCACGCTGGCTGGCTTGGTCTTGTCGCGCGCTAAGCGCCTAGCTTCCTGCTGATCACGCTCTTTACGCCGCACTTGTTCATTCAACGACAAGGTGGTTTCTTTGCGCAACCGGCGATACTCAGCGATATCTTCCTGGAAACTGCGCCAATCCGAATCCTTAGCGATCCGCGCATCGTGGCGTGTTTCCAGCAATCCGATCAAGTCCTTAAGGTCGGCCACTGGTTTGTAATGGGCGGCCTCAATCGAAGTCCATGGCAACGCATTTTCATTAGCCTGCTCGCCATTTTTTTCAAAATCGGCGGTAACCGGGAAATTGATATCGGGAGTGACGCCGCGCAATTGCGTGGTGCCGCCATTGATGCGGAAAAATTGGGCGATGGTCATTTTAAGCTCGCCAAATACCGGTTTTTCGCTTTGCGCCACTTGATCCAAATCGACCAAATTCTGGACCGTGCCTTTGCCGTAGGTGGGCTCGCCAATGATTAAACCGCGGCCATAGTCTTGAATGGCGGCCGCAAAAATCTCCGATGCCGACGCGGAATTGCGATTGACCAACAACGCCAACGGGCCTTCCCAAGCCATGCCCGGAGCGGAATCCTCATCTTCCTCGACTTTGCCTTGCGCATTGCGCACCTGCACCACCGGACCTTTATCGATAAACAAACCGGTAAGCTCCGTGGCCTCGGTCAGCGAGCCGCCACCGTTGTTTCGTAAATCCACCAATACGCCGTCCACGTTCTGTTTTTTAAATTGAGCCAACAGTTTGGCCACATCGCGGGTCGCGCTCTTGTAATCCTTGTCGCCGCGGCGGCGGGCGTCGAAATCTTGATAAAACCCGGGCAAGGTAATGACACCAACATGCCGCGTGTCGACGCCGTCTTTGATGTCGATGATCGAGCTTTTCGCGGCGCTCTCCTCGATGCTGACTTTCTTGCGCGTCAACGCCAACAGCGTGTGCTTACCGTCCTGCCCCGCATCGGCCGGCAAAATATCCAACCGCACGACCGAATCTTTCGGCCCGCGGATCAGCTCCACCACATCGTCCAAACGCCAGCCCAATACATCGGTGATCGGCCCGCTTTCACCTTGGCCGACACCCACAATGCGATCGCCGACTTTCACTTTGCTGGAAAGCGCAGCCGGCCCGCCCGGCACGATTTCGCGAATCGCAGTGTATTCGTCGTCACGCTGCAATACCGCGCCGATGCCCTCCAACGACAACTTCATCGCGATATCAAAATTTTCCGAAGCGCGCGGGCCAAGATAATTGGTGTGCGGCTCAATTGCCGTGGCGTAAGCGTTCATAAACGTTTGAAACACGTCTTCGCTGTTCAGCTGCCGCACGCGGTCGAAATAATTGGCGTAACGCTTATCCAAGGTTTCGCGAATTTTTGCATCGTCTTTCCCGGCTAACTTAAGACGCAACCAATCGTTCTTAACCCGCTTGCGCCACACATCGTTGAGCTCCGCCACACTTTTCGCCCACGGCGCTTTCTCGCGCTCATAAACGTAGGTCTCGTCTTTGCTGAAATCGAACCCGGCCTTCAGCAGTCCGCGAGCGTAGGCGGTGCGCTCGGTGATGCGTTGCTTATACAAATTAAAGATAGCAAACGGCGTCGACAGATCTTGATCGTAGATGGCATCGTCAAGCTTGGTCCGCTCGCTCTTGAAACCGTCCACGTCGGTGCTTAAGAAAAACACGCGCTCGGCGTCCAACGCATCCAGGTACCGATCGAAAATCATCGCCGACATCGCATCGTCCAGCGGCAGGGTTTTGTAATGAAAGCGAGTCAAAAACCGGGTTGCCCAAACCGCCGCCTGCGCTTCCTGGTCGGTGGCCTTAAGCAGCGTTGTGCCGGCGCGATCCGGAACGGCTGTCGCCGAGACAGAGGTCGTCAGCAGTAAAGCAATCCAAAATGTGTGTTTGCCCATGAAATTTCTCCGCGTACTTTAACGCTACTCAAAATAAAGCTTAAGCCACCTCGACATAACCGGCCGCATGCGCCATCTCATCGGCATGGTAGGACGAGCGTACCATCGGGCCTGAGGCCACGTGGCTAAATCCCAAGTCATAGCCAAAATCGGCCAACGCCTGGAATTCGTCCGGCGTCCAATAGCGCAATACCGGATGGTGATGCGGGGTCGGCTGCAAATACTGACCAATCGTGATCATATCGACCGCATGCGCACGCAAATCGTTCAACGTGTCCTTTACTTGCTCCAACGTCTCGCCCAAGCCCAGCATAATGCCGGACTTGGTGGGAACGTCGGGATGCTGCTGCTTGAAACGCTGCAATAACAATAAAGACCAATCGTAATCGGCCCCCGGGCGCACGTCGTTATAACGCTCGCGCACCGTTTCCAAATTGTGATTGAACACGTCCGGAGGCGCCGCCTTTAAGGCCTCCAGCGCGCGCTCCATGCGGCCTTTGCCGCGAAAATCCGGAGTTAACACTTCGATTTTGATCGACGGGCTTTCGGCACGCACCAAACGGATGCATTCGGCGAAATGCGCCGCGCCACCGTCGCGCAAATCGTCGCGATCCACCGAGGTAATCACCACATAACGCAAACCCATCTCGCGGATCGTGCGCGCCAGATTCGCGGGCTCATTGGCATCGGGTGGTTTCGGCCGGCCATGCGCCACATCACAAAACGAACAACGCCGGGTGCACACTTCGCCCAAAATCATGAAGGTGGCGGTGCCTTTGGAAAAGCACTCGTGGATATTGGGGCAAGAGGCTTCTTCGCAGACCGTAACCAGCGCATTGGCGCGCAGTTGTGCCTTCAGTTTCGCAACCGCATTGCCAGGGGGAATGCGCACGCGAATCCAGCTCGGTTTGCGCAGCAAAGGCACGCTGCTGAAATCGGCGCGATTACGCGCGATTTTGTCTTCACCCAACAGTTTTTCCCCGACGACGATGACCGGGATGGATTTGTTCGAAGCTTGAGATTCCGTCATAGTGGCACGCTAACACCGGCTTAGATTTTGCACCAGGTCTAAAAGTTAGATGGGGTTTGCAACCCGGGCAGCCAGGTTAAAAATCCGTGCAAACTCCGTCACCAGCACCGTGGCGACTTGGTCAAGCTTAGGTGGGCCGCCCAAGTCTACCACTTGGGTAATGGTTAAACCCTGAAATCCGCACGGATTAATGCGCTGAAACGGCTCTAAATCCATCGCCACGTTAAACGCCAACCCATGGAAACTGCAGCCGCGGCGCACCCGTAACCCCAACGCAGCAATTTTCGCGCCATTGACGTAAACCCCGGGGGCGCCGTCTTGGCGCGTTCCAACGATGCTCCAATGCGCCAGGGTATCGATTATTGCTTGCTCTATGCGATGAACCAGCTCCCGCACCCCAATCCCCAGCCGGCGCAGGTCCAATAACGGGTAAGCCACCAATTGACCCGGTCCGTGGTAGGTAACCTGCCCACCGCGGTCGGCCGCAACCACCGGAATCGCACCGGGCTGTAAAATGTGCTCCCATTTACCGGCTTGGCCCAACGTGAACACCGGATCGTGCTCAACGATCCATAGCTCGTCCAAGGTACTTTCATCGCGCCGATCGGTGAAGCTGCGCATGGCGTGCCAAACCGGTTCGTAGCTTCGGCGACCAAGCTGGCGGATGAGCAGCGGTTGCGCAGACAACTTAGGCACAGTCAAAGCGTCCAGCGCACTGCCTCATCGGCACGCAAAGCGGCATGCGCCGCATCGTACTTTTCCCGGTTGGGACAATCGAACTTGAAGTTCAACGCAACATAATTGCCCGCCTTGGAGGGGCGCACGCTGAGACTGCCTTCGACCACGGCAAGCCTAAGACTGGACAAAATCGCAACGATGCGCGCCTCAAACCCAATCACGGCCTTACCGACCACGCTGATCTCGAATACACCGGGAAACTGAAACCCCTGCTGCGGGTTTTCCGGTTGAAGGTCATTGAGGGATCGCATAGCGCAACCAAACTCAGCGAGTGCTCGGGGTGGCTAATACTTCGCTCTTTTTATCGCCGCGGAACCACAACATGGTGCCATCGGAAAAGCGTTTCCAAAATCCACCTTCGGGTGCATCGGCCAGCACGATCAAAGGGCGCTCTACCAAGGTTTTCCCATCCAGCGCCACCTTCAATTGCCCCAATGCCTGGCCCTTCGTAAACGGCGCCACCAAACGGCTGGGAACATCCATGGTGGCCTTCAAATCGTTGTAGCGTCCGCGCGGAACCGTTACCAAAATCTCATCGGCAATGCCCAACGACAGCGTGTTGACCTCGCCTTTCCAAAGCTCAGGTGTGGCCAGGACCTTGTTCGGTTCGTACAAACGGTGGGTTTCAAAAAAACGAAACCCGTAATTCAGCAACGATTGATTGTCGTCGGCACGGCTCTTCTCGCTGGCCGCGCCCATCACCACCGCGATCAGGCGCTGCTCACCGCGTTTGGCTGATGTCGCCAGACAATACCCGGCCGTTTTGGTGTGCCCGGTTTTAATACCGTCAACCGTTGCGTCGCGCCACAATAACGTATTGCGATTGTGCTGTTTTATACCATTCCACTCGAACTCTTTCAGCGCGTAGATCTTGTAATCCTCCGGAAAATCATGGATCAAGGCGCGCGACAGCAACGCGATATCGTGCGCCGTGGTGTAATGCTCGGGCGCCGGCAGGCCGCTGGAATTGACGAAATGCGTGCCCAGCATGCCGAGTTTCGCCGCGTATTGGTTCATCAAATTGGCGAACGTTTCTTCGGATCCCGCCACATGCTCGGCCAAAGCGATTGCCGCATCGTTACCGGATTGGATAATCATTCCGTACAGCAAATCTTTTAGAGGCGCCTTGGAGTGCACCGCAAGAAAACTGGTCGATCCTTCGGTGCCGGCGCCGCCTCCGCGCCAGGCGGTTTCGCTGATGTACACCTCATCGTCCAACTTGATCTTAGCGGCACTAAGCTCCGCCGAAACCACATAGGAGGTCATGATTTTTGTGATCGAGGCCGGCTCAACGCGCGCATCGGAATTGTTCTCGGCCAATACTTGACCGGTAGTGAAATCCATCAAGACATAACTTTTGGCACTCAAGGCGGGCGGCGGCGGCACCGGCACCGTCAACGCGGCCGCCTTGGCGGCAGGTTCCGGTTTCGGCACCGGCTGCGGTGTTTGGGCAAAAGCCGATGTCGCACAAATGAGGGTGCTAAACAGCGTGCGGGTAATGGGATACAGCCATTTCATTTTTTGAATCTCGATATGGTTAGGTTTGAGTTAATCATCTATGGCTACGCGCGGTTTACCTAAGCCCAATTGTTCGATCTTTGGACTTAAACCATCCGCCTCGTCCACACTGGCCAACGGCCCGATGCGAACGCGGTGCACCGTGTGCGCGGTCGTGTCTACTGCACTAATTCTAACCTCGCCAAGATGCGCGCGTTCCAGCAGCATTGCCGCGTGTTCAGCATTTGCCCGCTGCGCATAGGCCCCTATTTGAAGATAAATACGCGGCGCAGCCGATTTCGTGGCCACCGCGGCTTGAGCGTCATCCTGCTCCTGCGGCAACGGACTATCCGGATGCTGCGGGTCCAACGCGCGCACTTCGACCAGACCGGTGCCCTTATCCCAAATACCAAGCTTGATCGCCGCCACATACGAAAGATCGATAATCCGGTTATCGACAAACGGCCCGCGATCGTTGATCCGCACCACGATGCTGCGATGGTTCTCCAAATTCGTCACGCGCGCATAAGTCGGCAACGGCAAGGTTTTATGCGCGGCAGTGAATTGATACATGTCGTAGGGTTCAAACGTTGAGGTCATATGGCCGTGAAATTTCGTCCCATACCACGACGCAACACCGCGTTCCACGTATCCTTTCGCACTGGGCAATAGACGATACGTAGTTCCAAGCACATTATACGGCGATTGATTGCCATACCGGGATAATGGCTCCGCGTGCGGTACGGGCTCGGGTATCTGGCTGATGTCGGGCGGTGTCGACGGCCCGCCGTCGGAAGATATCGGGGGTGCGATGGGATGCGCGGGCGGAGGGGACGTACGCGGCGGTGATCCAGCGCAGGCCGCCAACAGCGCTATTATCACAAGCCCTGCAAACCGCCGCGCATCATGGATCATGGCTTGGATTTCGCCCGCTCAATCGCTTCGCTTAATTGCACTACGGCTAAAGAATACAAGGGACTCTTGTTGTAACGCGAGATCGCATAAAAATTTTGAAACGTAATCCAAATCTCCTGCCCTTGTTCGCCATCCAGTTTAATCAATGTGGCTGGCGTTTGCGCATCCACTTTAGCCGCAATGCGGTACCCCCACGTATTCAGCTGATCAAGCGGGTACACCGGCTCTAAATTGGCCGGTACCAATTCGCGCGCATCGGTTGCGACCTCCGCGCGAAGCGTCACCGGACCGCCTTTTTCCCAGCCGTGGGCCACGAAATAATTTGCAACACTGGCGCAAATATCGGGCAACGAATTCCACAAATCTATTTTCCCATCCCCGTCGTAGTCGCGCGCGAATTGCGCAATCGATGTCGGCATAAATTGCCCCCAGCCCATCGCCCCGGCGTAGGAACCCATCAGCTGCTCCGGTTCATACGGAAAATGCGCACTGCGCAGCATCAGCAATTGTTTCAATTCATCGCGAAAAAACGGCGCTCGCGGTGGATAGTAAAACGCTAACGTAGCCAATGCATCGAGCACACGGTAGCGCCCGGTGGTCCGTCCGTAATTGGTCTCAATCCCAAGAATCGTCACGATCAGCGCGGCCGGCACGCCAAACTCCGCCTCGATTCGCCGCAACAGGGTTTCGTTCGCGCGGTAAAACGCCACGCCATCGCCAACACGGCGATCGGTGACGAAAATCGGCCGGTAGTCTTTCCAGGGTTTTAATTCTGCGGGCCGGGAGATCGCATCGATCACGCTTTGTTGATAGCGTGCTTTGTCCAGGATCGCCACAACCTCTTGAACTGCCACACCGCGCTCGCGCGCCACTTCCTCGGCGAAACGGGTTTCGCCCGGGTGCAATTCTTGCGATTTGCTGGCGGCAGTGACACTGGCGCTAAAGCAACTAAGGAGGAATAACAGCCAGCGGAAGGGCATCGGCGTCAAAGAAATCGAACACGGGGTGGAAAGGGTGCGGGCACTTTAACACGCGTGTTTCTTAAGGAATAGGCACACCAATTCGAATAAACCAAGCTCACTGCCACGCCGATGAAATCGGATAACGCCGATCGCGGCCAAACGCACGCCGGCTGATGCGCGGCCCCGGTGCGGATTGACGGCGTTTGTACTCGCTTTTCAGCACCATCTGCACCACGCGGCGAACGGTATCGGCGGCGAAACCGTGCGCTACCATCTCCGTTTGCGATTGTTCGCCTTCGATAAACCGCTCTAAGATCGCGTCCAACACGTCATAAGGCGGTAATGAATCTTGATCGGTTTGGTTTTCGCGTAATTCCGCGGAGGGCGCGCGCTCAATCACGGCCAATGGAATAACCGGGCTTTGCGCATTACGCCAATGCGACAGCGCATACACCTCGGTTTTGTAGACGTCTTTTAACGGCGCGAACCCGCCACACATGTCACCGTAAAGCGTGGCGTACCCAACCGCCATTTCGCTTTTATTGCCGGTGGATAACAACATATGGCCAAACTTGTTGGATAACGCCATCAATAACACACCACGGCAACGGGCTTGTAAATTCTCTTCGGTAACGTCCGAAGCGCAACCGGAAAAAACCGCAGCCAACGCATCGTTTAAGCCCTGTAATGGTGCTTCGATCGGCAATATCTGGTACTGAACACCCAACTGTCGCGCCTGTGCTGCGGCCTGATCCAGGCTAAGTTGTGAGGTGTAACGCGTGGGCAACATGACCGCGGTTACGCGCGCAGGACCGAGCGCGTCGACCGCAATCGCCAACGTCAATGCCGAATCAATACCCCCGGACAAGCCGAGCAACACGCCGGCAAATCCATTTTTCTCGACATAATCGCGCGTGCCGCGCACCAGCCCGGCATAAACGCGGGCGCTGCGCGAGGAATCGGCTTCAACCGGCCAGGCATGCGCGTTGAAGCGCCGCGTGCTGCTGTCGAATTCGGTAATCAACAACGCATCGACAAATGCCGCGGCTTGCGCGCGCACCGTGCCGTCTGGTTCGACCAGCATGGAGCCGCCGTCGAATAGCAGATCGTCCTGACCACCGACCAAATTGACATACGCAATCGCCACACCATTGTCGCGCGCACGCTGCCGCAATAATTGCACCCGCGCCGCCGCCTGCTCGGTATCAAACGGGGACGCATTGATAATCAGCAGCAATTCGGCGCCATTGGCCACGGCACCTGCGGCAGGTTCAGGCTCCCAAATGTCTTCGCAAATCAAAAGGCCAACCCGAACGCCGCGAATATCGACCACCATCGATTCACTACCGGGACGGAAATAGCGCTTTTCGTCGAACACGGTGTAGTTCGGCAGGGCTTGCTTATGCACGATCTTAGCGACTGCACCATCACAAAGAAAACTTGCGGCATTGTACACTTCGCCCACGCTGTGCGGATGCCCCACATACGCCGCGATACCGGTGGCCGCCGTGGCCAGCGCGTCCACTTCGCTCGCGCAAGCCGCAAGTACGGCGGGGCGCAATAACAAATCTTCGGGAGGATATCCGCACAAGGTTAACTCGGGAAACGCGATCACATCGGCGTGGTGCCGATCGCGCGCCTCGCGCATTAATTCACGCACGCGCTGCGCATTGCGAGCAATTGCGCCGACGGGAAAATCAAATTGCGCCAAGGCTAAGCGCAGAATGGACATTGTTTATTTCCCAGCAGCAAATAGTGTGTTTTACGATAATTGTAGGCTGGGCTGGTAAGCCCAGCTTTTTTACCAAGCGTGCGGACATTCGCTGTTATCTTTGGCGGAGCTGGGCTTATCAGCCCAGCCTACAATTACAACCGCGCCTGAATCGCCTTACCCAAATCCGCCGGCGATTTCACCGTGGTGACGCCCGCAGCCTCAAGCGCCGCAAACTTACCAGCTGCCGTACCGCGACCGCCCGAAACGATGGCGCCCGCATGACCCATCCGTTTCCCAGACGGCGCACTCGCGCCGGCAATAAAGGCCACCACCGGCTTGGTCACGTATTCGGAAATAAACTCAGCAGCCTCTTCTTCCGCCGAGCCACCGATCTCGCCGACCATGATAATGCCTTCGGTTTGATCATCGTCCTGGAACAACCTCAGGCAATCGATGAAATTCATGCCCTGAATCGGGTCCCCGCCAATGCCGATGCAGGTGCTCTGACCAAGCCCCGCGTTGGTAGTTTGGAACACCGCTTCATAAGTCAATGTGCCCGAGCGCGATACGATGCCGACTTTGCCCGGCTTATGAATATGCCCCGGCATAATGCCGATTTTGCATTCGCCCGGCGTGATAATGCCCGGGCAATTGGGGCCGATCAGCACGGTATCCGGATAGTTTTTCAGCACGTTTTTCACACGCAACATATCAAGCACCGGAATGCCTTCGGTAATCGTCACAATCACGCGGATGCCGGCGTCGGCCGCTTCCAAGATCGCATCGGCGGCAAACGGTGGCGGTACGTAGATGACGGTTGCATCGGCACCGGTATCGTCCACCGCGTCTTGAACGGTGTTGTACACCGGCAAACCGATGTGATCGGTTCCGCCTTTACCGGGCGTGACGCCGCCGACCAATTTCGTGCCGTAATCGAGCGCCTGCTCGGAGTGAAACGTACCCTGCTGCCCGGTAAACCCTTGGCAGATAACTTTTGTTTTTTTGTCAACTAATACACTCATTCGTTTGGTCCTTAAGTGGCAAGATTAACGCTGCGCCATCGCGCTACGCTTTTTTCTTTCTCACCGCACCACCAACGGCCGCCACCGCCTTCATTGCAGCGTCGTTCAGATCGGTGGCGGTGACAATCTTAAGCCCGCTTTCCGCCAGCAGTTCGCGGCCTTTTTCCACGTTCGTGCCCTCCAAACGCGCAATCACCGGAATCGTGACCCCCACTTCTTTTACCGCGGCGATAATGCCCTCAGCAATCATGTCGCAGCGAACGATCCCGCCGAAAATATTGACCAAAATCGCCTTTACCTTGCTGGAGGACAGAATCAATTTAAACGCCTCGGCGACGCGTTCCTTGGTCGCCCCGCCGCCAACATCGAGGAAATTCGCGGGTTCCGCCCCAGCCAGTTTAATGACATCCATCGTCGCCATCGCAAGACCGGCGCCATTGACCATACAACCGATGTCACCGTCCATCGTGACGTAGTTAAGATTGTGATTGATCGCCGCCGCTTCGATCGGGTCTTCTTGCGACTCATCGCGCATCGCCTCCAAGCGCGCGTGCCTAAAAGCGGCGTTATCGTCCGAATTGATCTTGCCGTCCAACGCCATTAGGTCACCGGTCGCAACAATGGCCAGCGGATTAAGCTCAACCAAGGCCAGATCGCAGTCATTAAACAGCCGATAAAGCCCCAGCATGATCTTGGTCAGCTGGTTGACGTGCTTGCCCGATAAACCCATTGCAAATCCGAGCTTGCGGCACTGATACGCCTGCAAACCTTGTACGAAGTTGACTTCCAGCGTGTGGATATCTTCCGGATTGTCGCGCGCCACCTGTTCAATATCGACACCACCCTGGGCCGATGCGATAAAACTGATCGCCTTGGTGGACCGGTCCACCAGCACGGAAAGATACAGCTCCTTTTCAATATCGATGGCTTCGGTGATCAAAACCAGATTCACCGGTAACGCACGGCCGCCGGATTGGTAGGTTTCCATCCGGGTACCGAGCATTTTCGCCGCGGCCGCTTTTACATCCTCCAACGTTTTAACCAATTTAACGCCACCGGCTTTGCCGCGGCCACCCGCATGGATCTGCGCCTTGACGACCCATTGCTCATCGCCGAGCGCCCGGGCGGCTTCCACGGCCTCTGCCGGGGTACGCGCAATGCGGCCCGGAGGTACCGGAATGCCGTATTCGGCAAACAACTCTTTGGCCTGATATTCGTGGAAATTCATGCCTACACCTTAATAATGAGGAATCGGTAGGGTGGGCCCTGGCCCACCGGATTGGAGGATAAACGGTGGGCTAAAACCCACCCTACTCTATCCTTCGCAAGACAGCGCAGTATTGTGGGCAAAAGCGGAATTAAAAAAAAGCCTTTTCTGGTAACCGTTTAATCCGAGTCAATTTCGACCGGCATTGCTATACTTAACCACAAACGCCTGAGCGACGCCGTGGCCATAGCCTTAAGTTCCCGCACTGACACTCAAACCGCTGCGGCCAGCATAACCCGGCGCGAAGTGTATTTCTTTAATCTGTTCCGTCTACTGCAAGCAAGCATCATCACCGGCTTGGCATTCAGCCCGCTGGCAATGCAATTGGTGGTGCTGCGCCATCCGCTGTTGGCGCAAACCGATGCGATCATTTACCTCACGATAGCCGTCGTCATTTTCCTGAATACGAAGCGCTGGTTTGAACACTTGCGGCTGTACGTTGCGCTGGCCTTGGCGATCGACATCGTCATGACGACCTTGGCGATGTTTTCGTTCAGCGAACCGCAAACCGGCATGGCGATGCTGTTGATGGTGAACATCGGCGCTGGCGCATTGCTGTTGCCGCCGCGCGTTGCGGGTTTATTCGCCGCCTTGGCCGCGATCGCGATGTTGTTGCAGTGTGTGTACGTGCGCGAATTCGAATTCGACGATCGCAGCTTGTTGGAGGCAGGCCTGCTGGGGCTGGGTTATTTCGCTTCCGCAGCGCTGTGCTTTGTCTTAAGCAAACAGATGCGTGAAACCGAAGCCTTGGCCGAACAACGCGGCTTGGACGTCGCCAATTTAGCGCAACTGAACGAGTTGATCGTCGGACGCATGCAAACCGGCGTATTGGTTGTGGATGAAGCCAACCAAATTCACCGCATGAACGAATCGGCCTGGCAACTGTTGGGCGAACCACCACCGGCCGAGCGCCATCTTGGCACCGTAGCACCGGAGCTTTCGCGCCGTTTGTACCAATGGCGCCATGGCGGTAAGCCAAACAACACCGCCGTTGCATTAGCGGACGAAGTGCCAGAGGTGGTTCCGCGTTTTACCCGGCTGGCATCGAACAACGACACCCATACGCTGATTTTTTTAGACGACACGTCGCTGGTGTCACGCCAGGCGGAGGAGCTCACCTTAAGCTCGTTGGGCCGGCTATCGGCTTCCATCGCCCACGAAATTCGCAATCCTCTAACCGCGATCAGTTATTCCGCACAATTATTGGCTGAATCGGAAGATCTTAACGAAGCCGACAAACGCATGGTCGAGATCATCAACAACCATTGCAGCCGCGTGAATGAGATCATCGAAAACATCTTGCAACTTTCACGGCGCGAACGATCGCGGCCGGAAAGCCTCGATTTAAATCGCTGGGCCGCCAACTTCCTTGAGGAGTACATTGCCAGCAACGATTTAGGCCAAGATCAATTAAAAATCGTGGCGCAAACTAAGCATGTTGAAACTTTGTGCGATCCGCAACAATTGCAACAAGTCGTCTGGAACTTAGTGCAAAACGCGTTGCGCTATGGCCGTTTACCGGGTGAACCGGCACGTGTCGCGCTGGCGATTCGACAATCGAGCGAAAAAGGCTCGCCGATGTTGGAAGTGATCGACCGCGGCCCCGGAATTCCGGCAAAAGTCGCGGCACAAATTTTTGATCCTTTCTTCACCACCCACGAATACGGCACCGGGCTTGGTTTATACCTAGCCAAACAACTGTGCGAAACCAATCAAGCCGTGCTGGAATACGTGCCATTGGCCGGCGGCGGCAGCTGCTTTCGCATAACGCTACCGCCGACGCTGACGCGGCCACGAGATTAGGTTATGGTTTGTTGCACTATGATTTGCTGTGGTTGCTATCGAATTGCACATATCGGTTTTCCCGTTCGCCCTGAGCCTGTCGAAGGGTGAACGGGAAAACCGATAAGTTAAGACCGATTTATCTGAATCG
Source organism: uncultured Rhodanobacteraceae bacterium (assembly GCA_964466115.1). Taxonomy (GTDB): domain Bacteria; phylum Pseudomonadota; class Gammaproteobacteria; order Xanthomonadales; family Rhodanobacteraceae; genus Pseudolysobacter. The sequence continues at coordinate 3,951 of CAYXMH010000027.1, read as the reverse complement.
CGAACATTAAAAAGTTACCAAATCTTTTTCACGGACCAAACCGACCCATGAGCAAGACCAACGCCCTAGTCATCGACGACGAACGCGATATCCGCGAGCTCTTAACGATCACGCTTGGACGCATGGGTTTAACCGTCGACACCGCCAGCACCGTGGCCGAAGGCAAACAACGCCTTGCCGAACAATCGTACGCTTTATGCTTTACCGATATGCGCCTACCGGACGGCACCGGCCAAGAAATCATCGAACTCATCGCGGCCAAGCACCCAGATACCCCCGTTGCGATGATTACCGCGTATGGCAACGTCGATGCCGCGGTGCATGCCCTAAAAGCCGGCGCATTCGATTTTGTTTCGAAACCGGTCGACCTTGGGTTGTTACGCCGCCTGGTACAAACCGCACTGCGTTTAGGTGATGAGCGGCGTGCCGAGCCCATCGCCGCCAGCGCCTCGCGCATGCTCGGAGAATCGGCCGCGATCCAAACGGTCCGCGCCACCATAGCCAAGCTCGCCCGCAACCAAGCCCCCGTCTACATCAGCGGTGAATCCGGCGTCGGTAAAGAACTCGTCGCACGATTGATCCATGAACAAGGCCCACGCGCGACAGCACCGTTCGTCCCCGTCAATTGCGGCGCCATCCCCACCGAATTGATGGAATCCGAGTTCTTCGGCCACACCAAAGGCAGCTTCACCGGCGCGCAAACCGATAAAGACGGTTTGTTCCAAGTCGCCCACGGCGGCACCTTATTCTTAGACGAAGTGGCTGAGCTTCCGATCCACATGCAAGTGAAACTGCTGCGCGTGATCCAAGAAAAAGCTGTGCGCCCGATCGGCGCGCGCACCGAAGTCCCGGTCGATGTGCGCATTTTGTCCGCCACGCACAAAAATCTCGCGCAATTGGTGGAGCAAGGCACGTTCCGCCAAGATCTGTTCTACCGCATCAACGTTATCGAGCTGGCCGTTCCCCCGCTGCGCAGCCGCCGCGACGATATTCCCAAACTCGCCGGCCGCGTGTTAGAGCGCTTAGCCGCCGAAAACAAAACCCCGATCGCGCATCTAACACCAGACGCATTGACCACTTTGCTTACTTATCCATTTCCAGGCAATGTGCGCGAATTGGAAAACATCTTAGAACGCGCCGTTGCCCTGTGCGAAAACCATTTAATCCAAGTGGAAGACCTGCGTTTAACCTCGCGCCGGGCTGCGGGAACATCACCCACAACCGAGGACGGCATTACCGAAGAAGAGCGCGCCGGCGAAGTCCCCCTGGACGACTACATCAGCAACTTAGAGCGCGAAGCCATCACCAAAGCCTTACAAGAAACGCGCTACAACAAAACCGCCGCCGCGCGGAAACTTGGTATTACGTTTCGGGCGTTGCGGTATAAGTTGAAGAAATTGGGGGTGGATTAGCGAGCGCGCTGCGTTACCCTACTGAAAAAACTCGATAGATTGTTTTTATCGGTTTAATTGTTTTCCCCTCATTGACGCAATGACATGAATAATTGTAAACATAAACAAAATAAACATGAGCGTTGGATATAACCACATATACGCATACGTTTTCTCAGACCAAAACAGCATGGACAACGCTAAATAAATCGAACACATGACGGCAATCATCATTGAATAATAGCGATGTTTTGAGAGCGCAAAAGCAATGTCGCCAGCGACGATAACGGCCAATATTCCTGGAATTGCATAGGTATCCTTGTACCATGTGAAGTTGGAGAAGAGTGCGTCTCCCCTCCAGCTAGAAATAGCGGCAACAGCATCCCATAACAGTACTAAACCGACGATCAACCAACCTAGCACTAGAATTTTACGAAACATCACATTCCTTTCGCTTTTATGCGTTGGGTTGTATATCTGCGGCGAAATGACAAGACAAACCATTCGATTACCATAGACAGTAGATATCCCCATAACATTGCGTTCAGCAAAACTGCCACATTGAACAGATCCGGGCCTGGTAAATAATTGACGGCCCAAACTAATGGAATTGTCAAAATAAACTCGCTTAAACTTTGCGGAGCAACGTTCCCAGGCCCGATTCTGGAACCAAGCAGGAACACGAACGCAAACAGATGACCGCCTGTTATAATCGTCGCAATAATAATTTGTCGAATTGTCAACTTTATATCCTCATTAGGTAAGCATAAATGAGCGGCATTATTATTTTCTTACACCCCAAAATGGTTGCCCTTCCAGCCCTGCCCCAAAGAATCCTCTTCCATAAGTAAGGTCAAGACCCCAAAAATACCCCCGGGAAAAATCTCGGCAATTGTTTCCTAGAAGGAAATATTTTCCTGGGGCTCCTACTCGCGACGCCATGTGAGTGCGAATTTGGTCATCCACCTGATCTGATGACTCGCGAATATCAATCAGCGGCCCCTCCGCTGAAGCGTCTATGTAAACCGCACCCTTGCAATTCATTAAGCAGTTATCTTCAGCAACGCCAAAAGAAATGCAAAATCGGTTGCTCGTTCCGCGTTTCCCAACGCAAACGCTCCTATGCAAAGGATACCCCCCTTCTCCTTCAACCGACCCTTCAATCCAGAAATCTAATCCACGAGGGTCGACCAATTGCAAAGGATTACCGCCAACATAACCATAGGTATTAATACCGCCCCTCAACCCAATAGGATCACTCTCGACATACCTTCCGGTGCTGGGCTCGTAGTCCCTAAAATAGTTGTAGCTAAGGTTGGTCTCTTGGTCGTAATACTGCCCCGGGAATCGCAGATTCAGGACGAACGGGATTCCATCACTGTCCGGATCTTGATTCGGTGTGTTTTCTCCAAACGCACTCCCAAAGAAATCCCATCTCCAGACGGTGACGTTTCTGGTCGGGTCGATCACTTGTCTTGGGGTGTTTAGGTGATCGGTTTCGATGTAATACAGCTTATTGGCCTTTTGGATCGCGATCGGCTGATTGTCGATGTACAGGTATTCAACGATCGCCTGGCCAGTTATTGAGTATTCGCCCGTGATCTGTCCGCCTTCGCCGTAGACGTACGCTTGGCCGCCCAATAGCCAGCCGCTCGGTTCTCCGGGTAGAGGTATGGCGTTATCGTAAGTGACGCTTTGCTTGGCCACGCGCTCGCCTTTGCCGTTGTATTGGTATTGAACCGAATTGCTGACCAGATTGATCGTGCCGTCCGGTTGAAGTTGCCAGCCCGCCAATCGGTTTCTGGCGTCGTAGCTTAAGCCCATACTGGTGAGGTTGCCGTCGGCGTCGTAGCTTCGTGCTGTTCCCGCCACACTCTGCAATCGATGGCTGGTCGTGGGATAGACGTAGATCTGATCCGCCTGTCCCTGTTTGGTCTTTCTCGTACGATCCCCGGTCTTGGTGTAGCTGTAGCCTTCGAGCACTGCCGCTGCCGAATTATCGACTTCCGTTAACCGGTACAGATCGTCGTAGCGATAACGCTGCGTCGGTGGGGTTAATCCCAGTGCACTGCTGGCCTCCTGCACATTGCCCACCGCATCCAATGTGTAATCCAGCGTTAAACCCCCGGCCGAGGTGCTTGAAATCGCATCGATGCCGTAGTTTTGGTCGTAACTCTTGGTTTGGCGCCGGCCATTGCCGAAGGTGAGGGTATTACGTCGCATCACTTAATTTTCCATTTATTAAAAATCATTTTTATGGCTATGAAGCAAATAAAACCTATTAACGCACTTAATAACGAATTGTCCAATACAGTGGGTCCAAAAAAACCGTAATGACTAGATGCCATAACCCAAGAAAATAGCGTCGTAGTGGTCGAGCTGCCAACTGCACCGAACCAGGTGTTCTTCAATCCGATCCAGCCTAAAGCTGAAGTGATGCCAACAATAAAAATTATGAGGACCATTTATTTTATCTACAGTTACATTCGATCTCTCTACGGACCAGTATACATGTTATTTATTGTATAATCGGTCAGTCGACTGGACTCATCAAATACAA
>CAYXMH010000026.1:0-51630 GCA_964466115.1 uncultured Rhodanobacteraceae bacterium | reverse complement strand
TCAACGCCGCCGTCAGCGTCGTCTTTCCGTGGTCCACGTGACCTATCGTTCCCACGTTTACATGGGGCTTCGTGCGTTCAAATTTTCCCTTGGACATACACCGCAACCTCAGTTAATTCAATGTGGAAAAATACCGATGCAACTTATTAAAACCTTAAACCTGGTGCCCACGATTGGAATCGAACCAACGACCTCCTCCTTACCAAGGAGGTGCTCTACCGACTGAGCTACGTGGGCGATCAGAAAGCAAAAGACAGGAAACTGTAGCCGTTACGGTTTCCTGTCTTTTGTCGCCTAAACCTACCCATTCCTTTAAATTAGCCTTCAACTGCCCGATTTGCTGGAGCGGGAGACGGGAATCGAACCCGCACCATCAGCTTGGAAGGCTGAGGTTCTACCGTTGAACTACTCCCGCCTTTCGTAAGAACGTAAGAATTGAAGACAACCAACCGTTAATGATCTAAAAACTTTAAGAACAACGGCGGGTAAAAGCCCCTATTACCGTGCTTTTACCGTGTTTTTGTTCTCTATCACCGCTATTTGGTGCTCGATCTGCTGTCTTCAATCCTTAATGTTTTTACTGGTGGAGGGAGGTGGATTCGAACCACCGAAGGCATAAGCCAGCAGATTTACAGTCTGCCCCCGTTGGCCGCTTGGGTATCCCTCCTCAAATCAGCCGCACATTGTCGGGTGGGGCTGGGGTCTTGTCAAGGATACTCATGCAAGCAGCATTACCGAATTCTTAAGTATTACGGCGCTGACGGTGGTGAAAACAGTAAATAGGTACTCAATATCCACCCAAAACGGGCCCATATCCTTGCAATCGCCATCTTTTCCTCGAGCGTCAACGATTGCATAAGGGCTACCGATATCCCAACGCCGCAACCACTACCGATGCAATTATAAAACAGCTAAGCCAGGATGCCCGTCAACGTCTCCTCATATGCTCAAGATCAATTGCCAGATCCAAATAAGAGGTCAAACACTAAAATACGTGTTTTGGACGATTTCTCCTTTCCCCATATGAAAATTTCAGTGGTGCCCCGTTTTCTTGCCGTTTTCTTGTTTCATCAGATACCGCTTGCGACATAGTTCATTGATGCGTTGTAGGCTGGCGCTGAACGCAGTGAAGCCCAGCAAATCCCGAGCGCCACCTGCGGCACGAACTAGGACACCCATGATATTTTTTGACCAGTTTGATGGGTGTCCCAATTCCGTTCGGCATTACTCAGGAAATATGACGGTTGTTCTGTTGCGCGCAAGAATATTTGGACTTCCCTATCCCAGATGCGCTTACGCTTATCTGGATTACCCTGTCGCAAAATCAGATTGGTCCGATCAAATTATCAATCAACCGCGTCGCGCCCAAACGAGCGGCAATCAGGGCAATTAAACCGCGCCTTTCACCCACAGTCGGTTCAGTTAAATCGGCAGTGCGGCGGATTACAGCGTAATCCACCACGAATCCTGCGTTGGTAAGCAGGGTAAGTGCATTTGCCTCGATCGAAGCGTAATCGACACCGGCCCGCAATTGATCTAGCATCGTGCACAGCGTTTGATGGATGACTCCGGCACGTTGGCGTTCATCGTTACTTAAATATTGGTTGCGCGAACTCATGGCCAAGCCATTTGCTTCGCGCAGGGTCGGGCCGGAGATAATCTCAATCGGTAATGATAAATCTGCAGTCATGCGCTGAATCAGCCAGCACTGCTGAAAATCTTTCTGGCCGAACACAGCAACATCGGGCATTACCCAATGAAACAATTTCGTCACTACCGTGGCCACGCCGGCAAAGTGACCCGGGCGCACCGCACCTTCTAAAATGTCGTTGATAACGGGTACGTCGATGCGCACGCTCGACGAAACGCCGTAGGGGTAAATTTCCGCAACCTCGGGCGCAAACAGTGCATTGCAGCCGTGTGCCGCTAAACCTTCGCGGTCTTGTTCTAAAGTGCGTGGATAGCGTTGGTAGTCTTCGTTCGGTCCAAATTGCGTGGGATTAACGAACACACTCGCGACAACTTTATCGGCATGCTGCCGCGCTAAGACCAGCAAGGAATAGTGACCGGCGTGCAGATTGCCCATGGTCGGCACAAAGCCGATGCGTAATCCGGATTTTCGCCATTGTTCGAGATGACGGCGCAGATCCTCGCCTTTCGTGAAAACATCCATTGCTTCTCACTCAAACGCGTGTTCTGGCGCAGGAAACTCACCACGACGCACCGCTTCAACATACGCGCTGATGGCCTTAGCAATCGAGCCGGAATCGGCAAGAAAGTCTTTACTGAACCGCGGACGTTTACCGGGAGTAATGCCGAGCATGTCGTACAACACCAAAACCTGCCCATCGCAGTCGGCACCCGCGCCAATACCGATGGTGGGGATCGTCAGCGCTTCGCTGATGCGTTTGGCCAAGCTCGCCGGTATGCATTCAAGCACCAACAAATCGGCGCCGGCTTGTTCAACCGCATGGGCATCGGCCAACAAACGTTCGGCAGCGGCTGCGTCCTTGCCTTGAACGGTGTAACCACCCAGTTTGTGTACCGACTGCGGAACCAAGCCTAAGTGCGCGCACACCGGAATGCTGCGCTCCACCAATGCGCGAATCACATCGAGCACGTAGCCTGCGCCTTCGAGTTTCACCATGGCCGCACCACCCAACCCGATTAACCGCGCAGAAGCATCGATCGCACACGCTGGATCGCGAAAGCTCATAAATGGCAAATCGGCAATCAACAACGCACTGCGCACGCCACGCGCAACCGCTTTGGTGTGATACACCATGTCATCCACACTGACTGGCAAGGTGGTGTCTTGCCCTTGTATCACCATGCCCAGAGAATCGCCAACCAATACGATGTCGACTTCGGCCGCATCAAGCTGCGCTGCAAAGCTGGCGTCATACGCGGTCAGTGCCGCAATTTTTTCACGGCGCAATTTTTTCTCGCGCAACTGCGGAATCGTGATCGGTTTACGTGCCAAGGGGGCTGTTTTATTGGTATACATAAATAAATTTACATCCCTACCGACCAGAATCATTTTCCATCGTATTTAAGATGCCTGCGCGGCCAATACCCGGCACGCCGATGCATCCACTTGCGCAAGTAGCCGCGATACCTCTCCGCGGCCTGGAATGTTCAGTGCCGGGGCTATTTCCGCCAACGGCAATAACACGAAGGGGCGCTCGTGCATATGCGCATGGGGAATGGTCAAATTGGGCTCCTCAACCACACGATCGGCATACAGTAACAGATCAAGATCGAGCACTCGCGGCTCCCAGTGGCCGTGCCCACGAATGCGCCCGGCGTGACGTTCGATGGCCAATAATTCCTCCAGCAATGCCTGCGGCGATAGCGCGGTTTCTACCAAGGCCACGGCATTAATGAAATCCGGTTGATTCAACTTACCCCAGGGTTTGCTGTGATACAAACGGGAACTTCGGATGAATCGCGTTTGCTTAAGCGCATGCAGTGCGGTCAGCGCGTCCTGAACTTGGTTCAAGGGATTAACCAAATTGCTGCCGATACCGATGTATGCCGTGTTCATGGGCTGTCGTTTAAAGCCGGACAACTAAAGCGTCTCGTCAACACGATCGGCAGGTTTTACAGCGCCAGACGCGCGTCTGCGCCGAACACGTTTTTTCTTAGTCTTCGCTGCCGCCTGGCCGATGTCGGCGCCCTGGTTTGCCGCGGCGGTGCCGCTTATCCGATCTGCCAACTCGTGGTGTGGCGTGACTTGCGCTTGCGTCCACCATTGCCCAAGCTCCGCCAACGCATCCGACTCCACCGCACGCAGCAGAAGAAAATCGTACGCCGCACGAAATCGAGGATGTGCCAACAACCGAAAAACCCGTTTCCGCACGCGTTGCTCAAAACGCGGTTGCAACGTCCATATTTCCTGCATCGTCACGCTGATGCGGCGTGGAATTGCCACGTGCTGCGTCTGCTCGTGCAGCACATGCTCGGCTGCGTACTGCCAGGCAAGGCCCATCTCTTTACCCGCCGCATCGGCCCCGGTTGCCCGCTGCTGCACAGCCCCCCACAGCAGCGCCGCAAATACAAAAGCGGGCGTTACCGATTTTCCTTCCGCGACGCGCTGATCGGCATTCGCCAAAGCGCGTTCAATGAGCTGCCGTTGCGTGTGCGCTTTGCCGTCGCGCCGCACTATCTCTGCGGTTAACGGCAGAATCGGCGCCAGCAAACCCGTGGCGGCTAAGCCTTGAAAGCTCTGCAATGCATGGCCGCTAAGGAACATCTTGACGCATTCATCAAATAACCGCGCAGGTGATGCGTTGGCCAACAACGCACCCAGATCGTGAAAGGGCAACGCAGCGTCCGCGCTGATTGCGAAATCGAGTTTGGCGGCAAGCCGAACCGCACGCAACATGCGCACCGGGTCTTCTTGGTAACGAAGCTCAGGTATACCGATTAGTCGCAATAGGCGCTGTCGAACATCCTCATACCCACCTACGTAATCCCGCACGCTGAAATCGGCGATGTTGTAATACAACGCATTAACGGTGAAATCGCGTCGAATTGCGTCCTCTTCAATCGTTCCGTAGACATTATCGCGAACGATGCGTCCGTCGACGATATGCCGGTCACCCGAACCGTCGTCGGCCAATCCGCGAAAAGTAGCCACTTCCACAATTTCTGAACCGAATACGACATGCGCAAGGCGAAAACGCCGGCCGATCAAACGGCAATTGCGAAATAGCGCCCGCACCTGTTCCGGTGTCGCACTGGTGGCGATATCAAAATCTTTCGGATGCCCGCCAAGCAATAAATCACGCACCGCACCGCCGACCAAATACGCGTCAAACCCCGCTTCATGCAGACGATAAAGCACGCGCAAGGCACCACTGGAGATGTTCTTGCGGGAAATGCAATGCTCCTCGCGCGAAATGACGCGCAATTGCGGATTGGCCGTTGGGGTTATGGGGTGAGTCGCAGGTGTATTCATTCCATTGTCTGTCTGGCAGGACGCTTTACATCCGAGGTGCTCTTAAAGTGTGTGTCGCATGCCGCAAAATCGTTATACTAGCGCCCGTTCGATTTTTCTTAAAACTTAGGGCTCCCTTCGTCTAGTGGTCTAGGACACCGCCCTCTCAAGGCGGGAACACGAGTTCGAACCTCGTAGGGAGCGCCATCTTTTTTTAATGCCGCAGTGCGGACGTACAATATGGCCTTCGTCGTTACGGAAAACTGCATTAAATGTAAATACACCGATTGCGTGGAAGTGTGCCCGGTCGATTGTTTTCATGAAGGGCCGAACTTTCTGGTAATCGATCCTGAGGAATGCATCGACTGTACGCTGTGCGAGCCGGAATGCCCGGCCAATGCCATTTTCCCCGAAGACGACGTTCCCGCGGGGCAAGAGGCTTTTATCGCGCTTAACGCCGAGTTGTCTAAAAGCTGGCCGGTCCTTCTGGTACGCAAAGACGCACCCGGCGACGCGAAAGACTGGGACGGAAAACCAAACAAATTGCCGTTGCTGGAGCGCTAAACTACGCATCGTTAGTGCAATCGGTAATTCGGCAATGCATTTTCTATAACAATCGTTCCCGCAGCGCTGTGATAATTCGTTGTGCTACGGCGCTGTCTTTGGCATCACCCAACACTGTAATCAGCGCACCGTCTTTGTCCGTCGTTACTTTTACGAGGATCTGGCGCACAACGGTCGTGGGTTGATCGTGGCTAAACCAGCGCTTGAACCAATGGCGCGGTTTTGGCGATGTGGCCTGTTCACTGATTTCAATGGTGTAGCTGCTGGCTGATTCATCGCGCGCAGCGAGCTTACCGATTTGCGCGCGCTCCAAAGCCACGCCCACCCGCCGCCAAGTGCTGGCAACGCTGTCGGCTATGTGCAAGCCATCGCCACCGATCGAGCTTACTGCCGCAGACGGGGCGTCAACAGCCCCTAAACTGGGCGGCTGCGCGCCAACGCTATCGGATTTCGGGCTATCGCGACCACTGGAGGGGATGACCAGCTCACCCGCTGTAACCGGTGAATCAAGATCCGGCGGAATTTCCAATGAGCGCGCTTCGGCGGCCTTGGAATAATCGATGTGCGTATGAAACATACTGCAGCCGCCGAGTGCGAAAACCACCAGCGCACTGAGAATGGATAAATGAAACGGTTTGGACAAGTTCACGCAATTATTCCTTATCGGTGTTGATGAGACCTCAGACGTTGATTGCAACAGTCGGTCTCATCCTTGTACGGAACAATACTTTAAGCGGCGTTACTGCGCGACGCCGCATCAAGGAAAGGCTTCATGACCTGCTGCGCCTTTTCCTGCAACGACGCCGACAACAGGGTTAATGGAAGCCGAAGATGAGGATCCATAAGACCCAAAAGATGCAGACACCATTTAATCGGAATCGGGTTGGGTTCTGCGCCAAGCAGGTCGTAAAGCGGCCGCAATGAACGATCCAGCGCTTGCGCTTCCGCAACCGATTGCGCAACACCAAGATCGCACAATTGCCGCATTTGCGCAGGCACTGCGTTTGCCGCCACGGAAATCAAGCCGCGTGCGCCGGCTAACATGGCACGCATCGCAGTTGGATCATCTCCGCTTAACACGTCAAAACGATCAGTTTGCAGTGCTAGCAATTGCTGCATGCGCTCGGGTTCAGCTCGCGCTTCCTTAATCCCGACAATATTCCCGTGACCGCGTAACCGCAGCACGGTTTCGGGCAATAGATCGCAACCGGTGCGCCCGGGCACGTTGTAAAGAATGATCGGTAGGCCGCCTTGTTCAGCCACTTCGCTATAGTGACGATACAGGCCTTCCTGCGTCGGGCGAACGTAATAGGGAGTAACCACCAAAGCCGCGTCAGCGTGCAGTGCCAACGCTCGCCGCGTCACGGCGACGGTTTTTCTGGTATTCGCGCCACCCGTGCCTGCAATCACCGGTACACGCTTGGCCACACGCTCAACTGCGAATGCCAACAGGCGCTCATACTCCATGTCGGTCAGCGCATGTGCTTCACCGGTGGAACCGGCAACCACCAGCGCTTGCGTGCCGCCGGTAAGCTGATATTCGACAAGTCGCGCAAAAGCGCCCAAATCAAGGGCGTCGTCGCCAGAAAACGGCGTAACCAACGCGCAGATGCTTCCAGTGAATTTCAAGACCGTACCTAAGAATTTTAATAGCAGGCGATGTTACTTGCGAGCCCGCGGCATGGCAAGTATTCTGGCGGCTTAATCCCGGTGGAGGGCGGTATGCAAGCCTCCACGAATTGCATTCGTACGCAGGAAGACACGCTTTGACCGACACCCTCCCACGCCCCACCGCGAATGAAAACCACCTTTTAATCAACGCGTTCGCGACTCAGCCGCAATCCCCGCTCATTACCGTCACGAAACGCGTGGCGGATGCCGGTTGCAATGTGGTTGAAGCACGAGTGTCGGCGTTGGGCCGCGATGTGTCGGTGTTGGTGCTGGCGGTTGGCCCATGGGACGCGATTGCGAAACTCGAATCGGCATTGGCGCGCATCGAGCGCGAGGAACAGATACGTTTGTCGTATTTTCGCTCCGGTCCTAAACCGGCACAAACCAATCTGTTACCGTACGTGGTGGAAGTCATTGCCGCGGATAAACCGGGAATTCTTTACCAAATTGCCGAATTTTTTAGCCGCCACACCATTACCATCGATCAGCTGCAATCCACCCGCTACCGCGCCATGCAAACCGGTGCTGATATGTTTTCAGCGCAAATCACCATTGGCGTCCCGGCGACCACGCACATCGCGGCGTTGCGCGATGATTTTTTGGAGTTCTGCGACGGGCTTAATCTCGACGCCATTATGGATCCGATGAAATTCTGATGCCCACGCAAGCAAGTACCAAAAAAAACGCATTCCATATCGGCAACTCCGTCTCTAAACTTAGCGGTATCGCTGCTGATGGGGAAGTTGTGCATCTGCGTGACTTTCACGGCAAGTATCTCGTTATTTATTTTTACCCCAAGGATCAAACGCCAGGCTGCACGCGCCAAGCACTGGATTTTCGCGATTTATACTCAGAATTCGAATCCCGCAATACCGCTGTTATTGGTGTATCGCGCGATTCGTTGAAATCGCACCAAAATTTTCAACGCAAACAAGAACTGCCATTCCCGCTGATTGCCGATACCGAAGAAGTTTGGTGTCAGGCCTTTGGCGTGATTCAGGAAAAACAATTATACGGCCGCCGCTATATCGGCTTAGTACGCAGCACCTTCCTGATTGACCCCAAGGGCAAGCTTTGCCACGAATGGCGTAACGTTAAGGTGCCCGGGCACGTCAAGAGCGTGCTCGATTATTTAGATACGCTAGCACCATGATTGGCACTCATTCCCCATACCCTTTTCTTTCCGGCTTTTAAGGTAACCATCGCATGACTCGAGGTAAGCGCATCTACGTTCTGGACACCAATGTATTAATGCATGACCCGACCGCCTTGTTTCGCTTTGAAGAGCACGATGTCTTCATTCCAATGACGGTTTTGGAAGAACTCGATGCGGCGAAAAAAGGCACCTCCGAGGTGTCGCGCAACGCCAGGCAAGTCAGCCGTTTCATCAATGAACTGATCGAGAAGAGCAACGGTTCGCACATCAGCGAAGGACTGAGTCTGCTGATGCCGCAGGGTCTGCAGCTCAAACGTTCGGCGCATATCGGCCGCCTCCACTTCCAGACCGAGATCGCCGAAGCGCCTGCATTGCATGGCAAGAAAGCGACGATACCCGACAATCAAATTCTTGCCTCGGTCTTAAGCCTGCGCGCCCAGCATCCGGATATGCCGGTGGTGTTGGTTTCCAAAGACATCAATCTGCGCATCAAAGCGTCGATTTTTTCGATCCCCGCGGAAGATTACGAGAACGACCGCGCGCTAGACGATTTCAGTTTGCTCTACACCGGCCTTACGCAATTACCGGACGATTTCTGGTCGCGCCACAGTGAGGTGCGGTCTTGGACCGAGCGTGGGCACACTTTCTATGAAGTTAAGCTCCTGGAGGACGAGGATTGGCAACCCAATCAATTTCTTTATTTGCCGCAGGAAAACCAAGTTGAGCTGCGTGTGCTCAAAGTGCGCGACGGATTGGCAACGCTGCAGATCGTCGATGACTACTGCGGCGATTCGCACTCTGTTTGGGGCATCCTGGCGCGCAACCGCGAACAGAACTTCGCGCTCACCGCTTTAATGGATCCCGATGTGGATTTTGTGACTTTATTAGGAACCGCCGGCACCGGAAAAACCCTGCTTGCGCTGGCCGCGGGGCTTGCGCAAACGATGGATCAACAGCGCTATCGCGAAATCATCATGACCCGGGCCACAGTTTCGGTCGGCGAGGACATCGGCTTTCTCCCCGGTACCGAAGAAGAAAAAATGACGCCATGGATGGGGGCGCTTACCGATAATTTAGAGGTCCTGGCCACCCCTCAAGAGGGCGGAGCCTGGGGCCGCGCGGCCACCAACGATTTACTCGCCTCGAGGATCAAGATTCGCTCGCTGAACTTCATGCGCGGACGGACATTCCTTAACCGCTACGTCATCATAGACGAAGCGCAAAACCTGACGCCGAAACAAATGAAGACCCTGCTGACGCGTGCCGGACCCGGCACTAAGATGATTTGCCTTGGCAACGTCGAGCAAATCGACACGCCTTACTTAACCGAAACCACCTCGGGCTTGACCTACGCCGTAGACCGCTTCAAGCAATGGCAGCACAGCGCGCATGTGACTTTACGGCGCGGTGAACGCTCGCGATTGGCCGATTTTGCCTCCGAGGCGCTCTAACTTATTCCATTGGTCACTTCAAAACTTCATCATGTCATTCCCGCCTACGCGGGAATGACGATATTCATGGAAGGGTTTTATAAAAAAATACGGGAACCAATTGGTTCCCGTATTTTTCTGCATCATGTGCGTGCGGTTAGAACTGATGCGACCACAACGCCTCAACTTCAAGCTGGTTGCCGCCGTAATTATCGCGGACGTTATAGCTGGTTGGCACGCCAAGCACGTATTCGTTAGGCGCATAACTTGCAACAATGCGCAGGTTTGAACTGTTATCAAATGCGCGCGTAAAACTCAGCTCCATGCTGTGCGTGGACAACTGAGTGCGCAAAGCCTGTTGCAGTAGCGTCGAGGTTGGCGATGGTTGCTCACGCGTGCTGTAGCGAATTTGCCAGTCCCCGCTTAAGGCGTGATGCCAAGTCCAACCCACGCTGTAAACGGTCAGATCGCGCCAAGCGAACGTGGGGCTGGTTCCGTCCCCCAGCAACGCCAAAAACCGCGTCGGCAGGGAATCGCTGGTGAATGGGGTGATCTGATTATAAAGAACATGCTGGACATCAAAATCCAAACCCAGCTGCGGCGTAATGGCGAAGGCCAAACCCAAGTCGGCACTGGCCGGAATATCGAAGTCACCCGGTTCGGAAAAAACGCCGCGATAATTGTTAAACGTATCCATGTTAACGCGCGATTGGAACCCGAGTTTCCAGCGTGTCAGTTCGCCAATGCTGTTACCCATATCAAAGCGAATGCCAGTGCCAAATGAACCTTCAGGGTTGCGTAAAGCACCCATCGGTAAATACCCGTCTTTCCAAGCCATCGAGCCCATACCAAGGCTGGCAAACCGCTGATACGCCAAAATGGCGGAAACCGTCCAAGTGCCCTCTTCACTCCACCGCTGCGAGACCCCGGGCGCCACGACATAGCGGTCCAAACCGGCATTCGTTTCCGGCAACAAAGCCCCGCGCGCGCCGCGCGCGACAAACGCCGGGACATCGGTAACGTTACCCGCGCTAACGTCAATTTGAATTGTGGTCCGTGCAGCGCTTTCGCTCCACGACGGAGCGGCAAGATCAATGCCTTTCACGTTATCGAACAATGCCGGCGGGTTCGCCAACGCCTGCATATCCGGCGCCCAGCTAAAATCGGGGATGATTCCGGCGAGCGCGTAACTGCGCCAGCGCTCAAGCGCTGAATTGGAATAATTGTTTATTTGAATCGACGCAGTGCCCGGCGCCACCTCGGACATTAAATTTGGCAGAATGCCGCCATCCGCTTCTCGCGCCGACGACGAAAATGAGGCGCAAAGCAATAGGCCAAGACTCAGCGCTCGCGGCCATGTTGCTGCTTCTGCTATTGCCCTTTGCATAGCGCTGCTGTTAAGTTTCCATTCGATGGGTCATGCCGGCGGCAGTTTTGCAAATAAACAACAATCCGTCAAGCAATCATTAACACGGAATTTCAAGACCGATCCGGCCTGATTTTGCTGAGTTTTGACGGATTTGGCATCGCAACCGACACCCCTCCAGATGTTGCAATAATCCAACAAAATTCTCCGCCGTATGCCTACCGCACCGATCCCCTCACCGCCCATGGTTTTAAGCATCGCCGGAGCGGACCCCAGCGGCGGCGCAGGCGTGGCTGCTGATTTGACTGCGTTTGCCGCTCACGGGGTGCATGGCCTTAGTGTTATCACTTGCATCACGGCGCAAAACACCCGCGCGCTTCATAGCGTCTACCCATTACCGAAGACTGTGGTTCAAAATCAATTGGATGCCGTTTTGGGGGAATTTCCGATTGCTGCGGTGAAGATCGGCATGCTCGGCACGGCCGCGATCGTTCGCGTGGTGGTCGCCGCACTTCAACGCCATCGACTCAGCAACATCGTGCTGGACCCCGTATTGCATGCAAGCGCCGGCGGAGCTTTGCTTGCGGCCAACGCGCTAAATACATTGCTTCACGAATTAATCCCCTTAACCCGCGTATTAACGCCCAATCTACCCGAAGCACGCCACTTATTGAGGTATCCAAGAACCGGTGCCCTGAATTTGAACACGACCGCGCAGGCCTTGCGTGCCTTGGGTGCCGAATCGGTTTTATTGAAAGGTGGGCACGACAGTGCGCCCATCGTATGCGATTTTTTTCAAGATCGAACCCACAGTGCATGCTTTAAACACCCGCGCCTGCCACAGACGGCACACGGCACCGGCTGCACTTTGGCGGCGGCGATCGCTGCCGGCTTAGCTCACGGATTAGACCCCCTTACAGCAAGTCGGAATGCCTGCAGCTACGTCAATCGATTGCTTAAGCTTGCATTCACGGTGAAGGCGAAGGGGCAACACTTGCTACCAAGGCATTCCCATAATCGCCACAGAAAACGGTGATTGATTCACGCCTTTCTTACCAATGCTATGCAATAATCTTTTTATATATCTTCCTTAAGCCGCGGGTCACAATCCATGCCCTATCGAATCTTTGCCGTCGCTATGTTATTGAGCCTTGTATCGGCGTTAAATGTTCAAGCCGCCAACATTGTTAATGTAGAGCCCAGCGTGCAGCCGTTGGCCGCAGCCGCAACAGATCAAGGCCCGAGCAAGCGCCGAACAATGCACGCATTGCCGGCGCCCGTTATTACTGAAGTGCAAGCGTTCCGGCAACCCGATGGAAGCATCGCGGTGAATTGCCACAACATAAAAAACCCGCAAGCCGCACCAGCGTACCTGCAAAACGAACGCAACCATCAAACACCGGTGGAGAACAAGTAATGAACTTATCCATCTTGTATCGTTTTACTGTTGGCGCCGTTGCTTGGCTGTTCGGCGCTCAGCTTTGTGTTGCGGACCCCATCGCCCTGCAATCCGGACAACCGGTGCAATTCGCACTAGCCGCCAATTCATTTACTTCTTCTTTTTTCATTGACCTTGACAACCAAGCACAACAACTAACCATTGCGATCAACGGCACCAGCGGTGACGCCGATCTTTACCTGCGCTACGGCACACCATTTGCCGACAGCACTTTTTTGGGCACGGCTCCCGACTCAGAGCTGTTCACGCGTTACGCCCATTACTATTCCGGCAGCGCCCTCAGCCGCGAATCGATTGTGGTGACCAAAGCAAGTCGCGAACCGCTGCGCAACGGCCGTTGGTATATTGTCGTCAGCAATGTTTCATCAAGCCCATCCACGGTGACCTTAACCGCCACGGTCGCGAACAGCCAAACCGCGGTTGGATTGCATTTGGATTTCGATAGCCCGAGCTCAAGGTGCGACACCGCACCTTGGAATGACACGACGCCGGCATCGCCGGTCGGCGGTAACCCCGGAACCACACTCGGGCAGCAACGCCGCAACGCATTGCAGTACGCCGCGGATTTGCTGGCACAGCAGCTGAGCAACCCCATATCGGTAACCGTGCATGCCTGCTGGGAACACTTAGGTGGCGATAGCAACAGCGCCACGCTGGCGCACGCAGGGCCCGCCAATTTGCTCCTCGGTGATACCAGCTCGCCACTGCCGTGGCTGTCTGAACACTACACGTGGTATGCGGCCGCGGAAGCGATGCGCCTGGGTGGCGTCGCGCAATGCGGCATGGTTGCAAGCGACTGCACCGACCCGGATATTGAAGCCGGCTTCAATGCCGATATTGGCTCCGCCAGTGTGCTTGGCGGCATCTCCTTCTATTTAGGTTATAACCCGGGACCCGCCGGCAGCGGTGAGGATTTTGTCGCTATCGCTATGCACGAGTTGACCCACGGCCTGGGCTTTATCGGCCTGGTAAACGACGACCCGACATTGGGCACGGTTGGCATACGCTTTACCGGACTTGGCAGTGATGGATATTCCGGCCAGCCGGGCTATGACGATATTTTTGACAAAAAAATCGCCGCGGTTAATGCGGACACGGGTCTATTCAAAGGGTTTCTCAGTGACACCACCAGTGATGCCGAACGCGCAACGGCTTTGGTCTCGGGCAATGGCTTACGCTGGTCGGATAGCGAAGCGGTTACCTCAAGCATCAATCGCCTCTCGAATCTTGACGCCCCCGACAGTTTTCCGTTGCTGTACGCCCCCTGCATCCGCGACACACCGGGCTCCGCTTGCCAGACCACCCCGGGTTCAACGCTGTCGCACACCGTGCAATCGGGCGATCTAATGAACGCGTTTTATCAGCTTGCTGCCCGGACCATGGGTCTCTCGCTGCCGATGTTGCACGCTCTGGGCTTTAGCAACGATAACGCACCGATTCCAACCTACACCCAACCCATTCCCAGCAATTGGTACGACCGCACCCGAAATGGGCACGGCATCGATTTCCGGCTGGGCTTTCACGACGCCGCCTTAGGGGATGTGTATTTTCTAAATTTCTATACTTATGACAATAGTGGCAATCCGGAGCTGTACACCGCATCTGGCCATTTGGTGGATGGCGTGTTTGTCCCGGGCAAAGACAGCAATGGTCTGTCGTTATTCCGTTTGCGATACAACCCCGCCACCCACCGCGCTGAGCTTGACCTTAGCGGCGGCGGAAACATGATCCTGGATTTCAACCAAGCCAGAAATTCCCCGGCTTGCCGCAATGTGGATCGCAACGGCGCGCTGCAGCTTGCCGTTATGGATTGGCAGCTTGGCAGTGAATCAGGCCAATGGTGTATGGAGCCGATCGTGCCCTTAAGCGCTCACGCAACACCCGATTTTAACGGCGATTGGTATGGCGGCCCCAACGATGCGGGCTGGGGCATTGCGGTTATCTATGTCAATGATGGAAGCGGGCCACCGAGCATGGTGGTGATTATGTATTACCCCGATGGGTTAGGAGCACTGCGCTGGGCAATCGGTGACGTCAGCGATTATGTGTCGGGCCAATCCATAACGCTTCAGCAAGTGAGCGGATATTGCCGCAACTGCCCCGCGCCCGCAGCGCTCTCAGGCACCGCGATCGGCCAAGTCGCGCTAACACTGAATCAACCGCTGCAGGAAAGCACACCCTCCGGAATTAATACGATTTCACTGAATGTTACTTATCCGGGAACCACCGGTTCATTTATACGGACCAATACACCACTGACATTGTTGTCAGCACCAACGGGACATTGATTGCGGCCAGTGAATTGGCAATGCCATCCATGAATTAAGAGGTCGATCAACACCCCATGCCTTCTCGCCCATTCGCCGAGCGCCTAGCCACCTATTGGCGCCTCATCGCGGGGATCGCCTTAGGCATGGGGGCGCTCACTTCTTTGGCGATCGCTTCCCCTGCAACTGTTTATCCTGAACCCAACGGCACCGTCGATATTCGTTTCCAACCGGCATCCGCAACGCCGTTGGTGCAACCCTGGATGCTGCTGATTTCCGGCACTTGGCCCAACGCATGCTTGCCGCACCTGACCGGGCTGCAAGTCCAGGACATGGAGATTCGCATTGAGGCACGCAGTAATAAAAGCCTATGCGCAGCCCTACCAACCCCGTTGGAAATGCATGTCGATCCTGCGGCGAGCATGGGACAAGTCCTATTGCCGCCCGGCGTATATCGCGTTGGTTTCTACGCCGCCAACGGGACGCAAGCCCCTTTGAGCTTGAGAGGGTTTGCCTTGCTCGATACCAGCTCACCTAACACCGCTGCGCTGGAACCGGAATCGGGCTTTTGGTGGCCCGCCGCCGACAACACGGAGAGCAACGCGGGTACTGGCCTTAGCCTGGAGCGTCAAGGCAGCACATTAATTTTGTCGACCATGGGTTATAACGAGGCGGGTAACCCCGAGTGGTATTTTGGCAGCGGCACTCTCACCGGTCGCTCCGCTCATGTTCCGCTGCTGCGCATGCACGGAGGTGGAAGCTTATTCGCAAGCGATACGCGCTTTTCACCGGAAGCGGAGGCCGCCATCACCTTGGATTTGGAATTTCAATCCAACGCCCATGCCATCGCTTGGTTCAGTCGTATCAACGAGGGCGCTGCCATCGAACAGCGCGCCATTCCTTTGGTGCGGGTTGCTTTCGGTAATGAACCCAGCGGCAAAGTATGGCAAGGCGAATGGGTATTGGTTCCAGATAGCCCGGGAGCCAACCCGCGCCGACTGCGCTTGGACCGGCTTTTAACCGCGGATCAAGGCAACTTCCGGCTGAGTGACGATACCGATGGCAGTGTTTTGAATTGCCATGGCGCCATTCAACACACCCAAACCCCGCCGCAGTCCTGCACGCTCGAAGACGCCAATGGCAATCCGATTGCGAAGTTCAGCACGGTGGCCATCATGCGGTTGGATGGCGTGGGAACCGATGGTTATCCAGCTCGACTCATCCGCATCTCCCAACCCGTAACGGGCGTAGAACCTTCGTATGGACACTAACGAAAGACTGGGCCATTTTCCGATTTAGAGCCTCAAACTTCTTTTTGTCACAATTTGTTACAGTTCATAGTGATACTTCGTGCAACCGAGGACTCTACTATCCGTACTTGAAAGATACGGATAAAGCGATGGTCCACAGGAATAGCACTCTATGAACTCCCCTTTGTTCCGCCCGGAAGCGCTACGCGAGCAACAAACCTCCGCCTTTGGCAGCACTGTTATCTCAACCCCGGTTGAAGTGACCGTTCTAACCGCGGTCGCGTTTGTGATTGCGATTGCCATCAGCGTATTCTTGAGTTTCGGGTCTTATTCGCAAAAATCGCGCGCAATCGGTTATTTGGTTCCCGACAAAGGGCTGATCAAGATTTCCTCGCCGCAAGGCGGCGTAATCACCTCGAGTTTCGTGCACGACGGCCAAGAAGTACAAGCCGGCGATAAATTGTACGAGGTGAGCTTAGAGCGAAGCTCGGCCGAGCACGCGCAAACCCAAGCCGTGATGTTGCTGCAATTGCGCTCGCAAGAGGGTAGCTTGCAACGCGAACGCGATCAGATCCTGGAATTGGCGGCGGCCTCGGAGCAAGCACTGCAAACCCGTATTCGCCAAACCGAAGCGGAACTGCATACCCGACAAGATCGCGCCGATGCGGCGGAACAAACCCTACACCGCTACAAGGAGTTGCAGAAAAAGAAATTCGTTTCCGAGTTGCAAGTGGCGCAACAGCGCAATGAATGGCTCGAAAACAAGGCCAACCTGCAAGCGCTGCAACGCGATCTGCAAACGTTGAAGGATCAATTGCCTACCGATCAGCTAAACGCGCAGAATAAAAAAGAGCAAATCGAACGCGAATTGGTCTCCATCGCACAACAAATCACGCAATTTGAAGCCAGCCGAAGCCTGGTGTTGCGCGCCCCATCCGACGGCGTGGTAACCGCTATCACCGCCCTGCCCGGACAACAAGTGATCGCCAACGCCACACTGCTGACGCTGGTACCTCGCGACGCTACTTTGGAAGCGCATCTGTTGGTACCGACGCGCGCGATCGGTTTTATCAAACCCGGCGAAAAAGTCTTGCTGCGGTATCAAGCATTTCCATTCGAGCGCTTCGGACATCAAGAAGGAACCGTGCGCGAAGTCGCCCGCACCTTGCTCACGCCGGCTGAACTGCCCCCGGAAATCCCCTCGCATGAGCCAGCCTATCGCATCACCGTCGCGTTGGAGCACCAAACCATCAACGCTTTCGGCAAAGAGGCCCCGTTGCAAGCAGGCATGTTGTTGGAGGCGGATGTCTTGCTCGATAAACGCCGTCTTTATGAATGGGTGCTTGAGCCTCTCTACAGCGTGACAGGACGCTTATAACCATGGCCGGAATCGAACAATTACGCTTTTGGGGGCGCTACCCAACGCCGGTCATTCTCCAAACCCAAGCGGCGGAGTGCGCTTTGGCGTGCTTGGCCATGGTCGCGGGCCATCACGGCTATGACGTTGATCTAGCCAGTTTGCGCCAGCGCTACAGCGTATCGTTAAAAGGTGCCACACTGCTGCAACTCATTCGCATGGCAGAGCCGCTGAATTTGGCCTCACGGCCGTTGCGTTTGGAATTAGACCACCTTTCCAAATTGCAGCTACCCGCGATCCTGCACTGGAATTTCAACCATTTCGTGGTGCTGGTCAGCGTCAATGACAATACCGCCATCATCCACGATCCGGCACGCGGACGAATAAGCCTGCCGTTGAGCGAGGTGTCCAAGCACTTCACCGGCGTGGCTTTGGAGCTCTCGCCCACCCAGGAGTTTAAACCGCACAGCGAACGCCAGCGCCTAAATATTTTTGCGCTGTGGAGCAATTCCCGCGGATTGGCCAAGTCGTTGTTTCAAGTGTTTGTGCTGGCTCTGGTGCTGGAATTGTTCGCGATTTTGAGTCCCTTGTTGATGCAGCTGACCGTGGACCAAGTCATCGTGTCGGCCGATACCGACTTGCTGTCGGCGCTGGCGATCGGTTTTCTGCTGTTGATGCTGATTCAGTCCAGTGTCGGCGCGTTACGCGCCTGGGCGCTGATGCATTTGGGCGTGACCCTCAACCTACAACTGGCAAAAAATGTGGTACGGCACCTGTTGCGTTTACCGTTGGATTATTTTGAGAAACGGCATTTGGGCGATATCTCCTCGCGCGTGGGCTCGCTGGACACCATTCAACGCACGCTGACCAACAGCTTCATTGCCGCAATCCTCGACGGTCTGGTTCTAATTGGAACCTTGATCATGATGATTTTGTACGCGCCGGGTTTAACCGGAATTTCCATCCTGGCCCTGACCGCCTATGGCGCCTTGCGCGCCGGCTTATTTTGGCCGCTGCGCAACGCCAACGAAGAGCAATTGGTGCGCGCCGCGAAACTGCAATCGAATTTTCTTGAAACGGTGCGCGGCATTCAAACCGTCAAGCTGTTTAACCGTGAAAGCCAACGCCACAGTCTTTGGTCAAACCTCTTGGTCGATCGATTCAACGCAGACATCCGCACGCAGCGCTTAGGCATTACTTTCCAAAGCTTGAATCAGCTGATCTTCGGTTTTGAGAACGTGCTGATCATTTGGCTTGGCGCAAAAGCCGTGCTCAACGGCGGCTTTTCGGTCGGTATGCTGTACGCGTATGTCGCTTACAAAACCCAATTTGGTCAACGTGCCGCTGGCCTCATCGACAAGTGGATCGATCTAAAAATGCTGGGACTGCACGCCGATCGCTTGGCCGATATTTTGTTGACTGAAACCGATAAATTGGCGCAAACGCATTCAAAAACGCCGATCGACGAGATTGCTCCCAGCATTCAAGTGCGCGACTTAAGCTTTACTTTTGCAACCAGTGAACCGGCGGTTTTCCAGCATGTGAGTTTCGATGTGGCTCCGGGTGAAACCGTGGCCATCGTTGGCCCCTCCGGCTGCGGCAAAACCACATTGCTGAAAGTCGTGCTGGGTTTGCTTGAACCGGCCACGGGCGAAGTCTCACTCGGGGGCCATAATTTGCACCGTTCGGGCGGAACCGAGTTTCGGGAGATGATCGGAACGGTAATGCAAGACGATCAACTGTTCGCCGGATCGATCGCCGACAACATCACATTTTTTGACGAGATACCGGATCAGGAACGCATCACCGCTTGCGCGCAATTGGCCGCCATCCACGATGAAATTATGGCAATGCCAATGACCTATAACTCCCTAATCGGCGATATGGGCACCGCCCTTTCCGGCGGACAAAAGCAACGCATATTGCTGGCGCGCGCACTGTACCGTCAGCCACGCATTCTGCTACTCGATGAAGCCACCAGCCATCTCGACGCGCATCGCGAACGCTTGGTCAATACCGGCGTGCGCCAGCTCAAGCTCACCACCTTGATTGTGGCTCATCGTCAAGAAACCATCCGTTATGCCGATCGCGTGATTATGATGACGCCGGAAGGCACGCGTGAGATCAGCGTCGCTGCCGATTCCGGTCACGAGGCTATGCAAAACCTTCCGCAACATAAGGAGTGACGTTTTATTTTGCTTTGCTTTCCATCTGATCAAGAAAATCGACTGCTCGACGCAAATGCGGGATCACAATCGAGCCGCCGACCACCAATCCAACACTGAAGGTCTCGAACATCTCGTCTCGGTTAACACCCGACTCCAGACACTGCGCAACGTGATAAGCAATGCAATCATCGCAACGCAATACCAACGAGGCTACCAATCCGAGCAACTCCTTGGTTTTGACCGGCAACGCACCGTCTTTGTAAGTTTGCGTATCGAGCGCGAAAAAACGTCGTACCACTTGGTTATCATGCTCCAAAATACGCTCGTTCATGCGCTGGCGAAATTCGCTAAACTCCTTCACTCGGTCGGTCATGGCGCATCCCCTGCTAATAATTTGGCAAATCCACCGTTACGATCAAATTCCACCAAGTCCTCATATCCGCCGATGTGTTGCTGATCGAGGAAAATCTGCGGAACGCTACGCCGCCCGCTCAAGGCGACCATTTCTTCGCGCCGGGCGGCGTCGTTATCAACGCGAACTTCATCCCAACTTAACCCACGCGCTTTCAATAGGTTTTTCGCCGCAACGCAATACGGGCATATGGCCGTCGTATACATAGTAATTTTTGACATATTCGTTCCGTTCAATTTACTGCTAACCAAGCCGTACATAACCCTTTTCCAGGGTCTCTGCGAAACACCACTGGATTAGTAAAGGCGTTAGAAGATGGGCCCGTTTGCATATTAAAACATCCTCACCCAAATAGGGATGAAGACAATTTGGGTACCTGTGTTTGACGATGCGCCGTATTCGCTTATACCAGGGGCTATACTTTGACGATGTACATGGCGTGGTCACTATGTGTTTGCAAACTTTGTCAAGGCGCCTGAAGATCATTGGAGATGACGCTTCGCATGAGCCAGGCGCGACAGACTCAAGGACAACCATGATTCTTCGCGTTCCCGCAGGAAGCCCTTGGTGGCTCTGTGCTGCCGCGAATCTGATCCGGTTTCTCCATATTGGTGGAGGAGCCGTAGGAATCGTTTCTGGTTTCGTAACGTCGCTGTCACGAAAAGGTGATCGCCTGCATCGCGTTGCAGGAACCGACGGTGTTCTGGCTAATTCACATTCAACTGACGAGTCGGTACAACGGTGACCGATTTGCGTCATTGAGACGCGATCGTCCCTGGTCCGAATCCGAGGAATACGAGGGAATCCACCATGAAAAATTTTCTATTTCTCTGTCTCAAGGCATTGATCATCTCCGTTGTGCTGGGCGGTGCGCTGTTCGCCTATTACATCTACTCACCTGCTCCTGAGATTCCGCAACTGTCCGGCACGTTGACCAAGGGGACCATTGAAGCGGGCGGGCTAAAACGGACTTATCTAAGCTACGTGCCACAGGGATTCGCCAAAGGAGCGCCGCTGGTGGTGGCGATGCACGGCTCGGGCCAAAACGGCGCGGAAATGAGAACGTGGACAGGCTATGGATTCGAGCGCCTCGCCGACGAACATGGCTTTGCGGTGGTCTATCCCAATGCATACGACGGCTATTGGAACGCCTGCAACATTGTCGGCGACTACAGTGCGAATAAGCGCAATATCGACGATGTGGGATTCTTGACGGGAATAGTCGATAAGCTCATCGCCGAAATCGGTGTCAATTCGGACCGCGTATTTGCGATCGGCATTTCTCGCGGCGGTAGCATGGCGTTTCGTCTTGCGCTGGAAGCTCCTTCCCGGTTTCGCGCCGTAGCTGCGGTATCGGCAAGTGTGCCGATGCTGGAGAATTTCAAATGCCAGCCCGCGCAGCAGGGCACTGCTTCCGTCATGATCATGAACGGCACGAAAGATCCCATAAACCCGTTCGATGGCGGAGAGGTCAAATTCTTCGGCTTGCTCAAGCGCGGCAAGGTTCGGTCCTCGCAAGAGTCAGCTCAATATCTTGCGGACCTCAACAACATCACCGGCACACCCGAGATGAGCCAGACCCAAATGGCCGATGGATTTCACATCGAGCAAACACTCTGGCGCAACGACAAAAAAATTGAAGTGGAACTCGTTGCCATTTACGGAGGCGGACATGGTCTTCCTCAGCCATACTGGCGCTATCCGCGATTATTGGGTCCAGCGCCCAAGGAACCGAACGGCCCGGCAGTTATCTTAACCTTCTTCGAACGACAACGGCCATGAGCCAGCGCAACAGACTGCGAAGAGTTCGGTAAAGCAGCCTCATCTCTTTAGGGATGGGACAATAGGGGTTCCAATGCCCGGCGTTTAGAGTAGATTGAGGAACACCCCGTCTTGCTGCAAAGCAAGCGGACGATTACGCTTCACTTTCCGGTTGTCGTTTCCCGCGCATGAACCCTAGCTTTATCCATCTGCATATCCATAGCGAGTATTCGCTGCTCGATTCAACCGTGCGCATCCCGGCACTGGTTGAGGCTTGCGCGCGCATGAACATGCCGGCATTGGCACTTACCGATCAAAACAATCTGTTTGCCCTGGTGAAGTTTTACCAAGCTGCGGAAGCCGCGGGCATCAAACCGATTGCCGGGGCGGACCTTTGGATCACCAATGCGGCCACACCGGCACAACCGCACCGATTAACGCTGCTATGCCAAAATCGCGCTGGTTACCTTAATCTCACGCAATTGATCAGCCGGGCCTACATCGAGGGGCAACGCGGCAATGTCGCGCTGGTTAACCCGCAGTGGTTTGAGGGCGCCAGCACAGGTCTAATCGCCTTATGTGGGCGGCACAGCGACATCGGGCAATTGCTGATCGCCGACAAACACGAGCAAGCTCTGCAATGCACCCGCGATTGGTTGCGTTGGTTCGACGATCGGCTGTATTTCGAGCTCACTCGAACCCATGGCGCGGAAGAGCCGTTTCTAAAAGGCGCGCTGCATGTCGCGAATGCCGCCAATTGCCCGGTTGTCGCCAGCAACGATGTCCGCTTTCTATTCCGTGACGACTTTGAAGCGCATGAAGCGCGCGTTTGCATCCACGATGGCCGGGTCTTAAACGACCCTAAACGCCCCCACCTTTATACCGCCGAACAATATTTCAAATCGCCTACGGAAATGGCCGAATTGTTCGCCGATCTTCCTGGTGCATTGGAAAACAGCATAGAAATAGCCAAACGCTGCAACTTAGAGCTGACTTTTGGCAAGTATTACCTGCCAGCCTTCCCAGTACCGAGCGAGCACACACTGGAAAGTTTTATCCGCACGCAATCGCACAGTGGGTTGGAGCTGCGATTGGCTCAATACGGGCTGTGCGATGCTTTCTCACGCGCTGACTACGATCGCCGTTTAAACGATGAGATCGATGTCATCATCGCCATGGGCTTCCCCGGTTACTTTTTGATCGTTGCCGACTTTATCAACTGGGCGAAACACAACGGGATTCCGGTGGGGCCCGGTCGCGGGTCCGGTGCCGGATCGTTGGTGGCGTATGCGCTTGGTATCACCGATCTTGACCCCTTGCGCTACGATTTGCTGTTCGAGCGATTTTTAAATCCCGAACGGGTGTCCATGCCCGACTTCGACGTCGATTTTTGCATGGATCGGCGTGACGAAGTCATCGCTTACGTCAGCCAAAAATACGGCCACGACCGGGTTTCGCAAATCATTACCTACGGCACCATGGCAGCGAAAGCGGCGATCCGTGATACCGGGCGCGTGCTCGGTTTGAGTTACGGCCACGTCGACTCCATCGCCAAACTGATTCCCAATACGCTTGGCATAACGCTTGATTTGGCGCTGAAGGAATCCGTTGAATTAAGAACCCGATATGAAAACGAGGATGAGATCAAGGATCTGCTGGACCTGGCGCGCAAGCTGGAGGATCTAACGCGCAACGCCGGCAAACATGCCGGGGGCGTGGTCATTGCGCCCAGCCCGCTAACCGATTTTGCGCCGCTGTACTGCGAGCCGGGCGGCAGCGTGGTTACGCAATTCGATAAAGACGACGTCGAAACCGTGGGATTGGTGAAGTTCGATTTCCTTGGGCTGCGCACGCTGACCATCATCGACTGGGCGGTTAAATCGATTAATGCGCGCCATGCCCAAGCTGGCTCGACTGCGATCGATATTGCACTACTGCCCACGGACGATGCGGCTACTTATCAGTTATTGAAAACCTGCCAAACCACGGCGGTATTTCAGCTCGAATCTCGCGGCATGAAAGAGCTGGTGCGCAAGCTGAAACCCGATACCTTCGAAGACATCATCGCGCTCGTTGCGCTATTTCGCCCCGGCCCGTTGCAATCGGGCATGGTGGACGATTTTATCAATCGCAAGCACGGCCGGGCATCCGTGAGTTACCCACATCCCAAATTGGAGGCGATCCTCAAGCCCACGTACGGCGTCATTGTTTATCAGGAACAAGTGATGCAGATCGCCCAAGTGCTGGCCGGCTACAGCCTAGGTGAAGCCGACTTGCTGCGCCGCGCGATGGGCAAGAAAAAGGCCGAGGAAATGGCCAAGCAACGCGCTATCTTCGTGGATGGCGCAATCGAGCGCGGCATCAGCGGGCACACCGCCAGCGCCATCTTTGATTTAATGGAGAAATTCGCCGAATACGGTTTCAATAAATCGCATTCGGCCGCTTACGCCCTGGTGGCTTACCAAACCGCCTGGCTTAAAGCGCATTACCCGACCGAGTTCATGGCCGCGGTGCTGTCCGCCGATATGGACAACACCGACAAGGTCGTCGGCTTTCTGGATGAAGCGCGCGCATTGAAGTTGAACGTGTTGCCGCCGGATGTGAATGCCTCGGATTATCTGTTCACCCCGCAAGAAACCGGATGCATCCGCTATGGATTGGGCGCCATTAAGGGTGTCGGCCGCGCTGCTTGCGAAGCCATCGTCGCCGAACGCAGACGTCAAGGCGCGTTCACGACATTGCTGGATTTCTGCCAACGGCTGGACGCCAACCGTATTAACAAACGGGTATTGGAGGCCTTGATTTACTCTGGCGCATTGGATGCGCTTGCCAGCAACCGCGCCACACTGGCAAGCCAATTGCCCGAAGTGATGAAAGCCGCCGACCAAGCCGCCCGCGCGCTCTCCGCCGGCCAGCACGATATTTTTGGCACTGCCGAACCGATCGCGCCAACCCTCGCACTGCCCATCGTCGCCGATTGGCCCATCGAACGGCGCTTGAACGGCGAGCGCGAAACCTTGGGGCATTATCTTTCGGGACACCCCACCGATTTGTGGCGCAATGCATTAACGCAATTGGCAACGTGCCCCTTGGGCGCCATCGATCAACACTACCGCCCCCCTCCAGTTAGCGAGCGCCGTGGCCGCCCGCAGGAGCAAGCGTTTATCGTGGCCGGCCTGGTGGTGCAGGTGCGTAAACGCGGCGAATCGATGGGTTTCGTGCAGCTGGAAGATTGGAGTGGCCGCCTTGAAGTCTCCTTTTTTCGTGAGGCGTTTGTCGAATTCAGCCCGCTACTGACACGCGACGCCCTGCTGGTGATCGAAGGCGGGCTTTTGGTTGACGACTTCAACGGCGAATATCAATTGCGCGCGCGCAACGTGTATAGCTTCGCCACGGCATGCGAAAAATTCACCCGCTTGGTCAGGGTAAAGCTCAACGGCATTATTCCAAGCTTCATTCCACGCTTGGAGAACACCTTGAAAACCTATCGAGGTGGCAACACTCCGCTTCGGCTTCACTATCGCAATGGTGCCAGTCAGGCTGAACTGGAATTGGGTCAGGATTGGCGCGTACGCGCCTGTCCCGAGCTTAAACGCGCCTTGGATGAGCTCGAGGGGGTAATAACCACCGATCTATTCCTAGTAAAACCGTCACCTGGCGGGTTGGCTTAACAATTACCGCCATTTCGTATGGAGCATTGGCGCTTTGAGGAGCTATACTGCCGGCCTTTGTTTGTATCGAACGTCGCCGAATGAACCCCAACTTCCTCGATTTTGAACAGCCGATGGCTGAGCTCGAAGCCAAGATTCAAGAGCTTCGCCACGCCAGCCATGGCAGTGCGTTCAATATCGAAGACGAGATCGGGCGTCTGAAAGACAAGCTCAAGATCAAAACGGCCGAAATTTTTAAACATCTGACGCCTTGGCAAATCGCGCAACTCGCGCGCCACCCGGCACGCCCCTATACCTTGGATTACATTGCCGCCATCTGCGAAGAGTTTCACGAGTTGGCCGGTGACCGCGCCTTTGCCGATGATCCGGCCATTGTTGCCGGGCTCGCCCGCATGGATGGGCGTGAAGTCATCATTATCGGCCACCAAAAAGGCCGTGACACCAAATCAAAAATCCGCCGCAATTTTGGCATGCCGCGACCGGAAGGGTATCGCAAAGCGCTGCGTTTGCTGAAACTGGCCGAGCGCTTTCGCCTGCCAATTTTTACGTTTATCGATACGCCAGGCGCTTATCCTGGAGTTGGCGCGGAGGAGCGCGGCCAATCCGAGGCGATTGCGCGCAACTTGTTAGAAATGTCGGAATTGCGCGTGCCGATTCTGTGTACCGTGATCGGCGAAGGCGGCTCCGGCGGCGCCCTAGCCATCGGGGTGGGCGATCGCACTTTAATGCTGGAATATTCCACGTATTCCGTAATTTCACCGGAAGGCTGCGCTTCGATTTTATGGAAAAGCGCGGAAAAATCGAAAGATGCGGCCGAGGCGCTTGGCCTTACCGCCCCGCGTTTGCTGGAACACGGCTTGATCGACCAAATCATTTCCGAACCCCTGGGCGGCGCGCACCGTGATCCGCAGGCGATGGCCGATCGGCTTAAAGCGGTGCTCCTCGGCCAATTGGATATTCTGGAACGCATCGATATCCCGACGCTGCTCGAGCAACGCTATCAACGCTTGCGCAAGTACGGCGCTTATAAAGCCAATTAATGGCGTTGCGACAACGCAAGCTTTAAGCCCCAACAAACATAACGCGTAACCATGAAAAGTCATCACCCTTTACTCCACTCACCCTTGAGGGGGGAGTCAGCGCGCTTAAGCGCGCTGGTGGGGGTGATTGCAATATCCCCGCTCACAAAGCACATGATGGCAACGCTGCGACCCCACCCCCATCCCAACCTTCCCCCATCAAGGGGGAAGGGGTGCGCATCGGAAAGTTAGCACCGATGACCTCGTTCACTCGCTTAATTGAAACCCTACATTTAGAGCTTAAGGCAGCGCCCGAAGGTGCATTACTAGTCGCTTACAGCGGCGGATTGGATTCCACTGTTTTACTGCATGCATTAGCCAACATTGCTAGCGCGCGCAATCTGCGTGCGATTCATGTCAATCATGCATTGCACCCGCAAAGCCCGCGCTGGGCCGAGCATTGCAATGCCTTCGCCGCTGCACTTCAAGTTCCTATCAGCGTGATAAGCGTGCAAGTGCCACGCGCCGGCGGCGAAGGTTTGGAATCCGCCGCGCGCCGCGCGCGCTATGCCGCATTTGCGGCCAATTTGATTCCGGGCGAGTTGCTGACCTTAGCGCAACACCGCGACGATCAAATCGAAACCGTGCTGCTTAAACTGGTGCGTGGCGCGGGTCCTGAAGGGCTTGGCGCAATGCGTACTTTACGAGATTTTGAACAAGGGTATTTATGGCGCCCGTTGCTTGCCGCGCCACGCGCCGTTTTGCAAGCGTATGCACAAGCGAATAACCTTACATGGATCGAAGACCCCAGCAACTTGAATCGCGATTTCGACCGCAACTACCTGCGCCATGACATCATCCCGCGCCTGCACCAGCGCTGGCCGCAAATGGACACCGCCATCACCCATAGCCTGACCTGGAACCAGGCTGCAGCGGATTTTATCGCCGGCGAAGCACAGCGCGCGCTGGTCCATATTCGAGACGAAAATCCCGCGGCTTTGCATTGGCGCGATTGGTTGAATTTACCTGCAGCGCTGCGCGATCCGGCACTGCGTCTGTGGTTGCGCGAACTTGGTCTACCCGCACCCACGCATTTGCATGTGCAAGAGCTAATGCGCCAAGTGCAAGCGGCAGGCGATCGCGAACCCTGCGTGCGCTGGCCCGGCGTTGAACTGCGTCGATATCGCGATCGACTGTATGCGATGCGGCCGTTGCAACCTATACCGTATGATTGGCAACACCGCTGGAACGGTGAGCCACTTACCTTGCCCGCTGATTGCGGAGTGCTTCGCCTTGCGTCCACTGCAGATCAAACACCGTTCGATGGTAACGAAGTCTCCTTACCCAGCTGCACTTTCTGGGTTCGCTTTCGCCATGGCGGCGAGCGTTTGAAGTTAAAAGGTGCCACCTATAGCAAAGACTTGCGCACAGTATTTCAGGAGGCCGGTATCGCGCCGTGGGAACGCGGACGAATCCCCCTTGTTTTTTCGTCACCCGACGAAACGGGCACCTTACTCGCCATCGGCGATCATTGGCTCAGCGAAGAGGGCGCTAACTGGCTGGCCCACCAAGCACTGCGTCTGCAGTGGACGCGCAGCAGCTCACTGCTGTAGCACTACGCACTGGTCTATCCATTCAGAGGCGGCCTAAAATGCGTTTCAATTGACCGCGAAACGCGGCTGCGTTAGTTTGCGCTCCATGGCAAAAGCAAAAACCCAAACTACCCATCCCGTTGCTGAGTTCGAACAATCGTTGGACGAGCTCGAAAAGTTGGTCGAGCGCATGGAGCACGGCGATCTCAGCCTTGATGACTCACTCAAGTCGTTCGAGCGTGGCATTCATTTGTATCGCAACTGCCAAACGGCGCTGGAGCAGGCCGAGCTTAAAGTGAAGCTGCTGCTCGATCCAACCGATCCCGACTCCGCCGTCGACTTTGAGCCGGACGCACCTTAAACCTAACCGCACTAGGTAATCTTCGCGATGTCCGCGGATGAGTGGGCGTGTATCATGGGATACCTGCAAAACGAAGCGCCACGTCGCAGCGCATAATTTACGATGAATAACCCAGTACGAAGCTTAAGCCCGGCATTGCGCGCACTGAGCGCTCGTGCCGACTTGGTTCTAGCGCAAACCTTGCCGCCCAGCGAACAAGCCCCCAGCGCCTTGCATCGCGCCATGCATTATGCGGTGCTTGCTGGCGGCAAGCGCCTGCGTCCGTTGTTGGTTTATGTGACAGGCCAAAGCTTGGGTGCGCAACTCAATCAATTAGACGCCGCAGCCGCCAGCGTGGAGCTCATCCATGCGTATTCGTTGGTACACGACGATCTGCCGGCGATGGATAATGATGACCTGCGCCGCGGCCGCCCGACTTGCCATATTGCATTTGACGAGGCAACCGCCATTCTCGCCGGCGACGCGTTGCAGGCGTTGGCGTTTGAAGTTTTGGCCAACGATTCGGCACTCGATCCCGCCCTGCACATCAATATGTTACGCACACTGGCAGCGGCGTGCGGTTCGCACGGAATGGCGGGTGGACAAGCGTTGGATCTTGCGGCGGTTGGGCAACACTTAAGTTTGGATGAGCTTGAGCGGATGCACGTTTATAAAACCGGCGCACTGATCCGCGCTTGCGTAAAACTGGGCGCGCTTGCCGCGGGCTGCCGGGATCAAGCCATTCTTAACGCGCTGGAACACTATGGGCACTGCATCGGTTTGGCATTTCAAATCCGCGACGACATTCTCGACGTGGAAGGTGAAACCGCCGTGCTTGGCAAACAACAAGGCGCCGATCAAGCGCGGGACAAACCCACGTATCCAGCCATCCTGGGAGTGCAGGCCTCGTACCAGCGCCTTAAGGATTTAACCGCACAAGCGTTGGATGCGTTAGCGCCGATCGCAACGATCGCGCTGCCGTTGAATGAGTTGGCGCACTTTGTCGCTGAACGCGAAAGTTGATGATACCGGCACCGCTCGTTAAGCGGTGCCGGATCGGATGCAAGAATTACTTGATTAAGCGCAATGCGAACGGATAGCGGTACGCTTCCCCGTTATTGGCCTTGATGCCGGCCATGATCGTAAAGATCAATATCGCCAAGCCCACCAAGGGCAGCAGCAACAAACCAATCAGCACGAACATCAGCACAAAGCAGATCACCACGGCAATGAACGCGGTAATTTGGAAATTCAATGCTTCCTTGCCTTGGTCATCGACAAACGGCATTTCATTTTTCTTAATCTGCCAGATAATCAATGGAAAAATGATCGAGCCGAATGGAATGATGAACCCGAGTAGGGCGGATAAGTGCGCAAACATGCCCCATTGACGCTCTTCCGCGCTGGGGCTGCCGCTCGGCGGCGGAGTGGGCATGCTGTTTGAAGGTACGCTCATGGATTCGTTCTCCGGATAATTGTTGACAGCGCAATACATCGGGGCCAACCGTTTGTTGGCCCCGAGATCGTGCAAGATAGCACGGGTTAAGCGAAAAAGTGAATCGTTTCACCGGATTAAGGGGTATTTATCCATTGATTTCCGGGGTTTATGCCGTTAATTGAATACCGATTAACTCCCGCCCACCGTCATCTGCTCGAGCAAAATGGAGCCGGTAAGGATGTGCGAGCGCCGATCCACATCGTTACCGATCGCCACAACACCCGCAAACATCTCCGGCAGGTTTCCGGCAATCGTAATCTCTTCAACGGGATAGGCGATTACGCCATCTTCCACCCAAAAGCCGGCCGCGCCACGCGAATAATCACCGGTCACAATCGACACACCTTGCCCCATGACATCGGTGACCAACAACCCCGTCCCCATGCGCTTTAACAGCGCAGTGAAGTCATCCGACCCTGGCGAGACCACGATATTGTGCACGCCCCCCGCATTGGCGGTGGTCGTTAAACCGAGTTTGCGCGCCGAGTAACTCGATAGAATATAGCGCTTTAGCACACCGTCACGGATTAAATCGCTGTCGATAGTCGCCACCCCTTCGGCGTCGAACGCCGCTGAGCCTTGGCCACGCGGCAAGTGCGGTCGTTCAACTATTTCCACAAAATCAGGAAGTATTTTTTTTCCAAGATGATCGACCAAAAAACTGGCCTTGCGATAAAGCGCGCCGCCGCTGACCGCCGAAAGCAAATGCCCGACCAAACCGCGCGCAACTTCCGGCGCGAATAAAACCGGGCAGCGGCGCGTCGACAATTGCCGCGCGTTAAGGCGCGCAATCGTGCGCTGCGCGGCTTTCTCGCCCACCTGCTTAAGCGCCGGGAAGTCTTCCGCGGCACGCACCGATTCGTACCAAGACTCGCGCTGCATGCCTTGCTCGTCCTCCGCGATCAACGAACACGACAACATATGCCGCGTACCACGCTCACGGCCAACAAAGCCATGCGAATTCGCGTACACCGCCAGCGTTTCACCCATCTGCACCGCAGCCCCCTCCGAATTGCTGATTTTGGGGTGCGCGCGTCCGGCGTCTTCAATCTCCAAGCCTAGGGCAATGCCTTGCTCGGCGCTTAACTCCCACGGATGCCACACATCCAAATCCGGAAATGAACGGGCCATCAATTCCGCTGGAGCCAGTCCCGCGTAAGGATCGGCCTCGGTATGGCGCGCGATGGCGCACGCCTGTTCAATCGTTGCCGTGATCGAGTCAGCATTGAGATCGGCGGTGCTGGCGGAGCCCTTACGTTGCCCAAAATAAACCGTAAGACCAAAAGCGCGATCGCGCGTATGCTCAATGGTTTCAACCTCACCCAAACGCACGCTGACGTTCAAACCGACGTCAATACTGGCACCCACCTCAACCTGCGAGGCGCCCGCATCCCGACAGCGCCGAATCACTTCTTCCGATAAACTGGCCAACCGGTCGGCTTGCACGGTGTAATCATCGGCCTTTGCTGTTATTTCCATCCCGTCGTATCCTTTATTGCTAATCCGGTAACTTGCACCATGCGCGATAACGATGACCAAACTGAAACCGATGAACCCAGCCGCAGTCAACTGCGGCGCGAAGCGCTGGCGGTTTTCAAACTGGCAGAGGCACTGGTTGCCTTAAGCGAGTCCGAACTCGAACACGTGCCGCTGTCCGAGGAGTTGCGCGAGGAAATCAGCAAAGCCAAAGCCACCCACCAACCGATCGCACGCAAACGCCAAACTCAATTTCTCGCAAAACAATTACGCCGCCGCGAAGAGGAGCTTGATCCCATTCGCGCTACCTTAGCGCACGATCGCGATACCAAACACCGTGAAACCGCCGCGCTGCATCATCTGGAAGTTTGGCGCGAGCGGCTGATACACGAAGGCGATACCGCGCTGGCCGAGTTGTTGACGAAATTCCCGCAAGCCGATCGCCAACGCCTGCGGCAACTCGCCCGGCATGCTCTTGAAGAACAACACACCAATCGCCCGCCGGCTTCCGCACGCATCTTGTTTCGAGCACTGCGCGAGCTTTTTGAGGAAAACTAACTCGGCGCACGGACATCAACCGGCTGTCCCACCCACCGTCATCGCGTCAACTCTCAGTGTTGGTTGACCCACGCCAACCGGCACGCTTTGGCCCTCCTTCCCGCACACGCCAACGCCTTCATCCAGCTTTAAATCGTTACCGACCATGCTGACGCGCGTTAAAACTTCCGGCCCGGACCCAATCAAAGTCGCGCCTTTTACCGGGCGCGTTACTTTTCCGTTTTCAATCAAATACGCTTCGCTGGCGGAAAACACGAACTTGCCGTTGGTGATATCAACCTGGCCGCCACCAAAATTCACCGCATACAACCCATTTTTGACCGAAGCGATGATCTCCGCCGGATCGGATTGCCCCGCCAGCATATAAGTATTGGTCATGCGCGGCATCGGCAAATGGGCGAACGATTCCCGGCGACCGTTACCGGTCGAGCGCGTACCCATCAAACGCGCATTGAGCTTATCCTGCATATAGCCTTTGAGCACACCGTTTTCAATCAAGGTGGTGCATTCGGTAACCACACCTTCGTCATCGATGGACAAAGAGCCGCGTCTTGCGGACAACGTACCATCATCCACAACCGTGACTAATGGAGACCCAACGCGCTCACCGATTCGCCCGGAGAATGCGGATGTACCCTTGCGATTAAAATCGCCTTCTAAACCGTGCCCGATGGCTTCATGCAACAGCACTCCGGGCCAGCCCGGCCCAAGCACCACGGTCATTGAGCCCGCCGGTGCCGCCACCGCTTCCAGATTCACCAACGCCTGGCGCACCGCCTCGCGGGCGAATTGCAAAGCCCTGCCATTGGCCAGCAATTCCGGATATCCGTAACGCCCGCCGCCACCGGCGCTACCTTGTTCGCGACGACCGTTGCTTTCCGCAATGACTTGCACATTCATGCGCACCAAGGGACGCACATCCGCGGCCAAGGTACCGTCGCTCGCGGCAATAAGAACGGTATCAAGCCCCGCCGCCAGACTGACCACTACTTGCGTAACGCGCGTATCCTGCGCCCGGCAATACGCATCAACCTCGCGCAACAGGGCAATCTTGGCCTCATTGGCCAAACTTTCCACCGGGTCGATCGCAGGATATAACGCACGCCCAGATTGCACGGCCAAAATTTTTCCGCCCCCATTGACACCGGCCTGTGCGATCGCGCGCGCTGAATGCGCCGCGGCAATCAATTGCGGCATCATTATTTCGTCGGAGTAGGCGAAACCGGTTTTCTCGCCCGACATCGCCCGTACCCCGACGCCTTGCTCGATCGAATGATTGCCTTCCTTGACGATGCCGTCCTCAAGCACCCAGTGCTCCGAGCGCGAATGCTGAAAATACAAATCCGCGGCATCAATCGAGGGTCCCAACAGCTGCGAAAAAACGCGATCCAGATCGCCGCTGGCCAGTCCACCGGGTTGCAACAATCGCTGTTCGGCTTGAGTGATAAGAGTCATGGAAAAAGTCGGGCCTGCCTTAAAATCAGTGGTCAAATCAGAAGCTTGCTATTGCCCTTGCCCCTTAAATGAAGGGATATCCCGATTCCTTCTACATAAAACCGGAAGCGTGAAAATATCGGCCTACGTAGGAATTCACCTTTTACGGCTTATCGAGAACCTACATGCGGGCTGGATGCTATGTTACAAGGGCTGTGGAAGCAACTGATTCGGCTTAAGTTCCCGAATACCGCTCAAAATGCAGTCAGGGCAATTACTCAACGCGAAACATTTGCAATTCGACTGGGGTTACGCTGCCCGATTCATACGCTCCGATATCGCAATTGGGGCGGCCAGTGGGGCGCACGCCGACCGATCCGGTGGCATCGGTGTTATTGATCGGACCGGCACTGCACACGGCTGGGTTGCCGCCGCCGGATGCCGGCGACATTTCACCGAACGCCAGCGTCAGCACCAAGGGCGTTACGGCGCTCCCGCTGACGGGCGCGTTGATGGCGGGGGGATAGGATAACAACGGATCTTGACGATGCACCGGCATCCCGAAATCGCAGGCCGCCACGCCACCGAGTTCGTATTGAATATTATTGCCGCCATCAATCGGCTCCGCCCCGAAGCAGTCGCCGATGATCGAATTGGTCACCGTCGTTCCTCCGGTACCATCGCTGGTGTTGTAGAGGCTACGTCCGTCGGAATCGGCCGAATTACCGAGCACCGTATCGTTAATGAGCGACAGCGAACCCGCCAAATTTATTTTCGCAATAGCGCCGCCAAGATCGGCATTGTTTCCATAAAATGTGGAATTAGCGATAACGGTAGGAGTTCCATAATCATCATTAGTGGCAACGCCTCCGCCGGCAAACGTACTCGAGTTGCCGAGAAAGCTTGACTGCACCACGGTCATAATGCCGCGCGAATAAATTGCCCCGCCGGCGCCGTTGGGCGGGGAACCGTTAGTACTATTGTTAACGAAGTTCGAGCCGTAAACGCCTCCGGCGTTCGGCGCTGAAGCGTTGGCATAGGCCAAGCGTGAATCGAAGGCCAGAAAAATCGCTCCGCCGTTGCCATTCGGGGCCGTATTGCTAACGAACGTGCCATTGCTAATCAGAAATACCGCATTTAAATCCGTGGCGGGACTTTCGGTTTCGGCCCAAATGGCGCCGCCTCCCTCGTCCGGCGTAGCGCCGCCGTTGGCGATATTACCGGTGAACGTGACATTGCTCAGCGTCAAGGCATACGGCGATATGCCATTGTTCGAATAATAAATCGCCCCGCCGCTATTCGCCGCCGTATTCCCCGTAAATGTCGTATTCGTCAGGCTTGCCGTCGTGATATTGCCAATGTAAAGCGCACCGCCGTTGCCAGAACCGGAACCGTTGTCAGTGCCGTTGTTGGTGAAATTCGCGCCCGCTATCGATAAAACACCGCTGCTGTGGGAGATGGCACCGCCTTGCCCACCGCTGTCGCTGTGAATATTGATAAACATCACGTTGCTGATGCTTAAGTTTCCACCAGAGCTGTTATCGATCGCAATGCCGGCGCCGCTGGCCGTACAGCCACCCGCTCCACCCATGGTAAGGTTTGATAGGACGAATGAGGCGGTCGCCGCTTCGACAAAAATCTTGCTGCCATTAATACCGGCGGGACAGTTGATCGTTACGCTGCGGCCGCTGCCATCGATGCTTAACGCGCCGAGCGGCGCTCCGGGAATGTTCAAGCTGCCGTGGTGCGAAGGATCGCCGCTGCTGCTGCCGTTTACGGCAATGGTGTAGTCTCCATCGAACACAATCGTAACCGGATCGCCGGCGGCAAAAGCGGGAAGCTCCGCTGCGACACTGCAGCCCCGGTAAGCAACCCCGTCGTTATTAGAACGCATTTGCAATGCCTCGCGCAGCGAGCACCCGCTGCCGCCCGAGGGCAAGTCCTCATCTTGCGCGGTAGTAACGTGGATCGTGTAGGCATGCGTTAAAGCCGCGATCGCTAACCCCGACAACAACACCAAACCACGGAAACCTTCTCGCAAAATCATACCCTTATTCTCTTCAGAAACCGCCGATCCTTACACATTGTCCACATTGATTAAATGTTAAATATGATAGTATTGTAATCAACGTGGGATTAAGCCCATTACAAATAACCGCTAGCGCCACTCAAGCCAATATCTTTCAGTTCGAACGGTTCTTATTTCCAGACGCGCGCGGCTTGGCCTTGGTATCTTCCTTGGCAGGCGGCTTAACCGGTTCGCTGGCAATCAGGGTAATTACCGGTTTTTCCCAGCTGCCCTGCACGCGATAATGGGCGCGTATTACCTGGTTGATTTGATTGCGCAACACGCCCTGAAGCACCAATCCGGCAGCAGCGCCGACCGGGCCGCCTGCAATGGCGCCGACCATCGGCAAGGTACTGCCAACATGCGGCATCACCTCCATGTCTTGATCGTAATCTTTTACCTTAAGACCCGTGCGGCCTCGTATACGAATATCCGCAGCCGGACCTTTCAGCACGAGATCCTCGGTATAGGCATTGCCCGCATTCATCGAAAACTCGCCATCAATCGAGGTAAAGCTCATGCCCGAACGGAAAAAATCGCTGAAATCGAGCGACAATCGCCGCGGAATTTCCGTCAAACTGAACAAACCAAACAAACGACCGGCACCCGGATTCACGTCAAGAATCCGCCCTTCCGCCACTTTGATTTTCAACGATCCGTCCAATTTAGCCAGTGCGAACGTGGCGGGCGACCCATCCCAACCGGCATCGATGTGGGCAACCGTTTGGCCGCCGTCCACCACGCCGGCATAACCCAGTGCATCGAGCATGCGCCCTAAGTTCTCCGCGCTAAAATCAATTCTGAACCGCGAGTGCTCGTCGCTCGCCTGGCCATTCCATTCACCACGCGCACTCATATCCACATTGGGAGAGTGCGTTTCAAAGCTTTCGATGCGCATACCGGTTGCCGATGGCGTGCTCTCCAACCGTGCCGCACCAAAATGGCCTTGGTCCAACCAAAGGTCTGTAACTGAGATATGCAAGGGTGGAATAACCGCCGGATTGTTATTCTCCTGTTCCGCGTCCGAGTGTTTATCGTCATCGAGCAAATGCAAGCGGTCAAACTGCGCCGTAATCCCGCGCTTTAACAGATCACCCCGCGGTAAATGCAAGTTCCCGTCTATCGCCTCCCCTTGTAGCTCCACCACAAACTCATCTTCCGTCGGCGTTAATCGCAACGCGGTGTCATGGAAGTGCCTACCAAAGGCTTGTAAGTCGCGTGCCGTAACATCGACCTTCATTAGGTTATTGGTCCCGCCACCGTTCCTTTGCGAAAATTCAACCCAACCAGAAACGTCCAAAGTCGGAACGGTACCGCTGATCAATAGACCTTCTGTTGGTAGTTGCACGGGTTTGCTCCCACCAAACTCAAGCTGTGCCGAAAATGTTTTTTTGGGGCCCGGCAATTGCGCTCGCATTTGCATCACCTGATCCAATTTCACTTCCAATTGACTGTCTTGTATCGGCAAATGCAAAGCGATGCTGATCGGCATCGATTGTGCTGCCGGTTTGCCTAAAGGAGCCGGCAAATCGATTGCAGTACCGCGCAAATCGGAACTTAGCGTTAATAGCTTGTCTGGGGTATTACCACCGACTTGCGCCGCCTCAACATTAAGGCCCACCGTCCAATCGGAAGCCCCGGGGAAACGCGGCCAATACTCATCCAGTGCGGCGAAGCCCGCCAACACCGTTTTGACCGGAAATGTACCGCGCAATTGCGCTTGCGCTGCATGTGCGGGGCTTGCCGTAAACCCACCCACCAGCAATTTAAAATTAGCCGGATAGCCGTCCAGTTGCACGGCAAGATCATCCGCGGCAAACCCGTTCTTTGCAAACCGGATGATGCCATTGGCGTTATCAAATCGAAGGTTCCATTGACTGGCGCGAAGATCGGCATTCGCCAACGCCACATTGCCATTCAACTGCATTTGCTCAATTTCCTTGACGGGCAAATGCAAATGAAACCCCAGTTGTCCACGTCCGCCAACTTCAACCCCCAGCAATTCCGCGGCATAGGTACGCCCCACTGGTGTGGCTTTGAGAAATTCCAACAGTGTTTTCCCACTGCCGGCACCTTCCAAATTGATATCGATCTGCCCCTCGCCAAGATCGGGTAAATCGGCGCTGGCATGACGAATTTGGTTTGCGCCAACCTCGCCGCTGTTGGCACTTAAATGCATTGAGTCATTGACGAAACTGGTTTGCAAGCGCAGGTGCTCCGCGCGCGGCCACTCAGAGTGATAGTTGAGCACCATGTCCTCGATGTCGGCACGCGCTTCGAACCGACCCATCGCGTGACGAAATGGCCAATCATCGGCGTCCCCACGAAACACCAAACGGGCGTTACTCATCTGTCCGCTGACCAAGGCTCGATCGAGCCAACTGATCACCGGTGCCGGCATCGTATTCGTTGGCCAAAACAACTTTGCGGCCGAGGTTTCAGCGTGTGTGATCAATGCCGCTAAATCCACCAAAGGACGCGTATGGTCGTCTTGAATGTCCATCGTTCCGCGCAATTCACCGCCATAGCCCGCACCTTCAAACGCCAGGGCGGGAGTTTCTACGCGCCACGCCGCATCGTCACGATAAACGGTTACATCACCCGAGAATTCGGAAAATTCAAACGGTTGACGAAACACCCGCGGCAATTCAACGGCAAACGCATGATGTACGGGCAAACGGGTCGTTACCGCATCCTGATCGCCTAGCACAGTCGCCGTTAAGTCTTGCATGCCAGGCAGATCCAGTGCGGGCTTCCAACCCACAGATTCGATTTGCGCGTTGAGATCAAAATCGTCCATGCCAGCAAAACGCAGGTTAATATTGCGAACGCGCCCCTGCGGATTGGCAGCATACAGCCATTGTCGCAACCGCGCAGAAAGGGCATCGGACAGCATAGCAACACTGCTGAGCGCATCAAGATTCAATGCCTCGGCGCGCAATTCATACATCGAAACCGCATTTTCACGCCGACTTTTTCCCGCGTGCAAGGAGCCGATGCTGAACGCATCTCCACCGCGAACATAATTGACATCGGCAAGATCGAACCCCCAGCCATTTTCGGTCCGTTGCCAGCGCGCCCCTAGAGCCAGACGATCAAATCCAACATGCGGCTCCACCTTTTCCGAGCCATTCAGGGCGATTGCTTGGGTTGGTTGCAACACCAGGTGATGCAAATCCACTTCGACCCGCGCCGCGTCAAGTTTCTCGTTGCGCCACCAGGCCCAGATGTCCGCGCGTCCTTGGCCATTGACGAACTGCACCCCGCGCAAATCAATTCCACGTAGCAACGCGCCCAAGTCCAATTCGTTGGCGCTAAGATACAACTCACCGGAGCTGTCGGACTGATCGTAGTTCACGATCAAGGTTATCGGCGGCGACTGCGTTTCCAAATAGTGCACATAA
Organism: uncultured Rhodanobacteraceae bacterium; assembly: GCA_964466115.1. Taxonomy (GTDB): domain Bacteria; phylum Pseudomonadota; class Gammaproteobacteria; order Xanthomonadales; family Rhodanobacteraceae; genus Pseudolysobacter. The sequence continues at coordinate 12,767 of CAYXMH010000026.1, read as the reverse complement.
CCCAACACTCGATGTTTGCGCCCAGCATTGATCAGGCGCAACTCATCCGCACCAAGCAAAATTCGACGTCCGTTGTCGTTGACCTCAAGATGCAGCGCTTTCAACACGAGTGAGCCAATCTGAAACAACGGGTTTTCTTCGTTACCGCCGCTCTGCGCCATCTCGCCACCCAGGCCGTGCAACTGCCAGGGCGCTTCCGGGCCCTCGCGCGTGAGGGAAAGCTCCAAACCGACTACGCGAAACTCATTCCAACTGCGATTGGATTCAAACCACGCGTAAAAATTCAACGCCAGTTCGGCTTGTGGAATCACGAACGCTTGTTGGTTGGGGTTAGCGGCGCCGATGTGCACCCCATGCAGACTCAATAAAGGACCGCTGCGCTGCCAGCGCGCTTGAACTTGGTCGATCGTCACCGGGCGGCCTACGCGTTCGGCAAGAAACGCACTTACTCGCTCCGGATGCTGCACTAGCCAAGGCAGCAATAACTGGCCTAACGCCATCAACAACGCCGCGCCAATCAACACAAACGCCAACAGCGCCTGCAAGAAGAAGCGGGTACGGCGTAAACGACGACGCCAAACGCTCACGTTATTGGGCCCGCGTCATTAGGCGCCACGCCGCGGCCGGTTACAGCAAGACCACATCGTATTGCTCCTGGGCGTAGTGCTCCTCCGGTTGAAAGCGGATTGTTTTACCGATGAACTCTTCCAATTCCGCCACCGCTCCGGATTCATCCTCGAGAATCCGGCTCACAATTTTTGGCGCCGCCAGCACCAACAAGCGCGCCGCTTCGAATTGCCGCACCGCGCGTGTGATCTCGCGGAAAATTTCGTAGGTGACTGTCTCGGCCGATTTGATGCTGCCGCGCCCCGCGCAGGTCGGGCAAGGCTCACACAACAAATGCTCTAAACTTTCGGTGGTGCGCTTGCGCGTCATTTCCACCAATCCCAACGGGGACATTTCATACACCGTGGTTTTGGCACGGTCCCGGGTAAGCGTTTTCTCCAACATGCGCAATACCTGGCGCTTGTGCTCCACGTCGTTCATATCGATGAAATCGATAATGATGATCCCGCCAAGATTACGCACGCGCAATTGCCGTGCCGCGGCTTGCGCCGCCTCCAGATTGGTTTTGTAAACGGTTTCCTCCAAATTGCGCGCGCCCAGGAAAGCACCGGTATTTACATCAATGGTGGTCATCGCTTCGGTTTGATCAACCACCAGATAACCGCCCGATTTCAACGGCACTTCTTTCTTTAGCGCGCGTTGAATTTCATCCTCCACGCCATAAAGATCAAAAATCGGACGTTCGCCAGGATAGTGTTCCAAGCGCTCGGCCAGCTCCGGCATAAACTGCCGCGCAAAGCGAACGGTTTTGTCAAACGTCTCGCGCGAATCGACACGCACTTTTTCAATCTCACGCCGCATCAAATCGCGCAGCGCCCGCAACGGCAGCGACAAGTCCTCGTACACGCGTTCGCCCACATTCACTCGCGGCATCGCCGTCGTTATTGATTCCCACACCTTGTTCAGGTAATCGACGTCTTCAGCCAATGCCTCCTGCGACTGGCCTTCCGCATTGGTGCGCACGATGTAGCCACAACCGGTGTTGCTGCTCAGTTGCTGCAGGATGTCCTTAAGCCGCGCGCGTTCCGCTTCGCCTTCAATGCGCATCGACACGCCAATCTGCCGGCTGTAAGGCAACAGCACTAAATAACGCGACGGGATCGATAAATGCGTGGTTAATCGCGCCCCTTTGGTTCCCAATGGATCCTTAACCACCTGCACGACCAACTCTTGCCCATCGCGCACCAATTCGCTGATCGGTGGTGGGGTTGGAATCGTGCTCTCCGCGGCCTCGGCAATCAATACCGGAGTTGAGCGCAAGACATCGGAGGCGTGCAAAAATGCGGCGCGATCAAGCCCGATCTCGATAAACGCGGCTTGCATACCGGGCATAACGCGAGATACGCGGCCTTTATAGATATTGCCGACATAGCCGCGTTTTTGCGCACGCTCCACATGCACCTCTTGCAGCATGCCATTTTCCACCAGAGCCACGCGTGTTTCACGAGGGGTAACGTTAATCAGAAGTTCTTCGGACACCGATGCTAATCTCTAATTGAATTGATTCCATGAGCGCTCATTCTAAGTGCGCGGATGCCACGTTAAGTTCATTGCCGATCCCAAAGTCACGCAACAACTGCGCCGTTTCATACAATGGCAATCCCATGACGGCCGAATAACTCCCATTCAAATGCGTGATAAACGCAGCCGCTTGGCCCTGAATGGCATAGGCACCGGCCTTACCCTGCGGCTCTGAGGAGGCGACGTAGGCGTCAATCTCAGCCCTAGTCAATGCGGCAAAACTCACCTCAGACACCTTAATGGCATGCCCCACACGATTTTTTGCGGCGCAGCACACCGCAGATAATACCCGATGCGTGCGCCCCGACAGGTCAACCAACATCTCCACCGCGTGCGCAGGACTAGCGGGCTTCCCGAATACGCGGTCATTCAGCACCACTTCGGTATCGGCCCCTAGCACGAGTACACCACTGTCGCCATCCAGTTTCTTGAACCCGGCGCACGCTTTCTCACGCGCCACTCGAATGACATAATCTTCTACCGATTCGCCGGGATCGCGGATTTCCGGAACATCAATATCCACAATTCCAAACTTCAACCCAAGTTGCTCGAGCAATTGGCGGCGGCGTGGCGACTGTGAGGCAAGATAAAGCATCCGTTAAAATCGCAATATTCGGTTTACGGTTTTTTTCATCTTAATTCCATTTCAAATTTCGTTATCGTCATTCCCGCGCAGGCGGCAATCCAATGAGCATGCTAGCCGCAACTGGATTCCCGCCTGCGCGGGACTGACGGCATTTATGAAGCGGGAATGAAATTATATATAGTGCGCAGTCTAATGCACCCGACGTTACTATCTAATTAAGAGGAGTTCCCTTCGCTAGAAGCCCGATGATAAGGATGATTGGCCAGCATACTCACCGCTCGATACATTTGCTCAGCCAGCACAATGCGCACGATCGCATGCGGTAAGGTCAACGGCCCAAGCGACCAACGTTGATCAGCGCGCTCCAATACCTCAAGCGCTAACCCATCCGGACCACCAATTAGGAAAGCTAAATCGCGACCCAACATGCGCCAGCGTTGTAGCTGCTGGGCCAATTGCTCACTGCTCCAAGCCTCGCCCCGGCCATCCAACGCAACCACGTGCGCCTGTTTCGGCAAGGCCGCCAGCATCGCCTGACCCTCAACAGCAACCGCGTGCGCCGCATCGCGACTTTTACTACGTGTGCCGAGCGGCAGCTCGCGCAAGGTTATATTCAACTCGCGCGACAAGCGTTTGACGTATTCGGCATAACCTAAACTCACCCAAGTCGGCATGCGTTCGCCAATGCAAATCAACTGCGCGCGCACGAACGCTATCCCGATTCAGCTGCCAAACGATTAACCCTCGTGCACTGGCGGATGATCGTCACCGATCGTCCATAGTCGCTCCAGTCCATAAAACTCCCGGATGCGTGGCAACATCACATGCACGATGATATCGCCCAGATCGACCAGCACCCATTCCCCCTGACCTTCCCCTTCCACTCCCGTCGGCAGCACGCCAATTTTCTTAGCGAGCTTAACCACTTCATCGGCAATGGATCGAACATGCCGCGTCGATGTACCGCTAGCAATTACCAGCCAATCGGTAATCGAGGTTTTTTCTCGCACATCAATTTCACGGACATCATTAGCCTTAAGTTCGCTTAACGCCGTTCGCACCTGCTGTTGTAGGCGCTCAACCATGTCCGGTTGAGAAGGGGGGCGGGGTCTCGATGGTACCTTGTTGCGTGCTTTCGCTGGTGTAACCAAGCCTGGATTACCTCATAGACTGAGAATGTACGCCGGCTAGCAGACCGGGCTTGGCTTAAGTATAGGCCGTTTTGGTGTTGGGGGAAGTAGTACGGCTTATTTCGCGGCCCAATCGGCAGTGGTGGAGGGCTTACGCTGGGGAGATAGCATTATCAGCCCATCATAACCCGGGCACTAGCGGCTGCGGCGATGAAGCCCAGCCGAGGTTCCCCCGAGACATATGTTGCGCAGGCGCTTGGGTCAACATTCTTTTATGCCAACCCATTCAGCGACCCCCAGAGAGAGCCGGAGCAGAACCGACAACGGCATCAACACATTTGTGGTAACGCTACCCGATTCTGATCCGGCGAACTTAAGAGTGGTTCCTTAATCTATTCCCCGAACGTGTCTTATTCGGTGGGTTTTATTCGACAAACAATCGATTATGGTCCACCCGGTTTGGCGGGTTTTGCCGGCTCCGGTGTCGGCGGCCCGAAGGCTGGATTGACGAGAGGACCCAGTGCAGGATCAGATACGCTCCAATACGGCGGATCGGGTATGGGTTTATCCACACTTGGGATCGGAGTGAATCCAACGAAAACCGGATCGGGTTCCGGCAACGGATTAAAAAAGCCACCGGCGATGGATTGCAATTCCATATGGGTTAATTCACGAAACTCATTCTTCATATACCCTCCTACAAAAAATCATGATTGCATCCTTGCGACAAGCAGCAGTTACGCCGTGTGTAAAATAATCCTGCCGCCATTTGCTTACATGCGGGCGCACGACTCGCTATAAATTAAGTGCGTAAAAAGCGGGTAATTGCGGACATAAAATTTTCGCCGCGAAACAAAATTTTTCAATTGCTGTGTTGTGGATCACACGCCGATTTCGGTGCGGCTCGCAAATGCGTTCAACGCCTGTCGCTCGTCTCCCACGGACGATAAAAACTTGTCCGCTTTCGCGCCCGTTTTACGCACTTAATTTATAGCGGGTCGTGCGCTTCAGGAGAAAAGGAAATAAACGGTAATACATCCGCCTCTCATTACGGGAAGTGGAACCCACGGCAAAATTATTGTTTAACGCAGGGAAGCTTTTTTTGAATCATTAAGGAACGAGTAAATGAACAATTCCATTCGCGAGTTAAGCAAAATCGAGTTGTCGGTGGTAACCGGCGGCAACGCCGATTGCGGCAATGTACCGGTTTACTGGGATGGCAATCCGTTTCCGATTTCGGACCCGGATTTCCAATTTCCAAAGCCACCGCCTGAATACGCCCCCTTGGGCAAAGGCTGACGCTCATTAGGACCGAGTCCATCCGTCAGAACGACAACTACCCGCGCTGGGTAGTTGTCGCATCCTTGATGCAAACACCGAACGACGCTCGAATAAACCCTCGAATAAACCGTAGCGTCAATTGATTAATTATTCCAAGCCGTTGCTAAAAATAGGATCGCAAGCGCTGTACCAAGGCGTAACCCCGGTGGCCATATCCCATGCCGGATCGTTGATCGGATCCAACGGATTTGGACAAATCACGGAACCCCCATTCGCTAAACGATTTGTTTCAGGAGGGCCTGGCGGGGAACCATGCAATTCATTGCCTCCTACGTAAAACTGTGTCAGCGCGAACAGACCCGATAACGAAGGAATCGAGCCGCTCAAATGATTGTTTCGCGCGTCGAAACTCTGAAGATTGCTTAATCCCGCCAGGGAAGGGATAAGTCCCGTTAATTGATTAGAATTAACAGAAAACGTATTCAAGTTGGCTAAGCCTGTTAAATTCGGTATCGACCCTGACAGATTATTGAAGCTGACATCAAATACACTTAGCCCGCTTAATCCGGCGAACGAAGGAATGTTCCCCGACAAGAAATTGTGTGAAAGATCCACGTAACCCAGTCCCACGCTACTGATCGGTGATGGGATTGAGCCGCTTAACTGATTGTTCGCTAAACTCACGATCTGCAAATACGCCAAGGCCGATATCTCAACGGGAATGGTGCCAATTAAATGATTATTTGACAAAAGCAACGCCAATACATGATTTTCAGGCATATCGCATATCACACCGTGCCAGGTGCATTCCGTACCATTCCCCTCCAACCAGTGTGATCGGTCGGTCCAATTGGGGCCACCGGTACTGTTGTATAAACTTATTAATGCGTCTCTCTCCCAAGAGGAGCTCAGCGCTGTCGATCTTCCTGGGGCACACAACATTATCAACGCAATACAACCCAATTTATACATTCCAACCTACGCTTTGGATTAATGGACTCCTTGTATAAGTACGAAATTCGATGCCCAAAGCGGACAACTATTTATAACTATTGGGCCGGCACCGACCCTGCCGCAATCGAATGAGCGCGGCAGTACATGCCGACTTCAGCTGGTCCTGCTTCTGCGATATGGCGAAAGAACGGTGTCATCGGCCAATAACGCATCCGGCACCAAATAGCGCGGCGATAAACCTTGTGCCAGCAATTCCCGTACCGCTGTAGCCGAGATATCCAATGCGCTAACGTTTAGACGCAATACCAGACCGGCTGGCGCCTGGCTTAAGGCGTCCACCGCAAAGGTTTTGCGCAGCTCAATGGCGCTTTGCAATTCGATCGGAAATGCGATGGCCGAGCCTGGGCGAGTTAAAACCACCATATGCGCCAGATCGAATAATTCCTGCCAACGTTTCCAATAAGGAAACCCCGCAAAGGCGTCGGTGCCTACGACAAGAACGATGGGTTGATCGGGGCCAACCTCCGCGCGCAATTCCACCAGTGTGTCGATCGTGAAGGAAGGTCCTGCTCGGTGCAGTTCGCGCTGATCCAACAACAACCGGTCTTGCCCCAACAGGGCTAAACGCAGCATCTGCACACGCTCCTCGCCGGTCGCTATGGGTGGCGCGCGGTGCGGCGGTTGCCGGCACGGAGTGATGCGCACCGGCGCATGCAACGCTTCCGCCACTTCCCACGCCACGCGCAAATGGCCATTGTGCACCGGATCAAAGGTGCCGCCAAAAATCACGATGGGTTGGGTCATAACCGGTTTCACTTCGCAGGAGAGTTCATGGCGTCGAATCAACCATACGTGCCCATCGCAATCCAGTCATTTGCCGGTGTCTGCGGTAACGCCATGGCAAGCAGCAAGCGCTCCAACTCACGCCAGGCATCCCCTGCTGCGCGCCCTTTACTGATTCGATCAATCTGTGCGGCCTTAATCAAACAGCGCTGCCAGTGCTGATGATCACCACGCGTTAATGCCTTACGGTAAATTCCTTCGCGTGCCGGCCATACGCGCTCGTTGCGAAACGCGGCAGCAAGCGAGCCTGCTTTGGCGAGCCTAACCAATAGTTGCAGTTGATTTAGAACCCAACCGAGCAGGGCCGGAACTTGTTCTCCCTCCGCTCGCAATCCCTGCAGAATGCGCAACCCGCGAGCGGCATCACCAACACAAACCGCATCGGTGAGCCTAAACGCATCGAAGCGCGCCGAGTCGGCGACTAAATTTTCTATGGCTTGCGCATCGACTTGGCCAGACGGGCAAAGCAAGGCCAACTTATCGATCTCCTGCGCCGCCGCCAGTAAATTGCCTTCCATGCGATCGACAAACAGCGTCACCGCATCGCGTGTGGGTTTAAGACCGCGGCTTAGCAACCGCGCCTGAATCCAATCGAACAATTCATTGACTTTAAGCGGCCAGATCGGAATGAACAGACCAATGCGTTCCAGCGACGAAACCCATGCCACGGCATGGGCTTTGCTCCATTGCGTGCAGGTGATCAACAGCACCGTATCCGGTGGCGGATTGGTGCAATAGTCCTCGATGGCGGCGGCGCCATCTTTACCAGGCTTACCCGTCGGCAAACGCAAATCGATCACCTTGCGCGCTGCAAACAGCGACATGGCGCAAGCACTTTGGGTTAATTCGTTCCAATCAAAGCTGCCTTCTGCGTCCAATACTTCGCGCTCGGCGTAACCTAATGCACGTGCGCGCGCCCTAAGCGCATCGGCGGCTTCCAAAACCAATAAATGTTCTTCGCCAGCAAGCAAATAAGCAGGCTTGAGCTCCGAACCTGCGAGGTGTTTGTGGAGTTGATTGAGTGTGGTTGGCATGCAATCGATGAGAGTTTGACTTAACCAATCCGAATGCGTTCTGGAAAGCCGTTCATGGTTCGACAAGCTCACCACGAACGTAAAACTAAAGCACGCGTAAAGTTAAAGACCGTTCGTGGTGAGCTTGTCGAACCATGAACGGTCTTTAACTCTACGTACGCCTTAAATAAAACAGCGGGGATGCCAACAAACCGACAACCAAACAAGCTTAAGCGCCAGTGACCCGCCCCACCGCTTCCAATCGCCGCAAAATCGCCTGCACCATGTCGCGTTCCATTTGTTTCTTCAAATCCTCTTGCACTTGCGCGGTGCCAAGCGCTTGCGTTTCATCAAACGTAAACTCACGCGAGAGCTCCACCGTTTGTTTTGGCAACAACGTTTTCCCGTTTGCACCCACCGCTTCGATCTCGACATGGTAGAGCATCACAAATTGCCGCACGCGCGCCGTGGCGCCCACCGCTTGCACTTCCGGGCTCAGCGCCACTACCGGAATTTTAAGCTCGGTAATTCCCTCTCCCGCCGCCTCCTCCACGCTGGCACCGGAGCGCTGCAACGCCGCCTTGAGATTGCGTTTGAGCGGACTGATCGGATCGGCAATATCGATATGCACCCGCGTCATGCCGTTGGGCAAGCGCGCCTCGTTGCGCAGGTGAAACCCGCAAGCGGTCAGCAGCCCACAACCGATGACTAAAAAACCGACTTTCGTTAGCAGACGCTTCATAATGATTGCGGCTCTTTGAAGAGGCTGAAAAATATTTTCTGATTTCAAGCTAGTTAAGCTTACCCTACGACCAAGTTCACAATTTTCCCCGGGACAACGATGATTTTCTTGATCGTCATCCCTTCCAAAAATTTCGCGACATTCGGTTCCGACACCGCCAGTTTTTCAATCTCTTCTCGCACGGCATTGACGGACACTTCCACCGTGCCACGCAGTTTACCGTTAATCTGCACCGCCAGCGTAACCGATTCTTTTTTCAACGCATCCGCATCCGGTTTTGGCCAACCCAGGCTTTCGATCGACCCCTTATACAAAGCGCCCCACAACGCATGGCAGACATGTGGGATCACCGGAGAAAGCAGACGTAGCAATATAGACAAGCCCTCATCGCGCGCATAGACACGCTGTTGATTCGTGAATGAATCTGCATCCGTAGCGCCAACGCGCCCAGATGAAGCACCAAATGCATCCAACGCATTCAACAATTTCATGCCCGCCGACACCACCGTGTTGAATTGCTTGCGTTCGTAGTCGTAATTCGCTTGTGTCAACAAAGAATGTACATCCCGACGCAACGCAATTGTTTCCTTATCGGCCTGCTCACGAATCCATACCGCAGCAGCAGAGGGTTTACCCGGAGCTTTTAAAACCTCGTGGCAATACGCCCACAACCGCCGAATAAACCGATACGCACCCTCAACCCCGGTTTCGCGCCATTCCAGCGACAATTCCGCCGGTGCCGCAAACATCGAAAACAAGCGCACCGTATCGGCGCCGTACTTATCGACCATGGTTTGCGGATCAACGCCGTTGTTCTTCGATTTCGACATCTTCTCAATGCCGCCGATGCACACCGGCTGGCCATCGCGGGCTAATGTCGCCCCGGTGATCTGTCCGTGGCTATCACGAACAACGGTAACCTCATCGGGATTAAACCAGGCTTTTCCGCCATCGGCTTGTTCGCGGAAATAGGTTTCGGCAATCACCATTCCTTGACACAACAAGTTGGTCGCCGGCTCGTCGGTCTGCACCAAACCTGCATCTCTTAACAATTTGTGATAAAAGCGAAAATACAACAAATGTAAAATGGCGTGTTCAATACCGCCGATGTATTGATCCACCGGCAGCCAATAATTAACGCGCTCATCAACTTGGGCGTTGGCACCGGGTGAACAATACCGCGCGTAATACCAGCTCGATTCCATAAACGTATCGAACGTATCGGTTTCACGCTCAGCCGGCCCACCGCATTGTGGGCAGAGACATTTACGCCATTCCGGATCCGCTTTAATCGGAGATTGCACACCGGAAAACGCCACATCTTCCGGCAGCACCACCGGCAACTGATCTTCCGGCACCGGCACCGCATCGCACTTGACGCAATAAATAATCGGAATCGGGCAACCCCAATAACGCTGGCGACTGACACCCCAATCGCGCAAGCGGAAATTGACTTTGCGTTTGCCCTTGCCCGCAGTTTCAAATCGCTGCGCAATGGCAGAAAACGCCTGATCAAAATCCAGCCCATCGTATTGGCCGGAATTCACTAATACACCGTGATCGGTATAGGCTTGTTTTTTAAGATCGGGGGTCGCACCCGCCTGATTCCCGGAAATCGGCGCAATCACTTGCTTAATTGGTAATTGGTACTTGGTGGCAAATTCCCAATCGCGCTGATCGTGCGCGGGCACGGCCATCACCGCACCGGTGCCATAACCCATCAATACGAAATTCGCGACCCAAACCGGAATGCGTTCGCCGCTGACCGGATGCAGCGCGTACAGCCCAGTAGGTACACCGCGCTTTTCCTGCGTTTCCAATGCAGCTTCGGCCACACCAGCATGTCGGCATTCCTCAATAAACGCAGCCAAAGCGGGATTCTTTATCGCCGCTTTAAGCGCCAATGGATGCTCCGCCGCAACGGCCACATACGTCACGCCCAATAACGTGTCAGGGCGCGTTGTATACACCCGCAGTGGATCGTCACCTTCAACCGGAAATTCCAACTCCAAGCCTTCGGAGCGCCCGATCCAGTTGCGCTGCATGGTTTTAACCGCATCGGGCCAACCATCCAGCCGATCCAATTGATCCAACAATTCTTGCGCGTAAGCGGTTATTTTCAGGAACCACTGCGGAATCTCGCGCCGCTCGACCAAAGCACCGGAGCGCCAACCTCGACCGTCAATCACTTGCTCGTTAGCCAACACGGTGTAATCGACCGGATCCCAATTCACCACCGAATTCTTCCGATACACCATTCCCTTTTTAAACAAGCGCGTAAACATCACTTGTTCCCACCGATAATAATCGGGGCGGCAAGTAGCCAGTTCCCGCGACCAATCGTAAGCGAACCCGAGCCGCTGTAGCTGTCCGCGCATATGCTCGATATTGGCGTAAGTCCATTTCGCCGGCGCAGTGTTGTGCTTGATCGCTGCGTTTTCCGCCGGTAAGCCAAACGCATCCCAACCCATCGGCTGCAACACGTTCTTGCCAAGCATGCGCTGATAACGGCTGATCACATCGCCAATCGTGTAATTGCGCACATGCCCCATATGCAAGGCACCCGATGGATACGGCAACATGCTGAGACAATAAAATTTCGGCCTCAAAGGATCTTCCGTCACCTCAAAAGCGCGAGTCTTCGTCCAGTAATCTTGCGCAGCGGTCTCGACCGCTTGCGGATCATAAATATCTTGCATCATCGGAGTTTGCGAAAAGTCGCCGGAACGCAGTGAACCGGCCGTATCGCCAGCGTATCGCAGTGCAGCAAAAGAGGAAAGTCTATATCCCGAATATCGCACCTAACCAGTATCGATCTGGGTCCGATTCCACGAATTTGATCTTCACTCCCCCTTTGGTGGGGGAGTCGGTGCGTGCAGCGCACCGGTGGGGGTGCTGCGACACGCTATCTATTTCACAAATCCACGCACTCCCCTCGCCAATATCAGGCCACGAAATGCCGGAAATTAGAAGGCCTCATTTGGATGGTGCGAGTCGTCGTCAATTGCACCGCAAACATGCGGCGCAACGCCCTTCGGGTGTTGCGCCCTACCAATATCTAACGCGTTACTTGTCAATTGAAGCGGCGAGTTATCGCAACACCTCCCAAGCTCTGATGGTTGCCTCAAGTATTTCCCGCGCTTCCGGTGGAAGAGTACGAGAAGCCCAGAGAGACAATTGCGGAACAATTTTTTCGCCTGCCAGTATGCGTGGAATAGCATTTTCCGGATTGATTTCCGTTAATTCAAAAAAATGAAGAGCGCCGGCTCTTACTTGCGCTGCAGTTGAGGGATAATTTCCGGGATAGTATGGCGCACCCTCTTCAAAGGCTAAAATTCGACCTGTTGAATCGACAACACCCCCTAGCGAAATTCTATTTGTATTCCTACACCTACCCATAATGCATTCCTCGAATTCCTGCTCAAGTACACCGAAATTATGTTCCAGGATGGCATCTGTTGCTGCCTGCTCTACCTGAGGAACCTCCTCCAGCAAATCCGGACTAAGCTCCTCTACCACCGGGGGGATATCCTCCACCAAATCCTCGACCAACACAGGTGATGCCTCTTGCGCAAGAGTTTCAATGGTTCTCGCTGCATCCCCTGGCGATTCAATTCCCTCAAGAACGCCAGGAAGAAGGATCACCGTCGCCCCGACCGCTGCAATAAGTGGAGCCACTGCAGCCAGCTGATTCACACCTCGAGCCACATCGTTTCTGATAGCACGCCCGATACGCGACGCGGTGGAACGCCTGATTGGCGATGAAGTTGTCGCACGGTGTGAGGCAACGCCATTCACCCCAGCGCTCACCGGAGGTGGTGGGGGACCATAAGGATAGACAGCGCGCACTTCTCCATTATCGGCAATATTAAAAATAAAGTTGGGCAGTGGACGAGAAGCTCTTACCGTGGCACTGCTTTCATTGTCATTCATCGTCCCCGGTCTGGTCTGATACCCACTCGGATCCGAGAACATAATGGGATTGTTGTTGGCGAAGCTGTACCCATTGCCGGTGATGCCGGTGCGTCCCGGATCGCGGTTGTTGAAGAGTTTCGTGATCGTGTTGAAGT
>CAYXMH010000025.1:0-52015 GCA_964466115.1 uncultured Rhodanobacteraceae bacterium | reverse complement strand
ACCCACACCATCAAGGAGCTGTATAACGCCGATGGCCAGACGGTAGTCAACCCGGATGGAAGCCAAACCAAATACCTACTTCTAAAAGATTACTTGGGCAGCGTGATCGGCAAGACCGACACGCAAGGTCATATCCTAGAGCGAGTCGATTACGACACCTGGGGGCAGATTGAGAGTCGGCAGGTGCGAGACAGCACCGGCAACTTGGTCGATGCCGATATCAACACCACCACGTTGCCGTTTGGGTATGGTGGGTATTGGTTGCACCCACGATCGGGACTCAACCTCACCCATTTCCGGCAATACGATGCGAAGCTCGGACGCTGGATCTCGAAAGATCCGATTGGGGAGCTTGGGGGAATCAATCTTTATCGGTATGTGAATAACTCGCCGATGAACTATACCGATCCGTTGGGGTTGATTACAGTTGGCGGTGGGGGTAGAGATGACATACGTAATGCATGCATCGCCGAATTACGCCGTATTATCGAGCTTGCTAGACGCAGCGAAGAGATTCGCGGAGGGCGCAATGCGCGATATAACGAACTAGCCGCCCAAATGGATGGAATCAATGAATTACCCGATGAGCAGTATCTATCGGATGAAGTTCAACGGCAGATCCATGAATTGCAAACGGAAATTCAGGGTCAATTTTGGCAACCGTATGTGAGTGGACATTTGGACTCTGTGCGTGATTGGAACGCGAGCGAATGTGGCCGGATGCTGGGTCAACTTTCTCTAACAGCGACCGCCGACGAGTTGCAGCAGCAGCTTGATTCCATTTTAGGCGGTGCCGATCGTTCGGAACGAAATATGGAAAGAGAATTCGATCGAAATTGGGTGCCGATGCCGGATGGCTCGGAGATGTATATCGGCAACGGCTCGCCCTACGCAGCAGGCGCAGCGGTGTCTTTTATCGCAGCAGGTTTGCTGTGGGCCTCGGGTGCGGGAGAGAGCGGCACAGTAGGTGCTGGAGTTATGGCCGCTGCGACAGCCGCTTGGGTTGGGCTGGTCACCTTTGGCAGCGAACTAGAGGCTCAGGCATGGTCCTTATTCTGAGGTCGTAAACGCGGTAAGGTGGGTTCGGTACGATGCAATACCCGAAGGGCATTGCACCCTACGCGTTCTTGTAGCGCGTAGGGTGGGTTGGCAAGCCCAGCTATTTGCTTCACCTTTGCCGAAATGCGTCATTATTTCCGCACTTGCGTTCCGGGTGGATGAGGAATCAGCTGGACTTGTCAGTCCAGCTTGTGGCATTCATTCTTTATTTTATTTTTCACTTACTAAAATTTACTTTAGTTGTGAAGCAACAAAATCCCAATTGATAAGATTCCAAAATGATTCAACATATTTAGCCCGTGCATTACGGTAATCGATGTAATAGGCGTGCTCCCATACATCGCAAGTAAGCAGTGCGCGATCGGTGCCGGTTAATGGGGTGGCTGCGTTGCTGGTGCTGATCAAGCCTAGGCTGCCATCCGCGCGTTGCACCAACCATCCCCAACCCGAACCGAAAGTGCCAATCGCAATTTGGCTAAACTGGTCTTTGAACTGCTGGAACGAGGCGAACGATTTTTTGATTGCATCAGCAAGTTTTCCGGTCGGTTCGCCACCGCCCTTGGGGCTTAAGCAATTCCAATAAAACGTGTGGTTCCAGATCTGGGCGGCGTTGTTGAACATGCCGCCTTGCGCTTTGCGGATGATGTCCTCGAGACTTAAGTTCTCGAATTCGGTGCCCTTGATTTGGTTGTTTAAATTGGTGACGTAGGTTTGATGGTGTTTGCCGTAATGGTAATCAATGGTTTCGGCGGAGATGTGGGGGCTAAGGGCATCTCGCGCGTACGGTAATGCTGGCAATTCAATCGCCATATCGGATCTCCCTACTGTTTTTAGAACGGTAAGTTTAAAGGCCAGAGTAAGGGCAGACAACCGCTTATCCGGTTCAATCGACAGCCTACACGCTTATGGCGAGCGTGCCTGGTAATATATTGGTTTGAGCCGCCACGAAGGGTTGATCGGCTCGTAAACGGTTTTGTACGAGGGTGTTATGGATGTAATGGAACGCATAAAAGATACGCTTAAAGCTCATCCGATCGTGTTGTTTATGAAAGGCACGCCGCAATTTCCGATGTGCGGCTTTTCCAGTCGCAGCGTGCAGTTATTAAAAGACGCGGGGGCGGAGTTTCATTCCGTCAATGTGTTGGAAGATCCCGAGATCCGGGCCAATTTACCGCGTTACGCCAACTGGCCAACGTTCCCGCAGCTGTTCATCAATGGCGAGCTGATCGGGGGTTGCGATATCACCACCGAGTTGTACGAGCAGGGCGAATTGGCGCGGATGGTCAAGGAAGCGCGCAAGACGTGAGCTTAAAACAGGTTGCCCCGGGAGCGGCGCAGTTCACCCCTGCTGCGAATGGTCTAAAAGACCGCGTGGTGTTAGTAACGGGCGCGACCGGCGGCCTGGGCCAAGCGGTTGCTTTGACCTGCGTGCAGGCCGGCGCTCGAGTGATTTTGCTGGGGCGCAAGGTCGGTGCGTTGGAAAAGCTCTATGATCAAATCGATGCGGTAGCCGAAAATGGCGCGTCGATTTATCCGCTGGACCTGGAAGGTGCTACCTCTCAGGATTATTCGGAGCTCGCCACCCGAGTTGAGACCGAATATGGGCGGTTGGACGGCATCGTTCACGCCGCCGCGCATTTATCGGGATTGATGCCGGCCGAGCAAATCAAGCCACACGAATGGCTGCGCAGCCTGCATGTAAATTTAAGCGCTCCGTTCCTATTGACCCAAGCCTGTTATCGGTTGTTGCATAGCGCTGCCGATGCCAGTGTCGTGTTTGTATTGGAAGATCCGGTGCGAATTGGCAAGGCCTTCTGGGGCGGCTACGGTGTGGCTAAGCAAGGATTAACTGGCCTGGTTTCCATTCTGCATCAAGAGTGGGAGTCGTCGTCGATCCGAGTTCATGCGCTGTTGCCGGCACCGATGCGCACGGCATTAAGACGCATGGCGTATTTTGGCGAGGATTCACGAACGCTTCCGCCACCGCAGGTGAGCGCGAGTGCGTTGGTGTATTTGCTTACCAGCGAGGCAGCGTCATTGCGCGGTCAAGTGTTGGATTTGCGCACAGAATAACCAGATCCGTACACGATAACAGGGGGCTTTGTGAACACGATGAACACCGTTTCGGCGGGTATCCTGTTGTTTCTGATTATGGATCCATTGGGCAATATCCCGCTGTTCTTAAGCCTCTTAAAGAACGTTGCACCGGAGCGCCGCCGCTTTGTCCTGGCGCGAGAGCTTCTGATTGCTCTGGTGGTGCTGTTCGCGTTTTTATTTTGCGGGGAGTGGGTATTGAATGCGCTGCAGTTGCGTGCCGAGTCGGTCAGCATCGGCGGAGGCATCGTATTGTTCTTAATCGGTGTAAAAATGATCTTCCCGCCGAACGAAGGCGGTATCTTCGGACCGATGGGAGACGGCGAGCCGTTTATCGTGCCGATGGCCATCCCTTCCGTGGCCGGTCCCTCTACTATGGCCGCGTTGCTGTTATTGACCAATTCATTTCCGGGTCGAACGGTGGATTGGAGTATTGCCTTAGGCTTGGCATGGCTTGCGACATCCCTCATATTGATGTCTTCTACTTATCTGTTTCGCTGGCTCGGTCAGAGTGTGCTTGCGGCCCTTGAACGGTTGATGGGCATGTTGCTGATAGCGCTTTCCGTGCAGATGTTTTTGGATGGCATGCGAGTCTATTTGCGTGCTTAAGTCCGCGTAAATAATGGCTTTAAGATTGGGTTTGGCAAAAAAACTGTCGATTTCGGCATTTTTTTCCGTCAGACAGTTACAAACTTGTCATGAAGTCCTGTTAAACTATTGCTTAACATTTCTGTACGCTTCAGTTAACACATGCGCTGGGGCTGGAATCGGGGTTGTTCGGTTGGCATCTTAAAGATCAAGCCAAATGGCGGATCGGGGCCGAACGTTGGTTGTAAGAATGGTAAGACCTTCTAAACGCTTAATTTAAATCAAAAAGGGTAATGCGATGAACAAGCGATTTGCGGTGCAATTGCTGGTGTGGTTGTTGGTGACGTTGGTGGGGGCAACTGCTGCCTTTGCACAAAGTACTTCGTCTGCAATCAGTGGGCGCGTGACGGATGCGGCCGGTAATCCGGTTGCAGGGGCCACAGTGGAAATTGTGCACATCCCGAGTAATTCGTCCAAGACCGACGTGACCGATGCCGATGGCCGCTACAGCGCGCGCGGTTTGCGTGTGGGTGGACCTTTTAAGGTGACCGCTACCAAAGCGGGCCTTAAGAGTGCCGTTAAGGAAGATGTGTCCTTGGCCCTCGCGGAAGACACCACCGTGAATTTGCGGATGGACTCCGACGCTACTGTGCTTGAAGCGTTGACGGTTGTCGGCACTATGGAGTCCTCCGTTTTCCAAGCGGACAATAAAGGCCTAAGCACGAATGTGTCGCGCAGACAAATCGAGGCGTTTCCTTCGATTGCGCGTTCGATTCAAGATTATGTGCGCTTAGATCCACGTATTACGCAAACCGATAAAGAGCGTGGCGAAATCTCGGCCGCCGGTCAAAACAGCCGCTACAACAACATCACCATCGACGCGGTGTCGACCAACGACGAGTTCGGTCTAGAGGCCAACGGTCTGCCTTCACAGGCCGGCACCCAGCCGATTTCGATTGATACGGTTGAAGAATTCAATATCGCCACCGCCAACTACGATGTCAGCAATGCGCGCAACGTCGGCGCGAGCATCAATGCGGTGACCAAGAGCGGCACCAACGATTTCCACGGTTCGCTCTATTACATTTACCGCGATCACGATTGGGTCGGCGATAACCGCAACGGCCAAAAATTCAATGCGTTTGGTCAGCAAGACACCAAAGGCTTCACCTTGGGCGGACCGATCATCAAGGACACCCTGTTCTTCTTCTTGGGCTATGAAGAGTTTCAGCGCACGAACGTCGCGCCCGACGTAGGTATTGCCGGCTCCGGCGCCAGCACCACGACCTTTGTGACGCAGGCGCAGATCGACCAGATTCTCGCCATCGCCCGCGATCAATACCACATTGAACCGGGTAGCCTTTCGCTCAACGGGTTCGACAACAAAGACAAAAAGTATTTGGCCAAGGTCGATTGGAATATCAATGACGGCCATCGCGCCAGTTTCCGCTACAACCGAATTGAAAGCCAATTACCGCAATTGTTCAATCTGAGCAGCACGCAAATATCGTTATCCAGCAACTGGTACGAGAAGGATTACACCTTCGACAATTATGTGCTCAGTTTGTACGACGACTGGACCGACAATTTCTCTTCCGAAACCTCGATTTCGTATAGCAAATACAGGAATGAGTCACCGACGTTCTCGCTGTTGCCGCAGGTTTCGATCAGCGTAGCAACGCCGCAACCCAACGGCACATCGCCGCGCACCACGGTGTTTTTCGGAACCGAACGTTCGCGCATGGTGAACGACCTTGACGTGAAATCCACCACGGCGTTCTGGGCTGGCAATTGGAAACTTGCGGATCATTCGCTCAAATTCGGTTTTGATTATAAGAAGAGCGATATTTTCAATCTGTTCTTGCAGGATTATTTCGGCAATTATCAATTCAACAGCATTGCGGATTTTTCTGCCGGCCGCTACACACAATACTTACTGCAGCAACCGGTTGACGGCAATTTGAATACCGTTGCCGCCGATTGGACGTACAAGAACTACGGGTTGTTCCTGCAGGATACCTGGCAGGTCACCTCGAATCTGTCCGCGCAGTTTGGTGTTCGCGTCGACACACCTGGCGTTGATGACCAGCCGCTTTACAATCCGGCCGTGTTCAGCGCGTTTGGCTTGCGTAACGATGCCACGATTGACGGCCAAGAAACCGTACAGCCGCGCATGAGCTTTAACTACACGTTTGATACGGAGCGTCCCACACAATTGCGCGGCGGCCTTGGCCTTTTCACCGGCGCATCGCCGACGGTATGGCTGTCCAATTCGTTCAGCACCACCGGCTTGACCTCGATCAGCTATCGCTCCACCACGCCGCCGACGACGGGAGGGTTTAACCCGGATCCGTTCAATCAAACGCCGCCGGCCGGTACTTCGGTGCAGACCATCAGCTTGCTCGATTCAAACTTCCGTCAACCAACGGTATGGAAGGCCGATTTGGGTGTGGACCGCGAATTGCCGTGGTGGGGCTTGGTGGCATCGGCCGACTATTTACTCCTGAATGTTCGCGATGGCATTTGGTTCCAGAATTTGAATTTGGGTACGCCAACCGGATTATTGCCAGACGGCCGTAACAGTTTCTGGGGCAGCACCAACCCAACCAATTTCACCAACACCAGCGGCGCTGCCGCGACCGGTGCGCAATCGCGCCGCAATGCTAATGCGGCGTTTGGTGATGTCATGTTGCTTAGCAATACCGATCTGGGTATTGCCAACAGCTTGACCCTGGCGTTGGAAAAACCGTTTGCCGATGACTGGTTCGCCAAAGTCGCGTACACCCATGGGCGTGCGACCGAAGTCAACCCGGGTACCTCAAGCGTCGCTCTGTCCAATTGGTCGAACGAGCAGGTATTCAATCCGAACGAGAATGTCGCCAGCACCGCGAACTACCAGGTCAGCGATCGCATTACCGCGGCTTTGTCTTGGCGCCATTACTTCTTTGAAGGGTTAGCCTCGTCGGTATCGGCGTTCTACGAAGGCCGCGCTGGGCGCCCATACAGCTACACGTTCTCCAACGACGCCAATGGCGATCGCATTTCCGGCAACGACTTGTTCTACATTCCGTCAGGTCCGGACAGTGTGATTATCTCGGATCCGGCCCAGGCTGCCGCTTTCTGGGATTACATCAATGGCAATGAGTATTTGCGCAATCACCGCGGTCAAGCGGCCGGGCGCAACGCGATCAAGGCGCCGTTCGTCAACAACATCGACATGCGTTTCTCGCAGCAGGTACCGGGTTTCTGGCACGGCTCTAAAGGTGAGTTTACGCTCGATATTCTTAACGTGCTGAACTTGCTCAACAAGAAATGGGGCCAGATCGACGAAGTGCGGTTCCCGGGCGGTCTTGGTGTGGCGCAGTTTGCGGGCATAGACCCCGCGACCGGACGCTACATCTATCGCTTCCCAAGCCAACCGGCTGCTCTCACCACACGTGACAATACCGGTGAATCGCGCTGGCAAATCCAGTTGGGATTGCGTTATACGTTCTAATCCGCAATTGCACGATAGGAAGAAAACAACGGCCGAGTTTTCTCGGCCGTTCTTTCGAGTGGTCCGTGCATTCTGGTTGTAATTCCCTGTTTGGATTCTTCAGTTGCGGCTACTTGGCCGTTTGGACTTGCAATTAATGAACTCAGCTACCGTCAATGCGCAAATTGGTCCCGTCGTTGGGATGGATGTGCTTTCGCGCAATGAAGTTTCCCGATTACACGATGCTTCCCGTGGCGGATTGCATGGCTTGTTGCGCCGCTGTGCGCTTGCGGTACTTACCCAAGGGCACGCAACCGACGATGCGCGGGCGCTACTTGAAAGTTATCCCGACTTTGATATTGAAGTGTTGCAGCAGCATCGCGGTATTAAGCTTGAGCTAACTCATGCTCCGGCCCAGGCGTTTGTTGAAGGTAAGATCATTCGCGGAATTAACGAACTGCTGTTTGCGGTGGTTCGTGATATCGCCTATGTTGCCACCCAGATCGAAGCCGGGCGTTTTAACTTAGACGATTCCGACGGCATCACCCATGCGGTATTTGAGATTTTACGCAACGCTCGCGTATTGCGACCGAACGTTGAGCCGAATTTGGTGGTGTGTTGGGGCGGGCATTCCATTTCGCGGAAGGAATACGATTACACCAAGTTGGTAGGGTACGAGCTTGGCTTGCGCGGCATGGACATTTGTACCGGGTGTGGTCCTGGAGCAATGAAAGGTCCGATGAAGGGCGCAACCATTGCGCACGCTAAACAACGGCGGCGTAACAATCGGTATGTCGGCATCACCGAGCCTGGGATTATTGCGGCAGAATCCCCCAATCCGATTGTGAATAATTTGGTGATCATGCCAGACATTGAAAAACGTCTGGAAGCCTTCGTGCGCGTGGGGCACGGCATTATTGTTTTTCCCGGCGGTGTCGGCACCGCTGAGGAAATTTTATACTTGCTTGGAATATTGTTGCATCCTGACAATGAGGGCATTCCTTTCCCATTGATTTTCGCCGGGCCCAAAGAGTCGGCCGCCTATTTTGAACGGGTTGACCAATTTTTGCGTCTTGCCTTGGGTGAAGCGATTACAAACCGATATCGTTGCGTGGTTGGTGATCCGGCCGAGGCTGCGCGCATAATGACGAGCGGCATCGCGGATGTGCGTCAGTATCGTCGCGACAACAAAGACGCCTTTTTCTTTAATTGGTCGCTAAAAGTCGCGCACGAATTTCAACAACCGTTTCGGCCTACTCACGCCAATATGGCCGGTTTGAATTTGCATCGAGATCAACCACGGCATTTGTTCGCAGCCAATTTGCGCCGGGCGTTTTCCGGCATTGTTGCAGGCAACGTCAAGGAAGATGGCATGCGTATGATTGAGCAGCACGGCTTGTTCGAGATCAACGGCGAAGCCGACATTATGCAGGCGCTCGACGGCATGTTGGCCAGCTTTGTTGAACAACATCGCATGAAATTACCGGGAACGGGTACCTATCAACCCTGTTATCGCATCAAAGTTGGGTAAGTTGTTCCCACAGTGACAAGGAAGAATGTTAAATATTGTGGCATTGAGATGTGCCGTCAAAATTAAGTCACGCAGTTTTCGTATATTCCCCCGGTCGACTCCCTAAACAAGCTTGGATCACTATTATGGCCATCCGTAAGCACGTTTTGCTCGCCTTTGCCTTGAGCTCAGTCTCGTCGTTGTTGCACGCAGAGGCGCTGATCAGCGAAATTCACTACGACAACATGGGTACCGATACGGGCGAAGGGGTTGAAATCTCCGCATCGGACGGCACGTCGGTCAGCGGATGGCGGGTTATCCGTTATAACGGCGCCGATGGCCGCCGCTATGGTGCCGACTTGCTCGTTCCGGCAATGGCCTCCGCGCATTGTTCGGGATACAGCACCTATAACATACCCGTCACCGATGTTGACGGTATTCAGAATGGGTCTCCCGACGGCTTGGCGCTGGTGGACGGCTCTGGCCGTGTGGTGCAGTTCTTAAGCTACGAAGGCGTGTTTACCGCGATGGACGGCCCTGCCGCCGGGATGGCCAGCGCCGACATTGGCGCATCGGAATCGGGCAGCGGGAAAAGTACTTCATTGCAGTTGACCGGCAATATGAAAATGCGCAGCTGGATGACCCAAATGGCCACTTTCGGTGCTTGCAATGATGGCTTGGTGTTGAGCGCCGACGGTCCAGTTGTGAAGGATACGGCGCCGCGCGTGGTCTCTACCGTGCCGGAAAATATGACCGGCGGACTGTCCACCACCCCGACGATCAGCGTCACGTTTGATCAACCGGTGCAGTTCGGCGCTTTATCGCCGGAATTGGATGCTTACATGCTGGGCCTGCGCCCAATCGAGCTTTATTGCGACAACTCCTATCGTTGGACGTTGGCGCAAAATGTCCCTTATCGCATTGCCTCAACCGATAACCGCACGTTTACGATCACCCCATCGGAGTTGAATCCGGGAGACCGTTGCAGCATTGGGATCAATCTTTGGTTTATTACCAATACGCGCGCAACCCAGTATGCGCAAGCGTGGTCCGGCATGACGTTCTATACCGCGTCGACCGCAGCCGCCGGGTACTACAGCACGGTGTCCACCACTAGCGCCGCGGCGTTGCGGTCTTCTTTGCACACACGGATAAAAGACCAAATCCGCTTCCCCTACACCTACCCGACCAGTGGCATCAATTCCTGGGCAATTTTAAAGGATGCGGATGAGGATCCGTTGGACTCCACCAAAATTCTTGATGTTTACCACAATAGAACTTTTCTAAAAAGTGACACCAGCGGTACCTACAACCGCGAGCACGCTTGGCCAAAATCGATCGGGTTCCCGTGTTCCGATACCGACGCCGGCACGACCAACGACTTTACCGGCACCGGCCGCTGCAACAACGCAATGGATTTGATGTTCCGCCCGAACAGCATGTACACCGACATGCACATGCTGCACTTAAGCGAAACCTCATACAACACCGAACGCGGTTCAAAAGTCTACGCCTCCTGCCGCCCGTCGTTTGCCGGGGGGCCGGGCGGTATTGATGAATGCCGCGAGCTGCCCACCGACAGCTATCTTGGCCGGGGCGGTGGTATGGGGGTATACCCGGGGCAATCCAATTGGGTCAGCAGCGGACACGGTGCCGATCAGCAGCGCGATCGATATGAGGTGTGGATCGGCAGCCGCGGCGATATGGCCCGTGCAATTTTCTATATGGATATCCGCTACGAAGGCGGCACCAATATGCGCACCATGGCGCGCGAGCCCGACCTGCGTTTAACCAACGATCAATCGATGATCAACTACACCATGGGCCACATGGCCGATGTGACTTATATGGGCCTTGAGTGCGATTTGGTTCGTTGGCATGAAGAAGATCCGGTTGACACATTCGAAATTCGCCGCAACGACCGGGTGCAGAACTATCAAACGAACCGCAACCCATTTATCGATCACCCGGAATGGGTGCGTGCCATTTACGGTGCTGACTGTCCACGTTCACCGTAATAACGTCCCCTCGGCAAAACCAGCAACTATTGTTTTGCCGAGGGGTTAGACGGTTTCGGTAAGCGGATGCTGCTGCGGAGCCTTTGGTGGTTTTTCTATTGCAGCAAGTTTGTTAGCACGGTGGGATGTAAATCCCACCCCAGCAGTCCCGCCAGACCCATGACAACCCCAAAGGCGGTGGGGATTAAAGCCAACCAGTAAAGCCAGCGTTTGTGGGTGAGCGCCGTTAGCGCCAGCAATGAAATGGCGATGGCGATCAAGGCATCCGCAAGATCGAATTGATCGTCGTGGAAATTCAATGCATCGTAATTTTTCTGATCCTCTTCGGCCTGGGCACGCACAGCCTGCTTCTTGGTCTCCTCATCCTGAACTAGGGTTTCGTAGCGGGCGATGGCTTCCTCGTACCCGGCCTTGGCCAAGCCGGTTTGATTCGTGGCATTGAGTTTGAGTTGAGTGACGGTGGCCTTGGCCACTTCCTGGCGAATATTGCGCGCTTGATAAAATTCCCAATGATCCACTTTATCCGCTTGCGCTTGCTGCATCGCCTGGACGATGTTGTCGTCTTTGACTTTGCAAATGGCCATAAACGTGGCAAGGATGGCGACGGTCAGCGCGACCCAGGTGTTCAGGCGGGCAGACGCGTGTTCGGTGGTTGATGAAGATTCGTTGGCGCTTTCGACGGCTTCCATGGGATTGAGATCCATAACGATGAATGCCAATGGTGAAAAACCGCAGTGTAGCGGTTCTTGCGTTGTGTTTGAATCAATGGTGGCTATTCGATGCAGGCTAAGGTGCCGAGTATGCTGCCATCCGCAGTGATGCAAAAATGGGGTGATTTAAGGGTGGCCAACCACGCTAGCCCTTTCTCGTTACCCATCAACATCGCAAGAGTGGCGCACGCGCCGGCCACGAGGCAATTGTCTGCCACCACGCTCACACTGGCAAAGCTTTGTACCGGATAACCGGTGAAAGGGTTGATGATGTGCGAATAACGGCGACCCTCGATGACCATTGTCCGCTCATAGTCACCGCTGGTGGCCAGGCCTCCTAAGGTAAGTTCAATCCGCGCGCTGGCCGTTTGACGGTCCTGCGGCGATTTAATTCCCACCAACCAAGCTCGGCCATCCGCGTGCGCACCGATCAAGGCCAGATCCCCGCCCAAGTCAACCACCCCGTGCCTTACTCCAAATTCCCTGCATAACGCCGCGGCCCGGTCTGCCGCGTACTCCTTCACTAAGCCGCCAAAGTCGAGCGTCATGCCCGCAATGGGCAGGTATAAATTCGGCCGTTGCCATTGCACCTGCGGCCACCCGACGCGCAGGCGCATGCTCTCGATTTCGTCGGCAGGTGGAATTTTTCCACTTTGCAAATCCCATAACCGCGTTAAAGCGCCGGCGGTGATGTCAAACAGACCCTGGCTTTGTAAGTGTAACGCGGCCGAAAAATCGAGCAGATTCGCGGTTTCATCGTCCACTTGCAAAGACTCCCCGCTACCGGCCAACGCACCGATGCGGGCGATGAGGCTGTCGTTGCGATAATGCGAGTATTTACGATCCAGGCGCTCCACTTCGTCGCGTGCAATCTTTGCGGCGGCTTGTGCGATGGATGGTGTTTCCGCTTCAAGATGCAATTCGCACGGGCAGCCCATGCTGGAAAATGCAAAGTGAAAATAGTCCACCGTTTAAAAAGAGCGGTCGAAACCGATAAACACGCGGGTGAAACTCACCAGCGCGGGAATTGCGGCATCACGCCCGCCTAGCGCATAATTTTCCGAACTGTGATAACGCTGCGCGCCGATACTAAGCTCCCACGTTCCGATCGATTTGCGCACGTTCAGCTGTGCGGAAAACGCACCATAAGTACCCAACCGGTAGTCGCTGGAGAAATAATGCGTGCCCGCGGCGGAGTCAAAAAAGGGCGCGTAGAAGTCGGCTTCGGTTTGGCTATAGTAACGTACGCTGGGAACCAAGCGCCAGCCGTGGCGTAAGCTCTGATACCAGGATACCTCGGCCGTGTGCGAGCGCGCGCCCCAGGTATCCCAAGCAAAACGATAATCGGCATGCAACGCGGCATCCCAATCGATGACGGCGTAACGGTAGCGCGCCAGCCACGCAAGCTCGGTGCGCTGATCCGGGCGTGCATCGTGCACAATTCCCGTGCCGATATAAACCAGTTTGTAAGGGTCCGACAGAAAACCATGTTGTTGAGTAAGCTGTACGCCGCTTTGCAGTACGGCGGAGCGATTCAGAACCCAAGCTAAACTGGCGAATGCGGAGCTGGTGTTTTTTTCCGCATGGTCGATGCGCGCGAAACTTGCTGCGTCATAGGGATCGATCAGGTCGTGGGAAAAGCTGCCGCCATAACCTAAGGTCAACATCGATGATAACGGTTGGTTGTGCTCGAAACCGACCGCGGTCGCATGGTAATCGTTTTCATTCGAGTACGATGCATTCCAGGTTGTCTTGGTTGGGCTGCTCGGATCGCGTACCCAGGCCACTTGCAGCTCCTGGCGAGATTCACGAATCGTAGCGCCACTCATTACTTGCACTGGGCGATGATCGGCATCCGGCAACACAAACCACGGTGATGAACCGCTCATGATTTCATGCGTGCCATTCAAAGTTAACTCGCCGCGATTGCCGGCCGTATCAAGACGAAACTGT
Source organism: uncultured Rhodanobacteraceae bacterium (assembly GCA_964466115.1). Taxonomy (GTDB): domain Bacteria; phylum Pseudomonadota; class Gammaproteobacteria; order Xanthomonadales; family Rhodanobacteraceae; genus Pseudolysobacter. The sequence goes on along the minus strand of CAYXMH010000025.1, from coordinate 38,608 downwards.
TGTGTTTGCACATGATAACGGCGGCGGTCGCCATCCAGTGGCGTGGTCGGTAGCGCATCTTCGTCGTATTCGGAGAGACGAACACTGGCTCGCGTACTGGTGTCGGTACTTGGTATGTCTTCGGTAGAATTTTCAGTTGCTGTTGCGGGCGATCCAACACTTAAGGCCGCGGCTGCGGCCAGCAGTATCGCCAATGGATTGGTGTTATTTGGCTCGGACATCTTAATTACAACCGCAACCGCCGCCAGCGGCACCAATATGGCCGGTGGTGCCTTCTTTACTGGCGTAACTGTGCTCGGCCATTGCCGCTTGTAGTGGATCGGGGTCCCACTGCATATCCCATCGCGCTAGACGGCCGCGTTCCCAAGGTTGTACGGGCGCCATTTGCGCGCAGCCGGTCAGCAGCATAGCAAGGGCAAGCAGCCAATGTTTAGTGTGCATCGGGCGTCCCAATCAGCTGCCGTATGGTTGCGCGTAAAGATTCATAATCTTTGGAGGTAAATCCAATTTTGCGTGCCCGAACAACGCCATTGCGATCAATCAAATAAGATGAGGGCATTCCCGGCAACGCGTACGCTTTAGCCACTTCGCCATCGGTATCGCGCAGTATGGGATAACTCAGCGTGTGCTGTCGCAGGAACTGTTGCGCATCGCTTTCAACTTCATCCACATTCACGGCGAGAACCTCGAAATCCTCGCGTGCGAATTCGCGGCGTAGCTGATCGTACAGCGGCAATGATTCGCGACACGGCACGCACCACGAAGCCCAAAAATCCAGCAGTACCACTTTGCCGCCTAGGCTTGCCAGCGCCAAGGAACGGTCCGAGTTTATTTCTTTTAAAGTGAAAGCGGGTGCCGGTGCGCCGATCTCAACGGCTTTGGCCGGCATTGCAAACGCAAATAGACTTATTGCAACGGCGGTGAACCATACCGGCATTCGCATTGCGCCATCCTTTATGCGGTGTCGATCGATGACGAGCCTAACGGTTTATTCCACTTCAAACGATTCCAGCGTAATGGGTGTTCCAACAACGGTAATTGTGCCCCCCATGCCGCTCCCTGGGGCGCCATGTATTTCGCAGTAATAATTTATTGTGCCGGGGGTGTTAAAGGTGATTTGTGCACTCCAAGCGCTACCACTTGGAGCACCTGAAGTGCAGTCATCCGAACAACGAAACACAGTCACTGTATCTGAGCGCACATTATGGAACCCACCTGCCACGTTATTGAACGTAACCGTATCGCCCATGCTAATCGTAAATGACGAAGGCGAAAACACATTGGGCCCTCCAGACCCTCCGCCGACTGTCACTATTTGATCAACCGCCCAAACCGGCGTTGCGGTCACTAACAGCCAAACCAACCAGAACTTAATTGCATGGGCATGCATGGGGCGCTCCTCGTTATTCTAGTGGTAAAACATGGGTTCTTGCGCTGCGTAGGACTATCAGGTACGGAAAATATTGTCAATAAGATGCCAAACGGAAGAAAGTATCCGATTGTATTAATGCTTAAACGGCGGATCAGGCCGCCATTAACCAAATGGTGGTTACCAATGCGGTATTGATCGCCGCAACCCCCGTAATCACCGGCCAGGCGTATCCCGCACCACCGAGCCACGCCACTGCGCATTTGACCAATGAGTTGGCGGTAAATGCGCCGGCCAATGCCAACGAGGCTGCGTGTATGCCTAAATGATCGTCGCGCACCATCTGACCCAAGCTAACGGCTGCGGCATGCACATCGGCGAAGCCGGTTGCGGTAGCGGCAACAAATACCCCGCTTTCCCCGATAAAGATGCGTAATCCGGCGGCTGACAGCAATGCAACCGCGACGATGGCGGCAAATGCCAATGCCTGCAGCAGCGCGAACGGCCGTCCTTGCGGCGCATGGCCATTGACGTGCATCGCGCCCCGGCTGCGCCAGATAAACCACGCAGCACTAAGCCCGGCGGTGGTTATTGCCACGCCCAGCGGCAGCACAATGTGCTGCAGTAAATTCGGTGAAACCGCAAGCAGAATCAGTGACAGTTGAATCACGGTGGCGACGTTGGATAACAGTGCGCCCGCCACGCAGGCCGAGCGCAGTTCGGGATCCGACACGGCGCGTTGCCCCATACTGGCAATGGTTGCTGCACTGGATACGAATCCACCCAAAAGCCCAGCAAGCGCAAAACCGCGGCTTGTACCCCAGGCGCGCAACGCGATATAACCAAGCGCGTTGAGGGTCATAACCAACACGGCGAATAACCAAAGTTTGCGCGGATTGATCACTTCAAACGGATCAATCGCGACATCGGGCAGCAACGGCAGCACGATCAATACGGAAGCGGCCAGCACCAAGGCGTCATCGAGTTCGCGTTCGCTTAAGACCTGGCGCGTGAAGTGATGCAAAGCCTGCTTGCTTTGCAGCAGTATGGTCAACAACACGAACAGTCCGCTGGTGAGCCCCGGCGCGCTCATCGCTAAGGCCCCGAGCAGCAAGGTCGCCAATAGCGCGATTTCCGTGGTCAGGCCAGGGTCTTGGTCAGTACGACGCAGGTATGCCGCAACGGCGAAAGCGGCAACCGCTACACCCGCGAGAAATACAACTCCATGTCCGAGCTGCGCCGCAATTGCACCCATCAATGCAACTAAAGTAAACGTGCGCACGCCGGCCGGTTCGCGGGTGGGGCCATCACCTTTTCGGCGTTCGCGTTCAACGCCGACCAACAGACCACCACCGATTGCTGTCAGCAGCCCGATCAATGGTTGCGTGGCAAATTCTTCCATCGTGACTCCTGCGGTCCCATGACAAGGATACCGCGATGCAGGCTCGCGTTGTTGTCTATGATGCTGTTGCTTGGGGCCTTTCTTAAGATGACAGTATCAGCCCATAGTCGTACCGCTTATCCATCCACCCCTGTTTGAGGTGGATGGATAATTGCGGTTGGGAGCTGATTTTTTTTTAGTCCCGCTACACGCGGTGGTGCTATTCGACCCTGGCGCTCAAACCAATGCAAGCGAAGGGCTGCCGATCCTATTCATTTGCCGGGGAACACACCGGTTTTTTGGATGGAACCACGTAAGTCGTCACATGATTGATCGGCCAATCGGCGAGGGTGGACCGTGAGAGGGTTTGTAGCATTGGCGACAAGGTCGCTTCTTGAAACAGGGGCCCAAACAGCGGTTTGGAAGCGGAGCTTGGCGCTGGGGTGCTCCACAAACAGCTGTTGGTTACCAGTGCTGTGGCATCGGTTGTAACCGAAAACGGATCGATGGAATACAGGTTCTCGGTGCTGGTGAGATCCGTTGTTAGGCCGCGCCTGAGAGCGTGAGACTCCCCGCCGATAACCAGCTGATGATCAGAGCTCAGATACATCCCAACCGGGTAGGTTTCATCGCTGAGCGCACCATAACCGCCGTACCCGGAGTATTCAGATCCTTCATTCTCTCGGACGCTATTAATGGAATAAAGCGCTGTGCCAGCGGGAGAAAAACTCGACACAACGGTTTGGGTATAGACAGGGCTGTACGTGGTGCGGGCGCTGCTCTGAAGGAAAACATAGCCATGAGCATCAATGGCTGCCGAAGCGTAGTCCCAAACAACGGTATGGGATGCAGTCACCGGAGGTTGGCTCCATTCGGTCACCCCATCGGGCGCGACTTTGGTTAGCAAATGTTCAATTTGACTATCGGGGATGGTGGGTAGGGATTGCCCTATCATTACCATTTCACCATTCACATTGCTCTTGATATCGGTGTATCGAACGTTGAGTTCTGTTCCGCGATATTGACGTGCCCAGATCGCGCGCGGAGTGGAACCGCTATCAAATCGCGCTGCAAATCCAACAACGTTTTCAGACTCGGGCACGTAAAAGCCGGCGAACGCATCGCCAGCGGTAAATTTGGCGCTTCCGGAGATGGCGAAACCACCATCCGGCATGGCGGCCATGCTTTGAATATCAAATTCGTAATCGCTGGCCATCTCGAACGGCCCATATCCGAAATCGCCCGAGTACCAAACGATATGTTGATCAAGGGTGAATTCCGACAACAGCTCGCCGCTAACGGATATTTTTCCTAACCAAGCTTGTTGTTTGGACAGAATGAGGTCTTGGCGATTGCCAGCGAGCCAAATCGATCCGTCTGGATTTAACAGCAGTGAACTAAGGCCAAAATGAAATTTGCTATCGCCCAAACGTTTACTCCAGCGTTCCGCCCCGGTGTCATCCAGCATGACGAGCCAGGCGCTGCAGTCACGACAAGTGCCGCTGGAAGTGATGGTGCCTCGTTGCCCGATGCCGATTGCGCCGCCGGTAACGGCGATAACGCGCGTAATGCTGGCGTATTCACCGGTTGCTGCCGATCCGTAGCAGGTTCTCCTGGCGCTGGGAGCGCCCGGAATTTGCCGCACCAGACATCCAGACACATTATGACCGGAGGCATCGAGCATCCAATCTTGGTGCAGCCAATGTCCGCTGCTGAGACTGGGAATGATCTCCGAGGTGAAATGTACGTAGCTTGGCTCATCCAGCGAAAAAAGCGTGTTTGAGCTCGCATTGAAGGAAGTGGCGATCGCAATCGCAAACAATGCGCTTCCTGCGGTTCTCAGAGCGGTGTGGCGACGGACATTCAACATAGGATACTCCCGGTGGCGAGGACATCTGTCATTCGCAAAACTTTCCGAAACTTTTTAGCTACCCTGATTTGGCGTGTGCGTGAATTCACAATACGCAAATTGGTAAGCGTCGGAAGTGGGAATTGCCCAAGAAGTGGTGAAGAATTGTTTCGTGTAACGAATTGTTACGGAGCACTAAGTTTTGGACCGGCTTTTTGTGAAGCAATTCACACAAGGCCCTAGAGTCGCGGCACCGCGACTCACCCCGAATGAGGGGTATTGCCACATCGATGCACACATCCGGTGGCGTGATCCACGGGTGGGATCAACCTACCTGCATCAGTGCAGAAACGATAGGCATCAGATGCAGTGAATGCAGTCGATTTAGACATCCGTCTTATCTTAGGTGGGTTTGGTTTATTGGGCCTGGTTGGGGTTGCCGCGCCGATTGCACTAAGGCTAGGTGTCTTACACATGACAGGTATAGAATCTGCGTTGAAGATGCTTTTGTTCTATGTGGTCTTATTCACTATTGCTGCCATTAGGAGAAAGCAAATGCAGGTTCCATTGTTCGGTCGGGGTGGGTTACCGGTTAAGTTTACAATGCCTTCGTTAGCGGCAAGTGGATTGGCATTCCTAGGTTTCTTGATCGGGTGGGCGCCTTCTTCGACACAAGCCAATATTCCGGCATCCGAACGAACCGCTTTAGACAGCCTTTTCAGCAGTACTAATGGGTCGGGTTGGACCAATAAAACCGGTTGGGGTGGCGCCGCCGGTACCGAATGCTTGACCGGGTGGTACGGAGTGAGCTGCAATAACACGGATCCGGGTGTTGGCACATCTCACGTTTATAATCTGCACTTGTCCGCCAATAATTTAACCGGAACATTGCCAGATTTGTCTGGCCTGCCTCAATTGCACGATGTTTATTTCGATGGCAATCTGTTGACCGGAGGAATTCCCTCGCTGACGGCATTGCATTCGTTGCGAATCTTCTATGTCAACAATAACTTACTTACCGATTCGATGCCAAGCGGCCTGTTGGCTGGTTTAACTACGTTGATTTATTTTGATGCCAGCAATAACCAAATCACGGGCTTGATTCCCACATTGGCGGGATTAACGGCATTGCAGATTTTTCATGTCGATCACAATCAACTCAGCGGTTCGATCCCGGAGTTGACAACCCTCACTGCTTTGTCTGATTTTGTTGTCAATTTCAATCAACTGACTGGACCGTTACCCGCACCGCCGACCCAATTGGTGCCGCCGAGTGGATCGGCCGTTCTTTGTCCAAACCCACTGCAAACGGCCAGTGTCTATGAAACGGCGTGGGACTCAGCGACCCATGCGATGGCTCCGCGGCATTGGTGGAATCCTTTGTTTCCCGGCGAATGCGATGGCGTTCTCACCAATGGATTTGAATAACGTCCATTGGAGAATACACACCCAAGCTTGGTTTTTATGCCATTCGTAGAAAACGCCTATCAAAATTCGCAAGTCAATCTGAGCCAACGCAGTTGGTTTTTGTATTTGATCGAATGCAGCGACGGCAGCATTTACACCGGCGTTTCCGTCGATGTTAAAAAACGCTACGCAAAGCATGCCAGCGGAAAAGGTGCTCGTTATACGCGTTCCCATCCGCCGCGGCGATTGTTGGTCAGCGTCAAATATCCCGATCGATCGACGGCGTTGAAAGCGGAATACGCGCTGAAACAAAAGACACCGGCGCAAAAGCGTGCTTTTTACCTTCAAATCACGAATCCATCGGGGATGCCCACTAACGCCGCTGCTTCAGGTAAGATCGAGCCTTAACGTTTTTTTGGCGTTAAATTTCACTAAAGGAGCTTACGTTATGAAGGGCTTAAACCAGAAGAAAAGCACCAAAAAGAAACCCGCTAAAACCCTACAAGAGAAAAGGCTAGAGAAGAAATCGAAAAAAGAAGGGAAGAGCTTCGCGCCGAAATAGTTGCCATCTACTTCTTTTCTCCTCGCGCTCGGTGTGACGCGTGATTGTGAGTCTTGAGAAAAAGATAAAGAACGCATGAAACGCCATCTCTGGCCTTTTTTGGCGCTGCCGTTTTGCGCCGCCTGTGCGTTTGCGCAGGGTGTGCCGGCATCCGCATCCGCTTCGGCACCAAGCGTTGCGCAACTGGAAGCGATTGTCGTTCACGGAGTGCAGCCGGGCCCCGGTATGTGGCGGGTATCCAAGGACGATCATGTGATGTGGGTGCTTGGCACCTTGTCACCGCTGCCAAAAAATATCAGCTGGCAATCGCACGATGTGGAAACCGCGGTCGCGCAGTCTCAGGAAGTGCTAACCGCACCGGAAGTGTCGCTAAGCACCAGTGCCGGCATTTTCAGTCAGCTGGCGCTACTGCCCGCGTTAATCGGTGTTCGTAAAAACCCGGACAACCGCAAGTTAAAGGACGTGGTGCCAGCCACGCTATACGCGCGCTGGACCGATTTGAAGGCTCGATATATTGGCCGTAACGCCGGAATTGAAAAATGGCGGCCGATCTTCGCCGCGATTGAGCTGTATGACAGTGCGATAGAAAAAATGGGTCTCGTCGACTCCAGTGCCGTTCAGAAGAAAGTAATCGCAATGGCGAAGCGGTCACGGATCGAAATACGCATCCCGCGCATCAGCCTGGTGATCGATGATCCACGCTCGGCAATCAAGGAGTTTAAAAGTGAATCCTTAGACGATCTTGATTGCTTCAGTAAAACGCTCGATCGCATCGAAACCGATTTAAGCGCGATGGCGGCGCGCGCGAACGCCTGGGCTACGGGGGATCTCGATGCGTTGCGCGCCTTGCCTTATACCAACCAGATGACCGCTTGCGCCGCGGCAATTACGCAAGCGAGTCTGGCTCGCAAACAGGGTATGGCGGATGCGGAGTCGCGGGTGGAGCAGGTTTGGCTTGATGCCGCAACAACCGCACTAACCAACAACCGGGTAACGTTCGCCGTATTGCCGATTCGGCACGTAATTGCTCCCGATGGCTATCTTTTTAAACTGTCCGAGCGCGGCTATACAATTGAAGCGCCTGGAATAGCTGCAATTGAATAGGGCCGCAGCACAACGTACAGGGTAGATGCGCAGCGGATGTTTAGCAGGGGTCGATTGCTGCTGACGCGCAGGCGCTATTGCCATCGATGGTCCGTTTTAAAAATAAAGATCAACGATCACGCAGGACTAAAACACCGAAATTGTTCATAACAACTTGCACCCAGGCATAACCGCCGCTACTGGCCGAAGTGGTTTGGCTTACGCTGGCATTACTGGTGATATCCACGGTTGCCGCAAACCAAGTATCGGGATCGGATAAATTGACCGGGAATGGCCGCTCGGTAATAGTATTTCTGTATATATCTTCCAGATTGCTAAACCAACAAGCGCGCGAACTTGGGTTTCCCGGTATGTCATGCCAATGATCGGCGCTAAACGTATCGGAGCTGACTTGATGCACGAAACCACAATCCGAAGCAGGCAAGCCGCTTCGAAATCCGCCGTACCCGTTTAACGTGCAATCGAAATCAGTGGCGTATTTTCTCGAGGTGAGATTATTCAGGAGGATGCTGCAATAGGGTTTTGATCTACATTTATATGTAGTAGTTTCGACTCGATCTGACAGTTACCGGATTTGTTGAAGGTGACTGTCAGATTGAATCGAACCTCCTACATATTACCGGAATCAAGAAACGCTCAGCCTTGGTTCATGAGGCGCTACTGGCATTTGATCGAGCGTGAAAGTGCTCGTCGCTTTGCGCGCCTGGATCCAAACGACAACAGATGCCGAGTCGCGATTTCAAACGGCATGATTTTAATTGACACGTCGGTCTGGGTTGGTCATGCACTAGTATTCGTGCACAACCGCTACTCTTTTGACGCAGATTGCGAAAGTTTTTTTTGCACTTTGGCGATATGCGCCTCGACTTCGTCGAGCATAATCTGATCAATCGGAGTGGCTTTGCGTAACAGCTCACGCGATTCATTCAAATGGGCTAACGCCGCTTGCGGTTGGTCGAGCGCATTTTCCGAGAGACCTAAGGTCTCCAGCGCAATCGGCAGGTAATACGACTGGGTGGCGCGCAATTCATCAATAAACGGCAGCATCCATTGCTTGGCTTGCTCGTGTTGCGCCAGTCCGTTCAGCACCGCGCCCTTAATGCCGCGGGTTTGAATCAACACCCAGTCGTCCGGCTTCAACGCTTTTTGCAAAATGGCGACGGCGGTATCGATGTGCTGCAACGCAAACTCCGGTTGTTTGGCGCGGATTTCCGCCCAGGCGAGGTCCGACAAGATCATGCCGACCGATTCACCGTCATCGCCGTAAACTTGCCGAAAAATTTCCAGCGCCTCGCGCAGGGCCGCAACCGCTTCGGCGTGGCGGTCTTGCCGTGTGAGCGTGATGGCTAAACCTTGCAGAATCGTGCCGATTTGGCTGTTGTTCGGTCCGTACACTTTGCGCGCGATCTCAAGCGCTTGGCGGATGTATTGCTCGGCTTGCGCGTATTTGTATTGCGCTACCATTACTTGACCCAGATTGTGCAAAATATTGCTGGTCTCGGCATTCTCAAGCCCGGTAAGTTCGGTTTGCATTTGCAACATGCGCTTGAATAAAAGCTCGGCCTCGTCGTATTTCTCTTGATCGGTTACCGCGCTGGCCAAGGTATCGAGGGTTTGCACAAAATCGGCATTGGGACGGTCGAATGCCGCTTCGTCGATGGTAAGCGCTTGCCGCGCCAACGCTTCGGCTTCCACAGACTTACGCTGATTTAAAAGAATGCTCGCCAATGCGGTAAGACTGTGCGCGAATTTTGCGTTTTGCTCGCCATACAGTTCAAGGCTCAGTTGTCGATTCGACGACATGACCGCCGCGGCTTTATCCCACTGCTTGGCTGCGGCCAGGCTATTGCCTAAGCTTTCCAGCGCCGATTGAAATTGCGGATGATGATCGCCGAATAGACGTCTAAACAAATCCAAAGCCTGGTTGGACACGCTAATCGCATCGTCAAAATGATCGAGGCGGATATCGGCGCTGGCCAGTACGGACAAGGCTTCGCCTAAGGCGGAACTGTCCGCTGTATGCGTCGCCTGATATTGATTGATTGCGATTGCTAGTGCTTTTTGCGCGGATTGAAAATCGGAGCGCAAGATTTTCAGCTTCGCCAGTTCTGTATGCGCCTGCAGCCATTGGTCGTTGGCTGGGGTCAACGCCGAATCCGCAATCGCGACGGATTGTTTAAGGAGGGCCTCAGCGGAATCGTACAACCCAAGATTGCTTTGCACGCGGCCGAGCAGCAGCAATAGATCCAATTTGAGTTCCGGCGTATCGTTGAATTCGAGTTGAATGCGCTTGACACCGTCTTGTAGCAACATCTCCGTCGTCGGTATCTGTTTACGCGGCAGGCCAGCATCCGATACTTCAAATAAATTGGTTAAAAAACTTTTCACAGCCAGCGCGCGCTTGGCTTCCGATTGCGCCACTTTCGTTTGCTGCTCCGCGCGCTGCGCCTGGTATAAACTGATGGCCGTTGCCGTCACCAGTGCTGCGGCAACCAAGACTGTAGCCGCAACCGCCCAGGCATGACGCTGCAGAAATTTACCCAACCGATAACTCCACGCGTCTTTGCGCGCTTGGATCGGCTGCTGTTGCAAATACCGTTCAATGTCCTCGCTCAGTGCCTGCACGCTCAAATATCGCCGGCTCGGCTCTTGTTGTAACGCTTTCAGTACAATTGTGTCTAAGTCGCCGTGCAGCACTCGGCGTAATCGATCCGGCGCGCTACGGCGCGATTGCGCAATCGGTTCAAGATCGTCTTTCTTTGCCGTTTGGCGCAATGCCTCGGACGGTGCGGTAATCGGAGCGATGGTGTCTATCCACTGACCGCGCACTACTTGCCGTGGCCTGAAACCGCTTAGCAGCTCATATAAAATTGCGCCAAGCGCGTACACATCCGTTGCTGTGGTAATTATGTCACCGTTAAACTGCTCGGGCGCTGCGTATTCTGGAGTCAACAAGTGCAAGCCGGTTTGGGTCATCGGCTCGGCTTCTTCGTCCAACAGTTTGGCTATGCCAAAATCCAGTAATTTCAATTCACCATCGCCGGTCACCAAAATATTGCCGGGTTTCAAATCGCGATGAACGATCAGGTTTTGGTGCGCATATCCCACCGCCATGCAGGCTTTTTGCAATAGCCGCAGGCGTTTTTTCAGCCCCAACCGATTGCTGTCGCAATAGCGCGTTAACGTCAACCCATCCACCCACTCCATGACGATAAAGGGCACGCCGTCATCGCTGATGCCGGCGTCGTATAGTTGTGCGATATTCGGGTGGTGCAACTGCGCCAGTATTTGTTGTTCGCGTAAAAATCGACTCCGACTTTGTGATGTGGTTAATCCGGCTTTCAGGCATTTCACCGCCACTTGGTGGCTGAACGAGCCATCGTCGCGCTCCGCCAGCCATACGCTTGCCATTCCGCCTTCGCCGAGCAAGCGCAGCAAGCGATAGCGGCCCAAACGAACACCCGCTGCGATGGTGTGGTTTTCTTCAGTACGCAAAAGCGCGCGTGCCAGTCCGGCGGGAGCGCGTTCCAAAGGCCCGGTGTTTGCAATAGCGCGCAGAAGCAGCGCCAGCTCTTGGCGCGTCTCTTCCGGTTCGATTGCTGCAACAAAGCGTTCGCGCGCCGGCAAGTCAAGCTGCAGCGCTTCATCCAGCAATTGCTCTAACTGAGAGATTGACGCCATTGAGTTATCACCCCGCATGCCGGATCGTTGTTCGTAGGCCAGAAACAATCGACCATCACAGCGTCACCCGATCATCGCCAATACGCGGCCGCTTTCGATTTCTGATGGCTGATTAAATAACCTTGTTGGCTTTGCGATTGATGAACGCGCGCGCCTTTTGCCAATCGCGCTCAACGGTGCGCGGGTCTATGCCCAGCGTTACGGCAACTTGCTCCACCGTCAATCCAGCAAAAAAGCGCAATTCGACCACCTTTACCAAACGCGGATGCCGTTCGGCCAGGAGCGTCAGCACTTCATCGAGCGCCAATAAATCCATGCACTCGTCGCCGAGACTTATTGGGGTTTCTTCGATATCCACCTGTGAGGAGGTGCCGCGACGTTTATTGGCCAACCGTTCGCGGGCGTTGTCGACCAAAATATTGCGCATCGCTATCGCGGCGTACGAGAAAAAGTGGCTGCGGTCGCGCCAATCAAGGTCCGTTTCACTGAATAAGGCGATGTAGGCCTCATGCACTAAAGCCGTTGTTTCTAACGTTCGCCCGGGGGATTCTTGCACGATTTGGCGATGTGCAATGGAACGCAACCGGTCATAGATTACCGGCATGAGTTTTTCCATCGCCACGCGCTCACCTTGCGCCGCCAACTTGAGCAATTGCGTGATTTCCGTCATGCGGCGATTTTAAGCCGTATTCTAAGATATGCCAACTTTCCGGTTGCGCTTTGCAAATGTTTATTTCTATTGATTCGGGTGCGTCAAGCGGATTCCATAAACGACTTAAGGCAGTGCAAGTCTATTGTTTTATATATAGTTATTTTAACAAGATCGGTTGTATCAATAGACTCCAGGAATCAGCCGTTTGGTTCGGCGACAGTAGCTTACGTAGCGCTCGCCCAAGGCCGCACGGAGTGCCGCTTCTTCTTCGTGGATGCGAAATAGGTATATTAAGATAGAAAGTGACATAATGACGAGGAGGCTCAACCAGTTGCCCAGCGCCAGGCTGAAACCGAGAAAGGCGATCAGCGCACCGAGATAGCTCGGGTGGCGAATGCGCCGATATAAGCCGCGCTCCATTACCTCGTGATCGGCGAGCACCGCCACATTGGGCGTGTGGAAACGGCCGAGCTGCGCAATGGCGATTGAGCGGATTAGGATGCCGAGCCCGAGAATAACGAGCCCGGTAATTTGTGTCGGCAGCGCTGACGGGATGGCGCCGATGTGTTTATACGCCAACCAAATCCCCACCACCCACGCGAGCAAATTGCCCACCACGATGACTTTCAGAGAGAAGCGGTCGCGGTTTTCCGCGGTAGCGCTCTTGCGGCGGAAAACGACGGCGCCATCAATCACAAGCCATAGCACCAATGCGGCAACCGCGATGGTTCGTAACATGTCCATTGAATCAACCCGTTGGAATTCGCAGACCTACCCTAACTTAGGTGGCCATAAAGTAAAAGTATCTCAATGAAAATCTCGTGAGCGAATATCGAGTGTATCGATCATTGCGCTGAGATCGATCAAACGATGGGCGATCAGGTTTTGTACGCCATCGACGGATTCGAGCACCCCGTCAATCGCGAGCAAGCGCGATTCGTGCAGGGCGCGGCGTTGCCGGTCGATCAGATCGCGCCAAACCACGACATTGACGGTTCCGTGTTCATCCTCGACGGTTAAGAAGGTGACGCCGCTGGCGGTGCCCGGCCGTTGCCTAAGCGTAACAAGCCCCGCGGCGCGCACCTTGGTGCCGTGCGCCAATTGATTCACTTCGCTGGAGCGGCGGCAGCGGTGGGCGGTGAGCTGGCGCCGAATCAACGCCAGTGGATGGCGACCTAGGGTAAGTCCAGTGCTTGCATAATCGGCCAGCGTATTCTCACCTTGTGACGGTGGAGCGAGCGTAACGCGAGCTTCCACCGGCGTTACGGCACCAAACAACGGCAATTGCGTTTGCGTGCCGGCAATGGCCCATCGCGCCCGATGCCGATGGCCGGCCAAACCGCGCAAGGCCGCCGCATCGGCCAGCGCCGCTTGGCTGCGACGATCCAATGCAGCCCGATCGCACAGGTCTGCCACGTCTTTAAATGCGTGCTGCCGCCGTGCCGTTTCAATCCGTACACCGGCGTTTTTAGACAAACCGCGTATTTCACGCAAACCCAGTCGAATGGCCGCTTGCTTCCGCGGATTATTTGCATCCTCCTCCAACGTTGCATCCCAATCGCTGTAGCGCACATCGATGGGGCGTACCCGTACGCCGTGACGGCGTAGGTCCTGTACGATTTGGTTGGTGGAATAAAACCCCATCGGCTGCGAGTTCATCAGCGCGCAGGCAAACGCGGCAGGTTCGTGGCATTTGAGCCAGCATGAGGCATAGGTCAGCAGCGCGAAGCTCGCCGCATGCGATTCGGGAAAGCCATAGCTGCCGAAACCCTTGATCTGTTCGAACACACGCTCGGCGAATTCAGGCTGGTAGCCTTTTGCATTCATCCCATCCAAAATCCGCGTGCGCAAATGCTCCATTCCGCCATGGCGTTTCCACGCGGCCATGGAACGGCGCAGCTGATCGGCTTCGCCCGGCGTGAAGCCGGCCGCGACGATCACCAGTTGCATGACCTGCTCTTGGAACAGCGGCACACCGAGTGTGCGGTTGAGCACGGCGCGCAATTCGTCGGAAGGGTAGTTAACCGTTTCCAGGCTCTGGCGCCGGCGCAAATACGGATGGACCATTTTCCCTTGGATCGGACCCGGTCGCACGATGGCTATTTCAATGACCAGGTCGTAGAAATTGGCCGGTTTCAGACGCGGCAGCATGGCCATCTGCGCGCGCGATTCGATTTGGAATACGCCGATGGTGTCGGCGCGTTGGATCATGCCGTATGTATCCTTATCTTCAGCGGGAATGGTGGCGATGGTCCATGCCTTGCCACTGCGTTTCTCAATCAGGTTGAAACATTTGCGCAGGCAGGTGAGCATGCCCAAAGCCAAACAATCCACTTTCAGCAAACCCAAGGCATCGAGATCGTCCTTGTCCCATTGGATGATGGTGCGGTCCGGCATCGCGGCGTTCTCCACCGGCACCAGCGCGTGCAGTGGATGCTCGGAAATCACGAAGCCGCCGACGTGCTGGGACAGGTGGCGCGGAAATCCGATCAGCTCGCGCGTGAGCGCGATAAGGCGGCGCATCACCGGTGCTTCGGGATTAAAACCGCGTTCGCGCAAACCCTCTTCAATCGCGACACCGCCGTTCTGCCAAGAAAACGCGCGGCTTAGCTGGTCGACTTGGTCGGGGGATAGCCCCAAAGCCTTCGCCACATCGCGAACCGCGCTCTTCGGTCGATAGCAAATGACGGTGGCGGCGAGCGCAGTGCGTTCGCGGCCGTATTTGTTATAGATGTATTGAATCACTTCCTCACGGCGTTCGTGCTCGAAATCCACATCGATGTCGGGAGGCTCGTTGCGCTCCCTGGAGATAAAGCGTTCGAATAGCAGGGAAGACCGCGCCGGATCGACTTCGGTGATCCCTAAGCAAAAACAGACCACCGAGTTTGCCGCCGAGCCGCGTCCTTGGCAGAGAATCGCCTGCTGGCGTGCATAATTCACAATGTCGTGCACAGTTAGGAAAAACGATTCGTAGGCAAGTTCGGTGATGAGGGCGAGCTCATATTCCAGCTGCCGCTTCACGGCGGCAGAAGTTCCTTGTGGCCAGCGCCACCGTGCCCCCATTTCGGTCAGATGCCGAAGCCAAGAAGCGGCAGTATGGCTTTTCGGCACCAATTCGTGCGGGTAGGTGTAATGCAATTGATCCAGTGAAAATGTGCAACGGGCGGCCACGCGCACCGATTCTTCCAGCAGGGGGCGAGGATAGATATCCGCAAGCGCTTGGCGCGTGCGTAAATGGCGCTCGCCATTCGGATAAAGGCGATCGCCGGCGTTCGCAACCGTGGTACGGTGGCGAATGGCGGTGAGCGTATCCTGCAGGGCGCGCCGCTTTCTCACGTGCATGTGCACGTTGCCGGCGGCGACTAAAGGCAGATCCGCGGCCTGTCCCAATGCGGTCAGGTGCCGAAGTTTGGCCGCATCGTCCGCATCCCGGTGCAGCTCCACGGCAAGCCATGCGCGTTGGGGAAAGCGTTGGCGTATCCATTTACCGTCTTCCGCAATGGCGTTCGCCGCCGGTATCCATAAGGCGATTAAGCCGGTGGTGTCTGTATCAAGGTCGGCCCGATGGAACGTATAAGTGCCTTTGTCCGCATTGCGCCGCGCAAGCGTAATCAAGCGGCACAACGTGGAATAGCCTTTGGCGCTTTCGGCCAGCAAGACCATGGTCAATCCATCGTTGCAGCGGATCTCGCTGCCAACCACCAGCGGCAACGCCATTTCTTTAGCCGCCTCGTGCGCGCGCACGATGCCGGCCAAGGTGCATTCGTCGGTGACCGCCAGGGCGCGATAATTCAGCCGCTTCGCGCGTTCGACCAATTCACGCGCGCTGGAGGCGCCGCGTAAAAACGTAAAATTCGATACGCAGTGCAACTCGGCGTATTCGGGTAGGCTCATGCGAACCAGCCATGCAGCATCCAAGCGCCACCGTTGTTGGCTTCGCGAAACACCCAGGCACGCTGACCGAGCCTCGTTTGCACGACAAAATAATCGCGTTGAATGTCCGCGCCATCCCACCAGCCGGATTCAATCCGTTCTGGGCCGGCAAGAATGCGCTTGGGTTCATCGCGCAGAGGAAACGGCTTGGGTAATAACCAAACGGGGCGGGTGCCAGCTAAACCAGAACGGGTTTTGGCAGGACATTCACTGCGCCGCCACGCGCGTTCCGGCCGGTGATCCGCAACCGCTTCCAGTTGATACAGTGCCGCCTCACCCAGACGCGCGCGTAAGCGATCGCTAAGCTGTGGCCATGCCATTTGGGCGCCGCCGCCTTGCGCAAAAAAATCCGCTGCCGCCGGCACAAACGGTGGTAGATGGTTTGCACGCAGATGTATGGCAAGGATCGGCGCCGGAAAAACCAGGCGTTGTAAGGTAAGACGCGTTACCTCCAGCAAGGTGGCGACGTCGCGCTGCGGCGTCAGCAAGCCAATCGGCGCAACTGTGGCGGGAAACTTGATATGTTCGAACACCCATTCGAAACGTTGCACGCCACCATCGCGGCCGCGCACATAACTGGCCAAATCGCCGAGCAAGCGGTGCAGCGGAAACAGCAGCGCTTCGCTGGATTCAATCTCGGATTCAAACTCGATGCGTGAGCCGAAACGATCGGGAGGCCGGTACAAAGGCAGCGGATCGGGTTTATCGCCGCGCAGTCGATCCAAATGGTCGAGCAGACGTGCATCGAAACGCCGCGCCAAGCCATCGCGCGGCAAGGCATACAGCTCGCGCAGTCGGCGCAGACCCATGGATCGAAGGGCGAGGATATGTTCGTCGGGAAGCCGGGATTGCTCCAAGGCGATGTGCGATAACGCAACACGCAGTGGTTCGGATTGATCGATCGCAACCCCATCTTGAACACCCGCCAGTACACAGGCGCCCAACGGGGTGGGCGCGGCCGCAATGCGATGGGTGATACCAAGCTCGCTCAACTCGGCGCGCAATTGCCGTTCCAACCGCGGCCACGATTCGAACAACGATAGGCTGGCGCCGATTTCAAGCAGCAGCGCGTCGGGCTCGCGCAGGCTGACCATCGAGGTGTAGCCATACGCCCAGGCAGCCAACAGCCGATGCAATTTCTCTTGCGCCTTGGGGTCGTAATCGAAACAGCGAAATTCCGGCAATAACGCACGCGCGGCCGCCAAGGGTTGATTCGGATACAAACCGGCGCGCAGGGCGGCGGGGTTGCCCGCATGAATTACGCGCCGCTGTGGCGATCCTGCAATAAGCGCCAGCGGGGCGGATGAGGCGGGATAGCGGCGCTGCACATCATCGAGTGCCAATTGCGGTAATTGAATGCAAACCCAAAGCATGAGATTTTCTTATCCGCGCAGCCATCATGGATGGGTGCAACGAAACCGGATTTTTCGGGCCGGCGCGCGCCCACCACGGCACTTTAGGATTTCCAGATGCGTTTCGTCCTCGACTGCATCAATGCGGATCCGCACGGTGGCGGGCGATGGGTTTGCGGCGGCGGCAGCGGGACGAAACACGAAGCCAAGCGTCTGGCCGTGCTCGGCTGCCACTTGCAAACGGCGTATGGCGCGTTCCTCCGCCGCCATTTGCCAGCCGATCACGACGGCGCATGCGCCCGAGCGCAAGCATTGTTCGGTTGTCCACAATGATTCTTTTTTTAGCGCGGTAATGAAATACAGTTGGCGTAAATCGATGTCTTGCGCGAGCAGAGCCGCCGGGTAGGGCAGGTAGGGCGCACCGACCAGCACCACGATGCGTCCGGTTTGGGTTAGGCGCGCCAGGGTTGGCAGCAGCAAGGTCAACTCGCCCAGGCCGTCGAACGCGTGCAGCAATTCGGTTATTCCATTTTTTGGCCAGCCGCCTCCCGGCAATGCGGCATCCAATGCCGCGTACCCGGTGGTTTCGGTTGCCAGGTGGGCGGCATTAACCGATGGCCCTCGCCACAGGCGCGGATCGCGCAGCAGGTTATCCAAGGCTTGAGCCGCGGCCATATTTAAGATGTCCGGAGGAGACCGACGTAAACCCCTTCGATGGCAAACGCACTGCGTGAATCGACCGTAATTGGTTTGAAGTCCGAATTCTCCGGCAGCAATTGAATTTTATTGCGCACGCGCTGAAAGCGTTTGACCGTCACTTCGTCCTCAATGCGTGCCACCACGATCTGGCCATTGCGAGCTTCGCCGGTGCGATGCACGGCGATAAGATCGCCCTCGACGATGCCGACATCGCGCATGCTTTCGCCTTGCACGCGCAAAAGGTAATGCGCCTTGGGGTGAAACAACGAGGGCTCGACGCCGATGTGCTTTTCCACATTCGCATCCGCCAGAATCGGTTTACCGGCCGCGACTCGACCCACCAACGGCAGTTGCAGCAGTAGCGGACGCGAAGGCCGCGCATCTTCGACCAAACGGATGCCGCGTGCTTTGCCGGGGCTGAGTTCCAAAACCCCTTTGGCCTCGAGGGCCCGCAAATGATCCTGTGCGGAGCGCGGCTGGCGAAAGCCAAACGCGGCTGCAATCTCGGCCAGCGTCGGCGGATGGCCATCGTTGGCGACGCGATCGCGCAAGTAATTCAAGATGGCGAGCTGGCGTTGGGTAAACGTTTCCATACCACAAATATATGTGGTATTCGGTTTGAATGCAAATGGGTATGGAAATAGGCTTTTGGATCAGGGTTTTACTCATTCTGTTTAAACATCGGGCATTGGTGCAGCGGATCTCATCAATGGGGCCCACGACGCGGCCCTGCAAGCCACGCGCTTATTTTAAGAAGCGGATAAGTCACGTTATTGGCCAATCTGGTAATCGTGCATACGGTCGCGATGGGCGAGAAGACGCTGGCGCAGGTTCCCACCGCAACGGCCGGGTAATGGTAAAGATGGCCCAATCCTTCCGTTAAGTACGTTGGGGTTCGCACAAACTCACCCCAACGTACCGATTAATTTCACTCAAATCCATTACGGTAGATGCCGATTTGATCCACGCTGGTCGCCATGTTGTTGCTGAGGTTGGAATCCGGTTCCGATACGCTGGTGGTCACCGTTACTGTATTCGTGACCGTTGTTTCAGGATCAGCTTGTGCGACCGCCATCAGGTGATAAATCAAGCCGCCATTGGATGGAATGCTCACTGTATCGTTGATGTCACCGACACCACTTGCCGTACAGGTGGAGGCACCGATCGTAATACAGGTCCAACTGGCTGAGCTTAATTCTGCCGGCAATAGGTCTTGCACCGTCGCACCATGCACATCGGAGGGGGCGATGTTTTCTATCGTGATCACATAATCCACAAAATCCCCACCGCTGAAAAAGTGCTCGCCGTTGGTGCTGTCGTCCATGGTGACCGACAGATTCCATCCATCCGCTACGGTGATATGGAATGTCTGGGCGGTCGACGTATCGTTACCGCCATTGCTGGTGCCACCGTTATCCTGCAATGTCACGCTGATTGTCGCCGTACCGCTTTGGCCGCTTAGCGAATACAACAAAGTGCCATTTGCTTGAATCAGAATCCCACTGCTGCCGCCATCGATGACGCCTTGCGGATCGCTGCTATCGGTTACGTGATAGGCCGATACCGCTTGACCCGACTCACTTGATTGTCCAAATGAAGTTACGCTGGCGAAACTCGTCACTACTTTAAGCCCATGGGTGCCTGCGGGCCATGAAGGATCTGATCCCAAGGTAAAACTTGGTGGGTGATTGACGATGGTGAGATTAATGCTCTTGGTCGCTACCAGACTATCCTCGCTACCATCGTTGACTTGGAAACTGATGGTGCGCGTGGTGCCCGTCGGTGGTTGAGCCGTGTCGTTATACGTAATCGTCCGTAAGGCCGCTTGCCATTGCGCCAAGGTGGCGTGACTGCTGGAGGTGAGCGCCAGCACTCCGGTGCCCGACGTATAGCTACCGGCGATATCGCCCATCGTGCTGCCATCATTAGTAAATGCCAACACATCTTCGCTGGATTGGAACCCTCCCGTAATCGATACCGTAGCGCTGGTCAGCGTGGTACTTATGGGATCAGTGACGGTGATGCCGCTGTCGATAACCACCGGTGTCGATGTCACCGTCAGATTATTGCTTTCCGTCCATGCTGTGGCGCCCCCGCTCGTCGTCACCACCACGGCCGGTATTGTAGTTAGGGTGGTCATTGACGTCGCTGCGGTTGAGTTGCCCGCGGCATCTACAGCTACCACATAAATGTCATAAGCCGTTGCGGCGGACAAACCACTTAAAGTCAATGTTCCGGCGCTGCCAGGGGGTAATGCACCATGATCGGCTGCTATGACGGCGACTGGCCCTGAACCGGGGTCGTACGTGAT
The DNA here is from genome assembly GCA_964466115.1 of uncultured Rhodanobacteraceae bacterium. Taxonomy (GTDB): domain Bacteria; phylum Pseudomonadota; class Gammaproteobacteria; order Xanthomonadales; family Rhodanobacteraceae; genus Pseudolysobacter. The sequence goes on along the minus strand of CAYXMH010000025.1, from coordinate 18,308 downwards.
TCCCGCTTGAACTTGGGCAACGGTGGGCGCCGCGGCACCGCTGGCAACGGCGATCCAATAACCCAATGACTTCTCACTGGCAGTGGCATTGAGCGTACCACCGCTCGCGGTCGGTGAGCTGGTGCTGATTGAGGACAGTGTCGGTGCAGTTGAGTCAAGCATATGCGTGGCGCCGGCTTCAGTGATTTGGCCCGCGGCATAGGTGTTGCCGGCAACATCGGCGAGGGTGCTGGGCGGTGTCACTTTCAGGTGCGCACTGGCTGCTGCGTTCGTAATAAACGTCGTCGTATCGGTGACATCCACCGCTGCCAGGGTCAGCGTAATAACTCTACTGCTCGATAGTCCAACCGAGGTGATCTGATACGTGGGCAAACCGCTGTTGCCGGTTACTGTCCAATCACTGGCGGACCCGATTGTCGCGATGTCGAGAGTTTCGCTAAAGGTGAATACCACGGTGTGTGGATCTGACTGGTTGTTCACCACAATATTGGCCGCCGGCAAGGTAGGTGCCGTGGTATCAACCAATACCGATGCGGTACTGGCGACACTATTCAAGGTCAGAGTGGCATCGATGCCGGTACTGTTTTGAATCGTGCCGCCATTTAAGGTTAGCGCCCCCACCGTGATGCCGTTGGTGTCGGTTTGGCCAGCCAATACCGTATAACGGAACAGGGTGGTGGTTGCCGTTGGTGAAGAGACGTAATCGGCCTGTACTGTTGTAACGCCAATAGTCAGGGCCACATGGGGTGTGCCAGTCACTGTGACATTGCTGTCCCAGGTGATGGTGAAATCGAGGTTGGTACCGGCTTTATAGCTGCCGTCGGCAGGCACAGCCACACTGACGACTTCTGGGCCGGGATTAGGCGTAATGCTGTTAGAGGCCGCTGAAGGCGCACTGGTGCCCGCTGAGTTGTCCGCTGTGACGGTAAATGTATACGCAATGCCATTGGTTAATCCAGTTACGATGATGGGGCTCGCCGCGCCGGTGCCCGTGATTCCACCCGGATTTGAGGTCACTGTGTACAAAGTAATTGCCGCACCACCTGTGAACGCAGGTGCAGAAAATGTGACCGTTGCCTGCGTATCGCCTGCCGTGGCCGTGCCAATTGTCGGTGCATCGGGCACTACCGCATTGACGGTAAACGATCGGCTAACAGTAGGTGCAGCGGCATAGGTGCCATTGCCCGCTTGATCCGCATCAATCGTACAGGTGCCCACGGTGACAAATGTCAATGCACCACCTGAGGTGATCGTGCACACACCGGTAGTCGATGAACTAAATGTTACTGTTAAGCTCGAATCTGCGGTTGCGGTCAATGTTGGCGCAGTGCCAAAGTTCTGTGCGCCGGGATTGGCGAAAGTAATTGTTTGTGCAGCCTTCGGCGTTATTGCATTAGAAGCCGTCGAAGCCGAACCGGTGCCGGCCGAGTTCGTCGCAGTAACGGTAAAGGTATAACTTGTGCCATTGGCCAATCCGCTTACCGTGACGGGGCTGGAAGCGCCAGTTCCGGTAATGCCGCCGGGGTTGGACGTTACCGTGTAACCGGTAATCGATGCGCCTCCGGTAAATGTGGGTGCGGTAAAGCTGACGCTGGCACTCGCATCACCGGCCGTGGCGGTGCCAATGATTGGTGCGTCCGGCACGACCGCGTTGACACTGAATGATCGGCTTACCGTGGGCGCAGCAGCATAAGTGCCATTGCCTGCTTGATCGGCATCAATGGTGCAAGTGCCAGCACTGACAAATGTCAGTGCGCCGCCGCTGGTAATGGTGCAAACACCGGTGGTTGAGGAACTAAAGGTTACCGTTAACCCCGAATCGGCGGTTGCCGTCAATGTTGGCGTTGTACCAAAATTTTGCGCACCCGGATTGGCAAAGGTAATCGTCTGCGCAGTTTTCGGCGTTACTGCATTAGAAGCCGCCGAAGCCGAGCCGGTGCCTACCGAATTCGTCGCTGTGACAGTAAAAGTATACGAAGTGCCGTTGGTTAAACCCGTGACGGTGATCGAACACGCGGTAGGTCCAGCGCAGGTGCCGGTAAAGCCACCAGGGCTGGATGTCGCAGTGTAAGTCGTGATAGCGGCTCCGCCATCGGAAGCGGGGGCAGTAAAGGTCACGGTCGCCTGAGCATCACCAGCTGTGGCCGTGCCGATGGTCGGTGCATCGGGGACGACGGCGCTAAGCACGCGCCGGATTCGCCGGTTGCTCGTATCTCCGATATAGAGTATGCCAGTACTACTAACGGCCACGCCTTGCGGGCTGGAGAGTTGCGCAAGGGTAGCGTCACCGCCGTCGCCGCTATAACCGGAACTGGTGCCGGCAACGGTCGAGATGTTGCCGCTGCCGTCCACATGGCGAATGCGGCTATTGCTGGTATCCGCGATATAGACCGTGTCATCGCTTGCAACGATCACTGCGCGCGGCGAATTCAATTGTGCGCTGGTAGCCGCTCCGCCATCGCCGCTTAAGCCGGCGACACCGGTGCCGGCAAAGGCCTGCATGTTCCCGCTGGTATCGATTTTGCGGATGCGACTATTCCCATAATCCACAAAATAAACTTCTCCAGCGCTGTTGACAACGACCTGCATCGGTGTGTTGATTTGTGCGGCGGTGGCCGCACCGCCGTCGCCGCCGGAGCCCGCGCTGCCGGTACCGCCGATGGTCGAGATATTGCCGCTGGTATCCACTTTGCGGATGCGTTGATTACCGGTATCGCCGATATAGATATTCCCTGCGCTATCGACACCGACGCCAAAGGGGCTATTGATTTGCGCACTGGTGGCCGCGCCACCATCGCCGCTGAAGCCAGCGGAAGTTCCCGCAACCGTTGAGATATTGCCGCTGGTATCCACTTTGCGGATGCGCGAATTGTTGCCCTCGGCAATATAAAGATTATCCGCACTGTCGACGGCAAGGCCTAGAGGTGTATTTATTCGTGCGCTAGTGGCGGGACCGCCATCACCGGTTAAACCGGCCGTGCCGGTACCGGCATAGGTTGAGATATTGCCGCTGGTGTCGATCTTGCGGATGCGATGATGGCCGGAATCGGCCATGTACACATTACCGGCGCTGTCCACGGCGACGTTTTGTGGCGTACTGAATTGCGCCATGGTCGCGACGCCGCCGTCACCGCCATACGTGGTGACGCCGGTGCCGGCATAGGTCGAAATATCACCGCTGGTGTCAACCTTACGGATGCGATTGTTACTGGTATCTGCAATGTATAGATTGCCCGAGCCATCGAGTGCCGCAAAAACCGGCGCGGCCAATTGCGCGCCGGTTGCCGCACCACCGTCACCGCTGAAACCGCTGCTGGTTCCGGCAATGGTTGAGATATTGCCGCTGGTATCGATTTTACGGATACGACTATTACCGGTGTCCGCCACATAGATATTGTCCGAGCTGTCGATGAATATGCCCTGAGGACCACTGAACTGAGCGCTGCTGGCGGCGCCGCCGTCGCCGGATAAGCCGGCCGAGGAGCCCGCGTACGTACTAATATTGCCGCTGGTATCAATCTTGCGGATACGATGATTGCTGGTATCGGCGATATACATATTGCCCGAGCTATCGAAAGCGATGGATCGGGGGTTATTCAATCGCGCACTGGTCGCCGCGCCGCCGTCGCCGATGGAACCAGCGATGCCCGTACCTGCGAAAGTGGTGATGATGCCGCTGGTGTCGACCTTGCGGATACGGTGGTTGCTGGTATCGGCGATATATAGATTGCCTGAACTGTCGAGCTTTACGCTTTGCGGGAAGTTGATCCTGGCAGCGGTCGCCAATCCGGTGTCGCCGGTCGAACCTGACAATCCGACACCGGCGATGGTAGAGATATTGCCGCTGGTATCAATCATACGAATGCGATGGTTATTGGTATCAGCGATATACACATTGCCGGCGCTGTCGATGGTCATTCCTCTAGTCGCATTTAATCTGGCGCTGGCGGCAGCGCCGCCGTCGCCGGTGCTGCCGGAACTGCCGGTACCGGCGATGACGGTGGAGATACCCGTGGTGTGATCGATCTTATGCACTGCATGGTTGCTGGCATCGGAATGATAAACATCGCCGGCCGCATTGATGGCAATGCCATAAGCGCCAATACCGACGTTGGTTGCGGTTCCCGTGGGAACCGGATTACCGGCGAAGGTGCTGATGGTGGTTGCGCAGGCAAAGAGATTGACGGAAAGAAGCAGTGCGCCGATCCAGACGGCACTGAATGATGATTTCCGAAACCCGATCTTTTGTGCCTGAAGCTTAGATCCATCATAGATACCGCGCAGCATAGTCCGGCTCCCAGTGAATTAAAAAATTCCGTGCTACTCCATACCTTCTAGTGAACATAAACGTATAAGTATCATATACACAAATTTTAAAAAAATTCCGAGAGGTGCGGAAAACTTTCGCCAAAAAAGCCTAGAAAACTTATTTATAACAATGATTTGGCGCGCGCATGATTTTGCGGCTTTAGTACGTCTGCGTACAGCGCAATTTGTTGATGAATCGCAACAGCGGCGCACCGCTCGAAGGGCGATGCGTAAACTTCCTCTAAATTGACGTAACACGACGCAACGCCCTGCGGGTGTTGCGACTTACTTCTCGCAACATCCTAGGGGCATGCAATCCGTTCATGGCTCGTCAAGCCTGTCCTGAGCCCTTCGACAGACTCGGGACAAGCTTGACGAAGGGCTCTCACCACGAACGGGTTTTTCACGGCTGCCTACTTCTTTCCATCACTCAAATCCATCCCGGTAGATACCTACGTCATTCACACTGGTGGCCGTGTTGTTGGTTAGGTTGGAATCAGGTTCGAATACGCTGGTTGTGACGGTCGCCGTATTGGTGATCGTTGTTTCAGGATCGGCCTGTGCGACGGCCATCACGTGATAAATCAAGCCGCCGTTCGCCGGGATGCTTACCGTGTCGTTGATGTCTCCGGTTCCACTTGCCGTACAGGTGGAGGCACCGACGGTAATGCAAGTCCAACTGACGGAGCTTAATTCCGTCGGCAATGTATCTTGCACGGTTGCGTCATGCACATCGGAGGTGCCGATGTTTTCTACCGTGATCACATAATCCACAAAATCCCCGCCGCTGAAAAAGTGGTTACCATCGGTACTGTCGTCCATGCTGATCGACAGGTTCCATCCATCGGCTACGGTAATATGGAATATCTGGGCGGCCGACGTATCGTTACCGCCATTGCTGGTGCCGCCGTCATCCTGCAATGTCACGCTGATCGTGGCCGTACCACTTTGCCCACTCAACGAATACACCAGTGTTCCGTCCGCTTGGATTAAAATTCCACTGCTTCCGCCGTCGATGACGCCCTGCGGATCGCTGCTATCGGTTACGTGATAGGCCGATACCGCTTGGCCCGATTCGCTCGATTGCCCAAACGAACTTACGTTGGTGAAACTCGCCGCTACTTTAAGTCCATGCGTGCCTGCGGGCCACGAGGGATCCGATCCCAGCGTGAAGATCGGTGGATGGTTGACGGTCGTGAGATTGATGCTCTTGGTCGCCACCGAGCTGTCATGGATACCATCATTGACCAGGAAGCTGATCGTGCGTGAGGCACCCGTCGGTGGTTGCGTCGTATTGTTATACGTGATGGCCCGTAAGGCCGCCTGCCATTGCGCCACGGTGGCGCCACTCGACGTTAGTGTCAGCACGCCGGTGCCCGCAATATAGCTAGCTGCAATATCGCCCATCGTGCTGCCATCATTGGTAAATGCCAGTACGTCCTCGCTCGATTGGAACCCTCCGGTAATCGATACGGTGCCAGTGCTCAAGGTGGGGCTTTCCGGATCTGTGATCGTGATGCCGCCGTCAATGGCCACCGGTGTCGATGTGACCGTTAGATTATTGCTTTCGATCCAGCTCGTTGTACCACCGCTGGTAGTGACCACAGGTGGGTTCGCCATCACCGTGATTGAATAAGCTCGGCTGCCCGTAAAAGGCCCCGTACCGGTGCTACTGTCGGTAGCGGTGACGGTGAAATTAAATGTGCCCTCTGCCGTAGGTGTGCCTGACAAGGTACCGTCGCTAGCCAGCGTTAAGCCCACAGGTAATGCACCTGCAGTGACCGCAAAGGTATATGACGCAGTTCCGCCGCTGGCTGTGATGGTTTGACTATAACTAATCGCCACAGTGGCGTCTGGTAGCGATGTGGGACTCACAGTGATGGTCGGTGCGTTAACCGTAAGCGAATACGCTCGACTGCCGGTAAAAGGTCCCGTACCAGTGCTGCTGTCGGTAGCGGTCACCGTGAAGTTAAATGTACCGCCCGCTGTGGGCGTACCTGACAAGGTACCGTCGCTGGCCAGTGTCAAACCCGCTGGCAAGGCACCCGCAGTGACCGCAAAGGTATACGATGAGGTACCACCGCTGGCGCTGATGGTTTGACTATAAGCACTCCCGACCGTTGCGGCGGACAGTGAGGCCGGGCTAACCGTAATCGTTGGTGCGCTCGCGAGCAACGTATAAGCGTGGCTGCCAGTATAGGGCCCGGTGCCGGTGCTGCTGTCGGTGGCGGTAATAGTGAAATTAAATGTCCCGCCCGCCGTGGGGGTGCCAGACAGGACTCCGCCTGAACTTAATGTGGTTCCTGCGGGTAGCGCGCCTGCCGTTATGGCATAGGTATACGTAGCCGTACCGCCGCTGGCGGTAAATGTCTGGCTATACGCGCTGCCGACGGTGAAGTTCGGTGGGAAGTTGGGCGTGATGGTGATGGTCGGTGCGTTAACCGTAAGCGAATACGCTCGACTGCCGGTAAAAGGTCCCGTACCAGTGCTGCTGTCGGTAGCGGTCACCGTGAAGTTAAATGTACCGCCCGCTGTGGGCGTACCTGACAAGGTACCGTCGCTGGCCAGTGTCAAACCCGCTGGCAAGGCACCCGCAGTGACCGCAAAGGTATACGATGAGGTACCACCGCTGGCGCTGATGGTTTGACTATAAGCACTCCCGACCGTTGCGGCGGACAGTGAGGCCGGGCTAACCGTAATCGTTGGTGCGCTCGCGAGCAACGTATAAGCGTGGCTGCCAGTATAGGGCCCGGTGCCGGTGCTGCTGTCGGTGGCGGTAATAGTGAAATTAAATGTCCCGCCCGCCGTGGGGGTGCCAGACAGGACTCCGCCTGAACTTAATGTGGTTCCTGCGGGTAGCGCGCCTGCCGTGATGGCATAGGTATACGTAGCCGTGCCGCCGTTGGCGGTAAATGTCTGGCTATACGAGCTGCCGACGGTGAAGTTCGGTGGGAAGTTGGGCGTGATGGTGATGGTCGGTGCATTCACGGTGAGTGAATACGCTCGGCTGCCCGTGTCGGTATTGTTGTCGGTGGCCGTCACCGTGAAATTAAAGGTACCGCCGGCTGTGGGTGTTCCTGACAGGGTCCCATTGCTTGCCAGCGTTAAACCCGCCGGCAAGGCACCCGCGGTGACCGCAAAGGTATACGGTGCGGCACCACCGCTGGCGCTAATGGTTTGGCTATAAGCACTGCCGACGGTGGCGGCTGGTAATGACGCCGGAGCTACTACAATATAGGGCTTGACGTCGGTAATGCTGAAATTCTGAAAAAGCCCGAAATCGGCCGACGTAAGGACTACTTGCTTGACGTCATTGATCGGGGTACTAAAACTGGACAACGTACCGAAAGAGGCCATATTGAGGCCGGTTTGCGTGAAGGTGGTCGTCGAGTCATCGCCATAGGTCAACGCAATCGTCAAGCTGCCCGTGTTTACGCCGACGTCGAACTGGGAAATGTCAAACGTGTAACCGCTTTGGATCGAGATGGTTAATTTGATGTCATTACCGCCTGCGGTTCCTTCGTAAGCATAGAGGCCATCGGTAGTAAATGTGTTATCAATGCCCAGACCGCCGCCAGCCGCACCGCCCGCAAAAGTGAAGGTTCGGCCGCTGGAGGTTCTGGTAATCGAAGTATGGGTGTAGTCAAGATCGCTGTCCGCGCTGGAAAATGAAACGATCGCAGCCTGAACCGTGTTGGACCATCCCAAGGGCACGAGTGCGGCGACGGCTAAGATTGCGCCGACGCTACCGAGCCGCGCGCTACGTGTGAATCGATATACGAGGTCGGAGAAAATCGTCGATAGGTCAACGGTCATGTGCGTGCTCCCTTAAGAAAATACGGTCAAATAAATCATGGCTTAGCGGCATCTACCCACCGCCCTGCCGTCGGCGTACCGCGCACGACCTTAACTTCGGTTAGCGCGAAACTTCCTTGGCTGCTCTTATCCGACTTCCAAAGCCATCACTCAAACCCGTCCTTGTAAACGCCGACCGTATCCACGTTCGTCGCCGTGTTATTGCTGAGGGTGGTATCCGGTTCTGATACGCCGGTTGTCACCGTTGCCGTGTTGGTGATGGTCGTTTCCGGGTCCGCCTGTGCGATCGCAGTCAGGTGATAAATCAAACCGCCGTTCGCCGGGATGTTGACCGTGTCGTTGATATTTCCGGTCCCGCTTGCTGTACAGGTGGATGCCCCGATATGGAGGCAAGTCCACATGCCGGAGCTTAATTCCGACGGCAACACATCGAGCACCGTCGCGCCATGCGCATCCGCTGTGCCGAGATTTTGCACGGTAATAACATAATCCACAAAATCTCCACCGGTGAAGAAATGCTTGCCGCCGGTGCTGTCGTCCATGGCGATCGCCAGATTCCAACCGTCCGCGACCGTGATATGAAATGTTTGCGCAGGCGAGGTGTCACTGCCGCCATTGCTGGTGCCCCCGTCGTCTTGCAGCGTGACGGTGATGGTGGCCGTACCACTTTGCCCGCTCAATGAATACAGCAAGGTTCCATCGTTCTGGATAAGAATCCCGCTGCTGCCGCCATTGATCACTCCTCCCGGATCGGTGGCATCGGTTACATTGTATGCCACCACCGCTTGACCCGATTCGCTCGATTGGCCGAACGAGGTGACGGAGGCGAACGTCGTCAATAGTTTGAGTCCGTGCGTGCCTGCCGGCCAAGAGGGATCTGAGCCTAAGGTAAAGATCGGTGCATGGTTGACGTTCGTGAGATTGATGGTCTTTGTTGCCACCGCGCTATCTTCGCTGCCATTATTAACGAGGAAGCCGATCGTGCGCGTGGCGCCCGTGGGCGGCTGCGCCGTATTGTTAAAGGTTATCGCGCGCAACGCCGCTTGCCATTGCGCTAAGGTGGCGTGGCTGCTGGATGTCAGCGTCAGCACGCCCGTACCGGACACATAGCTGCCGGCAATATCGCCCATCGTGCTGCCGTCATTGGTAAATGCCAGCACATCTTCGCTCGATTGGAATCCTCCAGTAATCGAAACCGTACCGGTGATCAGCGTAGTGCTGACGGGGTCGGTGATCGTTATGCCGCTATCAATGACCACGGGTATTGATGTTACCAACAGGCTATTGCTCTCTAACCAGGTGGTAGCCCCGCCGCTTGAGGTCACCACCGGGGCTTGGGATTCGACCGCGCCCATGTCCACATTAGCGCCTACCACGCGCGAAAGTCCGCGCTGGTCGGTAGCAGGAACGGTGATAAAGGTCGATGATCCCGCATCAACCACCGGGCTTGTTGCAGAGAAACGATGGGTTTGCGTCGGCCCACCGTTGTTTGCCAAGGCAGTGAGCAAAGGGTCGACACCGGTTAAGTTGTTGGAGCCGCCGATCGTCGCACCGCTGGTCGATTGCAGCAGCGAATAATTCAGCGTGAAGGTGGCCGACCCGTTTCTCATATCCGGACCGCTGGCCGCACTGCCGCCGGCGACGATCGAGTTGGTGATGGTGATCAGGTTCGCGGAAGGGCCACCGCTGATGTTGCCGCCGTTGGCGGTTGCGGTATTGAAGGCGATGGTTGAGGATTGGATATTGAACGAATGGCTGCCGCCGAACGAGCCTCTCATGTACAAGCCGCCGCCATTGAGGGCGCTGTTTCCGGAAACGGTCGAGTTTTCGAGCTTGAGGGCCGAATTGGTGCGGTACAAAAACAAGCCGCCGCCACGGCTGGGAGTGGTATTGCCGGAAATGGTCGAGCGCTCAATCGTGAAAGTGCCGGGAGCGGTGGATTTGTACAGAAAGATACCGCCGCCCCGGATGTTGCTGGTATTGCCTGAAATGGTAGTGTCGCTGATCGTTATCGGCTGATTGACTTTGTAAAAAAACAAACCGCCGCCGCGGCCGCTGGCGGTGTTGCCGGAAATGATCGAATTGGAAATCGTCACCGTGGAATTGACCGTATAGAAGCCCACACCGCCGCCGCGGTCGCTCGCGGTATTGCCACTGATGGTGCTGTTGGTGATGCTGACCGGATTGGAGATGTTCCTGACGAATACGCCGCCGCCCTTGTTACCGCCGTTGCCCGAGATGGTGGTGTTGTTGATCGTGAGGTTGCCGCCCCAAACGTACACGCCGCCGGCCCTCACGGTGCCGCCAGTATTGCCGCTGATGGTGCTGTTCTGGATCGACAGCGCGCCGCCGGCGCCCGCGACATTGCCGATGACGCCGAAGCGCGGCACACTCGCGTTGATGGTGACGCCATCGAGCGTGACGCTCTCGCCGCGGTTGCCGACCACCGACCCGTTTCCGGCGCCGATTTGGCCGTGGGTCATCGTCATGCCGCTGATGGTGACGGCCAGGGACGCGCTATTGCTGTAGATGTAGAACACGCGCGAGGCGTTGTTGGAGTCGATCGTTAAGCTGGAGGCGCCGGGCCCCGTGACGTTGGCCGAATCGCTGATCAAAAGGTGCGTGCCGCCAAGCGTAATGGTGCCGCTTAGGCTTGAAAGATCAATTGTGTCGGTGCCGGAGCCTGCGACGCAATCTCCACCGGTCGTATCGCTGTCGGAGTTCGCATTGGCGATTGCTTCGCGCAAGGTGCATGAGGTGTCGCTGCCAGTGACATTGTCCGCGGTGGAGTTCACCGCAATGGTTGCGGCGGATGCATCACCGGCCACTAAGGCCGCAGCGGCGCTGGTGGCCAAAGCGGCGCCTTTGCCCAATCGCTGGAGTTCCGACGGCGCAGGTCTGCTGTTACCCATTTCCCGAATGGACTTAGACATGAACCCTGCTCCCCCCGATGAGTTGGATTTGGAATTCGCGCAGCTAAAGTATAGCGGTATATATATCCCGAAAACCAGCTGGTTGGTTTATTCTTCTTGCATACAAATACAAGAACTGGATTTTCTGCATGTACCTTGATACAGAGTTTATTCGCATCCCGCTGGCATTCGACGCAGAAAGGCTGGCCGCGGAAGTCGCCGGATTTTCGGAGCAGGAGTGGCAGCCCCATCCGGAAGGCCATCGCGGCAACGCCGCCTTACCCTTACTGGCAGTCAATGGCGACCCTCTCAATAACGCGACCAAGGGCCCCATGCACCCAACGCCGCAGTTGCGGCGTTGTGCCTACTTGCGCCAGGTGCTTGCGGCGTTGAATGCCCCGATCGGCCGTACCCGGTTGATGCGGATCGACGGCAATGCCGAGGCGATCGAGCACGTCGACGTGAACTACTACTGGCAGCAACGCATGCGCGTGCATGTACCGATCGTCACCGATCCGGCGGTTCGCTTTCTGTGCGGCGACAAGTCGCTCCATATGGCCCCCGGGGAGGCGTGGGTATTCGACACCTGGCGTATGCACAACGTCATTAACCCCATGCCCTCGCGGCGCATTCATTTGGTGATCGATACGGTGGGGTCGGGCAGTTTGTCCGCTTTGTTGAATAACGGCGTGCGCCCGTTCGATGCGGCGGCTCTTTCTCCCTGCGAGATACGTTTTATTGCCTACCAACCGGATGCCAATCCCTTGGTGCAGCACGAGGTGGACAATTTCCCGATTGTGATGTCGCCGAGCGAACAACGCGTTTTGTACCACAACATCGAACGGTTTCTGCCGACCACCGCGGCGGCGGCGGCGTTGCACGCCGAGGTCATGCGTTTTTTCGAGGCGTGGAGCGCGGTATGGGGACAGCACGATTCAAGCCCGAGCGGCTGGCATGAGTATGGTGAGTTGATCGAGCGTAGCATGCAGATGGTCGGGCGCTTCAAGAATAGCGTGACACTCACCAATCAAGTCGATGCGGCTTATGCGATACAACAAATTTTACTAGCGCCTGCGTTGAATACCGATCTTGCCCCGCAGGTTTTTGCATCGGCGCGCAAGGCGGGCGCGCGTTTCGATCGTCCCGTGTTCATTGTTTCCTCACCGCGCTCGGGTTCGTCGCTGTTGTTTGAAACGCTGACTCAAGCTCCCGATGTGTTTTCAATTGGCGGTGAGAGTCATGCGTTGATCGAGGGCATCGACGCGCTGCACCCGTCGGCCCACGGTTGGCAATCCAATCGGTTGACGGAAAACGATGCCACTGCGACGGTAATCGAAGAACTGGCTTCGCGTTTTGCGGCCGCGGCGCGCGATCGCGAGGGCCGTGCGCCGGCGGTTTCGCGTTTTCGGTTTATCGAAAAAACACCGAAAAACAGCTTGCGCATTCCGTTCCTGCGCGCCGCGTTTCCGGATGCGCTGTTCATTTATTTGTATCGCGACGAACGCGCCACCATCAGCAGCATGTTGGAAGCGTGGCGATCGGGGCGTTTTGTCACGTATCCGGAATTGCCGGACTGGAATAATCAGACCTGGTCGCTGGTGCTGGTGCCGGGTTGGCGGGATTTAGCAGGAAAGCCGCTTGCGGAAATCGTAGTGCGTCAGTGGCAAGCGGTGACGGACACAGTCTTGGAGGACCTTGAAAAATTGCCCCCCGATTCGTGGTGCGTTGCCAGTTACGACCGCCTGATCGCCGACCCGCAGCAGGAGATTCTGCGTCTTTGCAAATTCATCGGCGTTAAGTGGGACCGCGCATTGACGGTTCCATTGCCCGCCTCGCGCCATACGGTTACCCCTCCGGACCCGGCAAAATGGTTGGCCAACGCGGCGCTGTTGGAGCCTTTGCTGCCAACCGTCTTGGATACGTCGGAACGCGCTCGCGCGATCTTCGCGCATCAGCCGTTACGGCGTGAAGCAACAGCGGCGGCCAAAAGCCCGCCGCCGCAGCTGGATGAGCCTAGCGTATTTCGCAGCATTCACACATCCAACATTCCACAATTGCTGGCGCAGCTGCGATCATCCTTGCTGGTATCCACGTATCAAAGCGGCAGAGTCATTGCGCTGCGATCGGATGGGGACAAGCTCAATACGCACCTGCGTTATTTCGCCAGCCCCATGGGGCTGGCGTTTGACGGCCAGCGGCTTGCCATCGGTACGCTGAAGGCGATTTGGGATTACCGAAATATGCCCGATGTGGCGGCGCGGTTGCATCCGAACAAGCACGACGCCTGCTTTCTGCCGCGCAATATGCATGTTACCGGCGACATCCGCGTGCACGAGTTGGCCTTTGACGGCGAAGGCGAGTTGTGGCTGGTCAATACGCGTTTTTCGGCTTTGTGCACCTTTGATCACGATTACAGTTTTATACCACGCTGGCGACCCGCGTTCGTTTCGGCGTTGGCCGCGGAGGATCGTTGTCATTTGAACGGATTGTGCATGCGCGATGGTGCGCCGCGCTATGTAACCGCCTTGGGCAAAACCGATGCTCCTGAAGGGTGGCGTAGCAACAAGCACAACGGCGGCATCTTGATTGACATCCAAAGCGACGAGATCGCAACCGGCGGTTTGTCGATGCCACACTCGCCGCGTTGGTACAAGGGTAAGCTCTGGGTGCTGGAAAGCGCCAAGGGAACCGTTGCCACCATCGACCTTAACACCGGCCGCAGCGAAACCGTGGCGGAGTTGCCCGGCTTTACGCGCGGTCTTGTATTTTGCGGCAATTTTGCCTTTGTCGGTTTATCGCAGGTGCGCGAAAATGTCTTTGACGATATCCCGCTCGGCCAACGGCTACGCCCCGAAGAGCGTTGTTGCGGCGTTTGGGTGATCGACATTCGAACCGGTGCGACGGTCGGCTTCGTTAAGTTCGAGGAGGCGGTGCAGGAGATTTTCGATGTTCAACTGCTGGGGGGAATGGTCTATCCCGATATCCTAGAGCCCGATTCCGATTTGATCGGCGCTTCGTTCGTGCTGTCCGACGAAGCGCTTGCCGACGTGTTGCGGCCCGCACAAGTCGATCTATCATTGGCCGTGTAAGCGAAGCTTGCGCACTACCCAAATCGCGGATGCGCAAGCTGCTCAAAAAAAGCGCCGAGGATCCGCGGTTCCATCACTACCGCAAATAAAACGCCATACGCGGCACCCCACAGGTGTGCGCTGTGATTGACGTTATCGCGGCGTTGCTTGTCCATCACGATGGTGTACACGATATAGAGTACGGCATACATGATGGCCGGCACCGGTACCACAAAAACGACGATCGTCGCCCACGGTTGCAGCAGGATAAAAGCGAACAGCACGGCGGATACCGAGCCCGAAGCGCCTAGGCTGCGGTACTGCGCGTTGTTTTTGTTTTTCACGTAGCTTGGGAGAATCGAGGCGATTAAGCCTAAGACATAGAATCCGGCAAAACCGATCGCGCCAATGTGCGAAGTGAAAAAACGTTCGATGATGGACCCAAAAAAATACAGCGTGATCATGTTGAACAGCAGGTGCTGGGCATCGGCGTGCAGCAAACCGTAGGTAACGAATCGATGGTATTCGCGATTGCGCGTGATCGCCGGCGGCCAGAAAATCCAATTGCGCATCCATTTCTCGTTTTGAAATGCGGCGAAGGAAACGACGCAGGTGATGGCGATGAGGATTAAAGTGACGGTCATGGGCTTGGTTGCCGTTAATTCACGGGAATGTAAAATTGTACCGTACTTGGATGCCGGAGTTCGTCCGCGTACGAGAGCAATGAACGGTTCGATGACCGTTATTACAGCATGGAATTCGCGCGGCGATTGTTCGGGGGTATAATTGCCGCCAGTCGACTCGAGAAGTGCCTAACCATGTTTTATTTCCTCCTTCCCTTACTCGTATTGGCGTTGTCTGGCCTGCGCGTGTTACAGCAATACCAGCGTGGGTTGGTATTTAGGCTCGGGCGGTACAGTGGCACTCGCGAACCCGGTTTAACCTGGATCATCCCCATCATCGAGCGCATGCAGATCGTCGACATGCGCGTGGTCACTCAGGATATCGAGCCGCAAGAAACCATGACCAACGACAATGTACCGGTGAAGGTGCGCGCGGTAGTTTGGTACAAGGTCGTGAACCCGCAGCATGCCATTGTGGAAGTTGTGCGTTTCGAGGATGCGGTTCGCCAAACCGCATTGACTAGTCTGCGTACCGTTATGGGCCAGCACTCTTTGGATGAGCTGTTAAAGGAACAGGAAAAACTGTCCATTACGCTCGGCGAGATCATTGACAAAGTAACGGAGCCGTGGGGCATTGAAGTTGACCGCGTCCAAATCAAGGACGTTGAAATCCCGCAATCGATGCAACGCGCCATGGCTCAGGAGGCCGAGGCCCACCGTGAAAAACGCGCCCGCATCATCAAGGCCGAAGCCGAGCACGAAGCCGCCATGAAGCTAACCGAAGCCGCCACCTTAATGGCGAAAACCCCAATGGCGATTGAGCTGCGCCGGATGCAAATGTTGACCGAGGTGGGTGCGGAGCAGAACACGATGACGATCGTGATGATGCCATCGGAGTTTGTGAATGCGGCGGGGGCGTATGCGCGCGGTAGTGGGGGAATTGGCGGCGTTGGTGCGCAGGTATAGATGGTCTGGTTGAGGTGAGCTTGCGAATCCCAACGTTTCGATATCCCATGAATCCTGCCGACCAGCCCAATCAATAATTGGTCATCCGTATTGTTCCACCAGAAACAAGGTGGGAGTAGACTCCCCTGGCTGTAAAAAAATCCAACCCAACGGAGGTTCGCTATGACCTTGCTTGCCCAACTGTGGCTGCCGATAGTGCTATCGGCCGTATTCGTTTTCTTCGCCAGCAGCATTCTGCACATGGTGCTTAAGTTCTGGCACATGCCCGACATGCGCGGCTTCTCCAACGAAGACGAAGTGAGTGCGGCCATCCGCAAAGGTGGCGCATTGCCCGGCATCTACATGATTCCCATGTGCAACCCAGAGGCGATGAACAAACCCGAGATGATGGAAAAATTAAAGCAAGGCCCGATTGCCAAAATTTTTGTTCGTCCTGCCGGTGAGATGAACTTGGGTTCGTTCCTGGGGCAGTGGTTCCTGTTCTGCCTGTTGACCTCGTTCTTTTGCGCGTTGCTGGCGGTGCATGTCCTGCCCGTTGGCGCGGCATTCAAAATCGTGTTTTGCATCATTGGTCTCGCCGCCTTGATGGGCTATGCGTTTGGCGCAATCCCCAACGCAATCTGGTGGGGTCATCCCTGGGTCAGCTCCGTCAAGCACATCATCGATGGTGTGATCTATGCGCTGATTACCGCCGCCACGTTTGCGTGGTTGTGGCCCGCATAACTTAGCGCGTTCCAATGCCATCCGTTCGTGGTGAGCCTGTCGAACCATGAACGAATGTCTCGATACAGCAAAATCCACTTGAGAGGTTCCCATGAAACGCACCACAACTTTTCTGATCTGCTTAATGCTCGGAACATCTTTGGCCCAATCCCAGGACTACCGGGATAAAGCAGCCGAAGAAAAAGCCGAAATGGATAAACAGGCTCAATTAAAAGAGCAGCGGAATAAAAACTGGAACGGAAACGAAAAAAATTCCATCGACAAAAACCAATACAGATCGCAATCACCGCAAAACAACGATGCTTACAATAAACCCGGCGCAGCAGCGCAGTTTATTCCTTGCCCGGTAACTCAGATCGAAGCACGCGTGACCAGCTCCATACCTTCCGATTGGTGGGATACGCCGCAACAAGGCAATCTACAAAACACACGGGTAACCGACGTCGGCGGGCAGCCTACATTGCAATGCCTGTATTGGGCCTACGGCACGGAAATTCCGTTGATGAAAAGAGCGCCTGCAGGCTTGCGCTGCGTTGCTCAAAGTAATGGGTTTCGGTGCGAGTGAAATAATTATGCCGCGACAAACCATGTCGCACCGGGATTAGATCCATTGTCCACAGACCATAAAAGTAGGCTGGGCTGACAAGCCCAGCTCATTCCAAATTCAATTCTGCTCCATTATCTAACGCTGCCCAGTCCAACGGCAACCAACCCCGGCGAACAAAGTAATGAAATGAAGAATAAGGCCATTCCGCAACACGCTTTACCCATCCGTGCTTAACCGGATTCCAGTGAATGTAATCGACGTGTTTTTCCCAATCGCGTTCATCTCGTATGGCGTGTTCATAAAACCTTCGTTGCCAAATACCACGCTCGCGGCGACGCATTCGGCTCGACGAACGTCGTTCGCTTGCTTCGATAGCTCTCGAAAATCGTGCTTTTATCAAACTCCAACGCATCGAAAAATCAGCGTCGCCTTCTGGCAACGTCCACATGGTATGCAGATGCTCCGGCAGCACGACAATGGCGTCAATTTGGAACGGATGATCCCGACGCGTCAATCGAAACGCCTCGCGTAATGCATCAATTCTCTGCACAAGTAATTGATTGCTGCGGCGCTCAGCGAGATTGACCGTGAAGAAATAAGTTCCGCCCGAAACACGAGCACGGATATAATGGCGCATATTGTAAGAGTGCCAGCAAATGCTGGGCTTGTCAGCCCAGCCTACGAACTCTTATGTACGGAGAGATGGAAACGATAATAACCCATCAACCATAGGAGGTGAGGAACCCGTGCCAGTTGAAATGCAATATATTTTCTGGCGCGCTTGGCATTTTGGTCGTTGGCGTGCCCTTTATCGCGAGAGGTCCTTTACGGATTTTTGTTTACCCTACATCGTAGCAACTCTTGCACCACTAATAGCGGTAATTGTTACGTTAAACTCTAAAGATTGTCCTTGTGCAAAATGGTTTTTCTAAGGGGTTAGGATTGCAAGTTCACTCCATTCTACGCTGTTTAGCTGGGCTGATAAGGCTGTCAATTTGATCTAAGCAATTCTATGTGCGAATGTTGTTGGAAAACTGGGCTCATCAGTCCAGCCTGTATCTTTTAGCGTTAGCTACTAACCTATATGCCATTTCCCATTGAGAGCAAGTTAGTTGTAGCGATTTCGTCAACCGCGTTATTCGATTTTTCGACAGAGCACGATCTGTACCTACGTTTGGGGGTTGACGAGTTTCGTGCCCATCAACGTGAACATCGAAAGGAAATTCCAAAACCCGGTGCCGCTTATCCTTTTATTAAGCGTCTTTTAAATTTAAATAATATTTACACTGAATGAATCGCCCCGGATTTCGTAGACATCCTGTAGCCTCTCACGCGAGGCAACCAG
>CAYXMH010000024.1:0-52283 GCA_964466115.1 uncultured Rhodanobacteraceae bacterium | reverse complement strand
GCGCCGATGGTAGTGTGGCTTAAGCCATGCGAGAGTAGGTCACTGCCAGGGTCCTAAAACTAAAAAGCCACCCCATTGGGTGGCTTTTTAGTTTTAGGACTTTGGAAGAGGTCTATTCGAGAAAGTGACTTGCCACCGATGCGCAAAATGCGGCCGCATGGATGCTGGAATTGGGCCGTGCCAACAAAGCAAACGACGAGGCTGCTAAGCGTGTTACCCTACAGCGCGCGGCGCAAGCGAATCGATTCGAGGATTATTACGCTACCCTGGCAAAGCTGGTATTGCGCACAGCCGTTCTAGAGACTCAATCTTCTGATTGCGCCGAGCATTCCGCTAACACAGCGACGGATACCGCTTATCGCATTGGAATGGCGTATGCGGTGTTGATCGCTTCTTCGATTCCGCCCTATCAACCGTTAATGCAGGCTTGTGATCCCAGCAATACCGACATAGGGGAATTGCGCAATGACTGCGTTGCAATCGGCGAGAAAATCAATGCCGGTAACAACAGTCTGAGCTCGCAAAGCATCGGTTTGCGATTGCGTGAAAGATTGCTCAGCGATAATGCAGCTATCGCCGAGATTCAAGCGCAACGCCGCAATCAATTGTGGTTGATGGCGGAAGCGGGCCAAGTCGTGGACGATATGATGAAAAACGCCGAAGGCGTTGAGCGCTATACGAGCTTGGCGCTGGAGGCCGTTAACGAAATGGAATTATTAAAAGCGGTTATGACCGAAAATCACCTGACCTTGCAGCCGCCGACGGAGTGGCAACCGCACGCAAGATCAGAGCATTCGACAAATTAACTTTTGTTCCAATGCGTATTGAAATCTAAGGGCATTTTCGCATTTTTAGAGCAGGGCCGCGCGGATCGCGGATTAACCCAAGGATTGCAAACGATTGTAAAGCCTATGTGGGCATGCTTCTCTTCGATGCGGATCCCCGCTAGGGTGCTCAACAATTTTTGGGGTTTAGCAATGAGCAAGCGCAATTCGATCGGCAAACGAAAAATAACAAATCCGTTTGCGGAAAAAACCCTGCCTCTTGTGTTTGCAAAATTGCTAGCGATGGCGGCGTTGGTAAGTTTCGGTGCGGTTCAAGCCGAAGATTACAATTTGGATGCGCCTTGGTCGTTGGATTTCAGTTTTGGATCTTTCGGCATGGTGGATGCGCAGATTCCCTATGAGCTGATCCACGTTGGCGATTTGGAAACGTTTAACCACAATTCAATCGTTGAACAAAGTGCTGATCGATTGATTCACGCCCACTTGGCCGCGTCGGGCCTTGGTTTTTTTCTGCAGCGTTTTGACCAAGACGGCAATCGCGATGCGCGTTTCGCAAGCGCTGCCGGCGCTCAATTTTCTTTACCGCAAGAGTCCACCAGCATTCGGCTGGTCAGGGATTCCACTGGGCGTTTGTATGTCGGCTTAGGGCGCTCCAACGCGGTCACCTTGTGCTCGTTCACCGATAACGGCGTGCTAAGGGAAGACTTCCGCGGCTCGAAGACCACCAGAAACGACGACCTTCCGCTGGGCTGCATCGAAGTCCTGAGCGACTCGCCCAATTTTGGAAACAGCAAAGCCGCTTTTCAATTGCAAGTGGATTCCAGAGATCGGGTTGTCGTGGCTGGTCAAGCATCCGACACTGGCATGTTCATCGCACGTCTGGACAATGAAGGCGGCCCCGATCGAACGTTTGGAACTTCCGGAGATGGTCGAATTGAGGTCAGGCATCGTCTGCTCAACGGCGAAAGCGGCACCAGAGAAATTGCATTCGCCGATTTGAGCCTTGCGGAGGCTTCCATTTATCTGACCGAGCGAAGAACAACGGGCGAGTACCTATATTTCACGCACGTTTTTAAGATCACCGCGCAGGGCTCTTTAGACGCCAGCTTTGGTTTGGGCGGAGAACTTAGCTTGATGTTTTGCCACGATCGGGTTGCCCCTTACCGAGGTGAACCGTGCGTATCGAGCTGGGCACTGGGGGATGTATCGGCCTACAAAACGGCGGTCGACAGCAACAATCAACTGTTGATTGCGGCGCAGCTAAACAGCCCTTTTTTCTGTGCCAAGGGTTTTGATCCGACCGATCTGAATAATATTTGTCCGAATCAAGGATTGTTGCGAATAACCCCAAGGGGCGAGCTCGACTCCAGTTTTGGCAGCAACGGACTCAGCAGCATTAATCAACAATTGCCGCCTTATATTCGGGTGATGACGGACGCTGGTATCGAGCGCGCCCGTTTTAGTTCCGGAACGCCTTTTGAGCTGCTGACATCAACACGCAAAGGCGAATACGCGACTTTAGCCACCCAGGCGAATACGGTGTTGATTGGAAGATCCTCTATGGATCCCATCTACATCAGTTACCTGGGTTCTTACAACAGCCATAAAGATCTAATTTTGACTATAAATACTTCGGGACAATTGAACGTCGAAGCGGCATTGCTGAATTTCGGTACCGGTGCGCCGACCAATTGCGATTTCACCGGAGCGGGGCCGCTCCTGTACGCGCAAGGGGTGGCGAGCTCCCTTTACGTGTATGCGGAAGGGGCAAGGTGCTCGGGTAGCACAATAAATCCGTTGTTTCTTTTGTCGGAAGACCCCGTCTTCTTTATGTCGCGAATTTATCATCAGGCGTTTTAGCAACGCTTATCGATTCCTCCAGTTACCGCGGTTGGCGTTATTCGTAATCGTCGACAAACACTCGGTCGGCCAGCAAATCCTGTGCATCTGTTTCATACGCGCCAACGTCGCAACCCGCACCGACCGCCCGACTGCCGGTGGAATAGTTAAAGTAAATTCGCTGATCGTATTGGGGGAATAGTGCGCTGGTGCAACTGCCGCCATCGATTGTCGGACCGGATAGCAACGCAAACGTGCGAGTCGGATCACCGTTATCGTTCAATGCGCTCGCTAAACCGGCGTTGGTGGTTGATGTGGCCTGCAACGTTCCGCCGGTTGAGCTGTGCAGAGAACCATTGATCGGGGTGGCTCCAACAATAATAGAACTGGGCCTCATGGTTTTTAATCATAACCCACTTTGATTCAGTGATTTTTAACTGCTTCAGCAGTCACGACGGTGCGAGGCTAACAGGGGTTGGGTAATAACTGGATCGGGGTGTTTCTAAAACCAAGTGATTGCGCGCGGCAGCGTATATTTCCGCCAAATACCGTCATAAATAAAGGATTTACAATTCGTCACATTTGTCCGTGTCGGTTTTAGGTGCCCTTTTACGCTATAGATCTATGTAGCTACCAAATTTTTGGTATCCGGGATCGCTAGGAGTTTATGGGCATCAACCTAATCCGCTTCTTTTATCATACCTTTTTAAGAAAACGTTCGACGCAAGCGGTGCACTTTTATTTTGCCGCGCGGCTCTGTGCAGGCATGTTCGGTGTTGCGGCCGGGCCAATCCACGCACAGAACGTCAATGATGGTTTTGATCCGAATGCGAACAATCCGGTGCGGGCGGCGATTCAGCAAGCCGATGGCAAGCTCGTCATCGGTGGTGATTTCACAACCATTGGCGGCATAACCCGCAATCATATGGGGCGACTCAATGCCGATGGCAGTGTGGATACTGCGTTCGATCCGAATGCGAACGATGGCGTGACTGCAATTGCAGTGCAAACCGACGGCAAACTGGTGCTTGGGGGGTATTTCACCGTGATCGGTGGAATGGCGCGCAGTTACATCGCGAGACTCAATCCCGACGGCAGCTTGGACGCTGCATTCAACCCGGATGTGAATGACGTCGTGACGGCCATTATTGTGCAAACCGACGGTAAGCTGATTTTGGCCGGCCATTTCGGCGCGTATATTAAGCGACTAAATAGCAATGGTGACTCGGATACCACGTTCAATGTATCGGCAAACGATGCGGTCGTCGCTATGGCCTTACAAGACGACGGCAAACTCATATTGGGCGGCTATTTCACCACGATCAATGGAACCACCGCTGCACGCATTGCCAGGCTCAATGCCGGCAGCAACACGTTGGACTCCACGTTTTCTCCGAATGCGAATAATCCGGTGCTTGCTCTAACGCTGCAGTTCGATGGCAAGTTGGTGCTGGGCGGTCGCTTCAGTGCTATCAATGGCGTAGCCCGCAATCGCTTGGCGCGATTGAATCGCGATGGCAGCTTGGATGCCGCATTCGATCCGGATGCGGATAACGAAGTTTACGCGCTGATGCAACAGGTGGACGGCAAGTTGGTTCTGGCCGGCGACTTTACTGCGATCGGTGGCGCGAGCCGCGGCCATGTTGCAAGACTCGATCCGGATGGCGCTTTAGATACCACATTGGATCTAAATATAAATAACAATGTATACACCATTGCGCAACAAGCAGACGGGAAGCTGGTGTTGGGCGGCTCTTTCACCGGTATGGGCGGGGCAACCCGCAACCGCATTGCGCGACTCAATATCGATGCCAGCTTGGACATCACGTTAAACTCAAGCCCGAACGCCGACGTGAGGGCGGTTGTACAGCAATCCGACGGTAAGCTGATTGTCGGGGGTTCCTTCACGGCGATCGGTGGGCTGCCTCGCAACCGCATTGCGCGACTGAATGCCGACAGCAGCGTAGACACCGCATTTGATCCGGATGCGAACGGTGTCGTAACCGCGGTCACGCAGCAAGCAGACGGCAAGCTGCTATTGGGCGGCGCCTTCAATGCGATCGGTGGGGTAACGCGCCGCTGCATCGCCAGGCTCAATGCCGACGGCAGCCTGGATACCACATTTGATCCAAATGCGAACTTCAGCGTATACGCGATCATGCAGCAAGCGGACGGCAAACTGGTATTGGGCGGTGACTTCACAACGATCGGCGGAATCCCCCGCAATCATATTGCACGGCTCAATGCAGACGGTGGCCTGGATACCACGTTCGACCCCAATGCGAACGGCTCCTTATCTGCTCTAATTCAGCAAGCGGATGGCAACCTGGTCGTGGGTGGCGGCTTCACCACGATCAGCGGAATGACTCACAACCACATTGCCCGGCTGAATCTGGACGGCAGTTTGGATAGTTCATTTAATCTGGATGTGGACGCCGCAGTAAAAACGTTGGTACTGCAAACCGATGGCGCGCTAGTGCTGGGCGGGTTGTTCAATACGGTTGACTTGAGAGGGCGCAATCACATCGCACGTCTGAATGCAGACGGTAGCGTGGACGCGTCCTTCATTCCGAACGCGAATGGGGCGGTGTTCACCCTGGCGTTGCAAACGGATGGTAAGGTGGCGGTGGGTGGCGCGTTTACCACTATCGGCGGGGCGAGCCGCAACCACATTGCACGGCTAAATTTAGATGGCAGCATCGACGACTCGTTGAATCCCAATGCGAACAACAACTACGTATACGCACTAGCACTGCAAGCGGACGGCAAGCTGGTGGTGGGCGGGGATTTCACAACGCTTGGCGGGATGGCTCGCAACAATCTTGCGCGATTCAGTCAGCCGGAAGCGGCTCTACAATCCTTAACTCTCACCGGAAATACGGTGACATGGCTGCGTTCCGGCACCTCGCCCGAATTGGCGTCACCTGCGTCGTTGTTGTTTTCGTTTAACGACAATGTCTATGTCACGCTGGGGCCTATGACCCGCATTGCCGGCGGCTGGCGCTACAGCAATCTTTTTCTTTTCTACAACCTAGCCTTTTATTTGCGAGCACAAGGATTTCTCTCGTCGGGAGCAGCCAACGGATCGCAAGGTATTATAAAAAGCACGCGCCAGGCTTACAGCACAGATCGGATTTTTCTCAATGGGTTTGAGTGAGCGCAAAATCCCTACATCCTTGGCGAAGCTTTTTTCTACTTGTCGTTAATCCAGAGCATACCCAAATTGCTGCCGGAACTGATCGGCAAACTCGGCATAGGTGAAGCGCTGGTTTTGGGTGCCGGGGTGCTCGACTTTTAATGCGCCCATCAACGAAGCGATGCGACCGACCGTGGTCAGGTCCATGTCTTTCATCAGCCCGAAGATTAAGCCGGCGCGATAGGCGTCGCCGCAGCCGGTGGGGTCGGAGATGCGGCGTTCGTGCGCGGGCGGGATTTCGATCGTCTTTTTATTCGCATGGATTAACGAGCCTTTCGGCCCGCGCGTGACGATGTAGGCACGGACGCGTTGCGCGATTTCGTCGGGGGTCCACCCGGTGCGTTGTTGCAACAGCTGTGACTCGTAATCGTTTACCGTTACGTATTGCGCTTGTTCGATAAAGCCGCGGAATTCCTCGCCGTTGAACAACGGCATTGCTTGGCCCGGATCAAAGATAAACGGCAAGCCGCGTTCGGCGAATTCGGCGGCGTGCTGCAGCATCGCCTCGCGCCCGTCCGGCGACACGATTCCGAATTTCGCCTCGGTCACATCGCGGGCGTGGTTTTCATACGAGCGCATCATTGCGCCCGGGTGAAACGCGGTGATTTGGTTGTCGTCAAGATCGGTGGTGATAAAGGCTTGGGCAGTATAGAGGTCTTCGATCTCCTTGACGTAATCAAGCCTTATCTCGCAGCTTTCAAAATGCTTGCGGTAGGGGGCGAAATCCTGCCCGACGGTGGCCATCGGCAGCGGCTCGCCGCCCAGCAGTTTTAAGTTGTAGGCGATATTGCCGGCGCAGCCGCCGAATTCCTTGCGCATGCGCGGCACCAAAAAGGCCACATTTAATATGTGTACTTTGTCGGGCAAAATGTGGTTTTTAAATTGGTCTTGGAAGACCATGATGGTGTCGTACGCTAGGGACCCGCAGATAAGTGCTGACATAGGCTTTAAGAAGATGAGGGAGGTTTAAGTTGTTGGTGCAATAGTTGGTTAAGCTCAAGCGGGTTGGCTTGGCCTTGTGTGCGTTTCATGACTTGGCCGACAAAAAACTGGAACAATTTCTCCTGGCCCGCGCGGTAGTCGTTCAGCTGACTGGGAAATTTCGCCAGCACTTCGGCGATCACGGCGGAGAGCGCCGTATGATCCGATATTTGGCCTAAGCCGTCACGTTTAATAATGGCATCGGCCGATTTTTGCTCGGCCCACATAGCGGCGAATACGGTCTTTGCGATCTTATTCGAGATCACCCCGGTTTCGATAAACTTAAGCAGCTCAGCCAATCGTTCGGCGTCAATGCGACTGTACTGTACATCGAGATTGGTCTCGTTAAGTGCGGCAGATAACTCACCCAGCACCCAGTTGGCGCAGACCTTCGCCTGAGTAGGTAAAGCAGCAACCAGCGCCTCGAAATAGTCCGCTAGCGGTTTGTCGTTGCATAAGGAGGTGGCGTCGTAGTCCGATAAGTTGTATTGGGATAAGTAGCGCAGCCGGCGCGCCTGCGGCAGTTCCGGTAATCGCTCGTGTTCCGTTGCGATCTCAGCGGTACTGATCGATAACGGCGGTAAATCAGGGTCGGGAAAATAGCGGTAATCGTGCGCCGATTCCTTGGACCGCATCGATCGAGTCTGGTCTTTCGTCGCATCGTAAAGACGGGTTTCTTGAACCACCGCTTCGCCGTTTTCAAGCACGCGGATTTGCCGCTCAATTTCGTATTCGATGGCCTTTTCCACAAAGCGAAACGAGTTGACGTTTTTTATCTCGGCGCGCGTCCCAAGCCGCGTTTCACCCAGTGGGCGGATCGACACATTGGCGTCGCAACGGAACGAACCTTCCTGCATATTGCCGTCGCAAATTCCCAGCCAACGCACCAACGTGTGCACGGTGCGCATATAGGCAACCGCGGCTTGGGCCGAATGCAGCACCGGTTCCGAGACGATCTCAAGCAGCGGCACGCCGGCGCGGTTTAAGTCCAAACCGGTACTGCCATGGAATTCCTCGTGCAGGGATTTCCCGGCATCCTCTTCCAGGTGCGCGCGGGTCAATGCGATCTCGATGGTATTGCCATCGTCCAGCCGCACCGGAACGCGGCCACCCGCGACAATGGGCAATTCGTATTGGCTGATTTGATAGCCTTTTGGCAAATCGGGATAAAAATAATTTTTTCGGGCAAATACCGACTGCGGCGCAATCGTTGCATTCACCGCCAGGCCAAAGCGAATCGCCATGCGTATCGCTTCGCGGTTGGGCACTGGTAAGGTGCCCGGCATCGCAAGATCGACGGCGCAGGCCTGGGTATTGGGCGCGGCGCCATAGCCGGTGCTGGCGCCGGAGAACATTTTGCTGCTGGTGGCCAACTGCGCGTGGATTTCCAACCCGATCACCGGCTGCCACTGTTTGCTCATGGCGCACCCTTAGGCAAGCGCGTATGCCAATCGGTCATTTGTTGCAATTGATGCGCGAGGTTCAGCAGCCGCGCCTCGGTAAATGCGGGGCCGATCAACTGCAAACCGACCGGCAAGCCGTCGACGAAACCCGCCGGAGTGGACAACGCCGGCAGGCCAGCCAGGTTTACCGCCACGGTATT
Source organism: uncultured Rhodanobacteraceae bacterium (assembly GCA_964466115.1). Taxonomy (GTDB): domain Bacteria; phylum Pseudomonadota; class Gammaproteobacteria; order Xanthomonadales; family Rhodanobacteraceae; genus Pseudolysobacter. Next base: position 43,879 of record CAYXMH010000024.1, on the reverse strand, counting down.
GATGTCGGCGGCGTACATCGCGAGCGGGTCATCGGTCTTTTCGCCAAGCTTAAACGCGGCGGTCGGCGCGGTGGGGCCGGCAATGACATCGACGCCCTGGAACGCGGTGCTGAAATCGTTTGCGATCAATCGGCGTGCGCGTTGGGCGCGCCGGTAATAGGCGTCGTAATAACCGCTGGAAAGCGCATACGTGCCGATCAGGATCCGGCGCTGCACTTCCGCACCAAACCCCTCGCTGCGGCTGCGACTGTACAAATCTGCGAGATTGCTGGGTTGTGAGCAACGGTGCCCGTAACGCACGCCGTCAAAGCGCGACAGATTGCTCGACGCCTCGGCCGGTGCGATGAGGTAATAAGCCGGAATGGCCAAGTGCGCATGCGGCAGCGAAATATCGATCAATTGCGCGCCGCCGCGCTCCAATACGGCGAGCGCCTCGCGGGTGCGGGCCGCGACCTCGCTATTTACGCCCTCGCCAAAATATTCCCGCGCCACGCCGATCCGCAGCCCTGCAATCGATTGCGGCAGCGCCGCGACATAATCCTCGTTTGGGCGTTTGGCGCTGGTGGCATCGCGCTCATCGTGGCCGGCAACGGCATTGAGTACGATGGCGCAGTCCTCGGCGGTGCGCGCCATGATGCCCGCGCAATCGAGGCTGGAGGCGTACGCGATCATGCCGTAGCGCGAGATTCGCCCATACGTCGCCTTAAGACCGGTGATGCCGCAAAACGCGGCCGGTTGGCGAATCGACCCGCCGGTATCGGTGCCGGTTGCGTAACGGATGATCCCCGCCGCAACCGCCGCCGCCGAACCGCCGGATGAGCCGCCCGGAACGCGTTCGCTATCCCACGGATTGCGCGCCGGCCCAAAATAACTGTTTTCGGTGGACGAGCCCATCGCGAATTCGTCCATATTGGTTTTCCCGATAAGAACGGCACCCTGGGCATTCAGTTGTTCGGCAATGGTGGCGTTGTAGGGCGGAACGAATTTGCTCAGCATGCGCGAGGCGCAGGTGGTTAGTAGCCCCTTTGTGCAAAAAATATCTTTATGTGCAAATGGGATACCGTGCAACGCCGGAACCGGGCCGGTTAGGTCTTTGGAGTCCGCGCTGCGTGCCGCGGCCAATGCCGGCTCGGCATTGAGGGTGACAAACGCGTTGAGGTGTTGCCAATGGCTGGCAGCCGCCAGTGCTTGGGTAACAAGCTCCGCCGCAGAAACGCGGCGCGTGCGAAGGTCCCGCGCGGTTTGCGCAATCGTTGGCATCGACATAGCGGTTATTCGAGGACTTTGGGCACCAAATAAAGGCCCGCTTGGGTTTCCGGTGCAAGGGCAAGGAACGAATCGCGCTGGTCGTGTTCGGTGACGAGGTCCTCGCGCAGCGACACCTGTGCATCAAACGGGTGTGCCATCGGCTCAACATGCTGAATATCCGCCACATTGAGCTTGTTGACGAGCTCCAATACGCGGGCGAGCTTGCTTTCAAGCACAGGTAAATCCTGCGCGACAAGATTAAGGCGCGCAAGCTCGGCGATTTCCGCGATGGTGGACGTGCTAATGCTCATTTATGGACGGATTTAAGACGACGCATTGGGACGATCGGGGACGATAACATACCCGGGCAATCGCATCGAGATTCTTCCAAGGGTGGGATTTTTTTACGAAGATCAAAAAAGACCGGCCAAATTGCGCCGGTTTAGCTTGCTTCAGGCGCTTATGCTTACTAGACTAATACGCTTTTCTTGTCCCCCCTTAAGAGCGCGCAGCGCAAGCTATGTTTAAGAGCCTACGCGGAATTTTTTCCAACGACTTATCCATTGACCTTGGTACGGCAAACACGCTGATTTATGTGCGCGGCCAAGGCATTGTCCTGAATGAACCTTCGGTGGTTGCCATTCGCCAGGATCGCGGGCCCGGCGGGCCGCGCTCGGTGGCGGCGGTGGGCTCCGAAGCCAAGCGAATGTTGGGGCGCACCCCTGGCAATATCGTTACCGTACGGCCATTAAAAGACGGCGTGATTGCCGATTTCACCATGACCGAGCAAATGCTGCAGCACTTCATTAAGAAGGTGCATCGGTCGCGGTTATTGCGCCCGAGTCCGCGCGTTTTAATTTGTGTTCCTTGCGGTTCGACCCAAGTGGAGCGCCGTGCGATCAAAGAATCGGCCGAAGGCGCCGGTGCGCGCGACGTGTATCTGATCGAGGAACCGATGGCGGCCGCGATCGGCGCCGGTATTCCGGTGCATGAGGCGCGTGGCTCGATGGTGCTGGACATCGGCGGTGGAACTTCCGAGGTGGCCGTCATTTCGTTGAACGGCATTGTCTATGCGTCCAGTGTGCGCATTGGCGGTGACCGGTTCGATGAGGCGATCGTTAACTACGTCCGTCGAAACCACGGAACCTTAATAGGGGAATCCACCGCCGAGCGCATCAAGATCGAAGTCGGTTGCGCTTTCCCTCCGGTGGAGGTCAAGGAAATGGAGCTTTCCGGCCGCAATTTGGCCGAAGGCGTGCCGCGCACGATTTCGATCAATTCCAACGAAATTCTGGAAGCCTTGCACGAACCCTTGGACGGCATTGTGCGCGCGGTGAAAGCGGCATTGGAGCAAACTCCGCCGGAATTGTGTTCCGACGTGGCCGAACGCGGCATTGTGTTGACCGGCGGCGGCGCTTTGTTGCGTGATTTGGACCGGCTTATTTCCGAGGAAACCGGCCTGCACGTACACGTGGCAGATGATCCGTTGACCTGCGTCGCCCGCGGCGGCGGCCGCGCTTTGGAGTTGATCGATCAGCACGGCAGCGATTTTTTTGCGTCGGAGTAATTTGCACCACTTCTTCACTGCACAGGATGCGATAGCGCATTAGTTCATGGCGTTGGCCCACAACGATTCCGCTCCGCTGTTTGCCGAAGGTGCATCGAGTACGCTGCGGCTGGTTGTGTATTTAACCTTGGCCATCGTCATGATGGTGGCCGACCATCGCGGCGATTATTTAGAAACCATCCGCGCGCTGTTTGGCACCATTGTGGAACCCACCTATCGCCTGGCCGGTTGGCCGGCACGCTTGATTCGCGATGGCAAGACCGCGCTTAGCGAGCGCAGCACCTTAACCGATGAAAACACGAGGCTGCGCGAACAGCTACTGTTGCTTGAAGCAAGGTTGAATCGATTAGGGGCGGTTCACGAGCAAAATATACGCCTGCAGGGGCTCTTGGACGTGCAACACAGCATCGGTCTTGGCGTTCAGTTGGCGCGGCTGGTGGATATCGACTTGGATCCGTTTCGCCATCGCATTGTGCTTGACGCGGGCAAGGAGCAAGGCGTCCTCGTTGGCCAACCGGTGATCGACGCCAATGGCGTGGTGGGGCAAATCGTTGAAGTGTTGGACCGCACTTCGGTGGTGATGTTGATTACCGACCCCAGCCACTCCTTGCCGGTGATGGTCGAGCGCACCGGTTTGCGTGCGATCGCCAAAGGCAGCGGTGCGATTGACCGCCTGGAGTTGCCGACGATTCCGGTCAGCGCCGATGTCAAACCGGGCGACAGGATTGTAACTTCCGGGTTGGGCGGGCGTTTCCCGGCGGGTTTTCCGGTGGGCGTGATCCACACCGTGACCAGCGATGATTCCGGGATGTTCGCCATGGCATTGGCGAAGCCCAGTGCTGTGCTTGATCGCAGCGGCGATGTCTTGTTGCTGCATGAATTGGCGGAACCGGCCGGGCCGCCGGAATTGCCGGAGCCCGCCGCCGCGGTGCATACGCCATGAGGCGGGTACGCGTCGATTCGATTTTCTTTTATTTGAGCTTCGTTGCGGCGTTGTTGCTGCAACTGATGCCGTTGCCATTGGCATTGCTGCCACTTAAACCGTATTGGCCCGCGTTGGTGCTGGTGTTTTGGGCGCTGGAGAGTCCTGAGCGAATCGGGCTTGGGTTTGCATTTATTTTGGGTCTAAGCGCCGACGTATTTAACGGGCAGCTGTTCGGCGAACAGGCGATGCGGCTTTGCATATTGAGTTTTATCGTGCTTAGGTTTCGCGCACGGCTGCGGTTTTTTCCGATGTGGCAACAATCCCTGGCGGTGTTTGCCTTACTGCTAAACGATCGCGTCGTCGTGTTGATGGTGGATGCGTTCGCCGGTCAAGTGCTGCCGCCGCGGTCATTTTGGTGGGCGCCGGTCAGCGGCATGTTGGCATGGCCGTGGTTATTTCTGTTGCTGATTGATGTGCGCGCGCGTCTGCGGGCATTTGATGCATGAAATCCTTAACGATGCCGCGGCAAATCAAAGATGCGCGTTATGAAACCGCATTGTTCCGGCGCCGCGCCGTCATTGGGTTTGCTTTGATAGTGTTGTGTCTGCTGGCGTTGCTGGCGCGTTTTTATTATCTGCAAGTGGAAAAGCACACCGAGTTTACGACCAAATCGGAAAGCAACCGCATTCGGCTGCATTCGTTGCCGCCGATGCGTGGGCTGATTTACGATCGCAATGGACGCCTGTTGGCGGATAACGTACCCGCCTATCGGCTGGAAGTGGTGCCGGAACAGGCCGGTAATCTGGACCACAAGCTCGCCGAAATGGGTCAAATCATCGCGTTGTCCGACGACGATCTGCAGCGCTTTAAGGCATTGCGCAGCGCCAAGCGGTCGTTTCAAAGTTTACCGTTGCGCCTGCACTTAACCGAAGACGAGATGGCGCGTTTTGCCATCAACCGCCAGCGTTTTCCGGGGTTTGATGTCGTTCCCTACCTTACTCGGCACTATCCGTTGGGCAACGAGTTTGCGCATTTGATCGGTTATGTTGCGCGCATCGATCCCGGCGAGCAGGAAAAGCTGGACGCCAATCGTTACGAGGGCACGACCCATATCGGTAAGACCGGGATCGAACGGTATTATGAGGATCGTCTGCACGGTGAGCCCGGATATGAGCGGGTGGAAACCAATGCCGACGGTCGGGCGCTGCGGGCGATCGAACGCGTATCACCGACGACCGGACAGAACCTTTACTTAACCATCGACGCGCGTTTGCAAGAAGCCGCCGAGGCCGCGTTTGAAGGAAAAGCCGGGGCGGTGGTGGCGGTTGATCCACGCAATGGCGAGGTATTGGCTTTGGTCAGCGTGCCGAGTTTCGATCCCAATCCGTTCGTCAACGGGGTTTCGTTCGCCGAATATCAAGCGCTGCTGACCGCACCGGATCGACCGTTACTGAATCGGGCTTTGGTCGGCAATTATGAGCCGGGTTCGACGATCAAGCCGTTCTTGGGATTGGCTGGTTTGGAGCTTGGGGTGCGCAAACCCTCCGATACGGTGTTTTCTACCGGTGAATTTCATATTCCCGGCCAAGAGCGCGCCTACCGCGATTGGCGTAAAGGGGGGCATGGCCGTGTTGACCTGGTTGATGCGTTAGCGCAATCGGTGAACACCTACTTTTATTCTTTGGCGCTGGATCTTGGCATCGATCGCATGTCCGATTATCTCGGTCAGTTTGGGTTTGGTGAGCGCAGTGGCATTGATCTTACGGGGGAAGGCCATGGCATTCTGCCGTCGCGCGAATGGAAAAGCGCCATGTACGGTAAACCTTGGTTTCCCGGCGAAACCGTGATCGCCGGCATCGGCCAGGGGTTTTGGGTGGTTACCCCGCTGCAGCTGGCCAATGCGGTGACCACGCTGGCCGATCAAGGTCGGCAGCACCGACTGCATCTGCTAAAGGCCACTCAAGACGCGTTCAATTCAGAGCTGCAGCCGTATCCTGCGCCAGATCCACAAAAAAGCTTTATTCACAATATGCAAAACTGGGAAGTGATCCGCGCCGGCATGATTGCGGTGGTGAACAGTCCGAGCGGTACGGCCAATAAAGTCGGTGAAGGCAGCACCTACGTTATCGCCGGAAAAACCGGAACGGCCCAGCGCTTTTCGCGGACCAACGATGAAGAGAACGAAGCCAGTAAAGATTTGACCGAGCGTCAAAAGCACCAAGCGCTGTTCATCGCGTTTGCCCCGGCTGAGAACCCGCGTATCGCGTTGGCGTTGGTGTTGGAGTTCGGCGCCAGCGGAGCGCACGACGCAGCGCCGATTGCGCGGCAGATTCTCGATTCGTGGCTTGCTCCGGGAGCCACACCATGAGTGTCGAGCTTGCAATCAAGTTGCGCAACGCCATCGTTAGGGCATTGCGGCAGCCGTTTTTGGATATACCGCTGTGCGTGGCATTGCTGGCGTTATCCGTGATTGGATTGATCACGCTATACAGCGCAAGCGACCGCGATAATCAACAGTTGATCAACCAAGGTCTGCGCTTTGCTTTGGGGTTTGTGTTGATGCTGGTTATCTCGCGCATCCCGCCGGTACGCTTGCGCGATTGGACTCCGTGGTTATACGTTGCCAGCTTGGCGTTATTGTGTGTTGTGGCGTTGATTGGGCAAGGGCGCGGTGCGCACCGCTGGCTTAACCTAGGGGTGATGCGCTTCCAACCATCCGAGTTAATGAAATTGATTTTGCCGATGATGGTGGCGTGGTATCTGCACATTCGCCCGTTGCCGCCGAGCTTTGGCGCTTTGATCAGCGTTGCCGTATTAATTGGTGCACCGGCGTTGTTGATTGCCGAACAACCCGATCTCGGAACGGCGCTTTTGGTGGTGGCCAGTGGCGCTTTCGTGGTGTTTTTGGCCGGTTTGAGTTGGTGGCGCATTCTAAGTTTGGCGGGTGCCTTGGCGGCAATGGCGCCGTTGGCCTGGCACTTCATGCACGAATACCAAAGGAACCGCCTACGCATGTTTCTTGACCCGGAAATCGATCCGCGCGGTCACGGGTGGCATATTATTCAGTCGGAAATTGCCGTAGGTTCCGGCGGCATATTTGGTAAAGGCTGGCAACACGGCACCCAATCACGATTGGAGTTTCTGCCCGAGCACACCACCGATTTTATTTTTGCCGTGTTCTCGGAAGAGTGGGGATTAATCGGCGTGTTGGTGTTGATTTCGTTATACGTGTTTATTATCGGCCGTGGATTGGTGATTGCCGCTAACGCCCGCGATGCCTATTCGCGTATGTTGGCCGGCGCCATCAGCATGGCGTTTTTTGTCTACGTGATGGTCAATGGCGGCATGGTCACCGGTTTGTTGCCTGTGGTCGGTGTGCCGCTGCCATTGATCAGTTATGGCGGCACTTCGGCGGTTTCGCTACTGGCTGGGTTTGGGGTGCTGATGTCGATTCACGGGCATAGGCGTTGGGTGGATCGTGGGCGGTGAGGACAACGCGACGGCTGCTCTTGCCTAAAGAGCAGCCGTCAAGCTCACCAGTAATGGAAATTTTTAGTTAGTACGAAAACACCAAACCGACATCATTGATTGCGATGCGGGTTGGAATACGGTCGTTTTCGGTGAAGCGGAAGCGCAGCGTGACTTCTTGCCCAGCCAATGCGCGTAATCGGGCGGCGCTGACCGATGCCTGGGTGGTGATAAATTGCGTGGTCATATCGGCGCTGGTCGCGGAGGTTAACAGCATTGGCGCGATCGTTGGATCGGCGGATAGCAATTCCACGTTCAATGCATCACCCTCATCGCCAGTCGGATTTAAACGCCGCACATCGAAAGTCAACCAAGCCGCGTGAGTGGTTGCCTCAAGGTCTTGGGGGATCGTAAATGTCGTGAAAATAAACGTGGAATTGGCAATGCCCCAGCCGCCGAGTTGAGCGATATGGCCGCCTTCGCCGTCGTAATCCCATTGAAACGGGTAATCGCTCAAGCTGCGAATGCGCGGCAGCACCGGGTCGCCGTAAACTTGCCACGAATCCACCGCCTCCATGCGCGCGGGAATGGCCGCCACTTCAAACGTGCCGTTGCGAATTAAGTTTTCCTGACCGGCGCAACGCGTTACGTCCATACCGGTTCTTGCAACCGCCCAGCCGACATGGTCCCACGCGTGGATAACGGAAAGCATTTCCTTGCTGCATAAACCGCGGGTCGTCGTCTGTGTGGAAGGCGGATACAAGCGCTCGGCCGCAAGAATGGAGGCGTTGCGCGCATCGCGAATCGTAGCGCGCGAGCTCACGCGTTCGCGGGTGTTGCCTTCAATGGCGGCAAACCACACCCGCATGGCTTTTTGCAGGCTCATACCATCGGTGAACGGACCGGTGCCGATATTGGTATCGTGCGAGGAGGTTGGAAGTTCCCCGCCTTGGGAGGCCAGGAAGAACCATTGGTTGGTTATGCCGGCATTGATATGCACACCGCAACGGTCGTTGTCCGTTGTTCCCATCGTGCAACCGGGATAACGGCGGCCGATGTAGGTATTGCTGGAACTCATCTGGGTGTTTCTGCCGAGGGCGTGTTGATCCAGGGCAGGATTGTAGAAATAACGCGGGGCATCGTCGCGGCCAAGCTCGCTTAAGTAAGGATTGAGCGTGGCGCCGGGAGTCCAGGAAGCGGTTGCTTCCTGCCAATCGACATCGTGTAACCGGGACGCTGTGCGGTCAAAGCGCAATGCGTACCATTCGACACTTTCCGCCATGATGTCCGAGGTTGACTCGTTCAGTGCGCCGGATTCGCCGAGGCTTTCCAGGTTGGAGGAAAATTCCGTAAAGCCGTGCGTGAGTTCGTGCGAAACGACATTCGGATCCTGCGCGAAATCGCCGATCAAGTTAAGGGCGCTGCCCATAAAATCGACCGGTTCGGATGGAAAGTAATACATTTGGTGGGCACCGGTCGTGCTCTCCTCGTCCAAAGTTCCCATCCGCCACACGGCATTGTTGCTTGAGCACGAAAAGCCGTCGGGAAAAGAAATGCGGACATTTGAATTGACTCGCGCTCCCATGCGGTCATACGAATCCGCATCGAACATCTGTCGGAAAAAACGCAACGTTATGTCGGTGTTGTTGTATGCGCCGGAAATGGTCGCGTCGGATACGCCCGCGAAGCTGAAGCCCGGTTCCGCATAAATTGCGTCGGGGCGTACCATCGGGCCCGGCAAAACGCAGCGTCCGTCCCAATCGTTAACGGTTTGATACGCTCTAAGAATGGTCGGAATGCGCGCCACCAGTTCCGCGCTTTGCGTATCGAGATACAGATCGTCGCTTTCCGGGCCCTGCGCACTCTGGTAATTGGCGCGCCAAACTTGAGTCAGATGAGCTTGGTTTTTATCGTCAACGCGAACCGCCAAACGCGGCGCCTTATAGAAATCGACCTTGGCGTCGATGGCTTCAGCCGATACGGCATTGAGTGCGGCTTTTTTCATTACGCCGTAATCCAGTGCCGCGGCATCGCTGATCTTGATGTCGGGATACCAATTTCCGTGTATCGCCGTAACGTAAAATTCGTTAAGGCTGACATTCAATTCACCGCCCGACACCTCGATGCCGTTCCATGTTTGACGCAACCATACCTGGGTGCCTTCCTTATCACTGACAACTTCGCGCAACGCCAAGCCGTCCTTGTTTTGAAAACGAAACAGATACCCGAATTTCGCGATGGCGGAACGCGCTTCGGTTTCCGGATCGGCCTTGTCTCGGGTGACGAGTTGATCGTCCAGAATCCACATCGGAACCCCACGCTCCCCGTAGACCACCTCGAGTTTGCCTTGCTGTGGCAAGTCTTTGGCGGCGCTCGATTGTAAGGCTCCCGCGAAAACTAGAGTGCTGACGATCAGTGCGATGTTTTTGCTCGTATTCATATCGTGACGTGCCTTAAAAAATAAAATGGCCGCTCTGCGAGAAAGTGATTTCAGTGATGGGAGCGGTAACTTTGTCAAATGCAGACATCGCATTCACCAGTCGCGAGCATAAGTCGAATGAGTGGACGGATAGCGGTCCGTTACAATTGTTGACTTAGCGTAGAAACGAGCGTGGTCAATGAGTGGCCAGTGCGACATTCCCATATGCAAATAAACGTGACGATAACTGACGAATATTTGCCAAATTGCATGAGAAGCGAAAGGACACACGGGCTGTGAAGCACGCGTGATTGATTGCGGCTGAGGGAAAGGGATTGATTGTCTAGTGCAATTTAGACAGGGATATTTTTGCACAACGGTGCATATCACGTGACCAGGAGTTCACGGATTCACCCTTGCCTGCAAGGTGCCGGCTACTATCCAAACGGTATCAGTCCCGTTCGCCCTGAGCTTGTCGAAGGGTGAACGGGACTGATACCGTTTGGAATAACGACGTAATTAACCCTTATCGGTAAACGGCACCACGCGCTTCCAGCGAGCCGGTCCCGGCGGCCAGCCGCCTTTGAAATACGGATGATCGGGATAATTCAGTTTCAGCACGCGTTCGGTTTCGCTGGCGATTTTGTCTTGGCCCAACGATTTATAACTCTCGACCATGATCGCCAACGCGTCGGCGGCTTGCGGCGTGCGCTGATAGTTTTCGACAATGTATTTGCTGCGATTGGCAGCCGCGACATAAGCGCCGCGGCGCAGATAATAAATGGCGACATTAAGCTCAGCCTTGGCAATGGCATTGCGCAGGTACACCATGCGTTGACGCGTATCACCGGCATAGCGGCTTTCGGGGAATTTGCTGAGCAATTCGCTGAAATCGTCGAACGCTTGGCGCGCAAAGCCTTGGTCGCGCCGCGTCATGTCTTGGGAAACGACACGCTCCAGCAACCCGCCTTCGCGGCTGAAATTGATGACACCACGCAAATAATAGGCGTAATCGACGTGCTTATGGGTGGGGTAGGTTTTGATAAACCGGTTGACCGTAGAATACGCATCATCGGGTTGGTGCGATTTAAACTGCGCGTAGGCGAGGTCGATTTGCGATTGTTCGGTATAGGGGCCAAACGGGAAGCGGGCGATTAGGCGCTTGTAATACTTGATCGCGCGATCCATATTGCCACCGTCGAGCGATGCTTTGGCTTCGATGTACATCCGGTCGACCGGCAGCGTTTCGGTTTCGGCTTCCTTCTTGACGCGTGAGCAACCGGCAACCAGCAACAACAGGCTGGCCAGAAACAGCAGGACGATTTTAGAAGCTCGCATAGCGGTCGGGGGCTCTGAATCTTAAAGGGGCATGGATAATAGCCGAAAAGCGGGTTTGATCCGAGTGATTCACGATTTCACTAGACCATCTGTTCAGATTTCATTAAAACCAGTGATTAAGTCCCATGAGTGACCCCATCGAGCCACGAACCCTTCGCATTCCCTTAAGCTGCGCCGGGCGCCGTTTGGATCAGGCCTTGAGCGATCTGTTCCCCGAATATTCGCGCAGCCGTCTGGCCGCTTGGATCAAGAACGGCGATGTCTTGCTCGATGGCGTGGCCGTAGCGCCGCGCCATATCGTGCATGGGGAAGAGGAAGTGGCACTGACCGTGCGCCACGAGGCGCAAGTGGCGTTTGCCCCGGAGCCGATCGTGTTGGATATTCGCTTTGAGGACGCGGACCTCTTGGTGATCAATAAACCGGTGGGGCTGGTGGTGCATCCGGGCGCCGGCAATCCGGCCGGAACGCTGCAGAACGCGCTGTTGCACTTTGATGCAAAACTGGCGGAGTTGCCGCGTGCGGGCATTGTGCATCGGTTGGACAAGGATACTTCGGGCGTAATGATGGTGGCGCGGTCACTGCGCGCCCACACCGTGTTGGTTGATCGGTTGCAAACCCGCGCCATTCACCGGCAGTACGAAGCGGTGGTGCTCGGCAATTTAATCGCCGGTGGCACGGTTAATGTGCCGATTGGCCGCCATCCGCGCGATCGGCTGAAGCAGGCGGTGGTGGACGATGGCCGCGAAGCCATCACGCATTATCGGGTGCGCGAACGCTTCCGTGCCCACACCTTGTTGCAAGTCAATTTGGAAACCGGACGTACGCATCAAATCCGCGTGCATATGGCGCATATCCGCCATCCGTTGATTGGCGATGGGCTTTACGGCGGCGGATTGAAACTGCCGCGCGGCGCCAGTACTGAATTAAGCGAGCAATTGCGTGGATTTCAACGCCAAGCCTTGCACGCCGAGAAACTTGAATTCGCCCATCCGGTGTCGGGCGAAACGGTGCTGGTGGAAGTGCCGCGCCCGCCCGATATGCAAGCTTTGATTGACGCGTTGCGCACTGATACCACGCAACATCCAGCGGCGGGGCCGCGTGGCATGAAAATGCGCTGATGGGGCGGCCTCTCGCATTTGCTTGCGATGCGGGCAGGTGGATTGTGCCGGAATGGCCGGCGCCGCCATCGGTGCACGCCGTTACTACGACGCGGTTAGGCCCGGGAGTTTCTGTGGCGCCGTTCAATGCGTTTAATCTCGGCAGCCGCTGTGGCGATGATCCTACGGCTGTCACCGCCAATCGCGCGGCGTTGATCGATGCTTTGCAGTTAACCACGCCGCCGCTGTGGCTAAACCAGGTGCATGGAACCCGCGTTTGCGAAGCGGATGTACAAAATGCCGCGTTGGATTTAACGGCAGACGCGATTATTTCGCGTTCACCAAATGTCGCTGGTGTGGTGCTGACGGCCGATTGTTTGCCGGTATTGGTGTGTGCGGCGCAGGGTGGTGAGATTGCGGCCATCCACGCCGGATGGCGCGGTTTATGCGCCGGGGTGATCGAGCAGTGCATCGGCCGGATGAGCACACCACCGGAAAAACTGTTGGTTTGGCTTGGTCCGGCGATTGGCGCAAAAGCGTATGAGGTGGGCGTTGAAGTGCGCGATGCGTTTCTGGCCAAGGATAAAGGTGCAGAGAGCGCTTTTCAGGGCACGCGGCCCGGCCATTGGCATTGCGATTTATACGCTTTGGCACGGCGCCGTTTGGTGAATATCGGTGTGCAGCAGATATACGGCGGCCATTGGTGCACCCATTCCGATCCGGTGCATTTTTACTCGCATCGCCGCGATGGCGTTACCGGGCGCATGGCAAGTTTGATCTGGCTCAATACTTAAGTCACATTAATTGCGGGAAAATGCTTGAATCGTGGTTTGATGGCCGCATAAAGGCAACAACATTGTTGCGCGAGTGAGCTAATAGAAACGGCACGTGCGGCAATTTTAAGAAAACCGTTCATGTGTAACAAACCCGTTCATGCTGAGCCTGTCGAAGCACCGAGGCTTTTCCGTTCACCCTTCGACAGGCTCAGGGCGAACGGAAACGGTGAGGTTCTTTTGCAAATGGGAATAAAACTGTCTGAGGCATCTTCTATTTTTGAGAACAAGCATTCATGCGTACTGAAAAACTAACCTCACGTTTCCAGCAAGCTTTGGCCGATGCCCAAAGTTTAGCCATTGGCCGCGACCACAATATGATTGAGCCGGCGCATCTGTTGGTGGCGTTGCTCGATCAAGCCGGCGGCAGCACCAAACCGCTGTTGGCGCAGGCCGGGGTCAATGTCGCTTCGGTGCGCCAAAAACTGGGTGAGATCTTGGACCGTTTGCCGAAAGTGCACGGCGAGGAAGGCAACCTCAATGTTTCCAACGATCTTAATCGGCTGCTCAATCTCACCGATAAGCTGGCCCAGCAGCGCGGCGATCAATTTATCGCCACGGAATTGTTTGTGCGGGCGTGCTTGGATGATAAAGGCCCGGTCGGCGCGGCGTTGAAAGCGGCCGGTGCGCAAGCCGTGACGCTCGATGCCGCGATTGAGAAAATGCGCGGCGGTGAAAAAGTGCAGGATGCGAATGCCGAGGAAGGGCGCCAGGCGCTGGAAAAATACTGCATTGACCTCACGGCGCGCGCGGAGTCCGGGAAACTCGATCCGGTGATCGGCCGTGACGAGGAGATTCGGCGCACGATTCAAGTTTTGCAGCGGCGCACCAAAAACAATCCGGTTTTGATCGGTGAGCCGGGGGTAGGCAAAACCGCGATCGTGGAAGGCTTGGCGCAGCGCATCGTGAATGGCGAAGTGCCGGAAGGTTTGCGTAACCGTCGCGTGCTGGCGCTCGATATGGGTGCTTTGATCGCGGGGGCGAAGTTTCGCGGCGAGTTCGAGGAGCGCTTGAAGGCAGTGTTGAATGACTTGTCCAAGCAAGAAGGGCAAGTGATCTTGTTTATCGACGAATTGCACACCATGGTCGGCGCCGGCAAAGCGGAAGGATCGATGGATGCTGGCAATATGCTGAAGCCGGCCCTGGCTCGCGGTGAGTTGCATTGCATCGGCGCCACGACGCTGGATGAATATCGCAAATACGTGGAAAAAGATGCGGCGCTGGAACGGCGCTTCCAGAAGGTGTTCGTTGGCGAGCCCTCGGTCGAGGACACGATCGCGATTTTGCGCGGCTTGAAAGAGCGTTACGCCGTGCATCACGGGGTTGAGATCACTGATCCTGCGATCGTCGCGGCGGCTACGCTGTCGCATCGCTACATTGCCGATCGCCAACTGCCGGATAAGGCCATTGACCTGATGGACGAGGCCGCCAGCCGCATCCGCATGGAAATTGACTCCAAGCCCGAGGAGTTGGATCGCTTGGAACGGCGCCTGATTCAACAAAAGATCCAACGCGAGGCGTTGAAGAAAGAAAGCGACGCCGAATCAAAACAACGCTTGGCGGATCTTGACCAGACGATTGCAAAACTGTCGCGTGAGTTCTCCGATTTGGAAGAGATTTGGAAATCGGAGAAGGCCTCAGTGCAGGGCACCACGAAAATCAAGGAAGAACTGGAACAGGCCAAAACCGAGATGGAAGCGGCGCTGCGTCGGCAGGATTTCGCCCGGGTCAGTGAGCTGCAATACGGTAAAATTCCGCAATTGGAAAAACAGTTGAGCACCGCGCAGGCGGCCGAAGTCCAAGGGTTTAAACTGCTGCAGCAACGAGTCACCGCTGAAGAGATCGCCGAGGTGGTGGCGCGCTGGACTGGAATTCCGGTGGCGAAAATGCTGGAAGGTGAACGCGACAAATTGCTGCGCATGGAGGACGATTTGCATCGCCGGGTGGTCGGCCAAGACGAGGCCGTAAAAGCGGTGGCCGACGCGATACGGCGTTCGCGCTCGGGTTTGTCCGATCCCAATCGGCCGAACGGTTCGTTCTTGTTTCTGGGGCCAACCGGCGTTGGTAAAACCGAATTGTGCAAGGCGTTGGCCGAATTCTTATTCGATTCGTCCGAGGCCATGGTGCGAATCGACATGAGTGAGTTTATGGAGAAGCACTCGGTGAGCCGATTGATCGGAGCGCCTCCCGGTTATGTCGGTTATGAAGAAGGTGGTTATTTGACCGAAGCGGTGCGCCGGCGCCCGTACTCTTTAATACTGTTGGATGAAGTGGAAAAAGCGCATAAGGACGTTTTCAATGTGCTATTGCAGGTGCTGGACGATGGGCGGCTGACCGATGGGCAGGGGCGTACGGTGGATTTCCGCAATACCGTTATCGTTCTGACATCCAATTTGGGTTCGAGCCTGATCCAGGAACTCAGCGGCGATACGGACGAGGCCTATTACAATATGAAGGCCGCTGTTCTTGGTGTAGTACAAGCGGAGTTTCGCCCGGAGTTCATCAATCGTTTGGATGAGATTGTGGTTTTCCGCCCCTTGGCAAAAGCGCAGATTCGCACGATTGCACGTTTCCAAACCGATCATTTGGCCAAACGATTGGCGGAGCGGCAAATCCGTTTCAGCATCAGCGATGCGGCGCTCGATGTACTTGCCGAAGTGGGCTACGACCCGGTCTATGGCGCGCGTCCGCTTAAACGCGTGATTCAACACCGCATCGAAAATCCCTTGGCGTTGGAATTATTGGCCGGAAAGTATGGGGTTGGCGATACGGTCGAAGTTGCGACCGAAGGCGGGCACTTGATTTTTCGCCGCCAGGGCGCATAGTGCGCGCGGCATAGCCCATGAGTATCAATAAACAGGGCTTGCCGAGGAGAACCGGAAATGCCGATTTACGAATTTGAATGCCAATCTTGTGGTACGCGTTTTGATCGCTTGCAGAAATTATCGGACCCCGATCCCACCGAGTGCCCGAATTGCACCAAACCCAATGTGCGCAAATGCGTGACAGCGCCGGCGTTTCGTTTGGCCGGCAGCGGCTGGTACGAAACCGATTTTAAAGGCGACAAGGATAAGAAAAAGAACTTGGCCGGCGCAGCCGATCCCGCCGCCTCCGCAAAGACGGAAACCAAAACGGAAAACAGCAGTATCACCAGCACACCGGCAGCAGCTACGACTGTTGCGCCTAAGCCTTCAGGGACCACACCCTCAAGTTGAGGTTGACCAATTGACCTCAAGCCCTGTACGGTTGTTTAGCAGGGCATGCATTTTTTCTTAGAAGACGGAGGTGTTATGAAGATCCGAAATCTGGTCGCATTGGGTTCTTTTCTGTTTTTAATGGCTGGCGCACCGGTTGCGTTCGCATACCATGATGATGGCGATGAAGGCTTGGAATGCCGTAGTGAAAACTACAGCTATTCACGCTGCGATGTGCCGTGGCGTGATGCACGGTTAGTGCAGCAATTATCCAGTACTGCCTGCGTTCGCGGCCGGACTTGGGGTATCGATCGGCGCGGGCTGTGGGTGGATGCCGGATGCGGCGGCGTGTTCGTTGAGGCTGGCCGACACGGTGGTGGCTACCATCACGATCGGGATGGTGATCGCGATGAGGGTTGGCGTCCGGAACCGGGTTGGGATCACCGTTTTTCAGTCACTTGCGAAAGCCGTGATTATCGCTATCGCTTTTGCGCTGCCGATGTCGGTGGTGGCGGTAGGATATGGGTGGAAAATCAAATTTCTGAAACACCGTGTGTAGAAGGCCGCACCTGGGGCTGGAATCGAGCCGGGGTTTGGGTGGATGGTGGTTGTGCTGCGACGTTTGTCTTCGATCGGCGTTGGCGTTAACCAAACATAGTTGTGCGATGAACGCCCGCCGCTATGGCGGGCGTTTTGTTTGCAGTGCAGCAAAAATCCTTTTAGCATGCCGGTTTTACCTGCCGCGTTATTTGGCGGCCAGATTTGGAGTTGTAAGCGCATGCGCACTCATTATTGTGGCTTAATCAATGAACCATTGATTGGGCAATCGATCACCCTGTGCGGCTGGGCCGATACGCGCCGTGACCACGGCGGCGTTATTTTTATCGATCTGCGCGACCATGAAGGCATTGTTCAAGTCGTCATCGAACCCGATAACCAAACCGCGTTTGGTGTCGCCGAGCAGGTGCGTTACGAATATTGCTTGCGCATTACGGGAAAAGTTCGCCCACGTCCGCAAAGCCAGATCAACGATAAACTCGGCACCGGCCGAATCGAGATCCTCGCCGATGTGGTTGAGGTATTGAACGCGTCTGCACCGCTGCCGTTTATGCTCGATGAAGCACCCGGTGAGGATGTGCGGTTGCGCTATCGATATCTCGATATCCGCCGCCCACCGATGCAGCGCATTTTACGTCAACGCACACGGTTGACGCAGGCCATTCGCCGTTACTTGGATCAGCGTGGATTCCAAGACATTGAAACCCCAATTTTAACCAAGGCCACCCCCGAGGGCGCGCGCGATTATCTGGTCCCCAGTCGCGTGCATGCGGGTGAGTTTTACGCCTTGCCGCAATCGCCGCAATTGTTCAAGCAGTTGTTGATGATGGCCGGCATGGATCGCTATTACCAAATCGCGCGCTGTTTCCGCGACGAGGATTTGCGCGCCGATCGCCAACCGGAATTCACCCAACTCGATATGGAGTTCGCGTTTGTCGGCGAGCGCGACGTGCAGGATTTGGTCGAAGGCATGATTCGCTACGTGTTCAAGGAAGTGATCGATGTGGAATTGGCAGCGCAATTCCCGCGCATTACTTACGCCGAGGCGATCCGCCGTTATGGTTCGGACAAACCGGACCTACGCATCTCATTAGAACTGGTGGATATTGCCGATTTTGTAAAAAAATCCGAATTTAAAGTATTTAGTGGACCAGCGAACGACACCGGCGGGCGTGTGGTTGCCTTGCGTTTGCCGAACGGCGCCAGCTTATCGCGCAAATACATCGACGATCTCGGGCCTTATGTCGCCAAATACGGCGCCAAAGGCTTGGCCTGGATTCGTGTCGATGATTTAGCCAAAGGCCGCGAGGGTTTAACGTCACCGATCGTGAAGTTCCTCGATGAGTCGGCGTTGAACGGAATATTGAACGCCGTTGGCGCAGTTACTGGCGATGTGATTTTCTTCGGCGCAGGTCCTTACCAAACCGTTTCCGATTTTATGGGTGCGTTGCGCCTGAAG
Source organism: uncultured Rhodanobacteraceae bacterium (assembly GCA_964466115.1). GTDB lineage: Bacteria > Pseudomonadota > Gammaproteobacteria > Xanthomonadales > Rhodanobacteraceae > Pseudolysobacter. Next base: position 25,773 of record CAYXMH010000024.1, on the reverse strand, counting down.
CTTGGCAAAGACAACGGCTTGGTCGAGAACGCTTGGCGTCCGCTGTGGGTCGTCGATTTCCCGATGTTTGAATACGACGACAAGGCCGGTCGGTTTGTCGCGTTGCATCACCCTTTCACCGCACCCTCGATCGATGACGTGGCCGATTTAAAAGCCAACGCCATCGCCGCGGTTTCGCGCGGCTACGATATGGTGTTGAACGGCAATGAGATTGGCGGCGGTTCGATTCGTATTCACCGTCCCGACATGCAGTCCGCCGTATTCGATTTGCTGGGTATTGGCCCGGATGAAGCGCAGGCCAAATTTGGGTTTTTGCTCGAGGCATTGAAATACGGCTGCCCCCCGCACGGCGGTATCGCGTTCGGCATCGACCGCATCGCGGCATTAATGGCCGGCACCGATTCAATCCGCGATGTGATCCCGTTCCCGAAAACCGCTAGCGCGCAGTGTTTAATGACCGCGGCTCCTTCAACCGTGCCCGAGGCGCAGTTGCAGGAGTTGCATGTGCGGGTGGTAAAGCCTGTGAGGGCCTAAAATAAGTTTCTAGGGCCTTTAATCTAAAAATTAGATACCTAAACGCGGAACCTATATACGAGCACAATTTATTAAATGAGAAATCCCTATCAAATGCTGCGCCACAGCATGTTAGAATTTCACTCTCTGTTTAGCTGTTTATTAGGTTATGGCCGGTCATAGTAAGTGGGCGAACATCCAGCATCGCAAGAATGCGCAAGACGCTAAGCGCGGCAAGATGTTCACCAAATTTATTCGTGAAATTACGGTTGCGGCGCGCACCGGGGGTGGTGATCCTGCGGCCAATCCGCGGTTGCGTATTGGAATTGATAAAGCGCTTACCGCCAATATGACGCGCGATTCAATCGAGCGGGCCATTAAGAAAGCCACCGGCGAATTGGACGGCGTGCATTACGAAGAAATCCGTTACGAAGGTTACGCCCCGGGCGGGGTTGCGGTGATCGTTGAGTGCACCACCGATAATCGCAACCGCACGGTCAGCGAAGTGCGCCACGCATTCACCAAGTTGGGCGGCAATCTTGGAACCGATGGTTCGGTCAGTTACATGTTTAAGAAGATCGGGGTGTTGTCATTTGCGCCCGGCGCGAATGAAGACAAGCTGATGGAAGTGGCGCTGGAAGCCGGCGCGGACGATGTGGTCAGTTTCGCCGAGGACGGGTCGTTTGAGGTGATTACCTCCCCAGAAGCGTATGAAGCGGTGAAAAATGCGATGGAGGCGGCGGGTTTGAAACCCGACCAGGCCGAGGTCACGATGCGCGGCGATACGGAAATTCAATTGGTTGGCGAGCAAGCCAAAAGTGTCGCGAAATTGCTCGATTGGCTCGAAGATCTCGACGATGTGCAAAATGTGTATTCGAATGCCGATTTGCCGGCCGAGGCGTATCAGTGATAGCCGGTAATGCCACCAAGATGACAGTTTGCGTTTGGCGCAGCTATGTTGCTGCGCTAGTTGCTGTATCCGGTTGACCCAACCTTTCGAATCCCTCGGTCGTTTGACCATGTGCCCCAGCCCCCAATCTCAATTGCCTCGCTCCGTCCGTATTTTAGGCATTGATCCCGGCTCACAGCGCACCGGTATCGGCATTATCGACAGCGATTCGACTGGCAAGTCGCGCCATGTTTTTCATACCACTTTGGTACTTTTGGATAACGCCACGTTTTCCCTTCGCCTTAAGCAAATTTTCGAATCGTTGATGACGGTGATTGATGAGCACGCACCGATGGAGGCCGCGATTGAACGCGTGTTCTTGGCGCGTAATCCGGATTCGGCGTTAAAGCTTGGGCAGGCGCGCGGCGCTGCCATTTGTGCTGTTGTGCACAAAGGGCTTGAGGTTTCGGAATACGCGGCAAAAGAGGTCAAACAGGCCGTGGTTGGCCGCGGTGGCGCGGATAAAACGCAGATTCAGCACATGGTCGGCGTGTTGCTTGGCATACCGAATAAACTGCAAGCCGATGCTGCGGATGCGTTGGCGATTGCGCTCGCGCACGCACAAATTCGGGCGAGCGCGCTGCGCATTGGCGTTCCACGTACAGCTTGGAGGCGCGGGCGATGATTGGCCGTTTGCGTGGCGTCTTGTTGGTGAAGCAGCCGCCGTGGCTGGTGATTGATGTCAATGGCGTTGGCTATGAGCTGGAAGCGCCGTTATCGACCATTTTTGATTTGCCAGCCGTGGGGCAGGAAGTCTCTTTATTCACGCACTATGCGGTAAAGGAAGACAGCGTCGCGTTGTACGGTTTTTTACGTGAGACGGAACGCGTGTTATTTCGCACGGTGCAGAAAGTCAGCGGCATCGGCGCAAAAATTGCGTTGGGCGTTCTATCGGGTGTAACGGTCGATGAGTTTGCGCGCTTGGTGCAGAGCGCTGATATCACCGCGCTGACGCGCATTCCCGGCATCGGTAAAAAAACTGCAGAACGCATCGTGGTGGAATTGCGCGATCGAGTCACTGGTCTTGGCATGGCATCGTTGTCGGGCACTGGCGGCGGTAGTGTTGCGCAAGACCCGGTGGCCGAAGCGATCGGAGCGTTGGCGGCACTCGGCTACAAACCCGCGGAGGTTGCCCATTTGGTCAAAGACGCGGCAGCGGCGGGGGACGATACCGAAACGATTATTCGCAAAGCGCTGCGCGCTGCATTGCGTTGATTGCCCGTATCGACATTCACGAATGACTTAATGATGCGATTACCATGACTAACGAAGCTTCCACAGGCCTGCAACCCAAAATGCCGCTGCTGGCGCTCGGCGCGCTCGGCGTGGTTTACGGGGATATCGGCACCAGTCCTTTGTACGCCATTCAGAAAACCTTCGGGGAACAGGGTATCGCGCTGAATCCGGATAACGTGCTAGGCGCCCTCTCACTGGTTTTTTGGGCGTTGGTGATGGTGGTGTCTTTGAAGTACGTGGTGTTCATCATGCGTGCGGATAACCGTGGTGAAGGCGGAATTATTGCGCTGATGGCGCTCGCGCAACGCAGTGCCAGGGGCAATGTCCGGGTGCGTTGGTGGATCATGATCTTGGGTATTTTTGGTGCCTCCTTGTTTTATGGCGATGGGGTGATTACGCCGGCAATCTCCGTTCTTTCGGCGGTGGAGGGGTTAAAAGTGGCCACGCCGGCGTTGGATGAATATGTGGTGCCGATTACGTTAGTGGTTTTGCTGTTGCTGTTTTATTTTCAACGCGGCGGAACGGCGCGGGTCGGTGCCGTATTTGGGCCAATCATGTGCGTATGGTTTGTGACGATTGCCGTTTTGGGTTTGATAATGATTGTGCAACAACCAACGGTCATGCTGGCGATAAACCCTATTTATGCGGTTGAGTTCTTTTTGCACAACGGTAAGTTTGCATTTATAGCGCTTGGCAGTATCGTTTTGGCGCTGACCGGTGCCGAGGCTCTGTACGCGGATATGGGGCATTTCGGAAAGCGGCCGATTCGCCTGGCCTGGTTCGGGTTTGTGGCGCCGGCATTGGTGATCAATTATTTTGGCCAAGGCGCTTTATTGCTGGCGGATCCAAGCGCGGTGGACAATCCCTTTTATCATTTAGTGCCGGAAATGGTTTTGTATCCGATGATCGGATTGGCTACGGTAGCCACCGTCATCGCCTCACAAGCCGTAATTACCGGGGCGTTTTCGATGACGCGCGAGGCGATCCTGCTTGGCTATTCCCCGCGGGTGGAAATTGTCCATACCTCGCGCGAAACGGTTGGGCAGATATTTTTGCCGTGGATTAACCGGATGCTGCTGGTATTGATTGTTGCCGCGGTGGTTGGGTTTCGCACATCCGATAATTTGGCCGCCGCGTATGGCATTGCGGTGACCGGTACGATGGTGATTACCACCGGTTTAGCGCTGATCGTGGCGCGTCGGCAATGGGGTTGGAGTCGTGCGGTGGTGGCATTATTGGGGCTGGTATTCCTAACCATCGACATCTCATTTTTCAGCGCCAACGCGATTAAAATCGAGCATGGTGGCTGGTTTCCACTGGCGCTGGCTTTGATCGTGTTTACCTTGATGACCACGTGGCGGCGCGGCCGCGATTTGGTGATGCGCGAGATCAAGCAAAGCGGCTTGGCCCTGGCGCCTTTTATTTCCTCGTTAGCCGCGCATCCGCCGTTGCGCGTTCCGGGCACGGCGGTGTTCCTGATCGCCAACCAAGAGAGCGTGCCGCACGCGTTATTGCACAATTTGAAACACAACAAGGTGTTGCACGAACGCAATGTGTTGCTGACCGTTGAAACTCTCGAGGTGCCGGTGGCCAATTGCGACGAACGGGTTGAGCTTAATGCGCTCGGGCACGAATTTTATCGCTTGGTGCTAAAGTTTGGTTTTGCCGAAGACCCGAATGTGCCGGCTGCATTGGAAGGTTGCGGTGGCATTGGGTTGCCGTTCGATATGATGGACACCACGTTTTTCGTCAGTCGTGAAACCGTGATTGCGACGGACCGTCCCGGGATGTCGCTGTGGCGCGATAAATTGTTCGCGTTCCTTTCGCGCAATGCGAGCCCGGCAACGGCGTTTTTCCAGATCCCGGGCAATCGTTTAATCGAGCTTGGAACGCAAGTCGAAATTTAATTCCGCGATAGGGGTACTCCGGCCTATCATATGACCACGCCCATACCCGATTCCTTGAACCTATGGAAGAATCCCGTCTTATCACCGCCAAGGCCGATCGCGACGACGAGTTGCTCGACGCCAGCATCCGCCCCAAGCGCCTGGATGAATACCTTGGGCAGGTGGCGGTGCGCGAACAATTGTCGATTTATATCGAAGCGGCGAGGCGCCGCGGCGAGGCGTTGGATCACGTATTGATTTTTGGCCCGCCCGGGCTTGGCAAGACCACGTTGGCGCATGTGATTGCCAATGAGTTGGGCGTGAATTTGCGCACCACCTCAGGCCCGGTGATCGAGCGCGCCGGTGATCTGGCGGCGTTGCTGACCAATTTGCAGCCGCGCGATGTGCTGTTTGTCGATGAGATTCACCGGCTTTCGCCAGTGGTTGAGGAGGTGCTGTATCCGGCGCTGGAAGATTTTCAATTGGACATCATGATCGGCGAAGGCCCCGCGGCGCGCTCGATCAAGCTCGATTTACCGCCGTTTACGTTGATTGGCGCGACCACGCGCGCCGGATTATTAACCTCGCCGTTGCGCGATCGCTTTGGCATTGTGCAAAGGTTGGAATTTTATACAACGTCTGAATTAACCTCAATTGTGCACCGTTCGGCGCGAATTTTGGAAATCCCGTGCGGCGCCGAAGGTGCGGCTGAAATCGCGCAACGCGCGCGCGGTACCCCGCGCATCGCCAATCGATTGTTGCGCCGGGTTCGTGATTTTGCGCAAGTGAAAGCCAACGGCACGATCACGCGCGAGGTGGCCGCGGCGGCCATGCACATGCTGCAGGTGGATACTGAAGGGTTTGACGCACTCGATCGCCGGCTGCTCAACACCATCATTGAGAATTTCGATGGCGGTCCGGTGGGGGTGGAATCGTTGGCCGCGGCATTGAGCGAGGAACGCGGTACGATTGAGGATGTGCTGGAGCCATTTTTGATCCAACAGGGGTTTTTAACGCGCACGGCGCGCGGCCGCTTGGCCACGCACAAAGCGTATCGCCATTTGGGTTTGAAACCGCCGCGCGGTAAAGAAGCGCCGATCTTGGGTGAATTGTTTATTGATGACAATGCGTGAATCGACGCCAGCGAACCCGCCACACGCATTTTCTTGGCCGGTACGCGTGTATTGGGAAGACACCGATGCCGGCGGCGTGGTTTATCATGCGAGCTACTTGCGCTTTATCGAGCGTGCGCGTACTGAATGGATGCGCGCGTGCGGTTTTGAGCAAGAACGCTTGCGTATCGATCATGCGGCGCTATTTGTCGTGCGTGAGATGGGCATCCAATATCTCAAGCCGGCGCGGCTCGATGATTTGCTCGATGCGACCGCGGCGATTCGTGAGTTAAGGCCGGCGAGCGTGATTTTTAACCAGACCTTGCTGCGTGCGGCCGATCGTGTGGTATTACTCGAGGCAAGGGTGCGGGTAGCCTGTATTGATCCATCCGATTTTCGGCCACGCGCCATACCGGCGCAGTGCTTGCGAATGTTTAAGGAGACCGATTTACGATGAACAGCGAATTGAACCTTCTGCAACTGGTGCTTGAAGCCAGTTTGCCGGTGAAATTGGTATTGCTTCTGTTGCTGGTGTTTTCACTGGCCTCGTGGGTGATTATTTTTCGCAAGAAGGCGATGTTGGATCGCGCCATTTCCGGCGCGGATGCGTTTGAGGAGCGCTTCTGGTCCGGCGCGGATTTGGCGGCGCTATTTAAAGATGTGACAACGCAGGCCGCGCAAGTCACCGGCATCGAGAGTTTATTCGAGGCCGGTTTTCGCGAATTTGCGCGGTTGCGGCAACGCAAGCAGCTCGACTCACGCACGCTGTTGGAAGGTGCGCAACGCGGTATGCGCGTGGCCTTATCGCGCGAAGTGGATCGATTGGAACAAAACCTGGAGTTTTTGGCGAATGTGGGATCGATCAGCCCGTATGTCGGATTGTTCGGCACCGTATGGGGCATCATGATTGCGTTCCAGGGCTTGGCCAATGTCAAAGAGGCCACGATTGCGATGGTGGCGCCCGGTATTTCCGAAGCATTGATCGCCACCGCTATGGGCTTGTTCGCGGCGATCCCGGCAGTGTGGGCTTATAACCGATATTCGACGAAGTTAGAGCGTATTCACGGACGTTATGATGCTTTTCTAGAAGAATTTTCTTCCATATTGCAGCGTCAAGCCCACGTCGAAGAAACGGACAATGCGACTGAACGTTAACCCCGCGCACCCGTCTTCTTCGTTCGAGCGATAACCATGCAAACCGGAAAATACCGCAAACGCCGTAAGCTTAAAGCCGAGATCAACGTCGTACCCTACATCGACGTGATGTTGGTGCTGTTGATTATTTTCATGGTAACGGCGCCCCTGCTGAATCTTGGTGTGGATATCCAATTGCCGCAGTCCGCGGCCAAAGCGGTGCAAGCCGATAAAGAGCCGGTGGTGGTGTCGGTGGATCAGGCCGGTCATTTTTTCCTTACATTGGGTAACACGCCGCGCGAACCGATCGAAGCCGAAGCGCTGGTGAATAAAGTGGCGGCGTTCGTGCGCCAGAATCCGCAAATTCCGGTCATGATCGGTGGGGATGAACGCGTGGACTATGGCAAGATTTATCAAGCCATGGTGCTGTTGCAGCAGGCCGGCGTGCCCAAGGTGGGCTTGATGAGTCAGCCGGTGCAGGAAACCAAACATTAACCAATGGAGAGTGTTGGCGACAAGCTGCGAGCGCTTCTGTATGCCGTGTTGGTTCATTTGGCCTGCATTGCGGTGATGTTTGTCGGACTGTTGTGGACCCGGTCGATGCGGCCGGTCAGCGTGTCGGGTGCCGTCATTGAGGCCGAATTGGTCGGTCCGACCCAGGCGCAAAAGCCGCGCGCCTCCACGCGCAAAGCGCCGCCGAAACCCGTGGAGCCACCAACCCCATCTGCGGAGGAGCAAAAACGCGAAGCAGACGCGGCCGAGCTAAAACGCCAAGAGCTGCAAGAGCGTGAGCGGGTTAGCGCTTTGGCGCAACAGAAGGCCGAGCAAGCCAAGCGAGAACAAGAAGAGCGCAAGCACCAGGAACAAGTGGAACTGCAAGAAAAGCAGCAAGCCGAGCAGGAGCGCCAGGATCGCGAGCTGCAGCGCAAGTTGGAAAAAGCCCGTGCCGAACGCGAAAAGGCCGAAAAAAGCCGCAAATTGGAGCAAGAGAAATTGGCGCAGCTGCAAGATCGACAAAAAGCCGATCAAAAAAAGCTGGAACACGAGGTTTTGGCGGCAGACACGCGCCAAACGGGAACCAATGGCCAGGATAATAGTCTTCTCGCTCGCTACATCTCTTCAATCCAGACGGCGGTTACGCAAAATTGGAATCGACCGGATTCAGCGCAAGTGGGCTTAAAATGTGCGATCCACGTGGTGCAGATCCCCGGAGGCGAAGTGATTGCCGCTCATGTTGCCGCGCCTTGCAATGCCGATCCGATCACCAGGGCGTCGATTGAGCAGGCGGTTATGAAAGCTCAGCCGTTGCCGTATCAAGGTTACGAGAAAGTGTTCGCTCGCGATATCACCTTTAACTTCACTTATGATGGATAAATCATGCGCCTAAAGATCTGCATCGGATTCTTGCTTGGGGCTATGTTCGTGCTGCGTGCACAGGCCCAAGGCTTAACGATCGATATCGTCAACGGCAATGCCTCGGCCTTGCCGATTGCAGTAGTGCCATTCGCGTTTGAAGGCATGGGATTACCCTTGGATACCGATGTGTCCGACATCATCCGCAACGATCTTAATCGTTCTGGACAATTTCGCGGGCTACCCAAAAACGATGTGATCGAATTCCCAACCCGCGAGGCCGAGGTTAAGTACCCCACCTGGCGCTTATTAAAGCAAGATTATCTTGTGGTGGGGCGCGTCTTGGACGGCCAAGCCGGTGCGATGCGGGTCGAGTTTGAGTTGTTCGACGTCGCTAAGCAGCAAGCGCTGTTGCGTTTGGCCGTGAGCGGACAACGTACTGGCGCCCGTGACGTGGCGCATCAGATTGCCGATTTGGTCTACGAGAAAATTCTCGGCGTGCGTGGCGCGTTTTGGACTCGGATTGCGTATATCACGGCCTCGGGCAGCGGTAACAGTAATATGCAATACGCCTTGATGGTGGCCGATTCCGACGGGTTCAATCCACAAACCGTGGTGCGCTCGCGCGAGCCGTTGTTGTCCCCGGCTTGGTCGCCGGATGGCAAGAAACTCGCTTATGTGTCGTTTGAACGCGGAAATTCATCGATTTACATTCAGGAAATAGCCTCCGGGTCACGGCAAGTGATTTCAGCCAATAAAGGCATTAATGGCGCTCCGGCGTTTTCGCCGGATGGGACTAAGCTTGCTTTAACCCTGTCCTACGGCGGCAATCCGGATATTTATGTCATGGACTTGGCCAGCCGCAAAACCACGCAAATTACCAAGCATTTTGCGATTGATACCGAGGCGGTATGGATGGCGGATGGACAAAGCCTGGTATTTACCTCGGATCGCTCGGGAAAACCGCAGCTTTATCAGGTTTCAGCCGCGGGTGGTGAGCCGGCACGCTTAACTTTTTCGGGTGATTACAACGCTCGCGCCTCGGTTGCCTACGATGCGAAGCACATAGCTATGGCGCAAGGCAGCGGAAATGTGTATCGTATTGCGGTTTTGGACCGTGCTACGGGCGAGTACCACGCGATTTCGCCGGGAAATGTCGACGAATCGCCGAGTTTCGCACCAAATGCAAGCATGATCCTGTACGCCGCGACCGAAGGGCCTCGCGGCGTGTTGTATGCGGTGTCGACGGACGGACGAGTACGTCAGCGGTTGGTTTTGGCCGACGGCGATGTGCGCGAACCTGCGTGGTCACCGTTCCGACAGCGCTAACTAAAGAAAAGCGCGAGATAAGAAATAACCGCTGGTACGCCGGCGTAGTGTTTGTTTTTTCTGTTAACCATTGAGGGATAAGACCATGAACCACCCGATTCGCATCATCCTTGCAGGCTCGCTCATTTTGGGCATTGCCGCCTGCGCCAAAAAACAAGAAGTCCATCAGGTTCCGCCAACCGCCACCGATTCGACCACGTCGACCCAAGCCGGTGATCGCGGTGGTAAATATACGCGCGACAGCCTGGATTCGGACTCCTGCTTGCGTCAACGTGTGGTGTATTTTGATTTTGATCGCAGCGAGATCAAACCGGAATTCCAGGCGATTGTCGGTTGTCATGCCGCTTATTTGCGTCAATTCCCCGATGCGCGTGTGACCTTAGAAGGTAACGCCGATGAGCGCGGTACGCGCGAATACAACTTGGGCCTTGGTGAGCGCCGCGGCAATGCAGTGAGCTCTGCCGTGGGTTCGGCCGGTGCGTCGTCCAGCCAAATGAATGTGGTCAGCTATGGTGAAGAGCGGCCGGTGTGCAAAGATCACAACGAAGGCTGTTGGCAGAAAAATCGCCGTGTTGAGATCGTATACACGGCAAAGTAAATCGTGACCCAATCACGTTTTATTCGCTATGCAACAACGGCGGCGTATTTTGTCGCCGTTGTTTTTGCGACCGCCGTTTGGGCTGAGCCACAGCGCTTGAGCTTGTCGGAACGGGTCGCCAAGTTAGAGCAACAGCTGGGTGAAGGCTCGGCGCAAGGCAACATCGAGCTCGTTAATCAGATCAATGCATTGCAAGCTCAGTTGCAATCCTTGCAAGGTCAGATCGAGGAGTTGAAGCACCAAGTAGACGAGTCGAAACTTCGCAATAAAGAGCAATACATTGATCTTGATTCGCGCATTGCGCGTCTGGAAGGCCGCGGTTCGGCTAGTGCCCCGGCTGGCGGGCAACTGCAAGATATTCCTCTGGCCGCACCCGCGGAGGAATCCCCGAGTGGCACGAATGATGAGCCGGCTTCTTCATCGGCAATCCATCGTGTGCCAGCAACCCCGGCAGCGCCGGTTTCGCCGCCACGTCCCCCGCCGGTTGCTTCTAGCACTGGCACCACAGATTTAGGGAAATCGCCGGATCCTGCCGCAGAAAAAAGTGCCTACGATCAGGCATTTAATGCTTTGAAAGACGGCCGCTATGCCGATTCGGCACGTCGGTTTCAGAGCTTTATCGATCAGTATCCGAATGGGGAGTTGGCCGGTAATGCCTATTATTGGCTAGGTGAATCGTATTACGTCACCCAGAATTATCGTATTTCATTGGAAACCTTTCAGAAACTGTTGAAGCAGTTTCCGGCAAGCCCTAAGGCGGGTGATGCCTTGTTGAAGGTCGGTTATTGCCATTACGAAATGAAAGAGTGGGCACAGGCCGAAGCAACCTTAAACGAGGTAGTACAGAAGTACCCGGATACGACGGTTGCGCGCTTGGCTCAAGGCCGCTTGCGGGCACTTAAGCTCGAAGGGCACCATTAACTCACCGTTTTCGTTCCCCTTATGTCCGTCGAAGGGTGAACGAACCATGAAATTTGATTGTAACTGTGAATAAGCCCGATGAAGGGCAAATCCGGCGCTGTGTCCATTGACTCTTCTGAACGCTTACGCATCACCGAGATTTTTTATTCGGTGCAAGGCGAGGCGCGCTCGGTTGGTTGGCCCACGGTTTTTGTGCGCCTAACCGGTTGTCCGTTGCGTTGTGTGTATTGCGATACTGAATACGCTTTTTACGGCGGCGGCTGGCGCACGATCACGGATATTCTCGCTGAGGTTGCCGGCTATTCGCCGAGCTACGTGTGCGTGACCGGCGGCGAGCCATTGGCGCAAAAGCGTTGCCTCATTTTGCTCGAACGCCTATGCGATGCCGGATATAAGGTCTCGCTTGAAACCAGTGGGGCTTTGGATGTCGCTGCGGTGGATCGTAGGGTAAGCAAGGTGCTGGATCTTAAAACCCCCGGTTCCGGTGAAGATAAGCGCAATCGTTGGACCAACCTCGATCACCTAAGCGCGCACGATCAAGTAAAATTCGTGCTCTGTGATCGTCGTGATTACGATTGGGCGTGCGCTGTTTTGAAACAACACGGTATCGCGCAACGTTGCGACGTATTGTTCTCGCCGGTGCATGGAAAGATCACGCCGCGCGAATTGGCCGAATGGATTTTGCAGGATCGCTTAGCGGTGCGCCTGCAGATTCAATTGCATAAATGGATTTGGGGCGAGGAGCCTGGGCACTGACGTGCCCAGGCCGAGTCACGGGTTAGGATTATTCAGGATATGACGACAAGCACGGTGATTCCCCCAGAAAATCCCTCAAGGGCGGTGATATTGCTTTCGGGGGGTATGGATTCGGCCGTTACGCTTGCACTGGCGCGCGAGCAAGGTTTTGCTTGTTATGCGCTCAGTATCGCGTACGGTCAGCGTCACAGTTCGGAGTTGTTGGCGGCGCAACGTATGGCGCGAATACTGGGCGCAGTTGAACACAAGACGCTCACGCTCGATTTGCGGGCAATTGGAGGCTCGGCATTGACCGCGGCCATTGCCGTACCGGAACTTGAGTCCAGCGGAATTCCCATCACCTATGTTCCGGCGCGTAATACCATTCTGTTGTCGCTGGCTTTAGGTTGGGCGGAGGTTTTGGGTGCCGATGCGATCTTTTGCGGCGTTAATGCGGTCGATTATTCAGGTTATCCCGATTGTCGGCCCGCTTTTATCGAGCAGTTCGAACGGTTGGCGCAACTTGCGACGAAAGCCGGCGTGGAAGGCAGGGCCATGCGTGTGTTTGCACCATTGATTCATCTTAGCAAGGCCGCCATTGTCCGCGAAGGTTTGCGTCTTAACGTGGATTTTGCGCAGACGGTGTCTTGTTATCAGGCCGATAGCGATGGGCGTGCTTGTGGTCGCTGCGATGCATGTCGCTTGCGCGTGGCCGGCTTTCGCGAGGCTTCCGTGGCCGATCCAACCCGTTATTCGTAAGGGTTACAAAAGGCGTAATGATTAGCCGCTTGTGTACTGACGCAACTGGCCCTAAACTCTCGCGCCCCATAGCGCACGCCTTAAGCTTGCGAGATAATCTTCAAGTTCCATTCCTGGGTCGTTAGCTCAGTTGGTAGAGCAGGAGACTTTTAATCTCTTGGTCGGAGGTTCGAATCCTCCACGACCCACCAACGCTTGGCCGCAACCGTAAGCCAAGAGTTTCCATCTCATTCGTATAATGCATTTGAATCCCCGAATGGCCATTTCGATGGTCAATAATCGAACCCGTTAACGATTGCGCCGGCTAAATTATTTTTTGCCAACGTCATGGATATTTTTAAACTGTTCACAATCGAAGCGGCGCATCGGCTTCCGCACGTGCCCGATGGCCACAAGTGCGCTCGCTTGCATGGGCACTCGTTCAAGATTGAGGTGCATGTGCGCGGTGAGCTCGATCCATTGCGCGGTTGGGTCATGGATTTCGCCGATATCAAAGCGGTTTTCGCGCCGGTATTTGAGCAGCTCGATCATCGTTATTTAAATGAAATTCCAGGTCTTGAAAATCCCACCAGCGAACATCTAGCGCGTTGGATTTGGGAGGCGCTTAAACCCAAACTTCCGGCGTTACATAAAATCGTCATATATGAGACTTGTACGAGCGGGTGTGCCTATTTTGGCCCGGGCAGCCCCGGTTTATAGAATGCGGGTGCATGGCAAGCCGCCGTCGCGTCCCAAAGCAAAGCCGTTTACACTTCACCTTAAGCCAAGCGCGCATTTTTCATTTTAAGGATTGGGATGCGAACCATTTATCTATCCTGGCTGTTGTTATTGATTGGCTTCAGCCATGCGGCGTTCGCGCTCGAGATCAACGGGTTTCAGTTTGCCGATGCCGTTCGAATGGCCGACTACGATAAGGTGTTAAAGTTAAATGGCGCCGCGATGGCGGAGCGCAATTTTTTGCCTTTGTATCTGGGCGCTTTATACCTACCGGCAGGCACTAAATCGGATACCAGCTTGTTGCAAGGGCTTTCGGTTTGCCGGGTCAGTTTAATTTGGCTGATGCCGGAGTTTTCGAAGGAGAATATGCAGCAGTACTGGCGCCAGGCGTTTCAACGGGCGATCGACAAGAGCGCTTACGGGCATATTGCCGACCGAGTGGAAAAATTCATTGCCATGCTGGACACCGTGCACCGTGGCGATGAACTGACGTTCGATTACATTCCCGATCTAGGGATGCGGGTCACACTCGGGAGCAAAACGTTGGGCATGCTCACCGGAGTGGAATTCAATCGCACCTTATTGGGGATTTGGCTGGGCAATTCGGCCCCGGCCGAGTTCCGCAATGCGTTGCTGGTTAATTTGACTCATTAAGATGGCGCTCTGCGTCATAAACACGATAAAATTTTGCATGTAACTATCTGAATATGCATACCCGACAATAAGTTAATACTAAGCATTGAATTTGTTGCAACGCAACAAACAATCCGTTAAACTGCCCTTCGTAGCTTTTAAACCCCACCTTTAGCGGAGGACACCAACATGTTCAATCCAATCAACACCCAGTTCTTAAGCATCAGCAAAAACCTCATGGACACCGCGTTCAAGGCGCAGCATCTGGCCATCGAAAGCATGGAGCGCATGACGGAAATGAATCTGAAAGCGTTCGAAAACAACGTGAATGCATCGGTTGCTTTTTGGACCGAAGCTTCTGAAGCGCGTGATTTCGATGGCGTGAAAGCCATGTGGCCGAAAGGCGTAAGCTTGGTTAAAGCGTCGACCGAGAAAATGTACAGCAATGGCCAGGAAGCGATTGGCCTTGGCATGAAGACGTCCGAAGCGCTGAGCAACCTTGCCAAAGGCGCGTTCGAGGCAACCAATGACAGCCTCAATATGGCTAACAGTTCCAAGAAAGCCGCTGCTAGCAAGTAATTCGTTTTTGCTCTAATTCAAAGGCCGGATGATGTAAGTCATCCGGCCTTTCTTGTTTTTGCGATGGCGCAACATGCGCTGTCCGCTGAAGAAAGAATGCATTGGTTGCCCCTCACCAAAGCATTTATGCGAAACTGCAACGCACCTCTTACAGATCGCGCATCATTTTTGTATGCCCAGTCTGATCGTCACATCCGGTGTATTGGCCGGCCAGGTATTCAGTTTTCGCGGAACCGCAATCATCGGCCGCGGGCAGTTTTCCAACGTGCGCTTGAATGACGCCACCGTGTCACGCCGGCATGCCCAAATCAGCGATCACACCACGCATTTCGAGTTGAATGACCTTGCCAGTGCCAACGGTACATCGCACAAAGGCTTAAGGCTTAGCGCACCGGTTCGGATTGAAGACGGCGACGAAATTCAGTTCGGGCAAATAAAAACGGTATTTAGAGCCGGTAATTCCGAATCGCCATCGTTGGTGATACCTGTGGTGTCGGTCGATAAGGCTACTGGATCGCATTCAGTGGTTGCGCTACCCAATGCGCCGGTGGAAATTGTGCGTGCGCACCTAAGTTTGCCAAATGAGCTATTGACGCGCCTTAACTGGTTTTTAAGCGTCGCAGGTTTGGCGAATACGCAACAACCATTGCGGGTACAGTTAAGTTCGGCATTGGATAAATTGCTGCGTGTTTTTCCGTACAGCGTCAGTGCCGCTGTTTATACCCGCGTTGCGGGTGACGACTCCTTGTCGTTGTTGTGTCAGTGCAGTAAACCGAATCAATCATTCAATCCACAACGAACCGCGACAATAATGGCCGAGGCCATGCGGCAAGAGTTTGGAATCTATCTTGACCAAGCCGGTGCGTTGCAAACGCTGGCCGCACGGTTAGGGCTTGGCGAGTCCTATCCGGCTACGGTATTAGGTATTCCGTTGCGTTTGAATGGTGAATTGCTTGGCGGCTTGTATCTCGATGCCGACCGAAATAACGCGTGGCCCAATACCGATCACGAATTGTTCGGTGGCATGGCGGCGTTATTGGCGTGGGTACTGGGCGCGCATCGAGCACGATCGGAAGCGCACAGCATTGAAGTGCACGACTTGGCTTTGGCGCGGCGGGTACAACAACATTTTCTACCTCAATCGCCACCGCAATTGGAGGGCTATCGGTTTGCCGATAGCTATGCCGCGGCACGCGCGATAGGCGGGGATTATTACGACTTCGTCACTTTTCGCGATGGCAGAATCGGTATCTTGATTGCCGATGTATCGGGTAAAGCCTTATCCGGTGCTTTGTACATGGCACGGCTGGGTGTGCAGGTCCGTTTCTTAGCCAGTCAAGTGACAGGCCCGGTTGAATTGCTGACAAAACTGAATCAGCAGCTTTATAGCGAACTTGAGGCGGGCATGTTTATTACCATGCTGGCTGCGGCACTGCACCCAAAGAGCGGGATTTTGGAGTTGGTCAGCGCGGGTCATCCCAACCCGATCTGGCGTCGTCGCGATGGATCGATAGAGCCCTTATCCGTGCATCACGCCACCCCGCTTGGTGCTACTCGGGATAGCGCGTACACGTCGATTCGGTTCACGCTGGGTGCGGGTGATCTTTTACTATTTTACACCGACGGTTTGGATGAAGCGCACAATGAACAGAAAGATCTTTTTGGACATGCGCGCATACTTTCCACGCTTATAAAGAATGACGATCCGCAAAACGCCATCGATGCGTTACTTACGGAGGTGGCTCGATTCGCCGGTGGCGAGCCGCAAAGCGACGATTTGGCGCTGATCGCGCTACAGCGATTGGGTTAATGCGAAGGTCCGCTTTTATTTGCGTTTTTCGCCGAACAGATGACGCAATTTACCGATCAACCCTGGCGCGGGGGAGTTTGGCGGCGCCTGGCTGGGTCGAGCCACCGCGGCTTGAGGCTTGACCGTGGCTGTGCTGCGCGGTTTCGATGCCGGTGGCGTTTTGGGCGGTGGTTGCGCGCCTAGCAATTTCGCAGCGTGATGGGCAAGTTCATTAGCATCACGGTTCGCGCCATCCGATGGTGCCGAAACAGGTGAACCCGTGCCTAGCAGTTTCCCCGCCGCAAGCGCCAATGCAGGGTCCGGGCTGGCATCCGGATGATCGTTTAGCGCGGCTGCGCGATCGGGGAAAATCGCAAACATGGCGGTGAAGCCTGCGACATCGAAAACTTGAGCGACGGCTGCGCTTAAGCCTGCCAACCGTAAGCTGCCCCGGCCGGCGTCGAGTTGCTTGGCTAGCATTAACAACACCCTTAAGCCGGCAGAGCTGACGTAACTGATGCCATCAAGATCCATTACAAAATGCCGCTCGCCCGCAGTCATCAGGTCCTGAATCGTAAGCTCGAGATCGGCGGCGGTTTCCGTATCCAGCCGCCCGCTTAGCGCCAAGATGCGAACGCCACCTTGCTGCTGTTGGTGAATTTGCAGTGCCATGGATTGAGCTTACCCTTCCCGAAAGACAAAGCGCGCGGCACCGATTTGAATCACGTCTTCGTGGCGCAGCAGGCGTTCGCGAATCTTTTCCGCGTTAACGCGGGTCCCATGCTTCGTGGTAAAATCCACCAGTGTAAAACCGGCCATGCTGACGGTGATTTGCGCGTGCTTTGGGTCTACCCCCGGCCCGCCGATGCGCACATCGTTGACCGAATCGGAGCCGATGGTGGTGGGTTTTAAATTGAGCGTGAAACTGACCTTACCCGCCTCGGGGTTTTGTGGCACCAAGCGTGCGGCGCGAAACATGACCGTTGATTGACTGGTGACCTCGCTGGTGGCTGCGGACGGTTTCGCCACCGTAACGGCGGGCATAACTTGCGTGCGGTTAGAGGAGGCCGCAGGCAGGTCCACCACGCGAACCTCATCGGTTCGGGCTTCGGATTGGGCCAATTCGGCGTTGGGGATTGCCGCCATCGAGCGCTCTGTAATATCGGCTGGCGATCCCGCCCCCGATTGCAAATCCATCTCCGAATGCACCGCCTCGAGAAATCGCATTTTCAGTGCAAGCGCCCGGTCGTGAGCGGCGGCCTTGTTGGCTACCAGCGACTCGATCGCTTTTGAGCGTTTGGCATATTCTTTGTCGTCAAACTCGCCGAGCTTATGGCGCAGCTCAAGTTCCTGTAGATCGAGCTTGCTCATCTCATGATCGGCCTGCGAGCGCGTGAGCAAATCGCGCAGTTTCGCAAATTCGACGCGCACCGCTTGTTTTTGTGGTCCCGCCTCATCTTCCAAACGCCGGCGCCGGGCTTGGTAATCGTCCAATACGCGTTGGTATACGGCGGCGGCCACCGTGGCTTTCATGGCGGCCATTGCCTTCAATCGTTCATCAAGCAAATCTTGCTCTTGTTTAAGCCGCTTTAATGACTCTAGCGCCGACACATCAATGGCATCGAGTGCTTTTGCCCAATCGTTCTCTTGTGTCATGCCAGCTCCTTCAATGCTCATGGGGTGGAGATGAACTCCACCTCTACGGACCCAAAGCGCAATTGATCACCCGCTTTCAACACCACATCGGTGCCGGTTTTAATGCGTTGACCATTCACAAACGTGCCATTGGTGGTTCCTACCTCCTCACGTAAGACGTAGGCGCCTTTCAGCAACAGGATTTTCGCGTGCCGGCGGCTTAACGTGCGCGACTGATCAAACGGCCCAAGATTGATTTCCGGCTGCATGCCCGAGACCGGGTCGGGGCGGCCGATCAGAAATTCGGTGCGCGCAGAATCGAATGCCAGGCACTGGCCGCTCGCTGCATGACGCAACTGCATAGGTGCAACGCCCGGGGGAGGCGAAGCTTGCGTGGCGAATTGGGCGGGTGCAGCGGATTTGTCGGCTGCGGAGTCAACGGCGTGACCCGTTGCGGCAACTTTGGCCAATTCCGCTTGCAGTTCCTGCACGCGTCGTTCGGCATGGCGTTGGCGTGCTACCAGTTTGCGCATAATGCGTATGGCGATTTCCGCGTTTTGTTTCAGTACGTCGGTGAATGCGGCGCGTTCAATGCGCAATAAACGCGCAGCACTGACAGCCACGGCACTGGCAAAGCGCGGCTCGTCTTCCAGCATGGCCATATCGCCAAAAAAATCGCCGGGACCCAGAGTGGCCACCGGTTCAGCCCCGTGCGCGGTGCGGCGGATCTCAATGGTGCCGCTTTCAATAATAAACATGTCCGTGCCGATGTCGCCTTCGCGAAATACGGTTTGGCCGCTGGGAACGTCGAGAAAGGGGTCTTTTGCGTTACTCATCGATAAAAAGGGCGCAGTGGTTTTCGTAAGACAAGAATTTTGGCATATCTGAATACCAATCGCTTGTTCAGATTATGCGCCCAAGCTTAAGACGCAGCTATAGAACGGCTCACGCCTCTGCGCAATTCCGTGACGTAGGCAACAAGGGCTTAACAATCATAGACGTAGACTTCCGCCATGCGATTTCTTCGTTGTTGGTTCCTTGGCGTGGCTGCGGTTGCGATTACCACTCCTGTATTAGCGGTATCTACGCTAAATCTACCAGTGTGGGTATGCCATTATCCGGATGCACTTTTCGTCAGTGGATTTGAAACCGCCGAGGCCCTTCCACACGATCCGTCCAGCGGTAGTGGTGGGGCGCTTGCGGCCAATCAGGTCCGAAATGTCAGCGTTACCGATTTTGGCGGCCATAACTACTATTTGCATATACCAAGTGGATATAGCTCCGATCACGCTTGGCCCGTGCTGTTGGCCTTGCATGGTGCGGCGGGTTCTCCGGCATTAGCCGAAACGGCGGCGCAAGTTTTACGCGATGATTGGGCGGCGGTCGCCGATAGCAATGGGTTTATCGTAGCGGCCCCGGTGGCCAGTGGCAGTATGGGTGGTTGGATAGCCCCTGGATCGGCGGCGGATTACCCCACCGATTACGATGTGTTCGCGGCCGTTTTTGCAGATATTGAAAGCGCCTATAACATCGACCGCACGCGCCGCTATGGCTGGGGTTTTTCGGCCGGCGGCTATGTGATGCACGATGTGATGCTGAATAACTTTAATGCCAGCGTGAACGCCAATTCGCTCGCCGCTTATGGAGTGGATGGAGCGACACTCGGTTTCGCATGCCCAACCGTCGGACAATGCGATGCACTGCTCAGCGCTGCGACGCGTTTTATTCCGGTGGATATCCATATCGGGTTAATGGATTCCACTCGGTTGTCGGCCGCCCGCGACGATCACACCCGGTTTTTAAGCAACGGTTGGATTGACGGCAGCACCGTGTTCTATACCGAATTTTCGGGGGGGCACACTTATGCGGGGCAATTGCCGTCGGTTTGGTCGTCGTTATGCCCTTTCGCTCTAGTGCCGTGAACGCCAGATTGTTAAGCCAACAAGCTATCTGTTTGCTTGCGAGCTTCAAACCCCAGATGCTATAATTTTCAGGCTTTATTGACCGGTTTTATTGGTCTACCAAATGCAATCGGTTTAACCCGTTACCTGGATTGATACCTTCAAGTGAGCAATTCCATCGCCGTTGGACGGCGGCTTGCCGCTCGTGTCGTATTTGCCCAGGTAGGAGCTGCATTATTGGTCGCCTTGCTGTTCCTGATTCAAGGTGTGCCGTTTGCGTTGGCGGCTTTGGGCGGTGGAATGGCGATTGCGCTGGGAAATGCGTTATTGGCCTTGCGTTTGTTCGCGACGATTCATGCCAAACCGGGTCAGGCGTTTGCCAGGCTGATTGCGGGAACGGCGCTGAAATGGATGGTCAGTATTGGTGGGTTGTATGTGGTCATCCTGGTGCTGAAGTTGCCGCCGTTACCGGCTCTGTGCGGATTCATCGCCGCATTGATTGCGCAAGTGGTGGGATTACGTTTCAAAGTCAATTGACGTTAGTTTGAAAAGATTCTGGAGTTGTCGTGAGTAGCGAAGCAGCGGGCGCCGGCCTTACCGAATACATCCAGCACCATTTAACCCATAACACCGTGCAGTTTGGTGCCACCCCCTTTTGGTCGGTGAATATTGACTCGCTGTTGATATCGGTCATCGCCGGCGGGCTTTGTCTGTTGTGGTTCTGGATGCACGCGCGCAAAGCGACGGCCGGTGTTCCGGGCAAGGCACAGGCGTTTGTTGAATTGGTGCTGGATTTTGTCGACGGCCAAGTCAAAGACGTATTCCATGGCGATCGGCGTTTCATCGCGCCGTTGGCGCTTACCATCTTTTTGTGGGTGTTCATGATGAACGCCATGGATTTGCTGCCGCTGGACCTGATCGGTTGGGGCGCGGCGATGGCGGGTGCGAACCCAGAGCACTTTCATTTCCGTTCGGTGGCCACCGCCGACGTCAACACCACGTTCGCGATGTCGATCACGGTGTTTTTTCTGGTGATTTTTTATTCATTGAAAGTCAAAGGCCTGGGCGGATTCACCAAAGAATTTTTTGTCGCGCCGTTTGGTCCTTGGCTTGCGCCGTTCAATTTCCTGTTGAATACCGTTGAGTACTTGTCCAAACCCGTGTCGTTGGCGATGCGGTTGTTCGGCAACATGTACGCCGGTGAACTCGTATTCATGCTGATTGCCGGGTTGCCTTGGTATATCGCGTGGCTGGGCGGTGCGCCGTGGGCGATTTTCCATATTCTGATCATCAGCTTGCAGGCTTTCATTTTCATGGTGTTGACCGTCGTCTACATTTCGATGGCGCACGAGCATCACTAATTTTTTCGCAACTTCCAAATTGATCTATTAAGGAGATTTACCATGGAACAGTTTATTGCCCTTATCCAAGCCCACACGGCGGTTGGTATTGGCCTCATTATCGGTCTTGGCGCGAACGGTGCTTGTATCGGCATCGGCATCATGGGCTCGAAATTCTTGGAATCCGCCGCACGTCAGCCGGAACTCGTTCCGATGCTGCAAGGCCGTATGTTCCTGTTGGCCGGTTTGATCGACGCGGCGTTCCTGATCGGTGTGGCATTGGCGATGTACTTCGCGATCGCCAATCCGCTGTTGGCCAATCTGCGTTAATGCGTTGCTAGAGAGCCGTGTCGGGACATTTAACTGTCCCGACGCGGCTACTTAAGTACCAAACCATTTGTTTACGTTGAGGGAGTTGTCGCAATGAATGTCAATGCGACCTTGTTTGGCCAGATGATCGTTTTTGCGATTTTGATCTGGTTCACCATGAAATTTATTTGGCCGCCGCTGATGGGCGCGATTGCACAGCGTCAGCAGCAAATTGCCGATGGCTTGGTCGCGGCCGAGCGCGCGCAGTCGGAATTGAAAGACGCCGATCAACGTGCGGCCGACGAAGTGCGCAAAGCACGTGTGCAGGCAACTGAGATCATCGACAAGGCGCACGTGCAGGCGAACCAGATTTTGGATAAAGCCAAGGTCGATGCTGTAGCCGAGATTGGCCGGCAAAAAGCAGCAGCCGATGCCGAGATTGCCAATATGGTGCATCGGGCCAAAGAACAACTGCGCACCCAAGTCGCGGTGCTTGCGGTTACCGGAGCGGCCAAGATTATTCAACGCGAAATCGACGCCAATACCCATAAAGACCTGCTCGACCAATTGGTAGCCGAGATTTAAACGATGAGCACCGTTCTCACTTTCGCTCGCCCGTATGCCCGCGCCGCTTTTGAATTGGCGCGCCGCGATAAAACGCTGGCCGATTGGTCGCTGAAGCTTCGCTTTGCAGCGGAAGTCGCGAGCGACGAGCGTGTGGTTGATTTGACCGGTAATCCGCGCATTTCCGCGGAAGGTTTAGCCGGCTTATTTTTACCGCAAGGTGAGTCGTTAGACGGCGCATTCGGTAACTTTATACGCTTGTTGGCCGAAAACCGCCGATTGAGTGTGCTGCCGGAAATTACCGCGCTGTTCGAAGAGCTCAAGCGCGAAGCCGAGCGTGTATTCAAAGTGCGCGTGCGCACCGCCACCAAAATGGGCGAGTCGCAAATCATCGCATTACAAACCGCGTTGAAAAAACGCTTCGACCGCGAAATCGACTTGCAGCAATCGATCGATCCCAATGTTCTTGGTGGCGCCATTATCGATGCCGGCGACATCGTGATTGACGGTTCGGTGAGTGGACGCTTAAAGCGACTACAGAACTCATTGGCACATTAACCCGTTTTCATTTTTGGGTCCGCTCGCGCGGACCTTAAGTCTTTAAGGAAACAACGTATGCAAACCCAACTCAACCCGTCTGAAATCAGCGATCTGATTAAAAGCCGCATCGAGAAATTCAAACTCTCGGCCGAAGCGCGCAACGAAGGCACGATTACGTCGGTGTCCGACGGTATCGCACGCATTCATGGCTTGGCCGATGTGATGCAAGGCGAGATGATCGAATTTCCGAACAACACGTTCGGCTTGGCGTTGAACTTGGAACGTGATTCGGTCGGCGCGGTGGTGCTTGGTAAGTATCAACACTTGCGCGAAGGCGATACGGTAAAAACCACCGGGCGCATTCTGGAAGTGCCGGTTGGCAATGAATTGTTAGGCCGCGTGGTTGATGCGCTCGGCGCACCGATCGATGGCGCCGGCCCAATCACCGCAACGCATTCATCACCGATCGAAAAAGTAGCGCCGGGCGTGATTTGGCGTAAATCGGTCGATCAACCGGTACAAACCGGGTTGAAATCGATCGACGCGATGGTGCCGGTTGGTCGCGGCCAACGCGAGTTGATCATCGGCGATCGTCAAACCGGTAAAACCGCGGTGGCGATCGACGCCATCATCAATCAAAAAGGCACCGGCATTAAGTGCATTTACGTTGCGATTGGGCAAAAATCGTCCTCGGTCGCCAACGTGGTGCGCAAGCTTGAAGAGCACGGCGCGATGGCGCACACGATCGTGGTGGCGGCAACCGCATCGGAATCGGCCGCGATGCAGTTTATTGCACCGTACGCCGGTTGCGCGATGGGCGAGTATTTCCGCGATCGCGGCGAAGACGCCTTGATCATTTATGACGATTTGACCAAGCAGGCTTGGGCGTATCGCCAAGTGTCGCTATTGCTGAAGCGCCCGCCGGGCCGCGAAGCGTATCCGGGCGACGTGTTTTATCTGCATTCCCGTTTGCTCGAACGCGCTTCGCGCGTGTCGGAAGAATACGTGGAGAAATTCACCAACGGTGCCGTGAAAGGGAAAACCGGTTCGTTAACCGCGTTGCCGATCATTGAAACCCAGGCCGGTGACGTATCCGCGTTCGTGCCGACCAACGTGATCTCGATCACCGACGGCCAGATCTTCCTTGAAACCGATTTGTTCAACGCCGGTATTCGTCCTGCGATCAACGCCGGTATTTCGGTATCGCGCGTCGGCGGTGCGGCCCAAACCAAGATCATTAAAAAGCTCGGTGGTGGTGTGCGTTTGGCCTTGGCGCAGTACCGCGAATTGGCGGCGTTCGCGCAGTTTGCTTCCGACCTTGATGAAACCACGCGCAAGCAGCTTGAACGCGGGCAACGCGTAACCGAACTGATGAAGCAGAAACAGTACGCGCCGTTGACGATTGCCGAAATGGCGCTGTCGTTGTACGCGGTCGATAAAGGCTTTCTCGACGATTTACCGTTGCCGCAAATCCTGCCGTTTGAAAAAGCGCTGCACACGTTTATGACGCAAAACAACAAGGCGTTGATGGACGAGATCACCAAGACCGGCAATTGGAACGACCAGATCGAAGCGACGTTCAAAACCTCGATCGCCGAGTTCAAGAAAACCGGCACTTGGTGATTGTAGGGTGGGTTTTTAACCCACCGTGCGGTGCAATGAATGACTAAGAGCGGTGGGTCTTGACCCACCCTACGAGATAGGAAACGCGATGGCTGGCGCTAGAGAAATCCGAACCAAGATCAAGAGCGTGCAAAATACGCGCAAGGTGACGCGCGCGCTGGAAATGGTCTCGGCAAGTAAAATCCGCAAGGCGCAGGAGCTGATGAAAGCGTCGCGCCCGTATGCGCGCCTGATGCGTCAAGTGATCGGTCATATCGCCAAAGCCAATACCGAATACAAACATCCATTCTTGATCGAACGCAAAGAGATCAAGCGCGTGGGCTATGTCGTGGTATCGACCGACCGCGGCTTATGCGGCGGCTTGAATTCGAATTTATTTCGCCGCTTGTTGGCCGACATTCGCGAATGGCAAGGCAAGGGCGTTGAGGTCGATATCGTCACCATCGGCAGCAAGGCCAGCGTGTTCTTTAAGCGGCTCAAGGTCAATTTGGTCGGCAGCGTATCGCATCTCGGTGAGCGCCCGCAGATTGACCAATTGATCGGCGTGGTTAAGGTCATGTTGGACAATTACACCGCCGGTCGCATCGAGCGGTTGAGCTTGGTGTACAACGATTTCGTGAACACCATGTCGCAAAAGCCGACCGTGGACGTGTTGTTGCCGTTGCCGGCCTCTGAGCAACTGCAAACACAACACGATTGGGATTACATCTATGAGCCGAGCGCCGATGTCGTGCTCGATCATGTGATGACGCGTTACATCGAATCGCTGGTGTATCAATCGACGCTGGAAAACTTAGCCTCCGAGCACGCCGCGCGCATGGTCGCGATGAAGAGCGCATCGGATAACGCGAGCAAGCTGATTGATACTTTGCAACTGATTTACAACAAAGCGCGCCAAGCGGCGATTACGCAGGAGATTTCGGAGATCGTCAGCGGAGCGGCGGCGGTCTAACGACGTTTGCGCGATTTGTTGCAACATATAAGTATATATTTGAGGAAACAGTCATGAGCCAGGGCAAAATCGTTCAAATCATCGGCGCGGTGGTCGACGTCGAATTCCCGCGCGATGCGGTGCCGAAAGTGTACGACGCACTGAAGGTCGCCAATACCGCGATCACACTGGAAGTGCAGCAACAGTTGGGTGACGGCGTGGTGCGCACGATTGCGCTCGGCTCCACCGATGGCCTTAAGCGCAATCTCATGGCCACCAACACCGGCGAAGGCATCAAGGTTCCGGTCGGCGAAAAAACACTCGGCCGCATCATGGATGTGCTCGGCGACCCGATCGACGAGAAAGGCCCGATCGGCGAGAAAGAGCGTTGGGTTATCCACCGTGCCGCGCCAAGTTACGAAGAGCAAGCCGCCAACAACGAATTGCTCGAAACCGGCATCAAGGTCATCGATTTAATTTGCCCATTCGCCAAAGGCGGCAAGGTCGGTCTATTCGGCGGCGCCGGTGTCGGCAAAACCGTGAACATGATGGAGCTGATCCGCAACATCGCGATCGAGCATTCCGGTTATTCGGTATTCGCAGGCGTGGGTGAACGTACCCGCGAAGGCAACGACTTCTATCACGAAATGAAAGACTCGAACGTGCTCGACAAAGTGTCGCTGGTCT
>CAYXMH010000023.1:0-52426 GCA_964466115.1 uncultured Rhodanobacteraceae bacterium | reverse complement strand
GGCTGGAAGGGGCGCGGGATCGCTGGCCGCAACAGGTGGGGAGCGATCGGTTTGAGTACGTGGGTCCACCGGGTGAGGTGCAAGGGCTGCGGGATATGGATCAAGACGGGATCCCGGATTTTGTGAACTGGCTGAGCGATCCTTATTGTTTGACACATCCGACGGTGGCGCAAGTTCTTCCCACCGCGAGTTATTTAAAGGGCGCGGTGGATGGGTCTTTATCGAGCACCCCGCAGGCGTTGAACCTGGCGCGTCCGTTGGGTTTGGAAACGACCAACCCCACCGCGAACGTGTTCTGCGGCTGGGACATCCACCGCGGGATTTTCCCGTTGTCGGCGGACGCCGGTCCCGCCCTGACGCCGAACCACGACATCGAAGGCTATGTGCTGGACATCGACGGGGATGGCTTGGCGGATGTGGTGCGCAAGATCGGAACGATGGGCGTGGCGGCCCCGGGTGGGTCGGACGATCGGCGCTGGCTGTGGTTCCGGCGTTTGCCGGGGGTGCCGGCGCGCTACGAGACGGTGGGCCGAACGATGCCGACCGCGATCGACCCGGACAGCACGATCCGCGGGGTGCAACAAATGCGCAGCAACGCGTTTTTTGGTGCGAGCTTAGGGATAGCGACGGTGAACGAAGACGCAGGCTCACTGGCGGATGTGACCGGCGATGGAATACTGGATCGGGTGGTGACGGTGCGCTACGAGGCGTATCGGGACGAGAGCGGAGCACCGGTGTCGGTGCCGGAAGGCTGGGCAGTGGCGGTGTACCCGGGCAAGCTCGAGGGCAGTCCGCAGACGCTGACGTTTGGGAGCCCGTTCATTGCGTGGACGCGCGCTGAAGCGGGATTGCCGGTGGATCACGATCACCCGAACGAAGAAGTACCGCCGAGCCCCTCAGGTTCGGTGACGGCGCCGCTGTGCCAGCGCAGCGACGATTTACCGTGCGAGAGTGCGTTCGATACGCTGCAGACGGAAGCGCAAGTGGACATGAACGGCGACGGCTTGCCGGACATTCTGACCACGCAGCCGCGCTACGAGCGCTGGAGCACTCCCGCACCGCGGGTGGCGCAAGCGGGGTATCAGCTGACCCCGGCCCGGGTGCTGGTCAATTACGGACGCGGGTATCACCTGCAAGAAACACAACCGAATGCGCTGATCGCATTGGGGTATACGCATGCGGACGGGTTAGCGCAAGACGGCACGCGCCACAGCAGCACGCGCGAACGGATGATCGATTTTAACGGCGACGGATTGCCGGATTACTTAGGCCCGAACTGGGTGCAGCTGAATCGCAACGGCCGGTTGGGTCCCAGAATGCGGATCGAGGTGCCGATGCACGAGGGCCACCCGGTGTATTTTACGGATGAGCACCAAGCGTCGCGGTTGGGGTTGGTGGAGACGACCTCGCAGTTGGTGTTACCGATGAGCGGGGATGGCCGGCCGGACATCGTGACGATCACCAGCCCGACCACGTACAGCGTGTTTACCGATGCGGACCCGACGGCGGCACCCGGACGGTTAAAAGCGGTGAGCAACGGACTTGGAGCCCAGACGCGGTATCACTATCAAACCATCGCGAGCGCGTTGGATCACATCGATCCCATTACCGGATTGCGCGAAGGGATCCCGCACAGCGGCTGGGTGCTGCACGACACGGTGACCACCAGCCAAGGGTTAACCGGAGCGGGCCCGGAGTATCAGCAAAGCTACCAATACGCCGATGCGCACGTCGGTCGCTCGCCGGAGAAGCTCGATGCGACGCACTACGTGAGCGAGCAACCGACGTTTTTGGGGTTTGGGACGGTGACGACGATCGCAAGCACCGGCCAATCGACGCGCGCGGAGTACGATTTTAGCGAGGAGCGCCCGGGTTTACTGACGCGGGTGTCGCTGGTCAGCAGCACGGGGCAATTACTGGATCGCACGACGAACTCGTATTTTACCTACGGGGATGCGGCGAGCCGGTATTACCGGTTGCAAAGCCGGCAGAGCTTACACAACACCGAGAACGAGTTCGGTGGGGGGTACAGCGGGCAAGAGAGCCGGACGGAATACCGTTACGGCGCGAACCGCGAGGCCACGGACGCGCAGCCGGACCTTTACTTGGGAGCGCCGACGCGAGTGATCGAGCACCGCAACCTGGCGGACCCGAGTGCGGACTTGATCCAAGACACCGATTACATTGGCGGCCCGACGGAGAGCCATACGGGAGGAGGCTTGGTGTTGGCGGTGGAGCAGCGGGTGCTATCGACCACGGGGACGCGGTTGCGGGTGGTGCGTTATGCGTACGACGATCAGGCGTTTGGCAGCCGCACGTACAGCAGAGGATTGGTGACACAGACACAAGTCTTCCCGGACTTAACCCATATGGACGCGCCGTTGACGACGCGCACGGAGTACGACAGCCGAGGTTTGGTGGTGGCGGTGACGAGCCCGGAGGGGCGGCGTAGCAGCCAGTGTTACGACGCGTTTGGGATTTACGTGATAAAGGCATCGACGCCGTTGCTGGGGGGTAAGAGTGCGGTGTACGCGCGCAGCGAGACGGAGTACGACTTGACCAATGGAGCGGTATTGGAGCGGCGCGGTCCGAACGGATTGTCGACGAGTGAGGTGACGGCGTCGGATTGCAATACCGATCGCAGCATGTATTGGACGCCGCAGGGAGTGCCGCAGGGCGTACCCGCAGCCATCCCGACACAAGAGACCCCCACGGCCTTGGCGGATGCGAGCACGGATGCCTTCAGCCGCCCGACGACGAGCTGGGTGGAGAGCGGGAGCGCGGTGCGGCCCTCCGGGTATCAACGCGACAGCGTGACGGCGGGGGTGGTGCGGGAGAGCTTACCCGGGGTGTTAAGCGGGTATCCGCAGGCGCCGAATCGGCCGTATTGGTTGCGGGTGAACACCCTCATCCCGAATTGGGTGTCGGGGACGAGCGGTACCCCACCGAGCGCACCGGCCTTTTTATCGCGCACGTTTGCGACGCCGACGAGTTACGTCGAATACGACGGATTGGGAAGAGCGATCCGAAGCTATGGGGTGGTGTCGCGGGATGAGGCGGGGTATCACTTAAGCCCACTGGGAGAGGCGTCGTACGCGGTGCATGCGGTGGGCGGAGTCGTGAATGGAATGGAGCTGAGCAGCAGCAGCGTGATCGACAGCGGGCAGAGCAGCCGGATGACGTCGATCATCGATGGATTGGGCCGGCCGTTGACGGCGAGCGCGGTGACCTCGATGGGGAGCGAGCCGGAGACGCAGTCGACGATGAGCTATCAATACGGGATATACGGGGATGCCGATGCCATCACAGCGCCGAATCCGATGGGAGGGGCGGAACCTGCGACGGCGGCGATCTTACGGCGCGGGAATTACAACGAGCCGACGGAAGTGGCGAGTCCGGATGCGCGCGGGAGCCGAGTGCGGCGGGTGGCGCGCAGCAGCGCAGCGGGAGCGGCGTACGCGCACCCGGTGACGATCCACTCGGATTGGATGGGGGTCACGCTGGGAGAGACGGAGGTGGACCCGATCGCGCGCACGGTGACGGCGCGGCGGTTTACCAACAATGACCGACACGATGTGCTGACCAGCAGCGTGAAGGTGGATGAGCTCGGCCAGACGATTGCGGTGACGAACGACGAGGGACAAATCACGACGTACCGGTACGACGACATCGGACGTAAGACGCAGACGCGGCGTTACAACACGCAAAGCGATCAAGAGCGGGACCTGCCGCTGGAGTGGTGGGAATACGGCTACGACCGGGATGGGTTATCGACCCAGACGGCACACAACATCCCCACCCCGGGCTACGGCCCTCCCAGCACTCGGCTGTACCGGACGGTGCGGGATGGGTTCAGTGGGAGAGTAGTGCAAGAACTCAATCCACCGGCGGCGGACGCGAGCTTGATTGCGGGGTACGGAGGAACGACGGTTAGCTACGAGACGAACCCGAACAGCAATTGCTTTGGCCAAGCGAATCGAATCGCAACCGCCAGTCGCATCATCGACATCACCTGCAACGGACGCGGTCAGGTGGAGACGGAAACGCACACGATCAACGTCACTTGGTCGGACGGGCGGTTTATTGCGGATCGGTACAGCAAGCGTCACGAGGTCACGCTGGGGGGATTGCCGTATCGCACGACGTTGGACTTGGGGGATGGAGCGCCGATCACGGTACAAACGAACGTCGACCGGATGGGCCGGGTGAGAAGCCTGATCGAGGATCCGGACGGGGCGCGCACGAGTTTGGTGCGTTACACCTACGGTGCCGCCGGACAGGTGACGCAAATCGACGATGTGCGTGGCGGGCGTCAAACGCGCACCTACGATGCGGTGGGACGAGTGACGCAAAGCCGCTTGGAGGCAGGCGGGAGCACCTGGCAGCAGGACATTGGGTTGGATCCGCGCACGGGAGCGATCGCGCAGGTGCAAACGCGCCAGATCGACGGGCGGGTGGACACGGTGCAGTACCGTTACGACGACACGCATCGATTAACCCGAGCGGACAACGACACGCTCGGGTATCACCTCAACATGGACTTTGGTCACGATGGCATCGGCCAAGGGCGCAGTCGGATTGCGCACGTGGATGAGATTATTCCGGGACGAGACTTGCGCGATTGGACCTACCAGTACAACGAGGCGACCGACCGCACGCAGTTGAACCGGATCGTGGATGGCAGTGGCAATGCGGTGCATCAGTATCAATACAATACTGCCGGCGAGATGATCAAGAGCGACGCGACCAACTTCACGCTCGATCCGCGCGGGGAGATGGTCGACACGCAAAATGCGTCGTACGTGCAAGACCCCGATCGGCAACGCAGCGACATTCGAATCAAGCGCAGCGGACCGGATCCGGTGTTGGTGCAGGAACCGGGCATCGACTTCACCTACCAAGAAGGAGCCGATCCGACCAACCCATTGCGCATGGTGCGCACCCGGGCGGAGCGCATCGTCGGCTCGATCGGCCGTGATGGCAGCACCACGACGATTCGTCATCACGACGTCAGCGGCAACTTGGCCCTGGTGCGCAGCGACGGCGCAGGAGCAACCACCACGACTCCGTTCACGTTCACGCCGTACGGCGAAACCCTAACGGCACCGAGCACCACCCCAGAGCGCGCGGAACGGCGCACGTTCCAAGGCGGTAGGCCCGATCCGACCGGATCGGGATTGATCCGTTTTGGGGTGCGCGACTTCAACACGATCACGAAACTCTTCAACAACCGCGATCCGGGACGCACCGGCATTACCGGCAACGGCTACAGCTTTGCCAACAACAATCCGATTATGTTCTCGGATCCATCGGGATATCAGACGGTGCCGCAGCCACCGCCACCCCCGCACGACTTGCCAGCGGACGTGAACGTGCCGACGCCGACGGTGACTTGTCAGGGTGGCTTTTGCCAAGCGAGTGCGATGGCGGTTAGTGGATCGTCGGGATTTGCAGGCGTTGGAGCAAATTCGGCCGGCGCTACCGGTATCGGACCCATGACCCCGACACCGGAACAGCTCATAGGTCAAAACTTCGCGCAAGACCTAGAGGCTCAGCGTCAGTCGCAGCTTCCGAATACGTATGTTTCAAACGATGACGCCTTGGGCGTAGCGAGAGGTGAAGCGGAGACTGGGGCAACGATCGTAACATTAGCGCTCACTGTTGCCGCCGTTGTCGAGGGCTTAAAACAGGTCTCCGATCTGGCCAATTTAGCCCCCGTCATGATGACTACGGCAGGCCCTATCGTTCCGGAGCTTGAAGCGGCTGCGCCAGAAATTGAGACGGCGGTAGAAAGTGGGGTGGATGTTGTCCCTAGTTTCAGCTCCTTGCGCTACACCGGTCGGTCGATGATTAACAATCCTTATGGTCCTGAGGGCGCTTATTTTCAATATGGAAATCCGAATGCGGATGCATATGAAAATCTCGACCGTTCGCCTGTGTACCAACAATATAAGACGCTGTTTAGCGCGATGAGCAGACCCGTGAGAACGCGTTTACTACAGTTATACCGTAGTCTCGGCGCAGCGGCACGAAGTGAGGCAAGCGATGTTATGACAGGTTTAACGGCCAGGAGTATTTTATTACGGAATTATTCTTTGCAGGAATTGGATAACAGTATGGGGTACCACGCTATGATTGGCAGCACACCCCCTCAAGGTGTAACACCTCCTAATGCCATAGATAGGGCTGCTATAGCATTGCAGAGTGAGATAGTAAGAGCTTGGCTCTTAGCAAACGGAGGAGAATGATAATGATTTTGAACACATGCGGATTGTGTCTGCTCTACAGGCGATACAGCTATCAAGTTGACAACACGGTGACCTTCGCAAGCCTTGAGCAAGCGATCAATATCAATAAAGGATGAGTTAAAAACGCACGGAGTAGTTAACCGCCAGTTACATTGGTATTGAACACCGGTCGTTGCACTAAACTCACTTCAACACTGAAGGGGCTGCCCGCGCGCAAGCCGGTGATTTTCACCTTAGTGCCTGGAGGGAGCGCTGCTTCGCGTGTGCGCAGTTCATTCTGATCGTTAATCAGCTCATCATTGAGCTGTAGCAATACATCGCCGGGTTGCAGCCCTGCTAGCGCAGCGGGGCTGTTCGCATAAATATCCTGCACCAACACGCCTCGAGCGGCGGCGGGCAGGCCGCTGTTCGCCGCTACCGGCACGTTGGTGTATTCCGCACCGAGCCAGCCGCGAATGACCATACCGTGATCAATGATCTGGTCTAAAACGGTTTTTGCGGTGCCAACGGGGATGGCGAAACCAATGCCTTCGGCGCCCGGGTTTTGGCGGTAATTGGCGGTATTGATGCCGACCAACTCGCCGTGCGCATTGACGAGCGCGCCGCCGGAGTTGCCTTCGTTGATGGCCGCGTCGGTTTGGATAAAGTCCTCATACGGTGTGGCGTTCATCAATTGCCGGCCCGTGGCGCTGACGATCCCCATCGTTACGGTTTTGCCAAAACCGAATGGATTGCCAATCGCAAGTACCACGTCGCCAACGGTAACCGGTTTGTTAGCCACGGCTATCGTCGGCAGATTTAACGCGTCGATCTTCAATACCGCGAGATCCGTCTCGGCGTCACTGCCCACCACATGCGCTTGCGCCACGCGATTGTCATACAGAAGCATCTGGATTTCATCGGCGCCTAAGATCACATGATTGTTCGTCAGTACATAACCATCGGCACTGAAGATAACGCCCGAGCCAAGGCTTTGCCGGCGTTGTTTAATCGCCGGCCCAATATTGACTCGACCGCCGAATAAGCGCTGCACCAGCAATTGATCCGGCGAAACCAAGCGACCGGTAATGACTTTGTTGGCATAGATATTGACCACCGCGGGTCCCGCATGGGCCACGGCATCGGCGTAAGATACGGGCCCGGACAGGGTCGAATACAGTTCACCACGCTCTGGAACCTGGGGTGGCGTGGAGTGGACTATGACCTGGGGAGCGGCGTTGGGTGGAAAACCGAAGGACTCGCGCAGCCGGTCTGCCAGCTGCGGCGCGAATTGAGTAACGACATAGGCGCAGGCCAGGCCAATGATGGCGAATTGCAGCACAAATAGGAATGTGCGGTAGACGAGTTTCATTGTTTGCAAGCATGTACCTTCAAGGGGTGAGTCGGGCTGGGTACGGTTATTTATCGATTTACGATCGACATCAATTGTGCGCTGCCAGTGGCTTTGGTTACACTATCACGATTTTTAGGTCCGCCTAAACCCACACAATATGAACTACCGGAGAACCGGATGGCGAACGAAGGCGTAAATCAGGGACGTCGCCGGTTCCTCACTGCAACGACCGCGGTCGTTGGCGGTGCAGGAGCCGTATGCGCGGCAGTGCCTTTTATCAAGTATTGGGAACCGAGTGCGCAGGCTAAGCTTGCCGGTGCCCCTGTCATCGCTGATATCAGCAAGCTTGAGATGGGGCAGATGGTTATTTTTGAGTGGCGTGGCCAGCCGATCTGGATCATTCGCCGCAGCAATAGTCAATTGCAGGCGTTAAACGGCTTGGATGATCGGTTGAAAGATGCGAAATCGACCGATCTTGAGCAGCAACCCAAGTACGCCCAAAACGATTACCGCTCGATCAAACCTGAGGTGTTGGTGTTGGTTGGCATTTGCACGCATCTTGGCTGTTCGCCGAAGTTCCATGGCGAGATTCGGCCCGAACCGTTTGACGAGAATTGGAAAGGTGGATTTTTCTGCCCTTGCCACAAATCGCGTTTCGATATGGCGGGCAGGGTGTTCCAAGGCGTGCCGGCACCGTCTAACCTGAAAGTACCGCCGTATTATTTTATCGATGACAGCCGCATCATGATCGGTTTGGACAAGGAGGCGGCATAATGGCAACGCAACACGTCACTATACGGCCTAAAAATCGCGTGCTGGCTTGGATCGAGGAGCGCTTGCCGATCCTTAATTTTTTAAGCTCGCACACCAGCGAATACTACGCGCCGAAGAATTTCAACATTTGGTATTACTTCGGTTCGCTCGCGCTCGTCGTATTGGTCAGCCAAATCGTGACTGGCATTTTCCTTACGATGAATTACAAGCCAAGCGTTGCCGAAGCGTTCAACTCGGTTGAATACATCATGCGTGATGTCGAGTGGGGTTGGTTGATCCGCTATATGCACTCGACCGGCGCATCGGCGTTTTTCATCGTTATTTATCTGCATATGTTTCGCGGCTTGATGTACGGTTCGTTTAAGAAGCCGCGCGAATTGGTTTGGATCCTCGGCATGTTCCTTTATTTGGTATTGATGGCCGAGGCCTTTATGGGATATGTGTTGCCGTGGGGGCAAATGTCGTTTTGGGGAGCGAAAGTGATCATTTCGCTGTTTGGCGCTATCCCGGTAATCGGCGGTCATTTGGTGGAATGGATCATGGGCGATTATTTGCCTGCGGACGCCACCATCAATCGCTTTTTTGCATTGCATGTCGTCGCGCTGCCGCTGGTGTTGTTATTGCTAGTGGTGTTGCATTTGGCAGCATTGCACGAAGTAGGCTCCAACAATCCGGATGGCGTTGAAATTAAGAAAGTAACCGATGCGGGTGGCAAGCCGTTGGATGGCATTGCCTTTCACCCGTATTACACGGTGAAAGACCTATTCGGCACCGGGTTCTTTCTGATTATTTGTGCGTTTATTATCTTCTTTGAGCCGACTGCGGGTGGGTGGTTTCTCGAGCACGACAATTTCATCGAGGCCAACCGCATGGTTACGCCGGAGCACATCAAGCCGGTTTGGTACTTCACCCCGTTTTACGCAATGTTGCGTGTCATCCCGGACAAACTCGGCGGTGTCGTGGTGATGTTCTCGGCCATCGTCATGCTGTTTCTGGTGCCTTGGCTTGATAAGAGCCCGGTAAAATCGATTCGCTATCGCGGTTGGATGTCGAAGCTGGCCTTAGGCGTGTTTGCCTTCAGTTTCTTCTGGCTGGGGAAGATCGGGGCGGGGCCGGGCACCAATCTTAACGAAGCCTATTTCGGCCGGGTTCTGACATTCCTATACTTCGCCTTCTTTTTCACAATGCCGCTGTGGAGTAAATGGGATTCCACCAAGCCGGTTCCACAGCGGGTGACCACGCATGACTAACAAAGCTATGACTAAGCTTGGATTGATCGCAATCGGAGTCCTGTTGACTACGGGGTTGGCCTGCGCGTCGGAAGAGGGCGAGTTGCCTTCGGCCAATACAACGGTTTCCAACATCTCCTCGTTGCAGCGGGGATCGCGGTTATTCTTTAATTATTGCGTGGGCTGCCACTCGCTTAAGTTTATGCGTTACTCGCGCATTGGCGAGGATCTTGAGTTAAGCGAGAGTGAGGTGATGCACAACCTCAATTTTACCGGCGCTAAATTTGGCGAGACGGTGCAAGCCTCGATGCGCTCTACGGATGCGCAGGTGTGGTTTGGAAAGGCGCCGCCGGATTTGTCTCTGGAGGCGCGCTCCAAAGGGCCGGATTGGATCTACAACTATTTGAAGTCATTCTACGTCGATCCGACTCGTCCGGTGGGCTGGAACAACACGGTCTTCCCAAACGCCTCCATGCCGAATGTGCTATGGGAATTGCAGGGTGTCCAAAAGGCCGAATTCGTCACCGTTAAAGAAGGCGAGCCGGGTCACGAGATGACCAGTGAAAAACTGGAAAAATTTGTACCCGTTGCTGCCGGCAAACTCAATGCCGAACAATACGATCAAGCCGCGCGCGATCTAACTGCATTCTTGCAGTATGTGGGAGAGCCGGCTGCGCTTAAACGCCAAAGTATGGGGGTATGGGTGCTGTTGTACTTGGCGCTGTTTACTTTTATTGCTTGGTTGTTGAAGCACGAGTATTGGAAAGACGTTCATTGATACCTGGCATTGATACGCCAAGTTGGCGCAGAATACGGGGTGAGGCAATAAACTCGCCCCTTAAGTAAAAAAAGCAGCTTGGTGGGTTTTTAAATTTTCTTTCAGAAGATAGAATGTGCGCTAGTGATAGCGTAGTGGTTTGACGCAAATTGGGAAAAAGCAGTCGCTGACGGCGGCCCATTTGCGAAAGGCGTGAGGGGATAGCATGGCCTTAAGCCAACGATCGCGCACGGTCTTGACCTTGTATTCCGCGCGCGACTGCGTGCGGTGCCACCGTGTTCGCATGGTGCTGGCTGCGAAAGGCTTGGCTTACGACCTCATCGCGGTAAACCCGAGCAGTCCACCCGCTGAACTGCTTGAACTTAATCCCTACAATTCGGTTCCGACTCTGGTGGACCGGGACTTGGCGTTGTATGAGGTTGGCGTGATTTCCGAGTATTTGGATGAACGCTACCCACATCCGCCGTTAATGCCGGTTGATCCTTTGGCTCGGGCACGTTTGCGCTTGGCGATCGCACATATTGAACGCGATTGGCTGAGCCTGTATCCGATGATTGGCGCTGGTGGGCGACCTGCCGAGGCGGCGCGTAAGCAGTTACGCGAAAGTCTAATTACGAGCCTTCCGGTATTCAAAGCGGCAAAATTTTTCTTGAATCCTGAATTTAGCCTTGCCGATTGCGTGTTGGCCCCGTTAATCTGGCGGTTGCCGAGCTTAAATGTGCAATTACCGCGCGAGGCTCAGGTGATTCTCGACTATGGAGAACGTATTTTCCGCAATCCAGCCTACACTCGCAGTTTAACCGCAGAAGAAAAAGCACTCCGACTTTAAGAATAGTTCTAAGTTGAACATGACCTCGATCGTAATGAGTTCCAATCGCCCGTATCTGCTGCGCGCCATGTACGACTGGATCGTCGACAATGGCCTTACCCCCTATCTGTTGGTGGATGCCGCCGCCGATGGCGTGAAGGTTCCAGCCAGTGCGGTAAAGGACGGTCGAGTGGTGCTCAATATCGCTGCGCGTGCGGTTAATCAGCTTGAGCTTGGTAAGGATTTCGTCCGTTTTGTGGCGCGTTTTTCCGGTGTCAGTCAGACCGTGGAAGTGCCGATGGGCGCCATTCTTGCCATTTACGCACAGGAAAACGGGCAAGGCATGATGTTTCCCACCGAAAACGCACCAACGCCCCCGACACCGGAGCCGTTGGCCTCGCGCAAAGGGCAACATTTGCGGGTGGTGAAATAAACCATTGGATACCTTTTCCAATTTGCATTGAAGTTACCGTTTTGACGGTACACATTGGGTGATCGCACTGATCAGCCGTTGATTGCTGTATCGCGCTATGCTCGTCCTTGAGCACGCACGCAACGCACGACTATACGGTCTATTCCACCTCGAACGACTGTAAACCCACCGGAGTGGTAGTGATATTCAATTGCACAAACGTAGGAGCCCCCACCGGTAGGTAAGAGAGCGTATAAGTCGGAGTCAATCCTGTAAACGTAACGGAATCAAAGATGCCTGTAATGCTCGATGAAGTCAGTAGGGTATAGCTTCCGGGTGTGGCGCTTGAGTCCAGGTTGATCTCCAGCGTACCCGCTAGTGACGCAGGTCCCGTAACAGCGACTAACGATGTACCGCTGGAATCGATGTCGATATGCACAAGACTTCCGAGGCTGCCGCTCCCCGCCGAATTTAGAATCAAACTGCCAAGGGTAAGTGTTCCGCCGGCGTCCGGGGAGATCGTTCCGGAATTAGCAAAGATACTTCCGGCCAAGACCCCGATTCCGCTGAGTATGCCCCTTTGCGCGCTGAAGCTTGAGTTTCTGCAGACGAAAACCGATGCTTGATCGATATGTCCGTTCACCTTGAAATTTGCATTGTTGATGGTGACGGTACCTTGATAATCGGTGGTTCCGTTGTAAACAACCGTGCCATTCCCTCTCACAAATATGCTGGTTCCTCCTGCACCGAAAGTGGTGTCATCAGTAAACGCGACTTGATTGCCGAGTGTCAAAAGATCACTGGCACCGTCCGCCATCAACGTGAGGGAGGAGCCTGTGCGCAAGAAAATGCTATTTCCCAATGCTGAACCATCCGTGCCATCAGTGCCTCCGGGGCCGCCGGTTCCATGAGTTCCTGCTTGTGTCGTAGTACTTGATGTATTGAAGGCGGTCGGAATGCCCGAAAATGCTTGTAGGGTGAAATTCAAACCGCTATCCACAAAGATAGCACCACCAAGACCGCTTCCGCCGCCGCCTCCTCCGCCGCCAGAGCCTGAGCCGTACGTATTGGCGCCAATTCCGCCAGATCCTCCGCCGAGATTTCCTATGTCAGATCCACCCGAGGCACTGAGGCCATTTGAGGGCCCACCACCCGCGCCACCGCCACCGCCAAGCGAGTTGCCGCCGTCCGCAGGCGTCGTACCAGACTGATTAACACCGCCGCCACCACCACCACCGCCCATTCCCCCTGATCCGCCTTGCACCGTATAGGCGACATCAAAAGCGCCAGTACCTGCGGCACCGCCGCCACCGCCGCCATAGCCACCGGCCCCGGATTGTCCGTCCACTCCATTGGTTGACGTCGTGTTGACGATACCGCCGCCGCCTCCTCCTGCTCCATCTCCTCCAGTTCCTCCGGAAGGCGTTGCAGATCCCCCGAGAATGCGAAAGATGATGGGAGGTGTTGAGCCCTGACCCTGCAATCCATCCGACCCCAAGCTTCCGCCGCCGCCCCCTCCAGACAATATAAACATGGTTGTGGTACTTCCACCGCCGCCGCCGCCCGCATTGTTTCCCCCACCGATACCTCCTCCACCGGCGCCTGCGGTAATCGTGAGACCATAACCACTTCCATCCCGCCCTACATTCTGATCCGAGCCGCCATCCCCTAAGTTTGTGGGGGTGCCGAGCGCAGCACGGGATCCCAATCCGCCGCCGCCACCACCTCCACCGCCGAATGGGTCGCTGAACGACAGCGTGACATCTCCACCATTTCCACCAAAACCGCCGCCGCCGCCGCCGCCCGTAATTCCCGTGGTCGTAATGGAACCTCCATTTCCGCTAAAACCGCCACCGCCGCCGCCGCCTTCATTGCCCGTAGAAGAAAGGCCTAAGTAACTTCCACCATTTCCACCCACAGCAGAGCAATTGTTGATCGATACATTCAGTAAGGTGACCGAAGGATTCGAACCATTTAAAAATGTTTGAGGTG
Organism: uncultured Rhodanobacteraceae bacterium; assembly: GCA_964466115.1. Lineage (GTDB taxonomy): Bacteria > Pseudomonadota > Gammaproteobacteria > Xanthomonadales > Rhodanobacteraceae > Pseudolysobacter. The sequence continues at coordinate 38,852 of CAYXMH010000023.1, read as the reverse complement.
CGTAAATGGCCCCTCCCGCACCAAGGCCACCGCCGCCGCCTGAGATTCCGCTTCCGCCATTGCCGCCTTTTGCGGTCAGGTTTTGAAAGATCATGTTTTGGATCGTTACATTTCCTATCGGGATAAAAAATCCACTGTATGCCCCCCCGTTACCGTCAATGGTGACGGTAGGAATGGAGCCTGGGTTGCCAATCGTGATATTCACGGGATTTGAGGAATTGTTGATGATCGGCAGAATTCCATTGAGCTGAATCGTCATCGGGAAGTCAAAAACAATCGCGTAGTCATCGGGTGTCGTGCTTAAGTCTTGATTCATTGAATTCAAGGCATACCTGAGATCGCCCATATCTCCGATACCGCCTGGATTATTGTCTGAGTTGAGCGTGACGGTCAGCGTCGTTAAGGCGAGGACGGAGTTGGCGTTGAATAGGAAAATCAGCAGGCCGATGGCTTTGAAGATGGCTGATTTACGGGCTGGAAATGATTTCATAAGAGGTGGCTCCGTTTGGTTAAACAGCTAACCTGGCTCGAATAAATGGATTCTCTAACCTGCAACAACTATCCATAATTTAGAGAATAAAAATTCGACTGGGTGAAAATACCTCTCATTAACATACCATCGGAATTTCCTTATGGTTGTTGGTTCGTTAAGCAGTAACGGAAAGCTGGATAGTATAAAAATAAACGGATGGAACCGCAACGGGGCTCAAAAAAATGATAACAGGCGGGATAGGGCGGGAAAAAAGATGTTGGCGAAGAGCCATTTGGTGCCGAGGAGAGGACTCGAACCTCCACGAGTTGCCCCGCTAGTACCTGAAACTAGTGCGTCTACCAATTCCGCCACCTCGGCTAAGGTGTGCAATGCCCGTTGAGCATTGCATGGAAGGCAAACGATACCGGTGAGGTGGTGGCGTGTCAATCTAGGGTTGCAAATCGTGTCCGCCTAGGCCACGCTGGTCGGGTATTGATGAGGAAATTATTTTGTCTCGGAAAAAAAAGTCGACCGGTGCTAAGCCCGCCCACGCTGCGCGATCGAGGACGGATCAGGTAAAGAGTCCGCGTCGTGGCGCTTCCGGCGCCGGCATAACTGGTGACCGGGTCTTGCCTAAACGCATACACGATCCGCACGCAGAGCGGGAAGCCAGTCGCTATGAAAACCCCATCCCCAGCCGTGAAGCGATCCTGTCTTGCCTTGGAGAAGCCGCGCAGTTGATGACGGCTGAGGCATTGGCCGCTGCGCTGCACATTACGAAGGAGCAGGATTTCGATGCGTTGACCAAACGCCTGGCCGCAATGTTGCGTGCTGGTCAGTTATTGCAGAATCGCCGTGGTGGGTACGGTGTGGCGCAGAAGTTGGATCTGATACCGGGCATGGTACTGGCGAATGTTGAAGGCTATGGATTCTTACGCCCGGACGCCGGCGGGGATGACGTCTATCTATCGCCTGCGCAAATGCGCCAAGTGCTGCACGGGGATCGGGTGCTCATCAGCATAGTTGGTGTCGATCGCCGTGGACGGCAGCAGGGCGCTATTGTCGAAGTGTTGGAACGACGCACGGCGCGACTGGTCGGTCGCATTATCGAACAAGACGGGTTGGTGATGGTAAAACCGGATGACCAACGGTTGCACCAAGATATTTTAGTTCCCCCTGGTCGTGATAATGGTGCACGTGCGGGCCAGATTGTGGTCGCGGAAATCACCGAGCCGCCCACGTCGCAGCGTGGACCGGTTGGCCGCGTGGTTGCCGTATTGGGAAACCGGCTGACGCCGTCTTTGGTGGTGGAGATGGCGATCGCCAGCCATGGACTACCGAATGAATGGTCTGCCGAGACCTTGCGCGAAGCTGCGCAAATAAATGAGAAAGTGCTCGCAACCGAGATCAGCGGACGGGAGGACTTGCGCCATCTGCCGTTGGTGACAATTGATGGTGACGATGCGCGCGATTTTGACGACGCTGTTTACGCATCTCCAGATAAAAAGGGATTTCGCCTTATTGTAGCGATTGCGGATGTTTCTCATTATGTAATACCGGGAACGAGCCTGGATGACGAGGCGGTTAAGCGCTCAACCTCGGCTTATTTTCCCGGGTTCGTGGTGCCGATGTTGCCGGAAACGCTGTCCAACGGCATTTGCTCATTGTTGCCGAAAGTGGATCGATTGTGTTTGGTGGCCGATATACAGATCAATTTCGACGGGGAGGTGGCACGCACGAATTTCTACCCCGCGGTGATGCATTCGCACGCCCGATTGACGTACAACCAAGTTTGGCAAGCCTTGGGTGAGCGCGATGCGGCCGTACGCGAGAGCCTGGGGGACTTGATCGTTCATTTGGATCATTTGCACCAGTTATACAAAATTCTAGCGAAAGCGAGAAAACGCCGTGGTGCGATAGATTTTGAAACGCACGAAGTGAAGTTTCGGCTCGCGCCATCGGGCGAAGTGGTGTCGCTCGGCAATGAGCCGCGCAACGACGCGCATAAGCTGATTGAAGAGTGCATGGTCACCGCTAATGTCGAGGCGGCAAAATTTTTGCAACGGCATAAAGTTCCCGCTTTGTATCGCGTGCACGCGCCGCCCCCAGCCAGCAAATACGAGGATTTGCTCGAGTTCCTGCGCGAGTTTGGTCTGCGGTTACCGCCGTTAGTGGAGGTGAGACCGGGCGATTATTCGGCGTTGCTGAAAAAAATACGCGATCGCGCCGAAGCCGGCCTGATTCAATCGGTGTTGCTGCGCTCACAAAGTTTAGCCATCTACCACCCCCAGAATGAGGGGCATTTTGGCTTGGCGCTCGAGGCCTATGCGCATTTCACTTCGCCGATAAGGCGTTACCCGGATTTGCTGGTGCACCGTGCGATACGCCATGCCAATGCCGGCGGCACTGCGACAAATTACACTTATGGCGCCGCGCAAATGGCGCAACTGGCCACGCACTGCTCGCATAATGAGCGCCGTGCGGAGGAGGCTGAGCGCGATGTTGATGAGCGGTATAAATGTGCTTGGATGGAAAAACACATCGGTACCGAGTTTGATGGAATCGTGGCTGGTGTTACTTCTTTCGGCCTGTTTGTAGAGTTGATTGAATCGCAAGTCACAGGCTTAGTGCATATCACGCAATTACCAAACGATTATTACCATTTCGATCCGGTGCGGCACTTAATTCAAGGCGAACGCCGCGGCTTGAGTTTTCGGTTAGGTGATAAATTGCGCGTTTTAGTATTGCGGGCCAGCTTGGAGGACCGCAAGATCGATTTTCGCTTGGTGTCGAAGGAGGAAGAAATGCGCGAGCCGCCGACGGCCGAGCTACAATCCCGCAATGCATCCAAACGCAGGGATGGGCGTAAGCGTTGAGCAACGATTTACTGGTGGGCATTAATTCGGTCGCGGCTGCGCTGGAGCACGATCCCGGAAACGTACTTGAACTGCTGATTGAGAGCGGTAGCCGTAACACGCGGGTGCAGGAATTGCTTGAAATGGCGCAGGGGCACGGCATTAAGCCGCAAATGCGCTCACGCGATGCGCTGGATCGGTTAAGCGAGGGTGAGCGGCATCAAGGCGTGATTGCGCGTTATCGCGCTACGGTGCCTAAAGGCGATACGGACCTTCCAACCCTAATTGCGGATGCGGGAACCGACGCTTTGTTTTTGGTTTTGGATGGTGTGACCGATCCGCACAATCTCGGTGCCTGCCTGCGCAGCGCCGAGGCGGCGGCGGCCAGTGCGGTTATTATTCCACGGGATCGTGCGGTAGGATTGAATGCGACGGTGCGGCGTGCAGCCGCGGGAGCGGCCGATCGAATCCCGTTGATCAGCGTGACCAATTTGGCGCGCACCTTGAAACTGCTTAAAGACTCCGGGGTATGGCTTACCGGTTTAGTGGGTGAGAGCGAGCAATCGATTTATGCTTTGGATTGGCGCGGACCCACTGCGCTGGTGTTGGGCAGTGAGGGAGCGGGCTTGCGGCGCCTGACCCGAGAGTCTTGTGATTTTCTTGCGCGCATTCCAATGCGCGGCCAAGTCGAAAGTCTAAACGTTTCGGTGGCGGCCGGTATCGTTTTGTTTGAAGCGCTGCGGCAACGAACAGCCTAGTCCGTTGCGACGGCCGGCGGATGAGTTTAGCGTGTAACTCCAAGCTTCTGATGAATTTGCGCGCGTGTGCTATCGGCTAAACCAAGTCCAGCTGCAAGTTTGTCGAGATAATCACGCTCAGCAGCGGTATCCAGCGCAATGGCCGCAAGCGAAGCTGCATAGATGTCGCTCGTAAGTTCGGAGGATTTTGAGGCAAGGACTTGTTCTAACGTGCATGGTGCGTTTAATTCCGCTTCAAAAAACTTTTGATTGGCAGAACTTAAATTCGATTGTGCGGTAGCGTTGCGAATTTTTTCACGCTCAGCCGCATCGATAGTGCCATCCGCGTTGGCCGCCGCAATCATGGCGCGGATCAATATGATGGCGTTTTGTTGTTGCTCGGTTAACACCGGCAGCTCGCGGGTATTGCTAACGGCAGAAACGGGTGGGGGAGGTGGGGCGGTATTCGCTTTTGGCGGAGGCGGCGGCAGGGCTGCGGCGGCTGGCGTAGAAACGGCTGCCGCTTGCGGCGTGTTGTAATGCTCGAACGCGGCTATCGCGATACCTAGAAGACCAAGCCCCATGCCCGTATCCGCTCGAAACGAGCCAGTACCAAATGCAGGAAGGCTGCCTCCCCGAAACACGTTACCTATTGCGCCGCCCAGCATTTGCCCTAACAACTGTTCCGGATCGAACATACTCCGTCTTCTCCCGATGAATTGGTAGCGTGCATGATGCCATAACTGAATGCTAGGGACGTCAAGGCGACGCAGATTATACCCCCTCGCTTATGGCATCATAGGCAAATCCTTTCCCTAAGCGTGCATGTGGTTATGCTGATTTTTGAATTGTCGGAGCCTGGACGTGGTGCGGTTGCGCAGTTGCCAGTGGAGTGCGCCTTACCGCAAGATTTGCCAAAAGCAATGTTGCGTAAAACCCCAGTTGGGTTACCGGAAGTTTCCGAGTTGCAGGCGTTGCGGCATTACACCAATTTGTCGCGGAAAAATTTCTCGATCGACACGAATTTCTATCCACTTGGCTCATGCACGATGAAATACAACCCGCGCGCCTGCAATTCGCTGGCGATGTTGGATGGTTTTTTATCGCGCCATCCTTATGCACCGGAATCGCTATCGCAAGGTTTTATGGCCTGCATGTACGAGCTGCAGGAAATGCTGGCCGATGTTACCGGAATGAAGGGCGGCGTTTCGCTTTCTCCCATGGCCGGTGCGCAGGGCGAGTTTGCCGGTGTGGCGATGATTATGGCGTACCACCGGCATCGTGGGGATCTCGATCGGGTCGAAATCCTAGTGCCGGATGCCGCTCACGGCACCAACCCCGCCACTGCGGTGATGTGCGGTTGTGTAGTGCGCGAAATTCCGACCGATAAAAATGGTGATGTCGATGTGACTGCGTTACGGGCTGCCATTGGCCCGAAAACCGCCGGTATTATGCTGACGAATCCCTCCACGCTTGGGGTATTTGAAAGGCGCATTGTTGAAATAGCAAAAATGGTGCATGAAGCCGGTGGCTTGCTTTATTACGATGGTGCTAATTTAAACGCGATTCTCGGTAAGGTTCGACCTGGGGATATGGGGTTCGACGCCATTCATATGAACCTTCATAAAACGTTTTCTACCCCGCACGGCGGCGGCGGCCCGGGTGCCGGCGCGGTAGGTGTATCCGAACGATTAAAGCCGTTTTTGCCAATTCCAATGATCGCTAAAGACGCAACCGGACAGCATCATTGGGTGCATAAAAAAGACCGTCCGCTTTCGATCGGCCGATTGACCACATTCTGCGGTAATTCCGGTGTTTTATTGCGTGCCTACGTTTACGCGCGCCTATTGGGCCGCGAAGGCATGCACCGCGTTGCCGAGTTCGCCACACTCAATGCCAATTATCTGGCCAAGCGTATGGCGGAAAGAGGGTTTGAATTGGCGTTTCCATCGCGCCGCGCAAGCCATGAATTTATTGTAACAGTGAAAAAACAAGCAAAAGAGCACAATGTTACCGCGTTGGATTTTTCCAAAGCCTTGTTGGATTATGGTATCCATGCGCCGACCAATTATTTTCCCTTATTGGTGCCGGAATGCTTGTTGATTGAGCCTACCGAAACCGAGAGCAAGGAGATCCTTGATGAGTTTGTCGAGGTGATGGCAACTTTGCTGGAAACCGCGCAAACTGATCCCGCCAAAATGAAGGCGGCCCCGGTTACCACGCCAGTGCGTCGATTGGATGATGTGAAAGCCGCGCGCGATCTGGATCTCGCGTATCACGCACCGTTGGCATAAGTTTGATCTATGCCTAGTACCGAACCGCGTGGTCCGAAGCAGGTGTATAAGGCGTTGCAATGGTCAATGCAGGGCCTGAATGCCGCCTGGCGTTTCGAGGCGTCGTTTCGGCTTGAGGTTTATCTTTTCGTAGTCCTTGCGCCCTTGGGTTTTTGGTTGGGTTATGGTGCGATGGAAAAAGCACTACTGGTTGGTAGTTTGATTCTGGTATTGGCGGTGGAGCTGCTTAATTCCGCGGTGGAAGCGGTGGTCGACAAGGTAAGCCCTGAGTTTAATGAACTGGCCGGGCGCGCCAAAGACTTCGGTTCCGCTGCCGTATTTCTCATGATGTTGAACGTCTTATTATGCTGGGGTTTGATATTGTGGCAACACCGGTAGCAAATCTTCTGTTTGGAGTCGATCGGCCTTGGATTTTTTCTTAAGTCCCGAGCTTTGGGTCGCGCTGCTCACGCTCTCCGTTTTGGAGATCGTGCTTGGCATCGATAACCTGGTATTTATTTCCATCTCGGTTGCCCGGTTGCCGGCGCAGATGCGCTCCTCGGCGCGGCGTTTTGGCTTGGCGTTGGCATGCATCACGCGCATTTTGCTGCTGTTGTCGCTGGCATTGATGGCGCGGATGAACGATACGTTGTTTAAGCTATACGGGTCCGAGTTTTCAGTAAGGGATTTGGTATTGGTTGGCGGCGGTATATTTTTATTGGTAAAGGGCACCTTAGAAATCCATGAAACTCTCGAGGGCGGTGCGGATAAGGAGCTGCATAATACGCGCCCGATCAGTTTTGGAATGGTGATCGCTCAAATTGCGGTCATTGACGTTATATTTTCTCTTGATTCCGTCATTACTGCGGTCGGCATGGTAAATAATATCCCGGTAATGGTGGTGGCAATCATCATTGCGGTATTGGGGATGATTTTTGCCGCTGATCCAATTGGCGAGTTTATCGAGCGGCATCCAACGATAAAAATGTTAGCGCTCGCATTTTTGATGTTGGTCGGTACGGCGCTGATTGCGGATGGTTTCGACCTGCATATCCCACGCGGGTACCTTTATTTCGCCATGGCGTTTTCAGCCGGGGTGGAGGCGCTTAACCTCAGTGTTAGGCGGCGTAATAAATAAACGCCAGATAGGCAATTGGCTCTAATCCGGAGATTCCAGATGCGTTCGGCTTGATGTTGGGTTGCCACTGAAGCTAGCTTAGCCGGGGTGGCTGAAATCAGACCACCCCACGGCTAAGCTTAAGAACGAACTAACAAAATAATTACAATTAACGCGACGAACGAATCAAAATTTGACGCTGCTTGTAGTCGGCTAATGCGCGATCAAGGTCGGCATTGCGCTCGCGTAAAGATTGAAGTTCATCGCGCATACGCACTACGCGGCTAAGTGCATTGGCACAAGCTTCGCGGCTGTCGATGGTTTTGTTAATCCCGATTCTACCCGTCCGGGCACGTAAGCTGGCTACTTTCCCTATCCAGCGCTCAAATACGGACGATTCTTCGTTAAGTGCAGGTGCCGCAGACTCAACCAACATAGATTTTCTCCTTTTAACCTTAAATTGGTGTAACTACGGGATAATGCCGCGTTGGCATCAATCCGCTGTGGGAAGAATACATTTTTAACGATATTTCATTTGTTGCTGACTTATGTACTTTTCGAGCTTTTTTGCACAATGCGCCTATTATACCAATTTGTCACGAAAATTTTCAAATGAGTTTTCCAATTTGTGAGTTATCTCTCATTTTAGAAAAAAAATTAAAATAACCCCTAAAGTATTGTTAATCATGGCCGATATTCAATTCCGTAAGCTGTATTTAAAGCCGCACGAGGATGCTCGGTTGCGCCAAGGGCATGTTTGGGTGTTTTCTAATGAAGTGGATGTAAAGCGTTCTCCATTGGATGGTTTTGTTCCTGGCGAGCCCTGCCTGGTGGTGACCTCCCGCGATCAGGCCTTAGGGACGGGTTATATGAATCCTAACGCTCTGATTTGCGCACGTTTGTTGACACGTGGCACGCAGTATGCTTGGGGTCGCAGCCTAATTGCCCATCGGCTGAATGTGGCTCTGGGTCTACGTAAACGGCTGTATACCGAACCTTACTATCGATTGGTTTTCGGTGAATCCGACGCATTACCGGGTTTAGTTCTCGATCGTTATAACGATGTTATCGTCGGTCAAATTGCCACAGCGGGGATGGAGCGACTTAAGGACGACATTACCGAAGTGGTGGTGGATCTATTAAAACCGTCGGCTTTGGTCTGGAAAAATGATGGCAATTCGCGAACGATGGAACAATTGCCAGACTATGCGGATGTGGGATTTGGCACGTTATCTACACCCGTTAAGGTCCACGAAGGCGGCTTAGGCTTTATGATCGACCCCATTGGTGGCCAAAAAACCGGTTGGTTTTATGACCAACGCGCAAATCGTGATCAATTGGCACCATTTGTTAAGGGCAAGCGCGTACTCGATGTTTTTAGCTATCTGGGTGCCTGGGGGCTTAGGGCGGCGGCATTTGGTGCGAGCGAGGTTGTTTGTGTCGATGCATCTGCCTCGGCGGTAGAAGCAATTACACGCAACGCCGCATTAAATGGCTATGCGGATCGGGTTCGTGCAGTAAAAGCCGATGCCTTTGAAGAGCTTAAGCGATTATGTGAGATGGACGAGCGTTTCGACGTGGTCATTCTCGACCCACCGGCATTTGTAAAGCGCAAAAAGGATTTCATTGAGGGCCGTCTTGCCTATCGGCGAATTAACGAATTGGCCATACGACTCCTGCAAAAAGACGGAATATTAGTCAGTTGTTCCTGCTCTTATCACTTGCCACGCAGTGCATTGCTTGAAACCTTACAACAAAGTGCGCGGCACTTGGATCGATCAATGCAAGTGCTGGTGCAATTGCAACAGGGGCCGGATCATCCGGTACATCCGGCGGTTCCTGAGACCGACTATCTGAAGGGGTTTATTTGTCGGGTGCTACCGTCTTGAGTTGGAAAGGGTGTAATCCTTAGATAGACACTTACTTTGGGTGCGCTGTCAAGCCTTCTCATTTGCCTTAAGCTTTGGTGTACTCGCTCAACCATTGCTTCGCCGTGCTTAATTCCGATATGCCTTATTTCCACGATATCAATCCGATTGCGTTTTCGTTCGGCCCGGTTGCGGTGCATTGGTATGGACTGATGTATCTCGCCGCATTTGTGCTGGCTGGATGGCTGGGTAATCGCCGCCGCGCTGCCGGTCGATTGAATGTGAGCTATGAGCAATTCTCCGATTTGGCGTTTTACGTCATGCTTGGCGTGATTCTTGGCGGTAGGCTTGGTTATGTCATCTTCTATGCCACAGCCGAGCTGATTCACGATCCGCTGATGCTGTTTCGCATTTGGGAAGGCGGCATGTCGTTTCATGGCGGCTTGCTTGGCGTGGTGACGGCGGTTTGGGTTTGGTCGCGCAGGCACAAGCTGTACTTTTTCGATACGATCGATTTTGTTGCGCCATTGGTGCCGATTGGTTTGGGTCTGGGGCGGTTGGGGAATTTTATTGGCGGTGAATTGTGGGGCCGCTATACCGATTTACCGTGGGGAATGATTTTTCCGCGCGCATTGGATGCGCTCGGTAAATCGCGGGCCGAACTGTATCAAATGTATCTGGCGGGTGAATTGAACACACAAGCGCGGCATCCGTCGCAGTTGTATGAGCTGGCGCTAGAGGGGTTGGTGATGTTTTGCGTACTGTGGATCTATTCAAGGAAACCGCGTCCACGCTATGCGGTTTCGGGGTTATTTGCATTGCTGTATGGGTTATTCCGATTCAGCGTTGAATTTGTCCGTGAGCCGGATATGCAGCTTGGGTTTTTGGCGTTTGACTGGCTGACGATGGGGCAGTTGTTGTCGTTGCCGTTGATCGTCTTAGGTGCTGTGTTGTTGGCCTTTTCGCGGCGTAAATCAGTGGCAAGGGCGGCAGGCTGATGCAACCTTATTTGGATTTGCTGCGGCATATTTTGGAACGAGGCGTCGAAAAGTCCGATCGCACCGGTACCGGAACTCTGTCCACGTTCGGATACCAGATGCGGTTTGATTTGGGGCTGGGATTTCCTTTGGTTACGACAAAGAAGTTGCATGTACGCTCAATCATTCATGAACTGCTTTGGTTTTTACGCGGGGAAACCAACACTGCGTATTTAAAAGAGCACGGTGTCAGCATTTGGGATGAATGGGCGGACAGCAACGGCGAGCTTGGCCCCGTCTATGGTAAACAGTGGCGTTCTTGGGAAGCGCCCGATGGGCGTGTGATCGATCAAATCGGTTGGCTGGTCGATGAGATTCGGCGCAATCCGGACTCGCGCCGGTTGATCGTTAGCGCATGGAATGTCGCCGATTTGCCGCGCATGGCGTTGCAGCCGTGCCACGCGCTGTTCCAGTTTTATGTTGCCGCGGGGCGGTTATCGTGTCAGCTGTACCAGCGCTCGGCCGATGTATTTTTAGGTGTGCCGTTCAACATTGCCAGTTATGCGTTGTTGACGCAAATGGTCGCTCAGGTTACCGGTCTGCAGCCGGGAGACTTCGTTCATACGTTAGGTGATGCGCATTTGTACAAAAATCATTTGCCGCAAGCGCAATTGCAATTGCAGCGCTCGCCTATGCCGTTGCCCCGACTCAAGCTTAATTCAACGATAAACTCTATTTTTGATTTTAGCTACTCAGATATTACAATTGAAGAATATCAATCACATCCTGGGATTAAAGCAGCTGTGGCAGTTTGAATTAATGATTACACTAATTGCAGCTTTGGATCGTAATTTGGCTATCGGTAAAGCCGGCACGCTGCCATGGCATTTGCCCGACGACTTGAAACGTTTTAAGAAATTAACGTCCGGTAAGCCGATATTGATGGGACGCAAAACAGCGCAATCGATAGGGCGACCTTTGCCAGACAGACGTAATTTTGTTCTTTCTTGGAGCAATCTTGTTCCACTTGGATTTGAACAGGTCCATTCCATAAAAGCCGCATTGGATCTTTGCCAAGATAACGAGTTGATGGTGATTGGCGGCGGTGAAATCTATCGCGAGGTTTACGAAACCGTAGGGGAGTTGGTGAATCGATTGCATTTGACTTGGGTGGATACCGAGACAGCAGGAGCGGATGCTTTTTTCCCATTCCAGATATACACACGAAGTCCGTCTAGTTGGAAAGAGGTAACTCGTGAACATCACGCGATCGATGCCCGCCATGCGTATGCTTTCGATTTTGTGGATTATGAGAAAATTGATTCATGATTCATTAGGAATTCCCGTTCATACTTCGACAAGCTCAGCATGAACGGTTTTTTTAGGTGATTAATCCCCATTCGCCGCAGATTTCGCCCGCGATGACTTAACACTGATAAATTCCGGCTCATCCAAGTCCAGGCGCAGCGCAGTGAGCTCATTGCCCCAAACACAGCCGGTGTCGATGCCATAGACGTTGCCGCCATGGTAACGGCCAAGCGTGGACCAATGACCGCATACGATCCGAATATCGCGTTTGGGTTGCCCTGGCGCCGCGAACCATGGATAACACCCGGGTTTCTGCGTACCCAGTGCGCCTTTTTCATTGAAGGCGATGCGACCGCGGGCGTCGTAATAGCGTGCTCGGGTAAGCACATTGATGGAAGCGCGCAGGCGTTCCATGCCGCGAAGCTTTTGCGACCATATATCGGGCTTGTTGCCGAACATCTGCGCCAATAGGCGGCGGAAGTTTTCGCCGTGCAGGCGTTCCTCCACCTCATGTGCCGCCATTTGCGCTTGCTCTATATCCCAAGATGGCGCCAGGCTGGCATGGATCATCATGAAATTCAAAGATCGATCGAGCTTAAGCAGCGGTTGCATGCGCAACCAATACAATAATTCTTCGCGATCGGGGGCGAGCAGTATCTCGCGCAATTCCGAATTGACCTTCTCTTGATCGGACGGTTTGCGCTGCGCAATCGCCAATAAACTGAGATCGTGGTTTCCCAATGTAACCACGACGCGGGGCCCGAACGAGCAAAGCCGCCGCAAAACAGCCAAAGACTGGCCGCCGCGATTAACCAGGTCGCCGCAGCACCATAAGGTGTCTTGTGTCGAATCGAAACGGATTTTTTCTAAAAGCTGCGAAAGTTCGTCGTAACACCCTTGAATATCCCCGATGGCGTAGGTTGCCATCAGTGCAAGACCCGCGGGATGGATAAGGTAAAGGGTGGGATTGCCGCATCAAAGTGAGTGCCATCATCGGCCAGCATGCGGTAACTGCCATGCATGGTCCCAACCGCGGTTTCTAAAATAGCGCCCGAGGTGTATTGAAAATTATCGCCGGGTTGCATGTAGGGCTGCTCGCCAACGACACCATCGCCGCGCACTTCCTTGGTTTTGCCATTGGCGTCGGTGATGACCCAGTGGCGCGACAGTAGCCGAGCGGGGACGTTGCCGCGGTTTTCGATAGTGATGGTGTAAGCAAACACGTAACGGTCGTCTTGGGGAACCGATTGCTCTTCGAGAAACCGAGTGGTGACGTTCACTTGCACATTGTAGGATTTTTGCGCGCTCATGGTTGCAATTGTCCGGTACCAGGGCGTTGAGGGCAAGCATGCGCGTGGCACACTTTAAGTTGAAACGGTCAAGTGTCGGGTCAGCGTTACATAGTCGTGCGGCGCCAATTGCTCGGCTCGCAGCTTTGGGTTCAAACCCGCCGCACTGATCTGCGTTGCGCTGGCTTGTCCGCGCAGCGCGTTAGACAGCGTTTTGCGCCGCTGTCCGAAGGCGGCACGTACCAGGTGCTCTAGCATATGGAAGTCCACTTCTGGCAACGTATGCCCTTGCAATGGAGTAAGTCGAACCATGCTGGAATCCACTTTCGGTGGCGGTCGAAAGGCACTCGGCGGAACATCGAATAAGGGTTCGACTTGGCAGCGCAGTTGCAGCATCACCGAAAGCCGGCCATACACCTTGCTTCCGGGTGCGGCGGCCATGCGGTCAACGACTTCCTTTTGCAACATGAAGTGCATGTCTTTAATGACGGGAGCATGTTGCAAACAATGGAACAGGATTGGTGTGGAGATGTTGTAGGGTAGGTTACCCACCAGCCGTATGGCGTCGCCACCCGCCAACTCGGTGAAATCCACATTCAGTGCATCCGCGCAAATGACCTCAATTTTACCGAAATCGCGGGCTCGGTTTCGGAGAGGCTCGACCAAATCGCGATCGAGTTCGATCGCTGTTAGGGCGCCGGCAGAGCGCAACAACGGAAAAGTTAAAGCACCTTGCCCCGGTCCAATTTCGACAATGCGCTCGGCAGGCGATGGTGCAATCGCATGAACTATGCGTTGAATGATCTGCGAATCATCGAGAAAATGTTGACCAAACCGTTTTCGCGGATGATGACGGTTGCTGTGTGGATCAGGCTGCATGTTTGAGTTGGCTGAGCGTTAGCGCCATTTTTGCGGCGGCGAGGATGCTGGATGCGTCCGCCCGCCCGCTGCCAGCAAGATTGAGCGCCGTGCCGTGATCGACGGAGGTGCGGATAAACGGCAAACCCAATGTGACATTTACGGTTGCGCCAAAACCCAAAGCTTTCAGCGCCGGTAAGCCTTGGTCGTGGTACATCGCGAGTATGGCATCGCAATGCGATAACTGCTCGGGAACAAAAGCCGTATCGGCCGGTAATGGGCCAAGCAATGCCATTCCTTCGCCGCGAAGTTGATTGAGAACAGGGATGATGGTGTCGATTTCCTCATGCCCCAGATGCCCACCCTCGCCAGCGTGCGGGTTTAATCCCAAAACCGTAATGCGGGGCGTTGGCAACGCGAATTTCTCTCGCAATTGCGCATGCAAAATTAAGAGAGTGCGGCGAAGCTTTTCTTTGGTGAGCGCTGCGGATACTTGCGATAAAGGAAGGTGAGTGGTGACCAGTGCCACGCGCAACTTTGATGTGGCCAGCATCATCACGACATCGGTTTTCGAAAGCGTGGCAAAAAACTCGGTATGGCCGGTGAATGGGAAACCCGCGTCGTTGATGATGCCCTTATGCACCGGCGCGGTGACTAACGCTTCGAACTCCCCCTGCAAGCAGCCTTCACCGGCGCGTCTTAATGTGTCGATGACATACGCAGCATTCGCCCTATTCAGTTGCCCTGGCGTACAAGGGGCTCCCAACGATTGGGGTATCAAGCGCACGGAACCCGGTGCACGTTGGGTAATTCGGCGGGGAGAATAAGGCTCGAAAACGAGCGCAAACCCACGTTGTGCGGCCGCTCGCTGCAACACCACGGGATCGGCAATGACGATAAAATCGGCTGCGATATCGCTGCGTGCTAGCTCGGCGATTAACTCAGGGCCAATGCCGGCAGGTTCACCTGCCGTAATTGCAAGGCGCGGTAGCGCATTAACCACCGGTTAGCTCACGGGGTGGCAGAGGGCGTTGATTTTGCCTCTGCCGCATCGGGAAGGCGAATGTCGATAAACGACTCCGCGTGCAACTGCCGCAGAAACGTGTCGTATTCCTCTTCGGCTTTGCGGTTGCGAATCGTTTCTTTGGCTTGGGTGCGCAGGACATCCTCGGTACGGTCGGTATCTCGGCTACCCAGGCGTTGCATGATGTGCCAACCCAACTCGGTTTGAAATGGCTCGGAAACTTCATTGTCTTTTAGCGTAGTTATGATTTCGGCCACACGCGTTCCGTATTGTTCGGCCGGGAACCATCCCATATCGCCACCGAGATTCGCGCTGGCGGAATCCTCGGACGAATCCTTGGCGACTTTGGCGAAATCTTCCTGATTATCAACGACACGATGGCGAATGGCGCGGATGGTTTTTAAAGCCTCATCGCTGGACTGCAATTCAGTGGTTTTCACGACGATGTGGCGCGCATGATATTCGCTGACGACCTGTTTGCCGCTGTCGCGTTTATCCACCAATTTTAAAATATGAAAACCGCTCGGGCCGCGCACCGGCTGGGTGACTTGACCTACCGACATGCCTTGTACCAGATCGGCAAATACCGTGGGAACTTCATCGAAGCGGCGCCAGCCAAGATCGCCGCCTTCGAGTGCATTTTGGCCTTCGGAGTAGCGAATCGCCGCGGCCGAAAAATCCATGCCAGAATCGATTTGCTTCTTCACGCTCTCGGCTTTTTCTCGAATCGACTGCAGCTGCACGGGAGTGGCGCCGTCGGGTATCGCAATCAAGATATGCGACAGTTTCACTTCGCCGGTTTTAAGGCTGTTGCTGGCCAGCAAAATGTCGATTTCGGCATCGGTGACGTTGACATGGCTCTGCACAATGCGTTGATGCAGTTTTTGCACCAGCAACTCATCACGCATGGTGCGGCGGAATTCGTCAAAACTGTAGCCGTCGTGCTCGATCGAAGCGCGAATTTGACTGACCGTCATTTTGTTTTGCTGGGCCAAACGGCCTAACGCTTGGTCGATGTCGCTGTCACCCACGCGAATTCCGGTCGCCTCGGCACGCTGCGCTTGCAGCCTAGCCATGATTAGACGCTCCAAAACCTGGCGCTCAAGAATGGCGCGCGGTGGAAGTTGCTGCGGGTTTCGCGCGTATTGCGTTAATACATTGCTGACTGCGCGATCTAATTCGCTTTGTAAAATCACATCTTCCTCGACGACCGCGACGATACGGTTCAGCGGCTCTACAGTGAGTGCTTGAGCGTGCACAGTTGCGGCATTGCACAGTAAGGCAATGGCAAAAAACCATGAAGCGATGAGTCTTTTCATCGTGAGATCACACAAAAGTTAGGGCCGCTTAAAGCGCGGCGACGGTTATTGGTAGCCAAGAATAGCACGACGCAGGAAATTCTCAGTTTTTTGACCCAGAGCCCCAAGGCCCTTGAACTCGAATTCAAAATACAAAGCATTGCTGCTGTTGCCCTCGACATTACGCACATAATGCCGACCAAGAATGCGCAGTGCGACGCAGCAGGTATCGTATTCGGCGCCGCCGAAGCTCTCGAGCACTTTATGGTCTTTCAGCGAATAATTATAACGCCCAATCAAGCGCCAGCGCTCCGATATCGGATAAAGTGCCGCCGCGTCGACTTGCTCCAGAAAATCGCGGCGATAGCGGTAGCTTAAGTTCAATATCCCATCGCCACCAAAGCGATGCTCAAGACCAACGGCGGACAGATCCGTCTGGTGGGTATTTGGATTCCATTGGTCAGCAAGCGTGATGCGCCAGCGATCGTTCAGCCGCCAATCCACTTCGCCGACGTAATCCGATCCGGCGAAATCGGTAACCGGCGCGCCAGGCAGCTGCACCTTTTGCGGATCGAAATAACGAATTTCGCCAAAGCTCAACGCCAGCCGTTCTTGGCCGGTGGCCTCGTCGAGCAACCGGCTTTGCAGCGCGACGGTTACGTTGTTTGCATCCATTTGGCGGTCCGCGCCGACGAAACGGTTGGTGCGGAATAATTGTCCGAAATCGAACGTGGGCTCTTGAGTATCAAACACCGGCAACCCGGTTTGATCGCGGAACGGTACGCGCACGTAATAAAATCGCGGTTCCAGGGTCTGGATGTAAGGCGTGTGGAAGAGCTCGGTTGTGCGGTCGAAAAACAAACCGGCGTCCAAGCTGGCGATCGGTACGCTGCGGCTTGGTGAGCTATCTCCACTTCGATCAAGATCGTAACTGGTGTAGCGCAGCCCAAGCTCGGGGCGCACAAAATAGGCGCTGGTTTCGATCGGGTACGCGAGATAAGGATAGACGTCTAAACGTTGGCCGTCCAAAGCGTCGTCTTTATGAAACGCGACGTATTCCGACTTTACGCCGGCATTCAATGCTCCGATCGTTGCGTGCTCCGCCTCGAAGGTGGCGCGCGGCAAGCGCCGGTACGGCTCGAAGCTGTCCGACAGCGTGGGGTCCGTGATTTGCCATGCATCGGCACCGAAGCTGGCGTTCCACCACTCGCCGCGGCCATTGATATAGGCACTGGAAGGCAACAGGCTGGTTGCGGTACTGGTAAGGCTATCGCCGAAGTCTTCGAAATAGCGGTCATCGGAAACGTGGTTAAGGTTGACCACGGCGTTCCAATTAGGTGAGATCACGCTCCAATCCTGATAGCGAAACGAGCCGCGGTCGTGATGGGCGTCTTGGTCGTGGGGCAGGTAAGTGAACTCCAACTGCCCTTTGTTTTGCGGTGTGAGGTAACGGAACTCCCCGCCCAGCATAAAACCGCGTTCGCTCATCAACCGCGGGTACAGCGTGGCATCGTAGTTCGGCGCGAGATTAAGATAATACGGCATCGAGAAATCGAAACCGCGGCGGCTGTTGTAACCAAAGCTTGGGTACAGAAAGCCCGACTCGCGTTCGTTGTTCAGTGGAAAACTGAAATAGGGGAAATAGAATAACGACACATCGTGGTAGCTCAGCACCACGCCGTGCGCTTTGCCCTCGTTGCGCGCTTGATCGATGCTCAATTCGCGCGCGCGGATTTCCCATTCGCGCTGATCGGGATCGCAGGTCGAATAAGTACCTTGGTGCAGCAAGCCGTGATCGGCGTCGATCAGCGTGGCGTCGGCCGCCGTGCCGTTGCCGCGTTGCTGCAGCAATTGATAATGCACGGTCGATAGGTAAGTGGATTCGGGCGTGGCGGTGCCGTGCGCGTTATCGGCAGATATGAGAATGTCCCGATCCTGGTAGCGCACGTGGCCGGTCGCGGTGTAGTCGCTGGTTTCGGTGTCATAGGTAAGCTTATCGGCTTGCAACAGCTCATCCGCGCGCTTGGCTTCTACTTGACCTTCCAACACATAATGGGCTTTGTCGCTCGATTGCACGGTATGTGAACTGAAATCGGTAACGGCACTGGCGCGGTCTGCGCTGGTTGGCAAACCGGGGGTATAAAAATCAAGCAGTGCATTGCGTTTGCACGAGGCGAAATCGTCGGCCTTTTTCGGGCACTTGATCACGCCGACCGGGCATGAGGGCGCGCCCTCGTCGGCCAGTACAAGCTGGTGCATGGCAAGGCCGATTGCCAAAACCAGAAGGCGATGGCGCAAGGGGGGCAGGCGATGATTTAGCACGGAATAGTCGTTCTTTTCGTCATTATTAAGGTTAGGCGAACGCGCGTAAGCTTGCCTGAAACAAGGCCATCGAGCAATGCGTGCTACTGAGTTGTGTCGGTCCATCCTCGGGCGGTATTGTACTATCGTTGATACCAAGCGATGCGCTTGAACGTAAGGTGAGCCCCCATGGCCGACAAAGTGCAAAAAACCGACGAACAATGGCGCTGTGAATTGACGCCGGATCAATATGCCGTGTGTCGCTGTTCAGCGACCGAGGCGCCATTCAGCGGCAAATACTACGATCACCACGAGACCGGCGTTTATGCCTGCGTTGCATGCGGCGCTGCGTTGTTCTCGTCGCAAGCGAAGTACGATTCGGGTTCCGGATGGCCAAGTTATTTCCAGCCGATCAGTGCGGGTGCGCTTACGGAAGTAAGCGATGCCAGTCAAGGTATGCGTCGAATCGAGGTTAAATGCGCGCAATGCGAGGCGCATCTCGGACATGTTTTTCCGGATGGACCGAAGCCGACCGGTTTGCGCTATTGCATTAATTCATTGGCGCTCAACTTCGTACCGGCGAATGATAAGGATTGATGAATTCTTTCAAATGGCGAGCTAGGTGTTTGCAATAAGTGCGGCCACATGCGCGGCAGCGCTGCTACCTAGCGCCTCAAGATGGTAGCCGCCCTCCAAGCTTGAAACGATGCGGCCTTGGCAGTGTTTTTCAGCGACACGCGCCAATTTTTCCGTAATCCAAGTGTAGTCGTCGGTATTGAGGTTTAATCCGGCGAGTGGATCCAGGCGATGCGCATCAAAGCCGGCGGAGATAAAAATAAGCTGCGGTTTAAAATGATCGAGCGCCGGTAAAATCGTCATTTCATAGACGCTGCGAAATTCTTCCGAGCCCGCGCCTGGCGGTAAAGGCGCATTAACGATATTGCCGATACCGGTTTCGTTTAGGGCACCGGTACCCGGATACAAAGGCGATTGATGACTGGATGCATAGAGAACGCGTGCGTCATGGTCGAAAATATCCTGGGTACCATTGCCGTGGTGAACATCGAAATCGACAATCGCGACTCGCGTCAAGCCCTGAGCCAGTGCGTGTGCCGCACCTACCGCGATATTGTTGAATAGGCAAAAGCCCATCGCTGTATTACCGGTTGCATGGTGTCCGGGCGGACGCACGGCGCAAAACGCGCGCGTAATCCGGCCTTCCAGAATTGCATCCACCGCGGCGCATACCGCACCGGCCGCATGCAGGGCCGCGGATAATGAACCCGGCGACATCCAGGTGTCGGGATCGAGTTGCGCCATGCCTGATTCGGGCGCGTTACGGAATAGGTCATTGATGTGTTCGGATGCGTGGACGCGCGATAATTGCTCGGGTGTCGCATGTGGCGCTTCGATGCACTTTAAAGCGCTGAATTTTGAATTGTTCAGAGCCTCCAGCACCGCCATTAAGCGAGCCGGTGACTCGGGATGATTCGCGCCCGGATCGTGTGTATGGCAGCTTGCGTGGGTATAGAGGGCAGTTGTCACCATATGCGGCGCTCTGTGGATGGTTTACTCTCAATCGCGTTTACGCCGTTCGTGCTGCCATAGCACTTCGCCTTGGCCACTGTGCCTGGCCAACACACGGGCAATAACGAACAATAGATCGGACAAGCGGTTAAGATAGCGCAGGGTTTGTCCGCGCACCGATTCCAACCGACTCAACGCGATAAGATCGCGCTCCGCACGGCGGCATACCGTGCGTGCGACGTGGCAACAACTCGCGGCATTTCCCCCGCCCGGTAAAATAAAGTCTTTCAGCGGCGGCAGCGGCTCATTGAACCCATCGAGTTCGGTTTCCAAGCGCGTGACGTCGGCATCGTTTATCAGCGCCATGCCGGGAATGCACAGCTCGCCGCCGAGATCGAACAACTCGTGCTGCACTTGGGTTAGGCAATCGCGCACCGCGGCTGGAATATCTTGGGCCAGTACCATTCCCAGAGTGCTGTTCAACTCATCGACCGTGCCATAGGCGCACACGCGGGCAGAATCTTTCGCGACCCGTGTGCCATCGCCCAAACCCGTGCTGCCGTCATCGCCGGTGCGGGTATAGATTTTGGAAAGGCGGTTACCCATGAGTTGGTCAAAAACCCAATGTTAGCGACTGGTCGTTGCTGACCATGCGCTCATACCGTCGCCCTGAGCTTGTCGAAGGGTGAACGGGCTGGGCGCACGCATAAATTACGCGGTCGTCATCTGCAAGGCTGAATAGCGTCGTCCCAACAGCTCAAAGCCTCCGAATAGAATCGCGCTCCAAACCAAGGTTCCCGCTAAAGTCCATTTGAAGAACGGAATTGCGGCGACAAAACACGCGGCCAATCCATAGGTGCTTAAGGAGTACATGCCCGAGGTTAACCAAACAAAAAAATTGGTTACCACGAAAAAGGCGATGGCACTTGATAGGCTGAATAGCAGGACACGGCTGGCATTAACCCGAGTGCGTAAAGCGAAACCCAAGGCAACCGTTAAAGCGATGCAGGTGTACACGACGGGAATCATGCTGTGCAGCCCAATAATCAAATCGGATAGGAACATTGCCGCCAGCGGTACGATGAACGCCAATCGACGATCGGCAAAATACGCGCCGCCGAACAGAGCAATCGATTCCACCGGGGTGAAATTGTACGGCATGGCGCCGGGCGCAAAGGCGATGACCAAGCGCATTGCGACAGCAAAGAAAATCATGCCAACTAGGACAAAAAAACGCGGTGAAAACGGCGAATGGTTAGCGGTTTGCGACATTGCAAAATCTCCACAAGTACGAACGGTTTTATCAATCGCCCTAAAAGCGCGAGGCATTGGTATAGCATACTTCAAACTGGCCGCCTCGGCAGCGAATGCGGCAAGCATGGGCGTAATCGATGTGCAGCGAGAACGCCCTCGCCGGAGGTAGGCCCAGCGCATGACACAGCACCGCTCGAATCGAGCCGGCGTGGGCTACGGCCAACACCAAATCTTCATCTTCCGTGGCGCTAAGCAAAGCCGAAAGCCAGGCGCCCGTGCGCCGGATGACGTCGGCAAAACTTTCCCCTTCTGGCGCTTCCTGAATCACCCAGTTATTGGCCCAATGCTGGTAGCGCTGTGCATCGTTGTGCGCTACATCATCCCAGCGCCGTCCGTCCCAGGTGCCCAAATTCATCTCGCGCAAGCGCGCATCGGACAGCGGCTCGATTGCAAATTGCGCCGCAAACACGGCGCTTGATTGTTGTGCCCGTTTTAGATCGCTGGTAAATAAAAATCGCGGTACATCGCCTTGCCAGCTGGCTGCCATCCGTTGAATTTCGGTAAATCCATTGGCTGATAACATCGGATCGCAATGGCCCATGCAAACGCCCACTTCGGCTTGCGTTTCACCATGGCGAAGTAGAATCAGGTCCATCTGGGGGATTATCGATCTGGACGGCAAGGCGTTACATAATAGCGGATATCGCAATTGTCGTGGCCAGGCGTATCATCGCAAGTATGCGTACTAATTTTGATGTGGTGATAGCCGGATCTGGTTTGGTCGGAGCAAGTCTGGCGATTGCTTTGCATGGGTGTGGGTTGCATGTCGCGGTGGTTGAGGCGGTCTTTGCGCAAGCCAACCATCAAGCCAGTTACGATGAGCGCAACTTGGCCTTGTCCCGAGCTAGTGTGCAAGCGTTAAACGTATTGGGTGTTTGGAAGCACGGGAATAGCGTCAGGCCGATCCGGCGCATTCACGTATCGCGGCGTGGTAATTTTGGTAGTGCGCGGCTCAACGCCGCCGATCACGGCGTGGAGGAGTTCGGTGCGGTGATCCCAGCGCGCGAATTGGGTAACGCCTTATTGGCGCGATTGGCCGATGGTGTTGAGATTACGCGCATTTGTCCGGCCAAGGTCGCGCGGATTGAACCGGGTGATGCGGCATTGGGTGTGCGCATATCCGACAACGCAGGCGAGCGTTTATTGCAGACGCGATTATTGGTGGGTGCCGATGGCACCGAATCGCAAGTGCGTCGCGCTTTAGGTATTGACGTAGACACCTTCGATTATGGGCAGACCGGCTTTGTCACGACCGTTACTTCGCAACGCCCATTGCACGATTGCGCTTTTGAACGGTTTACGGATGCTGGGCCGGTGGCTTTGTTGCCGTTAGGCGATTCCCGTGCTGGCTTGGTATTGACTGTGCCTGCCGGTGAGGCAGCCGCGATGGAAGACTTGTCGGATCAAGATTTCATGGCGGTGGCGCAAGAGCGCTTCGGCTATCGCTTGGGGCGTTTAACCCGTCCGGGTAGACGGGTGGGTTACCCACTGCGGCGCGTTCGCGCCTGCACTGTTGTCGGGCAGCGTGCGGTATTGGTGGGGAACGCGGCGCAAACCATCCACCCGATCGGCGCTCAAGGCTTCAATTTGGGCCTGCGCGACGCGTTAACGTTGGCTGAAGCGCTGATCCGTGCGGCGCGTAGGGGATCCGATCCCGGTGATCCGGGGTTGCTTGCCGATTACGCCCGCGCCCGCGAACCCGATCGCGCCAATATTCTTGCGTTTAGTGAAGGTTTAGTGAAGTTGTACAGTAATAATTTTTTACCCTTACGGATATTGTGTGCGTTGGGTCTGATGGGTTTGGACCGCAGCGTGGCTTTGCAACATCCGTTGGTGATGCAAGGCATGGGCTATGGTTCGGCGCCGACGTCGTACGCATTAGGAATAGCGCCATGAGCCGCAGCGATGCGTTTGACGTTGTCGTTGTAGGTGCCGGCGTGGTGGGAGCCAGTTGTGCGCTGTTGCTGGCGCGTTGCGGGTTTCGCGTGGGGGTGCTGGAGGAGCGTCTGCCGCTGCCATGGAATCAGGCTCATGAGCTGGATCCCAGGGTCATTGCCGCGGCGCCCTCGGCGGTGCAATTGTTCGAGCGTTTAGAGGTATGGGATACCATTGTGAATGCCCGCGCTTGCGCGTATCGGCGCATGCGGGTGTGGGATGCGTGCGCACCGGCAGAGCTTGGATTTGATGCGGCCGATGAGGGTAGGGCGGCACTTGGCTGGATTGTCGAAAATGGCCTGATTCAATCGGTGCTTTGGCAAGCGTTGCAGCGAACACCCGGCATTGAATTGTTTTGTCCCGCAACCTATGAAAGCGCAGAACAACGCGATGGCCGGTTGCAGCAATTGCGTCTTGCCGATGGAACACGCTTAAACACCCGTTTGTTGATTGCAGCGGATGGCGGCAACTCATTATGGCCGCAACGTTTGGGTATCACTCACCGATCCCGGGATTACGAGCAACGTGCGATCGTGGCTCATGTCCGGACTGAGCGTGCACACGAATATTGTGCCTGGCAACGGTTTCTACCGGGAGCGACGGTGGCGTTCTTGCCTCTGCTTGATGGGCGCAGTTCCGTTGTTTGGTCGGTTCCGAATAGCCACGCCAAGCGACTGCTGGACCTCGAAGACGCGGGTTTTTGCGCGAAAGTGGGCGCGGCTTTCGATTTTCGTTTGGGCAACATTGTCGCGACAACGCCGCGTCTCGCGTTTCCTTTGCGGTTACGGCTGGCCGATCGCTATGTTGCACCCGGCTTTGCCTTAATCGGGGATGCAGGTCACGTGGTGCATCCGTTGGCGGGACAAGGGCTTAATCTTGGGCTGCGCGATGTCGTGACCTTGTGTGATGAGCTCGTTCGTGCGCGCGACGCGCAAAAAGATTTTGCGGCATTGGCCGTTTTGCGCCGCTACGAACGCAAGCGCCGCAGTGAGAACGAGTTGGCGGCTTACAGCTTCGATGCGATTCAGCGCGTATTTGCGTGCGAAGCAAAACCGGTCGTGGCGTTGCGCGCCTTGGCGCTTCGATCCATCGATCGTTTTGCGCCACTTAAACGCTTTTTTGTTCATGCGGCAGCCGGGCGAGTCTAGGTATTGCGGTTGGCGCCGACAAAAATGGTTCGATTAATGTACGCTGAACCGTTGCTGCGCTGCAATTGGCCGCCACGATCAAAGGCGCTAAAATTTTAGTTACCGAACAAGCGTCGGCATTTTCAGAGGAGGTGCGCTATGCGTTATACATTATTTGCAGGTATACTTTTTTGCTCGCTGTTGGCGCCATTCGCGGTAACTCCCGCTTTAGCTCGCCATGTGGATGTCATTGTCGATGTTGCTCCTCCGGAGCTTCGCTACGAAGTGGTACCCGCGCCGCGCCATGGCCGTGTTTGGGTCCCGGGCTATTGGTATTGGTCCGGTCGGCATCATGTTTGGCATCGTGGTTATTGGGTTTCGGAACGGCGCGGTTGGCATTATGTAAACCCGCGTTGGGAACACGATCACGGGCGTTGGCATTATTACGACGGTCGCTGGGAGCGTTAATTTTTTAATTTTTACCATTCACAGTCAGCCTGCGGTGCATGTGAGCGCCGCAGGCTAAACGCTGTTAAGCCACTCGTCGTCTGAGCCTTCATTAATGCCCTCGAACAGGATGGTCGACAAATAGCGCTCCCCGGTATCCGGGAGCATGGCTAGGATCACGTCGCCGCGTTTGGCGTTTTTAGCGATGGCCAATGCCGCGGCGAATGTGCCGCCCGATGAGATGCCGCAAAATATGCCCTCTTTTTTCGCCAAGGCTTGTGCTGTATCCCGCGCCAACAGGTCGTCTATCGGAATGACCTGATCGGGAAGCTTGCGATCCAATACGCTTGGAATAAAGTCCGGAGTCCAGCCCTGAATTTTGTGCGGGCTCCACGGCACGCCCGATAGCAAGGCGGCGCCGGCAGGCTCGGTGGCAATAATCTTAACGTCGGGGCGCGCGGCTCGCAGCATCTGGCCCACGCCGGTTAAAGTGCCGCCGGTGCCCCAGCCCGTCACGAACCAGTCAAGCCGTCGGCCGGCAAAGTCGCTGAGGATTTCCGGACCCGTGGTGTTGCGGTGATAGCTCGGGTTGGCCTCGTTATCGAACTGCCGTGCCAGAAATGCACCGTGTTTTTTTGCGAACGCGGCGGCGCGCTCGACCATGCCGCTGCCTCGCTCGGCCGCCGGTGTCAAAATGACCTTAGCGCCCATCGCGCGCATCAACTTGCGCCGCTCCACGGAAAAGGTCTCCGACATAAATGCGACAAAGGGATGCCCTTTCACCGCGCATACCATTGCCAGCGCGATGCCGGTATTCCCTGACGTTGCTTCAACCACCATTTGACCAGGTTTAAGTTCCCCGCTGGCTTCAGCATCAAGAATGATTGCCAACGCCAGGCGATCTTTCACCGATGACATCGGATTGAACGCCTCAATTTTTACATACATCTCAACACCCGAAGGTGCCAAGCGGTTGATGCGCACGATCGGTGTGCGGCCTATGGTTTCTAGGATATTGGAATGGATCATGCTGGCCCCATGGTGAATTTGTATTACTGACCTAAGCCGAAAGATTTGCGAATAAATGCGTAGACGTCTGCGGTTTCTTCAATTTGTTTTGCCGTGGGTTTGCCTTGCCCATGGCCGGCGCGGGTTTCGATACGAATCAGCGCCGGGTTGCCGTGCGGGTTCGCCGCTTGCAAGGCGGCGGCGAATTTAAAGCTGTGCGCTGGGAATACGCGATCGTCGTGATCACCGGTTAACACCAAAGTGGCCGGGTAATGAGCATTGCTTTTTATGTTGTGCAGTGGTGAGTACGCGTATAGGGCCTTAAACTCGGCCTCGTTTTCGACCGAGCCATAGTCGGATTCCCAGGCTTTGCCAATCGTGAAATCACGGAATCGCAACATATCCAAAACACCTACCGCAGGAATTGCAGCGGCAAATAGTTCAGGGCGTTGCAACGCGGCAGCGGCCACTAACAATCCGCCATTGCTACCACCACGAATCGCCAATTTTTTCGGCGTAGTGTATTTTTCTGAAATAAGATATTCGGCGGCGGCGATGAAATCATCGAATACGTTTTGTTTGTGGGTTTTTATTCCAGCTTCATGCCAGTCTCGGCCGTACTCACCGCCCCCGCGCAGATTAGCGATAGCGTAAACGCCGCCCATATCAAGCCAGGCCATCATTGCCGGTGAATAAGCGGGGACCATCGGTATATTAAAACCGCCATACCCAAAAAGAATGACGGGGTTATCGCCATTTCGCTGCAAGCCTTTGCGGGCGATGATGAACATCGGTACGCGGGTGCCGTCGCGACTTACATAAAACACTTGTTGCGTTTCAAATTGCTCCGGATCGAAGATCAATTTTGGGCTGCGGTAAAGCGTATTTTTTCCGGTTTTTAAATCAAAACGGTAAATGCGCGCGGGTGAGGTGTAGCTAGTGTAGGTGTAGAACATTTCCGTGTCGTAGGTATGCCCGGTGAACCCGGTGGCGGTGCCGATTCCCGGTAAATCGACCGACCCTAATGATTTTCCTTTTAGATCGAAGCGGTGTACTTCGCTGTGCGCGTCTTTCAGGTACTCGGCTACCAGGCTGCGATTGACCATACGCGCGTATTGCAGGGTGGCTTGGTCTTGTGCAACCACTTCGTGCCAGTTGTCTTTTTCCGGTTTATGGATGTCGATCGCGACGATGCGGTAGCGCGGTGCGTCGGCGTCGGTTAAAAAATAAAATTTTGTGCGATCGTTGCCAAGAAACTGGTAACTGGCGTTCCATTCGCCGATCAAGGTTTGTACCGGTGCGTTCTTTTTCCCTAGATCCTGTACCAACACCAAGTTCTTGCGTTCTGTGCCGCGCGAAACGCTAACGATGAGATAACGACCGTCGTCACTGACATCGCCGGAGAAGCCCCATTCCGGTTGATCCTTGCGCTGGTAAATCAATTGATCTTCGGATTGCTTGGTGCCTAAGCGGTGGAAATACAGTTTTTGGAATTGGTTGACCGCTTTCAACGCGTTTTCGTCTTTTGGTTCGTCGTAGCGTGAATAATAGAAACCGCTGCCATTGCGGCGCCAGCTCACGTTGGAAAACTTGACCCAGCGTAGATGGTCGTCCAGGGATTTTCCGCTATCGACATCGAGCACACGCCACTCTTCCCAATCGGAACCGGCGGAGGAAAGCCCATACGCCATGTATTTGCCGTCCGTGCTTATCGCGGTGTCTTTTAACGCCACCGTGCCGTCGTTTGAAAGCGTGTTCGGATCCAACAGCAAACGCGGCTGCGCCGTTAAACCCTCGCTGACATACAATTCCGCTTGGTTCTGCAAGCCATCGTTTTTGGAGAAAAAATAGCGCGAACCGTAATGTTGCGGTGCGGAGATGCGCTCGTAATTCCACAACTCCGTTAATCGTTTGCGAATGGCATCGCGTCCGGGAATGGTGTCTAAATAGCCGGACGTTAAGTGGTTTTCCGCTTCGATCCAGGCTTTGGTTTCAGCCGAATCAATATTTTCCAGCCAGCGGTAAGGGTCCGCCACCTTTACACCGTGGTACGTATCCACCTGGTCGGTTTTGTTTGCGGTTGGATAAACCAGAGCCGTTGAAGACGCGGCCGATGGCTTGGGTTTCGTCGCAGGGCCCATGCTATTGCAGGCGGCAACTAGGATGACCAGAAACAATACTGTCCAATGGATACGCATCGATCTTCTCCATAACGATCAAAATGAATGGCTTGGTTTTGGTATCAATCATCGCTGATAACGCGCGGCCCTTTTCCAGCGGTTTTTTCATAAATCCCTTTGCCGGCGCGGCGATATTGAGTGAATCCGTGTTTTTCGAGATGCGCTTTGCTTTGGCGATGGGCTTGACCGGAGACGACGGCCGGTGCGGAAATCACCCGCTGTACCGGTGCGCCGCATTTCGGGCACTGCTCAATAGCTTTGGCATGAAGCTTCTCCAATTGCTCGAAATGAGCTTCACAATATGCACAGCCCGTTTTCGTTGCAGTGTATTCATAGATCGGCATGAGAGGATAACGTTAAGTGGCGGTCTTGGTTTGTGCGCGCCATAGCTCCTCCATCATCTTCCATTGGTTAACGATGGTGCAGAACAAAAGCGCGGTGCGTTCCGTATCGTACACCGCTGAATGGGCTTCGGCGGCATTCCAGGTAATGCCGGCAGCTTCGGCGGCTTTGCTAAGAACGGTTTGCCCGTAGGCGAGCCCTCCGAGCGTTGCCGTATCGAAACAGCTGAACGGATGGAACGGACTGCGTTTATGGCCGGTGCGCTGAATGGCGGCATTCAGGAACCCAAGATCGAACGCGGCATTGTGACCCACCAAAATGGCGCGTTGACATCCGCATTCGCGCGCGGCTTTGCGGATGGGTTTGAAAATATGATCGAGCGCCTCGCGCTCCTCAACGGCGGCGCGAAACGGATGGGTGGGGTCGATGCCGGTGATCTCCAGAGCGCGTGGATCAATATTCGAGCCGGTAAATGGCACCACATGCGTGGACACAACCGGTTCCGGATGCAATAAGCCGCTTTCATCCATACGGATGGTGACGGCGGCGATTTCCAGCAGCGCATCGCGCTGGCTGTCGAAGCCGCCGGTTTCGACGTCAACGACAACCGGCAAGAAGCCGCGAAAACGTTCGGCAAAGCGTGGTGTAGCGGAAGCTGACATCCAGCCAGCATAGCGGCCATCGCATGCGATCACAACGGTGTTTTCAGCGTGAGGACATTTCGAATTCGGTATCCGACCGTTTATGATGGGCTATCCAGTATTGTGGAGGATTTGTATGCGGAAAATCTGTGTCGGCGTGTTTTTATTATCGTCCATGATCTCATCGCTGGCGGCAGCTCCAATTAGCAAAATGATCAGCTACACCATTGCAGGTGAGGAATTTCAAGGTGCCCTCGTGTACGACGATAGCGTCCACACCCGGCGTCCCGGTTTATTGATGGTACCCAATTGGTATGGCGTTACGCCCTTAGCGATTGAGAAAGCCAAGTCAATGGCCGCTAGCAATTATGTGGTTTTTGTCGTCGATATGTATGGCAAAAGCGTGCGTCCTGCAGATGATGACGCGGCGATGCAAG
Source organism: uncultured Rhodanobacteraceae bacterium (assembly GCA_964466115.1). GTDB lineage: Bacteria > Pseudomonadota > Gammaproteobacteria > Xanthomonadales > Rhodanobacteraceae > Pseudolysobacter. The sequence goes on along the minus strand of CAYXMH010000023.1, from coordinate 9,517 downwards.
CCGTTAAGCCCCTGTATACCGATCGTGAGCAGATGCGCACTCGCGTTAAAGAGGCATTGGTGCAGTTGGTAGCGCAAACAAAAACCAGTCCATTGGATGCAAGCAAGCTTGCGGCGGTTGGTTTTTGCTTTGGCGGTTCGGCGGTTTTGGATCTTGGACGCGCCGGTGCGAATGTGTCGGCCATTATTACGTTCCACGGAAATTTAACGACCGATAAGCCGGAGCTTGCGAAAAATATCAAAGCGAAAGTATTGGTATTAAATGGAGCCGAGGATAAAAATGTCGCGCCGCAAATCGATGCGTTTCAAAAGGAGATGCATGACGCTGCAGTGGATTGGCAGCTGGTCAATTTTGGCGGAGCGGTGCATTGCTTTACCGAAACTGACGCGGCCAAGCCGGGTGCTTGTATGTATAACGCCGTGGTTGCGCGCCGCGCTTATGGCATGATGCATCAGTTATTGGATGAAGTGTTTGAGAAAAAATAGCGTTTCTCGTTGCGCGAATTAAGCGGAGATCGGATGCAGTTTCGGCAGATGTTTACACGATTTGCGAAATGGGCGGCGCGGGCGACCGGACGGCCATCCGCTTTTGTGGCCGCTGCCTTGGTCATCGCCATATGGGCGTTGACCGGGCCGCTGTTTGGTTACAGCGACACTTGGCAGTTGGTCATCAACACCAGCACGACCATCATCACCTTCTTGATGGTGTTCTTAATTCAGAATACCCAAAATCGCGATAGCGAAGCCTTGCAAATCAAACTGGATGAAATCATTCGCGCTTTAGAGGGTGCGCACAACGCCTTGCTTGATCTGGAAGAGCTTGAGGAAATGGATCTTGATTTAATCCGCGAACGCTATAAGAAACTTGCTAAAAGTGCGCGTGCCAATCTCAAACAAGGGTTGTGCGATACCGGCTCAGTTGACGTCGATCAAACCTGACAACGGTCGTAAATTCACAACGGTTTGAACGCGAACGGCGGGTTTGCAAGGCGCACGCGCGTGCACGCCCTCGCGCAAAGATTGGCCAAGGGACTGGTATTTCGGGAGTAATCTTCGTATGCTACGCTTGTCTGTTTATTGCAGCAGTTGTTGTTTTTACGCAGCGTTGCGGTTTGTTGCGTAATGTTGCACGAACGGGCAAGGCCCTGTTGGGCAAATTTATTTATCTATATAAGGTTATACGAAATGTCAGAACAGATTGTCGGTACGGTTAAATGGTTTAATGATGACAAGGGATACGGTTTTATCAGTCGAGAAGGTGGCAGCGATTTGTTCGTCCATTTTCGCGCAATCATGGGTACGGGTCGCCGTAGCCTGGTTGAAGGACAGAAAGTTCGCTTTACCGTCGGCCAAGGTATGAAAGGCCCCCAGGCGGAGAACGTCGAACCATTGTAAATCGATTTTTTTACCACGCGGTGCCGTCGGGCCGCGTGCGACCATCCGGTTTGGGTGCGCATCGTACCCAAACCTTCATTAGCTTTGCTGCGCTACCAGAACGATACGCTTGGCCGGATTGCGTATGCACGCTCGGCTTAAAGTCAGGCGTTGTATCCCGCCTAACTGCATAGCACATTAAAATTTAGGAGCTCCACTATGCTTACCCTGTCCGTACGCGGTTTGCCGCGCTCCACCACTGAACAGTCGATTACCGACCTTTTTTCCCAACACGGCAAAGTGCGTTCGCTGAAATTGGCCAAGGATCTTTTTTCCGGAGAGTGCAAAGGATTTGCCATTCTTGAAATGGAAGGCCACGAAGCGCGCAGCGCAATTGCCGCTTTGGATGGCCATAGTGTGGACGGCGCGCTGATCCGCGTGGGTTTTGACCGGCCCAAATTTGGTCGCGGCGGCCGACGCTGAATTTACCTGATTTATCAGGCAAGTCACAAATTGTTGCCGTTCCTGGGGCTGTACAGCCGGACGGTCATCACCTGTCAAATATGCCGCTAATCCATGCCGGGTGTGTTCACACCCATCCGGCATCGGGCATTGCTTAAGCGCAAGCGCCAACGCTTTTATTCTCGAGCAAATCGAGTTTACTTGAGAGTTAACTGCGCACCAGTTCTCTAATAATTCAAATTGATCGGCTTTCGTCACATTTGTTTGCAGTTGCAGGGGTTTGTTAGCCCGTCTTTTCAGCTCTCGTTTAACCAGTCGCTTGTAGATTGAAAACTGGTAAATGACATGTAAGGACAAATTTATGAAAAACGAAATTGTTAAAAATAGTACTAAGGTGCTTTTACTTCTCATGGGCCTTTCGACGCATGCGGCTTTCGCTCAATCCTATAGTGCTTTTGATATTGATCCGACGCACGCGACAGTGGCTTACGCGTTAAACGACAGTGGTTGGATCGGCGGATACACCGAAATGCGTCCGTCAGACGGCTCTCGTGCTGATGTATATGCGGGACTTCCTTCTTATAGCAACCTTTATTTGGGAATAGTTGCGCAGATCAATTATGCTGGAGCTCCCCATACCGGAATAAGCCCCCATCGGCATAGTCAAATTAACGCGCTGAATAAAGGAGCACTAGGCGTTGGCTTTGTTGGCGACGATAGCGGCAGCGAGCAGCACGCAGCGATGTTCACCTATGATGGACGCTGGGCTGATCTTGGAGTGGATCGCCTTCTTAATACCGATACTTCAAGTGCAAACGCAGTTAGTGATTCAGGATGGGTAGTGGGTACTGCGTTCTCGGAGCTCGAATCCATGCCCTTTGTGTGGATTCCTAATCCGGCCGATATTACCCGCGGAACAGTGATTAAGCTTCGCTGTGGGGAGGGAAGATCAGGAACTGCTAGCGCCGTTAATCGAGACGGACTGATCGGTGGCTCTTGCGGCGATTCGCCTTATCTGTGGTGGAACGGAATCGGATACGACATCAGTTCATGGGTGCCCAGATCCGTGATAGCCAATACAGGAAGGGCGGTAGCTAGCGTGGATACGGCCAGTATTGGTCACTTCAAGTGCGAGGTAACGGCCATAGCCAACAGTTATGCATTTGTGGTCGGGTGCAGTGGCGATACAGCCGGAATGTTTTTTTCCTTTGTATCAACTCCATCTGTACCGGCTTTAACCCAGGTGGTCCTCGACAGTGATGCTAGCCCTGCGATCATATATGCCATCAATGACCAAGGATGTGCTGTTGGTCGAAGCTTCCCCAGAACGGGGCCGGCCGCTGCCGCAATAAAATACTGTAATGGCATGGCTACTAATTTAGACAGTATTGTTCCAGGGGTTAATTTAACCGTTGCCTATGGCATCAATAGCTTCGGGGACATTATCGTTGGGGGGCACTCTTCAATGGGTCCTGAGACAAGCTCTTACTTGCTAATCCCAGCAATTCCTTAAAGTCAGATGCCAAGTTTACCCCGGCGACATATTTCGCTCCGCAGCTTGCTGCGGAGCGAAAAACGCATACCCTGGTTCCGCAATCGTTAACGCGAAACCTTTGAACGATTGTGCGGATTTTGCTGCCCTGGCTTCTGACGACTTGGGCGTTTGTTTTGAATAGCATGCGGCGCAGCGCGACCCGGCTGGCCGGCATGTTGGCGGCGGATGTGCCCGCGGTTATTTGCTGGGCGACCACCCGGTGCGTTTTTACGCGCAGCCGGTGCTGAGTGAATCGCTCTCGATGGTTCAAACCCAACAACCGGATCAAGCTTGATATCGCGTTTTAGCAAACGTTGAATGGCATGCAACAGATGTTGTTCGGCATGACATACCAACGATACGGCGTGGCCTTCTGCACCAGCGCGGCCCGTGCGTCCGATGCGATGGATGTAGTCTTCCGCCACCATTGGCATATCGTAGTTCAATACCATCGGTAAGGAGCTGATGTCTAAACCGCGTGCAGCGATGTCGGTGGCTACGAGGATCGTGGTTTTGCCGGTTTTGAATTCACGCAAGGCTTTGCTGCGCGCGCCTTGGGTTTTATCACCGTGAATCGCATCGGAGCTGAAACCGGCGGCTTCGAGCTGGCGCGCCAAACGATCGCAGCCGTGTTTGGTGCGGCTGAACACCAGCGTTTGACGCCGACTGTCTTGTGCCAATAAATGGATTAATAAATCTTTCTTACGATCTTGATCCACCGGATGGGCCACATGAATTACTGTTGCCGCGACGCTGTTGCGCTGAGCAATCTGCAGTTCCTTCGGGTTGCGCATGAACTGCGCGGCCAGGCGTTTGATCTCGTCCGAAAACGTGGCCGAGAACAACAAGGTTTGGCGATTTTTCGGGATCGAGGTAAGAATTTTCTTTAGTGCCGGTAGGAAGCCCATGTCCAACATGCGATCGGCTTCATCCAATACCAAAATCTCAATGCTGGATAAATCGATCGTGCGGCGATCCATATGATCGATCAATCGTCCCGGGGTGGCGACGACGATATCAACGCCTCGGCGCAATGCCTGCATTTGTCCGCCCATGCCGACTCCGCCGTAAATCGAGGTGGTGGCCATCGGCAGATACTTGCCATAGCCGCGCACGCTTTGATGCACTTGATCGGCCAACTCACGGGTGGGAGTTAACACCAGGGCACGCACGCGGCGTTGGCGCGAGCCACCTTGGGCTTCTTTTGGAAACAAGCGTTGCAGTAACGGTAATGTGAAAGCAGCGGTTTTGCCGGTGCCGGTTTGCGCGCCGCCCATGATATCGGCGCCGCTTAAAGCCAATGGAATGGCTTCGGCTTGGATTTCAGTGGGGTTTTGGTAGCCCTGTTCTTGTAGGGCACGCGTGAGCGCGGGCATAAGCCCGAGTTTTTGAAACGACATATTGTAAAGCTCCTAAGTAACCCGGAGCGTTCCCAATATTCCGCGCTTCAGGTAAAAAAATAATGTAACGACGGCCCCTAAATTAAGAGATTCATCGTTGTGAACGGAGTAACCCGCGTTCGCGCGTCGCACCAAGTGCGGCGTGGGGCCGAAAAGCGATCAACCGGATAAAACTTCCGGTAAACATGGACATCCGAGGGGGAAAACCAGGTAACGGCGCGATAAACAAGTGAAGCTTAAAGCATTGGGCGGCTAAAAGCCAGGTAAATTCCTTCGTGTGATAGGTAAACTTCGGTAAACAGTGCATTCATTCCTATGGGAAATGCGTTTTCTAGGGGCAACAGGTGCTCGCTCTAATCCTCAAGGCTTACGGTCATATGCGCTGCCGGCACGGCAAAAGGCGGGCTTGGGTAGGGATCAAACCAGATCATACCGTAACGGGTTTGACCGACTGAGGGAGTCGTGCGGGTAGCGGTAATGGTCAACTCCACTGTGGCATCGGCGGTGGTGGCGTTACTTAATACAAAAGTAGAGGGAGTGACGGTAATGGTCACTCCGGGCGGGGAATCCACGCTGACGTTCCAATTAATTCTCTCCGGGCGAGTCGCTTTGATCGTGCGTGTCCATCGGCTGGTCGGTGTCCACAAGCAGGTGAGCGGCGCGCAGGGGAGGTCTCGAACATACGGCAAATTCAATGCAGCGGGATTGCCCCCGCGCGCCGGATCGGCGTTGATAAAATGCTCATACGTTTCATCCATGACGAAGCCGGCAAGGCCCGCATCATTCAGTGCGATGCGGCCTGCGCCCGCCTCGTCCGCAGTCCATGGCCGATATGGCGGGCTTAGCGTGCGGTCGTTCATCGTGCCGGTATATTGCGCTGTTAACATCAACGCGGATTGAATTTCCATCGGCGTCCATGAGGGGTTCGCACTCTTGAGCAACGCCGCCCCACCCGCCACCACCGGTGCGGCCATCGACGTACCGCTTGCTGCGATAAAACCCGAACCGGCAGAATTGGCCGACTCAATATTTACACCGGGAGCCACCAGATCCGGTTTGGTAATTCCGGGCATGTTACGTGCGGGCCCAAGCAGGCTGAAACCGGCAATTAAATCCGGCATCGCCCATCCCGGCCGCCAACCGAGAGACGTAGCAAATCCACCATTAGCGGCACCCACCACCAGCTCCCACGGTGCGATGTGCCGAACTTCCCCCACCGCCGATAAAACCACACCCGGATAGTACGCCTCATCCAAGTTACCAGCAGCGGTAACGGGTAAAATACCCACTTGTTGCAGACGCAGGCTTAAGATCGGAAGATCGGTCGGATCCCAAGGATTTGCGCCCGCTGCGGTAGATGGACCAAACGACATATTGACCACCTGTACGCCGTCGCGCACGGCTTGCTCTACGGCATCGGCCACCGCTGTTGAATCAATCGATGGATTAAGCAAGCTGCCCGCACCCACATTGTAGGAAATAAGCGAGGCGCATTTAGCGATGCCTTGATAAAGCCGGCCGTTGCTCTGCATAACCGCGTTACCAGCAACAATGCCTGCCACGTGGCTGCCGTGCCCCACACAATCACGAGCAAGCGCGGTGGGGTCATACAGACAGCTAGCATCGACGTCGTCACCGGTAGGGCAGCCTTCGTAACGGCAGTTTTTTAGTATCACCTTTGGCATTGGGCTGCTGAAGCCGCACTCCGGCCCCATGGGTCTGAAAAACGGGTGGTTGTCGTTGACACCGGTATCGATCACGCCAACCGTGATGCCGCGCCCTTGCGTGCCGATACCGCTGATAGTGGAGGATCCATTCCAGATCCAATCGGCACCGACAAATTGCGGTGTAGAGTTCATATAAAGCACTTGGTTTTTCGCGTGCCAAACGGAACGAACAAAAGGCATTTTGCGCAAAGTATACGCATCGTCTTTGCTTAAGTTTAACGCAATGCCATGTTGCAGCACGTTGTAGGTGTGCGACGGTTTTATGCTGTGGCCAAGGGTGGCAGCTATTGCCTTGAAATAGGTTTGGCGTTGGTTCATCAACCAAGCTTCATAGGCCTTCACCGCTTTGGAATCAAAGCTGAGTGCAGTGTTGGGTTTGCTGGGAGCGGTTGCCGCCAAACCTTCTATTTTTCCGTCGTAGTCGACGATGCCTTGGTCGGTAAATTGCACAATGTACTTTTCTGAATTAGTGGCAATTTCGTCGCCGGCGCAGGCGATGGAGGAAAGCATGATTCCCGATAGCAACGTTGCAGCTTTCATGTTGGCGGCCTGAATGAAACAGAAGAAGTTGTTGCCAGATTGTAATGAGCGGGCATTAAGATCAAGGGCGGAGAGGTGAAGTTACAAAATGTTGCGATTTGTGTGATCTTAATCCTTCACTCTCCACCGTATAGATAATGCGTAAAGTGACTTAACGATCGATTGCCCTAACTTGGACCCTACCGATCAGGTGCATCGGTCGTGGCATTGCGTACAATGGCGCGATGACACAGCGGCAATCGGATGTATTAATTCTTGGCGCGGGCGTGATTGGCCTGGCGTGCGCGCATTACCTATTGCAAGCGGGGCGCAGCGTTACCGTTTTGGAGCAGGGTAAGGTTGGTGGCGGGGCCTCTCACGGCAATTGCGGGACGATAACGCCGAGTCATGCGCCACCGTTGGCGATGCCGGGGATGATCGCACGGGCGTTGCGGCTAATGTGGCAGGCGGATGCGTCGTTTTACATTAAACCGCGCTTGGATTTTGCGTTATTGGGCTGGTTATTGCGGTTTTCCCAGCGCTGCAATTGGCGTGATTTTAATACCGTGAGCAAGATCAAGGCTGAGCTTTTGAATCAGTCACACGATCGCTTAGCCGAGTTGATCGCCAGCCATCATTTGCAATGTGAGTTCGAGATCAAAGGCACGTTGGGCGTATTCCGTGATGCACAAGCGTTTGAACGTTCGCAGTGGTTGCCGAAAGCGCTTAGCGAGTGCGGGATCGCGACTGAAATAGTGGATGGGCGACAAGCCCGCGTCATGGAACCGGCTTTGAATGACAGTATTGTCGCAGGTTATTTCAATCCCGGTGATGCGCATTTGCGGCCGGATCGCTATGTGGAGGCGTTAGCGGGTTTGGTTCGCAGTGAAGGCGCGCAAATTCAAGAGTCGACACGGGTTACGGGTTTTGACGTATCGGGAGGAAGAATCGTGGCAGTAACCACCGAGAACGGAAAATTCAATTCAACGGATGTGGTGTTGGCGCTGGGCGCTTGGTCGCCGAAAATTGGAAAATTGCTTGGGTTGAATATTCCACTGCAGCCGGGCAAAGGCTATTCGATTACTTACGATCGACCCACGCTTTGTCCAAGCCTTCCACTGATTCTAAAGGAACGCGCGGTATGCGTAACCAGTTGGAGCAGCGGTTACCGTCTCGGTAGTACCATGGAATTTTCCGGGTACGACACGAGCCTTAATCGCGTGCGCCTGGATGCGTTGACTCGCGCCGCGGCGGAGTACTTGCAAGAACCCATTGGAGCCACAGTACAAGAGGAGTGGTACGGTTGGCGGCCAATGACGTATGACGATTTGCCGATCATTGGCCGCGTGCCGCGAATTGCCAATCTGGCGTTGGCCACGGGGCATGGCATGCTTGGGGTGAGTTTATCGGCCATCACCGGTGTGTTGATTAGCGAATTGTTGACCGGAAAACCCGCATCGCTGAATCTTGCGCCATTCGATCCGAGGCGGTTTGCTTGATAAACTGTACACATGAATCCGTTTCAATTTTCTGTAGAAGCGGCAATCAGTAGAACGTTTTAAGAAAACCGTTCATGCTGAGCCTGTCGAAGCACCGAAGCTTTTCCGTTCATCCTTCGACAGGCTCAGGGCGAACGGAAAAGAGGAGTATCCGTTGCACGCTGGAATCACGCTACATCGCGGCACTCGACCGCTGTTGATTTCCTTACCGCACGACGGCACCGCGCTGCCCGATGATATCGCGGTGCGCATGACGCCGCGGGCGCGTTTGGTGCCCGATACCGATTGGCATGTCAGTCGACTGTATGCGTTCGCGGCTGAGTTGGGGGCGTCGATTCTGATACCCACCTATTCACGTTATGTGATTGATCTTAATCGCCCGCCGGATGGCGCTGCGTTGTATCCCGGCAGAAGCGAAACCGGTTTATGTCCATTGCGCACTTTTGCCGGTGAGCCGATTTATGGTGAGGGCTACGAGCCCACTGACGATGAAATAAAACAGCGGATTAATACCTATTGGCGCCCTTACCACGACGCGTTGCAAGCAGAACTTGAACGGTTACGTGTGCTGCACGGCCATGTCGTGTTGTGGGAAGGCCATTCGATACGCAGCGAAGTGCCGATGTTTTTTGAAGGGAGATTACCGGACTTCAATCTCGGCACCGTGGATGGCGCCAGCTGTTCGATAAAGCTGGAGCAGCGTTTAAGTGCGGTAATGGCGGCCCAAAGCGAATATCGCTGGGTCGTCAACGGCCGGTTTAAGGGCGGGTATATTACGCGCCGGTATGGAAACCCGGATGCGGGGGTGGATGCAGTTCAGCTTGAGTTGGCGCAGTGCAATTATATGGATGAACGCAGTTTCGATTATCAAGAAGAAAAAGCCAATAAAATACAAAAATTAATTGTTAAGTTGTTGGAAGTTTGCCGTTTGGTGGACCAGCATTCTTCTACTCCCCCTTGATGGGGGCAGTGTTTACTTTATATTGTATCTAAGGATAGAATA
>CAYXMH010000022.1:0-53979 GCA_964466115.1 uncultured Rhodanobacteraceae bacterium | reverse complement strand
ACGGCAATATTCTTTGAGGCTCGGGACTGTCTAGGAAAACCGGGGCGATTCAGATTGCAGTTTCTGCGATAGCTCAAGGGATTATGGCGCGCACCTTTGATAGCCGCCGGGAGCAAACATCAACGCTTGTACCACCTGTGCCGAACCTTTCCACCAGCCACCACGCGCGTAATCGGAAATGAAACCGAACGGATCGGGGCCCGGGAATGTTTCATCGAGTGCGCGTCGCGCTAATGTGCATAATGCGGCGTCTGGCTGCAATTCTTCTGCCATAAATAGCAACGCCAGAGTATGCGGGCGGTTTTCAAAATAGAGGTTACCTTGCTCGGTTGCCGTGGGCGTGCAGGTTTGTACATTGGCGAAATCGGAGCTCAGTGTGCAAGTTAATGCTTCGGCCCATACGCCACTGACATCAATGCTTTGATCGCCGCGTCGGGGTATTGCGAATTCCAAGTAGCGGCGTGGGGCTTGTATTAACGCGTTTTGCAGCGTTGTGGCCAGCGTTGACGGCAACGTGCTGGCGTAGTTTCGATACAGCCGCATCAGGAATGGATAGAACATCGCGTTGACCATGAATTGTTGGCCATAAAAACAGGATGTTGATGGAACATCGGCCTGACAAAAAATCCCCGCGGATAGGTTGTCCGTCGCCAATTCGGCCAGCAGCTCGCGCAGTTTCGCGTCACAGGCAAGACCCATGCTGCCGGAGACAAACTCGGCGCAGTTGGCTAGGCCTTCAAAATGTTGAAATTGACCGCGGCTGATCTCCACACGCTGCAGGTATTCGTCACGGCTGCCCTGTTGAGCTTGCGGCACGCTATAGCGATCGATGATGGTTTGGCCCATTTGCGCAAAACGATCGGCGAGCAACGGGCTAGGGCGCAACGCGTACGCCAGGTGCAGGCCACGGTTGTAGCTATAATCATCCGATCCACCGCCGTTGCGGTGCCACTGGCCGTCGCCGACGCCGCCCGATTCCACGGCGAACCCGTTGCGCGTATTGCCTGCGCGCGAGCCCAAATTAAGATACGCGGTATGGGCCTGAAGCCAGCTTTGCGGTAACGCGAAATCCCAAATCCAGCGCGGATCGCCAGAGCGCAGGAATTCCTCGAGCTCCGCGCCACTAGCGTTCCAATAGTTGTATTTGACGTCGTTGTCCTCCGGGCGCGCGTTTTCCACAAAGCCATCTCTTCCGGAAAATTGCACATCAGGCCAAAGTTGCAGGCCGAATGTTTTAGCGCAAGTCCATTGTCCACCTTGATACGTTGTTGCATCGGTGCAGGGCGTATCGCGCACGGTTTGGTCGTGTAATAGCGCCATGTATTGCCGATAGGCGTTCATCGCCGGCGAGGCGCTGTCGTCGGGAAAGTGCGGGAACAGACCCGTCGCGTTTAAGGTCGTTAGCGGTGCATGTGGAATCAAGCCATGCTCTTGCGCCGCTTGAGCTTGATTACGCCAAGTGCTGATAAGTGTTGTGGGATCGGCGCCATCCGCGACGGCCAGATCAAGGCGGCCTTGGAACCACAACCCCTTGCCTTCGCCAAGCACGATACTTTCGGCGACCGGCTCGAAGCGTAGGCGTTGATTGTTGGCTGAAAGTGCCTGTGGTTCGCGAAAGCGCATCCACGGCATATGTGCGGCCGCTATCAAGTTGTCTCCCGATATGCCGGCTATCGGAGTGGAGAACGATTCGGCGGAATCGAGCACTGTGTTAAGACCATTTAGCACTTCGGCGCTTCGCGTCCAAGGTGTGCCGGTGCCGCGGTGCTGCACCACGCGCAATGAAGTTGCGTCACTGCGCAGCGTCGCGCCCCCACCGGCATGCACTTGGCGACTTGCCCCCGAGCCGCTGGCAAACGTGAAATCCCAGTGCGTGAAATTCAGGCGCACGGCTTGATCGGTCCATTGACCATTGATGAGGTCGCTGCAGGCGTTTGTCACCGACCATTCCATATCCACACGGGATTGGCCACGGTAGAAACGCGCCGCCATGCTGAATGGGAAGCTTTGATAAGGCGTGATTGTTGTGTCGGCCGTACAAAGGCTAGCGCCACCTGGATCGATGAATTGTCCATCAAGTTGCACCAGCGCTTGTATCGGCCCAGATTCAAGAATGCGAAAACGGGTTACGGCAAGCGTACCCGGTCGATCGTTGCCGGCTGAAACCAGCGGTGCACCGGCCAACGTTTCGATGGCGATCGATGGGCCGTAACCTGCTACCGTGTTTTGGTGGGTGTAGACCGTAAGCGGTCCATCACTGCGGCGCAGTGTCATGGTTTTGAATAAGGCGGGGTTTGTGGGATCAAGCTCGAAAATCGCGGCGCCCGTGTCGATGGTGACATGGCCTGAGCCCTGAGTAACGCTAAGCGCTAAGGGATCAGCGGCAGGTTGCGCTAGCGGGTAACGCAGGACGGCGTAGGTCACAGTTGATGCGCGGGACAGTGCTGTGGGAATGGCCAGGCCTAACCAACGAATGGGCCTGGTGGTATCCGCCAGGGCCCCGCCCCAGCGAGACGTGACTTGGAATTGGGCTGGTACGCGAAGCCCTCCCGGAGCGGCCAAAACCAGGCGATCGAGCTGTGCGTCGCTCAATGCCAAAACCGCAGGTATTGGAATGCTGCCCCAAGCGACTTCGCCGGTACGATCCAGTGCAAGCTCGCTACTCACCTCAACACAGGCGATCAGCTCCGGCGTTGCGGAAGGCAAGGGTCCAAGCGACTCGGATGGTATGGTGCCAGAGACGCAAGACGGCAATCCATCAAAGCTGTCGTGGAAGATCAGGCTCTGCTGATCGCCGACAACCGGAAAAAGTCGGCCCCCTAGGCCTGCTACAAGTAACAGTACCGCCACCCAGCGCCGTTGTTTCGCAGTTTGTTGGGCCACTAACGACCCCGAAGCAGCGTCGATTCGTTTCGACGGTTACACGATAGCACGAGCCGGCATGGCGCAATTGAGACATTGTCATCTAATTCGCATTGCTTAAATGTCTTCACTGCGACGCGCTAGATTAATGCTCACGGCAACCGGCGGGTTGGGGAAGGCGGGCGACGGAGTCGTAAATTATGCCAACAAATAGCGTTTTGGCGGAGGATGGCCGGGGTGATACCCGTGTTCAGCCAAAGGACAAAATTCAATCTCTTAATTCGCCCTAAAGTTTTTTATTGCGGTGCCGATATGCAGTAGTGATGGCTTTGCGCATGCAAATTTAGAGACTGAGCTCTCCCGGCTGGAGTGGGGCTTTATCGAGGTTTTGCCAGCGCATCCAGGGATGGATCATCGCCGGACCAGCGCGCAAAAACGTTGATCTGACGGGGTAAGTATCTTTGTGTACAGGACTCGTCAGTGAAAAAGTGCAGGACCGCACATTCACAAATCCGGCAAAGTCGGGGTGTCATTTGAATATCCGGCCGATTTTCAATATAGCAAGCTTGTCGTCGAGTGCTTTGGCCCAGATCACAACCACTTGGCGGGTGGGTGCTGTATTGGCCGTGCGAGTGGTCGGGCAGGGATTGCCTGGAACGGTTATTTTAGATGTAGAAGGGCTAACGGTACAGGCGGAGCTTCCCCCCGAAGGGGCGTTGCCAGGCGCTTTTCAGGCGCGAGTCATTGATACCGGGGCGAATATTGTTCTTGAGATACCAACACCGCAATCCAATCACACGGTGAATGCGGCGGTATTCCAATTATTGCCCCGGCAATCCGGGGTGCCTTCGTTTCTGCATGACTTGATAACGTTGGTGCGCCAGCCTGCGGTCAATCAACTTCCAATGGATGTGCAGATTGCGTTGGAAACCATGTCGAAGCTATTGCTTAGCCGCGACCAACTGGCCGCAGGCCCAGGCTTAAAACAGGCGATTGAAAACTCGGGTCTCTTTTTTGAAGCGCATTTAGCGGAGCAAGTGGCGGAGCCCACTAGGCAGTTTTCCTGGCTGGACTGGAAAGCCGGGTTGTTCAGGCTAAATCATGCGTTAGCGCCGTATGTCTCAAAAATGGCTTTACCCATGAATACAGGCGCAAAGGAAAACCTGCCGCTGTTGCGGCATCTGCCACTTATTCCACAATCACGGATCGACATCGAAAAAAAGACCGGCGATGATCTTCCCGGGCAGCTGGGTCATTTGCGGATGTCCACCAATGGGTTGCTGGCGCGGTTGGAAATTGCGCAACTGCAAGCGGGTTTAGAGGGCGTAAATTTGGGTTGGATGATTGAGTTGCCGGTGCGCAGTGAGGACCATGCGGATGTAATTCAGCTGCGGGTTGAGCGCGATCCGGAAGGATTGTTTGATTCGGATTCGTCGTCCAGCTGGCGCGTGGAATTCAGTCTTGATCTGCCGAAACTTGGGCCGTTGCATGGTGAAGTTCGTCTGGCGCACACGAAAGTTTCGGTCATTTTGTGGGCAGATACGAGTGAAACCGTTAGCCGCCTGGAAAATGAATGGCCGTTGCTTGTGCATCAACTCGGAGAGGCGGGTCTTCTTATCGGCACTTTGGTTTGTCGATTGGGTTCCCCGGTCAGCAGGGATATTCAACGGGTAGGGCTTTTGAGCGCACTGGCATGAATCAAATCAATCCTAAACCCACACGTGCCGTCGCGTTGCGTTACTCAGGCACCGGCGCGCCCCGCGCCACAGCAAAAGCGGATGGCCTGCTGGTTGAGAAAATGTTGGAGTTGGCCAAGACCTACGATATCCCCTGTCACCAAGATCCGCAGTTGGTGGGCTTGCTGGCGCAAGTTAAATTGGGCGCCGAGATCCCGCCGGCCTTGTATGTGGCTGTAGCGGCTGTGCTTGCAATGGTGTACGCGGCAGCCGAAAAACAATCGGATGTGGGCTAAACGTCGACCGCCGGCATGCTAGGCCGCCTGTAAGCTTTGCCTAACTAACTTGTGCTGGTCGCTTGGGCGGGTGCGCTGCTGTACAGCTGCATTACCAATTGCGCTTCGTGTTTGCTTAGTCCACACGTGGTGACCAGTTGTTCAATATTGGTACCTTGGCGGGCCAAACGTTGCGCCAATTCATAGGATCGGTCTCCGTTAGACAAACTTTCCAGCCGTTGCTCCAATAAAGGCAGGCAGCGCAGCTGCTGTTCCAGGGCCGCAATTCGGCTTTCGATCCGATTCAAATGCATGGTCAGTGAACACGATGGATTCGATAAGGCTTTAAGGTTGTTGCGGGTTTTAGCGCGTTGCATTAAAAAATGTGCGATTGTCCCTATTGTTGCCAATAGCAATAAAACCAGTATGGGCATTTGATATAGGGTGATTATCTCCCACACGCGTAACATACCGGTCTCCTTTACCTAACAATCGTTGGTGTTGCGGTTTGCATCAATGTTTGACTTGTGGTGGTCGACCCGGTGATGGCAGTCGCGCGCGGTAAATTTTTGGTTACACCTTGTTCAACGGTGGATTCCTGCGCAGCTACACCATCCTTTTCCGTGTGCAAACGCGATGGTAGCGCGTTGGCACTGTTGCTGAATATAACGACCATCACCCGGCGATTTAAGTCTCGGCCCTCGGCGGTGGCATTATCGGCAACCGGATGATATTCACCCCAACCCATGATCGCCAATCGATGGGGGTCAACTGCGGCGTCCACGAAAAGGCGCGCGACACTGGCGGCACGTGCTGCTGACAATTCCCAATTGGAAGGAAATGCCAAGGTATTAATCGGCACATTGTCGGTGTATCCCTCGATGCGCAACGGGTTTGGAAATGGCAGGAGAATTTGCGCCAGCTGCTGCAGAATGGGAAGGGCGCGTGGAGAAAACGTTGCAACACCGCTGGGAAATAAAATATCGGTTTTAAGTTCAACCTCCAGCCATGATTCATGCCGGCGTACGATGACGAGTTTTTGGTCGATCAACGACGCCATGGCATTTTCCACTTCGTCGGCAATCCGCTTTAGTCCAGGTGATTCTGCACGCGGCCGCGACGTGGAGTCATTTTGGGGAGTCCCGGTTCCGCGGGAGGGCACCGGCAACGGCGCTATGCGTGGAAACACCTCTGCAGACGGCGCTGCCGGTTGCGGGGTATCAATGGTCGATGCAACCGTTGACATTGTCGCTTGCTGTCCGGCTTGAATGGGTTCGATGACTTTGGGGGTTCCGGTGAAGGCCGAAGCGATGGCCGCTGAGAGCACGCGGTATTTGCCTTCATTGACCGATGAAATGGAGTACATCACGACAAAAAATGCCAACAGCAAGGTAATAAGATCGCCATAGGGTATCGCCCAACTTTCGTGGTTAATGTGCTCTTCATGCTGACGCTTATGTGCCATGGCTTATATTGGTTGATCGTTTACTGTAAGAAACCTTGCAGCTTGGTTTCGATATTGCGCGGATTATCCCCTTCGGCAATGGATATCAAACCTTCTGCGATCATCTCCCGCAGTTGCGATTGTGAATGCACTACGCCCTTCAGCTTCGAGGAGATGGGCAGTAATAACAGATTGGCCGATGCAATTCCGTAAACGGTTGAAACAAACGCTCCGGCAATGCCGGGGCCAAGCTTGCTGGGATCCGACAGGTTTTCCATCACTGCCATCAGGCCCATAACCGCGCCGATGATGCCCATCGTTGGCGCGTAGGTGCCCGCGCTTTCCCACACTTTCGCTGCGAGTGTTTCAGAATGTTGCCGCGCGCTAAGTTCCACTTCGAGAATTCCGCGAATGGCTTCCGGCTCGCTACCATCCACGAGCAGCTGTAAGCCGCGCTTGGTGAACTGATCGTTTTCCGCTTGAACCTCGGCCTCCAGTCCCAGCAAACCTTGGCGGCGTGCGACGCCGCTCCATTCCACTACCTTTGCGATCAATGCCTGGGCATCTTGGGCGGGTGGTTTTACAATCCAAGGCAGCATCGTCACGGCGCGTTTGAGGGTGCTAGCCGGGGTCTGTACTAGGATGGCCGAGAAGGTGCCGACAAACACCACCACGAACGCCGCCGCACTCCATAACGCGTGCAGGCCGCTGCCTTTAAGAATGCTGCCGCCGATAATGGTGGCAAAGGCCAGTAATACACCGATAGGGCTTAGTAGCTGCATGATGGGGGCTTACCCTGTTGTCGTTTCTGGGCGCCACCCATGCAAGCGTGTGCGCAAACGCACCAGCGCTTGACCATGAATTTGGCATACTCTTGATTCCGTTACACCTAAGACTTGCCCAATTTCCTTCAAGTTGAGTTCTTCGTCGTAGTAAAGCGACATCACCATGCGTTCGCGCTCCGGCAGTGACGTGATGGCTTCACTTAAGGCATCGCGGAATCCGGTGTCTTCAAGAACGGCCGCTGGATTGAGGCTTTTTTCATCGGCAATGTCAGCGGCTTCGCCGTCCTCTTCGTCGTTCGATAAACTGAGAACGCGGCAACTGGTGGCGTCGCTTAAGATCTGGTTGTACTCGGTCACGGATATGCCAAGCCGGCGCACAATTTCCGCTTCATCCGCATTGCGACCGGTTTCCTTTTCCAGCTGCCGGACGACTTCGGAGACCTGGCGCAATTTCCGATATACCGAACGCGGGGTCCAATCGGTTTTACGCAGTTCATCCAGCATCGCGCCGCGGATGCGAATGCCGGCGTAGGCTTCGAAATTTACGCCGCGCGACGGGGAATAATGGCGGGCGGCATCCAGCAAGCCGATCATGCCAGCTTGAATTAAATCACTAACTTCCACATTGGCCGGCAGCCGGCCTTTAAGATGATAGGCAATCTTTTTCACCAGTGTCGCATGATCGCGCACCAGGTCTTCAGCAGAGCCGTGTTGGATCTGCAAATATTCTGCGCTTGCGTTCATTACGGCGCCACCTTCATCGCCATTACGCCCGCCAACCGCTCGGTAAAAAATTCCAAATGACCGCTAATGCCTGCCGGCATATCCCATTTATCGGCAACTTGGGCCAAATTCTTAAATGCCAATGCGGAACGGCTGGAAGGGTAGGCGTCCACAACGGCGCTTTGTCGGCGAATAGCGCGCTTTAGGCAGTCATCTTCTGGGATTGCACCGATAAAATCCATGGTGACATCCAGGAATCGGTCGGTGACGCGAAGGATTTTGTCGAACAAGTCGCGTCCGTGTTGGATCGTGGACACCATATTGGCGACCAATCTGAATCGGCTGAGGCCACATTCGCGACTTAAAACCTTGATTAAAGCGTAGGCGTCGGTAATGGAGGCTGGTTCGTCGCATACGACCACAATGACCTCGCGTGCCGCGGTGCTGAACATCGTTACGCTCTCGGAAATTCCGGCGGCGGTATCGACGATCAGGATATCCAGAGGCGAGTGGTATTCGCTTAGTGCGTTGATCAACCCGGCGTGTTCGGCGGAGGACAGCTGCGTCATGCCGCGTTTGCCCGAGGTGGCCGGCAGTACTTTCAATCCATGCGGCGCTTCCAAAATCAGTTCGGATAACGAGCATTCGCCGGATAGCAGATGCCCGAGATTGAAGATCGGACTTAAGCCGAGCAATACGTCGACATTGGCAAGCCCGAGGTCCGCATCGAGCAACATGACGTCGCGGCCTAGCGAGGCCAGAGTCATGGCCAAGTTTACCGACACGGTAGTTTTACCCACTCCACCTTTACCGCCCGTAACAGCGATGACTTTGACGGGTGCGCGTGGTGCCAGTTGAGTGAGCCCGATTGCTTGATTCATTGGGATTACACCTAATGGTTGATTCATGCGTAGGCTAAAGCGGTATGACCGAACCGTTCGGCCATTTGCATCTCGTCGGGTACTTGAGAGCCATGACCGCTGGTCAAGCGACACACCAACCGGCGGGTATCCGCAAGCACAATGTCCTCGGGTACCCGCTGACCGTACGCTACGAAATCCAGCATCAGTTTGCGCCGCATGACCACCGATAACGCACCGCCCAAGCTTGGTGTCTCATCCAACTTGGTAAGAATGCACCCGGCTGGCTTAAGCTCGGAAAAGGCGCGAGTGGCTTCGTCCAACGCACCGACCTGCGCATTCGCGGCGAGCACTAGGGTATGGCGGATATTCGGCGCACAATTGTTCAGGGTTGCAATGACCCGATTCAGTTGGGCATCGCGAAATCCCATTCCGGGTGTGTCGATTAACACCGTATGCTGTTCACTCAGTTGGCTCAACAAAGCAGTTAATTCGTTTGAATCCGCTGCGCTATACACCGGTATGCCGAGCAACCGCCCATAGCGCAACAGTTGATCTTTCGCTCCGATTCGAAAATCGTCGGTGCTGATCAAGGCCATTTTCCCGCGGCCGTTACGCAGTACAAAACGCGCCGCTAATTTGGCGATGGTGGTGGTTTTCCCAACACCCGTCGGCCCCACCAGTGCAATGACGCC
Source organism: uncultured Rhodanobacteraceae bacterium (assembly GCA_964466115.1). Classification (GTDB taxonomy): domain Bacteria; phylum Pseudomonadota; class Gammaproteobacteria; order Xanthomonadales; family Rhodanobacteraceae; genus Pseudolysobacter. Next base: position 44,659 of record CAYXMH010000022.1, on the reverse strand, counting down.
GCCGTGGTCGAGAAAATCGTTGCCGCTGATGTTTCCGGTTAAACGGCGCGCCAGTAAACCGAGCGTAAGATAGGACGATTGATCCGCGATTTGTTCATTGGCTACGCCCTCGGCGATTTCCGCTGCGACATCCGGCTCAATGTCATAACGCGCCAGTTCCCGCAGGACGCGGGCGCGTCCCGGTTGGCGCCGGCCAAGATCGTTCCATGCCAAGCTCGACATTTGCGATTCCAATATCTGGCGCAATTGATTGAGCTCGCTATGGACTCCGGATAACGCCGGCTGATCGGCCAGTCCGGCTGGATCGGTCAGTGTTGAAGCAATGGTGGCGTGATCTTCTGCTACATCGGGCATGTCCGGTGCGTTCTCCGTCATCGCGGCGGGTGGTGCCTCCGGCAAGTCCCTAAATTGTTCTGATATAAAATTCGCTTCATTATTTACTTTTGGTATAGGCTCAATGACAGGCGCTGGTTTTGGCCAGAACTTGATAATTGCCTCCCGCAGCTTTGATGGGGCGGGGAGCTCAGTGGCCGCCGGGACGGAGCCGTTATTATTGGCGACTGCAGCACTTAGGGTGGAACCGTTTGTGTTGATGAAGCCGGGCGAAGACGCGGGCGCTGGCTCGTGCAAATGCGTCATCGCCTCACGCACTAAGGCTTCGTCATAATCCAGAGCCGAAACCACTTCGATTCCAGTTTCAATACGGCGTGTGGAAAGAATCACGGCGTCTGGCCCTTGAGTCTCCCGCACCATCTGCATTGCTTGGCGCATATCGTGCGCCACGAATCGTTTGATCTTCATGTAGCCTCCAAAAAAACGCGTCCTACTGCGGTTCCCTAACGTTGGCGCGCTAGGCGTTTAACGTTAGGTCTTCCTGACGCTAGCCGTTTCGGCTAGCTGCGCCTTGCGTCCGCGTCCTGCGTCTTGTCGTTTCTTCGCGATCGCGGTATTGCGATCGCGCCGTGCATTTGTACCCGCTCATTCCAACCTCTCATCACCGGCCGAGTGCTGCAACCATTCGTACTCGCCGGTTTTCCGGTATTTCGTTGTAAGCCAATACATGCAACCCTTTCGCAACATGTCTGGCAAACCGTGCTACCCAAGCCCTTAGTGCTGGCGCCACCAATAACACCGCCGGTTCGCCTGCCATCTCTTGCCGCCTCGTTGCTTCCGCTACACTTTGCTGCAATCGATCCGCCAAGCTCGGTTCAACAGCGGTACCGGCTGAACTGGCGCTTGGTAGAGATTGGAGCAAGATTTGTTCCAGCTCCGGTGATAAGGTAAGAACCGGAAGTTCTGAACCTAACCCACTGATTTCTTGAACAATTTGCCGACTTAAGGCAATCCGAACGCCAGCGGTGAGGATGGCGGGATCCTGACTATGGCCAGCTTGTTCCGCCAGGGACTCGACGATGCTGCGCACGTTGCGGACCGGAACGCGTTCGGCCAATAAGTTTTGCAACACTTTTACCACAATGCCCAGTGCGAGCCGTTTGGGGACCAAATCTTCGACCAATTTCGGCGCGGAGCGCGCCAACCGATCGAGCAGTTGCTGCACTTCCTCATGACCCAGCAGCTCGTGGGCGTGGTTTTGCAACAAATTGCTTAAATGGGTTGCAACGACGGTTCCGGGGTCGACCACCGTATAGCCTAACGTTTGCGCGTGATCGCGCGCACCGAGCTCGATCCAAAGCGCCTCCAGACCAAAGGCCGGATCTTTGGCGGGAATACCGAGCACCTGCCCTTGCACGCGCCCCGGATTTATTGCGAGCAGCCGATCGGTATAAACCTCCGCTTCGCCAACCGGAACACCCAGCAGCGAAATGCGATATCCATTTGGTGATAAATCCATATTGTCGCGAATATGCACGGGCGGCACGAGAAAACCCAAATCTTGCGAGAGTTTGCGACGCACGGCCTTAATGCGAGCCATCAATTCGCCGCCTTGATTGCGATCGACCAATGGGATTAAGCGGTACCCTACCTCAAGACCCACCACATCAACCGGCGTGACGTCCTCCCAGCCAAGCTCGGCATTTTCCGCCGGTGCGGTGGGTTGAGCCTCGATCGTTTCTTCGCGGGTTGCTGATTCTTCCCGGCGTTTCGCGGTCAACCAAGCCACCGCGCCACAGCCCCCGCCCAGCAATAGGAATGCGAGGTTCGGCATACCGGGTATCAATCCAATCGTTCCAAGTACGGCACCGGCAACCGCCAACGCTTTGGGTTGGCCGAACACCTGATGCAGCACTTGTTGGCTCATATCGTGGGAGCGGGAAACGCGCGTCACGATCACCGCTGCGGCAATCGACAGCATCAGCGCTGGCACTTGCGCGACCAGGCCGTCACCAATGGTCAATAACGTGTAATTGCGCATGGCTACACTCACCGCCATGCCATGCTGAAGAATACCTACGGCGAACCCGCCGATCATGTTAATGAACAGGATCAGGATGCCGGCGGTCGCGTCACCGCGGACAAATTTACTGGCGCCGTCCATGGATCCGTAAAAATCCGCTTCCTCGCGTATCTCCGTGCGGCGCTCGCGGGCTTGTTCTTGGGTGATTAAGCCGGCATTGAGGTCGGCATCGATGGCCATTTGTTTGCCTGGCATCGCATCCAAGGTGAAACGGGCCGTGACCTCGGACACTCGCGTGGCGCCCTTGGTCACGACGACGAAGTTAATAATGGTCAAAATAGAGAAAACCACGAGACCCACGGCGTAATTGCCGCCGATCACGAACTCGCCGAAGGCCTGAATGACTTTACCGGCAGAGCCCGGCCCGCTATGCCCTTGCATTAACACCACGCGGGTTGAAGCGACGTTAAGGGCGAGTCGTAATAACGTCGCACCTAAGACGACTGTCGGAAAAGCGCCGAATTCCAGCGGCCGCATGACGTAAACCACGGCCAGCAAAATCACCAGCGACAGCGCAATATTGAATGTGAACAGCATATCCAGCATAAACGCTGGCAACGGCAGCATCATCATCGCCAGTGCGACCAGGACGATCAGCGGCGCGCCAACGGCACGATGGTTGGCGCGAACGATGTGCATGATGTTGGTAAACATACAGTTTCCTCAATCAGATGCGGTGTTTTGGATCAGCCAAAGCTGGATCAACCTGAGGTACTGGAGGTTCCGGGATAACGTCCCCGGTCTTCAACGCCAGCTTCAGTCGATACACCCATGCCAGAACCTGGGCCACCGCGACATACAAGGTCGTGGGTACCGCGGCACCGATTTCGGTAGTGAAATGCAGGGCTCGTGCCAACGGCGGCGAAGACAGGATCGGCACCCCGTGTTCGCTGGCGATTTTTCGGATTTGTGCGGCTACCAATTCCGAGCCTTTCGCAACGACAATCGGGGCGCGCATCTTGGTGTCGTCATAACGCAAAGCCACGGCATAATGCGTGGGGTTGGTAATCACGACGTCGGCTTTTGGCACTTCTTGCATCATGCGCCGGCGCGCCATTTGGTTCTGCAGGCTGCGAATGCGGCTTTTTACCTCGGGGCGTCCCTCCGTTTCCTTGAATTCCTCGCGCAATTCCTCGCGCGTCATACGCAAGCGTTTGTTGTGGGAATACATTTGCCACGGCACGTCGATCAGGCTAATAGCCACCAGCGCGCAGACCAACAGCAGGGTTGCATTGCCGATCAAATTCAGCGCATGACCAATCCCCAATGGAGCGGTGGCCATACCCGTTTTTAAAAGTCCGGGACTTGCTTGGCGCAGCACGAAATACGTTGCAACGCTGATCACGATCACTTTGGCCAGCGCTTTGAGCAATTCCACCAATCCACGCGTGGAAAAAACCCGTGCAATTCCGCTGATGGGGTCTAAACGATCGGCCTTGAACCCGAGCGCCTGCATGCTGAAAGTCCAGCCACCCAGAGCCATCGGGGCCAAGATCGCGGAGAGGATGCCCACCACGAACACCGGCGCCAGCGCAAGCAGAGCTTGCCAGGTGATGTAGGCGAACGAAACCAGTACCGCATGCGTATCAAAGGCATCGGCGCGCTGGTGGCTTAACCCCGCGCGCATGATGGCGGCGAGGTGTTGGCCGATCATCCCATGCGTCATCAGTAAGGTTGCGACGATCGAGAGAGTCACCGCCGCAGCGTTAAGGTCACGCGAACGCGGCACATCGCCTTTTTCGCGCGCCTCTCGCAAGCGCTTCGCGGAAGGCTGTTCGGTTCGTTCTTGATGGTCATTTTCAGCCATACCTTAAGGAACCGATTTAATTAAATCGCGCAACAAACCGAAAACGGATTCATTGGCCGTTACAAAGGCGCTTGGTAGTCCACGCAAGCTAAGCCATACAGCCACAATGCCAAGGGTCATGGTAATTGGAAAACCCACGGCGAATAAATTAAGCGCGGGCGCTGCCCGACTCATTACGCCAAAGCCGAGATTGACGATTAACACCGCGGAAACCGCGGGAAGTGCGACGTGCAGTGCGCCAATGAACAGTTGCGCGCCGGCGGATGCCACCGCCCACACCATTTCGCGTTGAACTGAAAAAACATGGGGGGGCAGGGTGGTGAAGCTATCGGCCAGTAGTTGAATGATTGCCAAATGGCCGTCCATGGCCAGAAAAATCAAAGTCACCATCGCCGCATACACTTGACTTAAGACGGGCACCGTAATGCCTTGCTGCGGATCGACGATATCGGCATAACTTAGGCCCATGCTCATGGCGATGATTTGGCCGCCGAACTCCATCGCATCGAATACCAGCTTAAGCGTAAAACCGATCATGAGGCCAATCAGTACCTGTTCCAGCATGATGCTGATGCCCTGAGCGCTAAAAGGGGAGAACGTGGGCGGATCTTTCAGCAGCGGCGCCATCGTGAGAGTTAGGATCACCGCCGCTGCTACTCGAACGCGCGCGGGAACAACAGCGGCGCTGAAGATGGGTCCGACCAACATAATCCCGATCACCCGGCCCAAGGGCCAAATTGCGCTGATCAGCCAATCGGTGATGCGGGAAAGTTCCAAATCCATAAGTTATCTAACCAATGGTGTTGGGTAAGCCTTCGATCAGCGTCCGTGTGAATTGGATTAGTGTTTTTAGTATCCATGGTCCCGCAATCACTAAGGCAAGCGAAATTGCGAGCAGTTTCGGAATAAAACTTAAGGTCATCTCATTGATTTGCGTTGCGGCTTGCAGCATGCCGACAACCAGGCCGACCACAAGGGCAGTCAACAACAGCGGTGCGGCAAGTAGGAGCGTGGTCGATAGGGCGTGTTGACCAATTTCGATAACCGATTCGGGAGTCATGATATTGGCCTTAAGTGATCACAAAACTCGATGCCAGCGTGCCGAGCAGCAATGACCAGCCATCGACCAGAACAAACAGCATGATTTTAAATGGCAACGAAATGATCATCGGCGACACCATCATCATGCCCATCGACATCAGCACGCTCGAAACGATCAGGTCGATAATTAAAAATGGAATGAAAATTAAAAAGCCCATCTGGAATGCGGTTTTTAGCTCACTCGTAATAAAAGCGGGCACTACCACTTGAATCGGAATTTCATCCTTGGATGTATAACCGTCGGAATGGGCTAGTTTCGCGAACAAGCGCAAGTCCGCATCGCGTGTTTGATCGAGCATGAAATGGCGGAATGGTTTAACCGCCGCAACCAAGGCTTGATCTGCGGCTATCGTTTCATTCAAATAGGGCTCGACACCGTCGTGGTAAGCCTGCGTTAAAACCGGCGCCATGATAAAGGAGGTCAGGAACAGAGAGAGCCCAAGCATGACTTGGTTCGGTGGTGTTGAGGCGGTGCCAATCGCTTGGCGTAGAAACGCCAAGACGATGGTGATGCGCGTGAACGATGTCATCATTAACAACACAGCCGGCAATAGAGTGAGCGCCATCATTGCCAGCAGCAACTGGATGCTGATATTCCAGGTCTGGCTGCCGTTGGCAGCGTTGTGCAGAGTAACCAGCGGCAAACTGGTGTCGGCCAGAGTTGATAATGGAATTAATAACAATAGTGCGCCCAATGTCATAAGCCGCGGTTTCATGACGATTCGCCTTTGGTTGCTACGGCATGCAGCGTCTGGCGGAACTCCCGCGGCGGTTTTATCGCAGTAACGGTTTCATCGGTTGGATTGGCGAGCATGTGCAATGTGCGAATGCTGCCCGGCGCAATGCCAATCAGAAGTTGTGTGCCGTCAATGTCCACCAGCAATATGCGCTCCTTAACTCCAACCGGCAGACTTTCTATGCAGCGCAACCGGCGGCGTGACGGGCGAGAAAAAAGTTGAAGTCGACGGGTAAGCCAACCTGCGGCAAGGATTAATACGACAATTCCAATCAGCGTCAGCGTAACGCGCAGCAGCTCGCCGTTTAAGTCGGCGCTGGGAGCGGGCGCATCCGCTGCAGCGATGGATATCGCTGGAGCGAGGAGCAATAGGAACAACGCTTCGCTCGGTCGCATGGCCATTTACTTCAGCTTGCGGACGCGTTCGGCCGGACTTATGACATCGGTCAGGCGTATTCCGAATTTCTCGTTAATGACCACCACCTCGCCATGGGCAACCAAGGTGCCATTGACGAACACATCCAACGGCTCGCCGGCCGCCCGATCCAGTTCCACCACCGAGCCTTGATTCAGCTGCAGCAGATTGCGAATACTGATCCGGGTGCGCCCGACTTCCATCGCCAAGGTGACGGGCACATCCAGAATGACATCGAGGTTGACGTCGCTGTCGGACTTGTGGCTTTCGTCGCGCAAATCATTAAAGCGAACCTTGGCAAAGTCGGCCTTGCTGTTTTGCGCCGTTGCATCGCCGGGGTCGGCGGAAGGATTGGTAGTCTCGTTCATGCGCTTTCCTTTTTCAGATCGAGGCCGGAGCGATCGCGCCGGCGAATGGGCTGGACTAAACGGACCGCGTTGTTACCGGTGGCGGTGCCGAAGCTGGCACGAAAAATCGGGACTTCTTCTGCTAGTACGGTGACGGCGTCGGGCAGATCGATCGGGATCACATCACCCGGCCGTAGGCGCACGAATTCGCCGATACTGATGCGGGTTTCCACCAACGTGGAGCTCAGCTCCAATTCGGCATCCATCATTTCTTCGCGTAACGCGCCCGCCCAGCGCTCATCGTGTTCCATGCGATCGGTTTGCACACCGGCGTCGAGCAAATCGCGAATCGGCTCGATCATGGAATAGGGAATGGTGATGTGAATGTCGCCGCCGCCGCCTTCAAGCTCAATATGGAAGCGCGTGACAATCACCGCTTCGACGGGGCTTACAATGTTTGCAAACTGTGGATTCATCTCCGAATGAACGAATTCAAAATTCATCGAAATGACCGGTGCCCAGGCTTCGGTCAAGGCGGCGAAAATCTCACGAATGACAATTTGAATGACGCGATTCTCGGTGGGTGTAAATTCGCGCCCGTCGATTTTTCCTTTGAACCGCCCAACACCGCCGAAGAAGTTGTCTACCAGCGCAAACACCAAGACCGGATCCAGCACCAGCAGCGCGGTACCACGCAAGGGTTTGGCGTGAATCAAGTTAAGGCTGCTCGGGATCGATAGGCTTTGAATGTACTCTGAAAATTTCGACATTTTCACCCCGAGTACCGAAACCTCGGGGCTTTTTCTTAAGACATTAAACAGACCGGCTCGGAAGTAGCGTGCAAAGCGATCGTTGATCATTTCAAGCGTGGGCAGTCGTCCGCGTACGATGCGGTCTTGTTGCGCAAAGTCAAAGGAAGTCGCCTCGCCGGGCGGGGCGGGTATGCGCGCGTTGATGTCGACTTCGCCGCTTTTGACGCCGTCCAGCAGCGCGTTGATTTCATCCTGGGAAAGAACGTCGTTGCCCATATCGGCTTACTGCATGACGAAAGAAGTGAAATAAAGGTCATCAACGGTGGCGGTGCCCAAACGCGGGCTGGCCGCCTTTTGAACCTCCGCCAGAGCGTCTTGACGCAGCTTGTCTTTGCCTTCGCGCGAAACCAGGGTTGAATACGTTTGGCTGCTGAACAGCATTACCAGCGCATTACGTACCGCCGGTTCGGACAATTTAACGGCATCCAGCGTCGTTTGTTGGTAAGCCATTACTTGTACGCCGACCTGGAGAAAGCGGAAGTTGCCTTCTTCCTGAAAGTTGACGACGAACGGAGGGTCCAACGGTAAATACAACGGTTCGGCTTTTTTTGCACCTTTCTTCGCGCCGCCTTCAGAGGACTTTGCGCTGGCCGATTTCTTGGTCTCGGGTTTCGCATCGCCTTCGGTCGAGGCGTCTTCGGTCGCATTGCCGCGATGCGCGATGAAGTAGTAACCGCCACCGCCAGCGACCAGCAATGCAAAAACAATACCCCCAATCAGCATCAGCTTTTTCTTTTTGCCCGGTGCGGGAGCGGCGGGTTTGGGTGCAGCTTCTTCGTTGGCCATGAGTGTTCTCGTTATAGTGGGGGCGTTTTGCTCCTCAAATTAAGCAAGACATATGCCATGTGAAATAATCGAGTATTTTCTTTGTATATCAATGAATTGCCAAAAACACTTTTTTTTGCCGCCAAATTATTGACGCAGCCAGTATGGTTGGATATGACCGTATTGATGGGCTTGGCGGCCGGACTGGCGCGTTGACATTCATTAAAAGCCCTGGGCCCTGCGAGGAATCGGTTGGCCAATCCACTGGGTAGGTTTGGCGCATTATGCGGGTATGCCATACCGCGTGCGATCGGATGCGTTAAATAAGCGGCACAAATTGCAGTGACGCGCTTATCCGAATCGATGGAGCGACCGTCGACTTAAGTTAAGCGAAATCGTCAAGTAAACCGAGCGGGGCGCGTCTGGTCGGGATTTGGGTGGCGTCGCGATTTTCCGGACGGAATTCAGTTGCCTGAAATTCGACGGCGGGCTTTTGGCTTGGCGTGTGGGCGTCGGATTGATTTGTGTCTTGATGCGAGACGGTCGCTTGACCGAGTGCAAGCCCATGTTGCTCCAATAGCGTATGCAAATGCGGCAAGGCATTTTGCACCGCAGCCGCCGCTGCTGCGTGTTGTACGCCAAAGGTGGCGATCACTGAACCGCGGTCGATGCTTAAATTAACATCGACTTGTCCAAGTTCTTTTGGGTGCAGCTGCAAACGGGCTTGCTGCATTGGTTGACCTGCCAGCCACACCACTCGATCACCGAACGATTGATTCCAAGCCGCAGATCCAGGCGTATCGCTCAATGTGAATTGCGGTGATGAGGCATTGGACAATGCTTTTTGATCAATCTGAATATTATTTATATTGAGATGATGGTTAATAAACTGGTAAGTGTTACCGGTCTCGTTGGTTTGTGGCTGTGCCAAGGAGGAACGATCCGCTAAGGCACTCTTCGCTGCATCCGCTGTTAACCCTGCGTCGGTATTATCCGCGTCCAGGGAGCTGCTAACTTGGGGTGAAAAGATGTTTAAACCAGCCGATGGCGGCGGAGTGATCGTGGGCCCAAACGCCGCGGAGTTGAATTGAGGTGCGGTTTTGACAACGGCTTTTGGCGTAGTGGGCGCCATTGCCCGTAACGTTTGTGACGAAAGGGCCCGCAATGCGGCATTCTGCGCCGTAGCGTTGGCGTCAACGGTCGCTTTTTCTGCGGCACCCTGTTGTGACTGAATAATGTTAAGGGGTGATGCCTGTTCGGAAGCGGGCCGCAGCAGCGATTGACGGGTAGCGTCCCGATTGATCGCTAACGACTCGATGGGAATGGATGGGTTTGGTTTGGCCTCAGCACGATTATTTGCTAGTGCATTATTCAGCAGCGGTAACGGAATCGCGGATTTTAAATGATTGAGTGGGCTGCGATCGGTTACATCATTTCCAACGGTGTTTATTTGCGATGCGGTTGCCAGCGTCGCGCCGGATGAAACGGCGTCAAGTGTGCCAAGGCCGGTCGGTGGCGTAGCTGGCGTTAGCTTGCGACCCGCATCGTTTAACGATTCCACCAAATTCGCATTTTGCATTGCCTTGGCTGTGGCAGCATCCGCCAATTTTAGGTCGGATTCCATATTCTTAAGCGCGGACAACGCCATTGTGCGGTTGCTGGCGAGCTCTTCGGCTTCCCGTGTATTTACTTGGTTTAGTAAAGCCGCTAAAGCGCCAGCCATAGCGGCGGCATTTTCATCCTTTGATTCCTGCTTTTCTTCATGCGTTGAGCCCAATGCCAAAGCATCGGCTGCGGTTGAGCTTGACGTCTCGTTGGCGCTATTTAATACCGCGCCAAACGCGTCGGTAGCGCCGGCGCTATCCGTCGGTGTGTTGCTTAGGCTTGTGGCGGATGCGATGGATTTAATTAAGCTGGTGGAAGAGACGCTGGCCATAAATTATCTCGCTAGTAAATGGAAAATATCCAATGCTACTCATCCGACCATAGTAAAGTTGAATATTGGTTTAGCGTCCGCTCATCGGACTGAGCTTGTTCGACGCGCTCCACCGCCTGCTGATCTTGTTTGTTTAGGCGTTGTACGATGTTTTCCAGGGCTTTTGCGCGGCTGTGTGCTTCGCGCACGCGAACGTGTTCCCGGGTTAGGTTGCTGCGATACGATTCGAGTTGGTGGGATTGAAAAGTAATAGCCTCATTCAAACGCTGCAGAAATTGGCGATGATTGAGAAGTTGCAATACACCAACTTCGTTGCCGGCGCTGAATAGGTCAGCGTATTCGTCGCGGAATCGCTGTAGCTCCGCAAGCTTTTCCTCGCCCATTGCTACGCGACGCTGCTGTTCGGCAAACTGCAGGCGCGCTTGATCGGCTCGTGCATCCGCGACATCGGCAACTCGACTCATGCGTTCAGTGCGTTTCATGTTTCACCTTCGTTCTGGTTATACATTGCGCCTAATTGCGTTATCGATTCGTTTAACGTGACCGGCTCGGCAATGTCCTGCTGTAGGAACGCCGCGATTTGCGGCCAGCGGGCGATTGCCTCATCCACACGCGGATCGCTGCCGCGCTGATAGGCGCCAATGCTGATGAGGTCACGATGTTGTTGGTAGCTTGAATACAGTTGACGGAAAAGCCGCGCCGAATTCATTTGCTCGCGCGAGGTGATCGACGGCATTACGCGACTGATCGAAGCCTCCACATCGATGGCAGGGTAGTGGCCCGATTCCGCCAACGCTCTGGATAAGACGATATGTCCATCAAGCACGGCGCGCGCGGCATCTGCAATAGGATCGCTGTTGTGATCGTCGCCTTCGGTAAGTATTGTATAAAATGCGGTAATGGATCCATGGCCGGTAGCGTCGGTTCCGGCCCGTTCAACCAGCGCCGGTAAACGTGTGAAAACGGACGGCGGGTAACCTTTGGTTGCGGGCGGCTCACCTATGGCTAAAGCGATTTCACGCTGCGCCTGTGCAAATCGGGTGAGCGAGTCCATTAGCAGCAACACTTTTAAGCCGCGATCGCGAAAGTGTTCGGCGATTGCGGTCGCTACCCAGGCCCCGCGCAGGCGCATCAACGGCGGCGCATCTGCGGGCGCCGCTACAACGGCGGCGCGCCCTAAGCCTTTGGGCCCAAGAATCTGCTCAACGAATTCCTTTACCTCGCGTCCACGTTCACCGATTAGGCCTACGACCACCACATCGGCATTGGTGAATTTTGTCATCATGCCGAGCAAGGTGCTTTTACCGACGCCGCTGCCGGCGAATAGCCCCATGCGCTGACCGCGGCCAACGGTGAATAATGCGTTAATGGCGCGCACGCCGACGTCGAGCGGCTCATCGATCATGTGCCGTGCCATCGGGTTGATTGGAGTGCCGGTCAGTTTTATGCGCGCATCGCAATGCAAAGGGCCGGCGCCATCCAGTGGGTTGCCGGCGGCATCGATCACCCGACCCAGTAAAGCGTCTCCGACATGCACTTCGGATACCGTTTCTAGCGGTCGAACGCGTGCATTTGGAAGTAACCCGCGCAGCTCTCCGGCCGGCATCAGATACAACCGTTCTCCCGCAAAGCCTACTACTTCGGCTTCTAAACTGCTTCCGTCACTGCAGCTTACGCTGCAGCGGCCGCCGAGAGGCGCTTCGCACCCAACCGCCTCCAAAGTTAAACCGATGACGCGCCGCAATGTACCTTCCGCCACAAATGGCTTCTGTTTAGCAGCTATGCGCTGCGACAGGCTCAGATGGTCGTGCCAACGGTGTTGGCATTCCTCGCGCACCAATGTCGTGTTTTTGCCCACTTAAATCGGCACCCCACGGTTTTTTGGCTCATCGTCATCGATGTCAAGTACCGCATGGATGGCGGCGTCCAGCCTCGCCTCGACGGTCGCATCGACGATCGATGATTCGCTTGAGATGCGGCAACCGCCGCGGCTAACTTTCAGGTCTTCAGAAATTTGCCAAGTGTGGCCATCCTCGGCATTCATCAACTTGGCGCGAACCAGTTCCGCATCGGCCGGGTGTAGATGAATTTTGATGTGCCTGGCGGAGCTTGGCAGCGCGCTTAATGCGGCCTGCACGACTGGGATGATCTGGTCGGGATCGATCTTTAACTGATGGCGCACCACTTGCGCGGCGAGTTTGGTGGCAAGCAATACCAAATCGTGCTCGATCTGGTGGTCGAGCTCAGCCAAGGGGCGCTCCAGTTGCTCGATAATGGATTGCAGGTAGCCCACTTTTTCCGTCAATTCGCGCTGCGCGGCCTCGCGCCCTTGCGCCAGCCCAGTGGCAAATCCCTCTTCCCGCGCTTGCTGTTCTGTATCCACCAATTGGCGCAGACTACGGCGCGAGGGCACGGACGGATTCACCGTTGTACCGCCAACGTCGGGCAGATTCCATAACCGCACGCTTCCGGCTTGTTCACGGCTGAGTACGCTAGACATAATCGTCGCTACCTCCTCCAAGACTGATTTGACCCTGATCGGCAAGACGCCGGGCAATTTCGATAATTTCTTTTTGCGCCGCATCCACCTCACTAACGCGAACCGGGCCTTTTACTTCAAGATCGTCAATCAACATGTCCGCCGCGCGTTTGGACATGTTGGCCAAGATTTTGTCTTTAATTGCAGGGTCGGCGCCCTTCAGTGCGATGACCAGCCGATCGGTTTGTATGTCGCGCAGCAGCGTTTGCATGTCGCGATCGTTTATCGCCGCCAGATCGTCGAATACGAACATCAACTCTTGAATGCGCTGGCCCAGTTCGGCATCGGTGTTTGAGATCGATGCCATGATCTCGGTCTCGCGCGCAGTTTCCAAAGAGTTGAGAATCCCGGCGGCAACTTTAAGTCCGCCGACGGTTGAGGATTTGAATTTGTTGTTACTGCCCGAGAATTGACGTTCCATGATTTCATCAAGCTCATGCAAGGCGTTGGGTTGGATACCGTCCAATGCAGCAATTCGCATAACCACATCGGCGCGTTCGTCTGCTGGTAACGTACTTAGCACCTCCGCTGCCTGATCTGGCTCAAGATGGGCCAAAACAATAGCGATGATTTGGGGATGCTCCTGGCCGATCATTTCCGCGATTCCACGGCTTTCCATCCATTTCAGCGCTTCAAGCCCCTTGGTATTGCGGCCGAGCAGGATACGATCGATCAAGCTATTGGCTTTGTCTTGGCCCAACGCATTCACCAAGATTTTTCGGATGTAGTCCTCCGCGCCGATACCGATGGACGTTTGCTGGTCAACGGAGCGTGTGAAGTTGTCCAGCACAGTATTGGCTTGTTCGCGTGAGACATTGCTTAACACGGCCATCGCCGTGCCGACTAGTTGCACATCGCGCGCACCCAGGTGTTTAAGTACGGCAACCGCGTTTTCCTCACCCAAGGACAGCAACAGCACTGCTGCTCGCTGCGCGCCGTTTAATTTGGCGACTTGTTCAGCCGGCATCTTCCACCACCCAGCTCTTAACTACCTGAGCTACTTGTTTAGGGTCTTGACCCACCATGCGTTTTGCTAATGCTACCTTTTGGTCATAATCCATTGCGGCACTATTACCGTCACTGCCAAGCGTCAAACGATCGGCTCTGGCTAAGCCGCCCGGTAACGCCAGCAGTTCCGTTTCACGGGCGCTGTTCTGTATTAACCCGCGGAACAGTGGCCGCAGTACGCCAAACATCAGCCCCAAAACCAGCAATGCGCCCAATCCTTGTTTAATGAACTCCCGCATCATCGGCTGTTGCCACATCGGCTGATTGACTGGTTCGGCAACGGGTTCGTTCTGGAACGGTGCGTTGACCACGCTGACGTTGTCCCCGCGGTTGGTGTCGAAACCGACTGCGTTTTTTACCAGCTCATTCATTTGATCAAGTTCAGCTTTGGTGAACGCGGTGCTGATCGTTTTCCCGTCTTCATCCACGCTGGATTTGTTATCAACGGCAACAGCAACCGTCAGGCGGCGAATGGTTCCGATCGGATCGCGGGTATGGCTGATGGTTCGGTCAAGTTCATAGTTGCGTGTTTCGTTGCTTGAGCTGCTGGTCGTATCAGCGCTTTGTTGGGTTGTTTTCCCGGCGGGATTGGCTGCTGTAGGTTGCGTCCCTGGTGCTGGCGGCTGATTACTCAACGCGCCGGGTACGCCACCTTCGGTTGGGTGGCCGTCGGCATGCTGTTCGTGACTTACCTGTTCACTGCGCACCAGCGGCTTTTCATTATTGTAAGTTTCGCTGGTTTTCTCATTTTCAGTGAAATCCATTAAAGCCATGACCTGTGCGCGCACTCGGCCGGGTCCAACCAATGGGGTCAACAACTCTTCGATCCGGCTGGCATAGGATGTTTCGATGCGCTGCACCAAGCGGAACCGAGTGTCGCTGATCGCCGCATCGCTGTCCGGGTCGGTGGTGGTTAATAGTTGGCCTTTTTGATCAATAATGGATACCTGCCGGGAATCAAGGTCGGGGGTGCTTGAGGCCACCAGATGGGCGATCGCGCCGACTTGCGATGCATCGAGCTGACGCCCCGGATAAAGCGTGACAACCACCGATGCACTGGCGGGTCGGCGGTCGCGAATGAATGCGGAAGCTTTCGGCAGCGCTAAATGCACACGCGCGGCTTTCACCGATTGCAAGCTCGCAATCGTGCTCGCGAGATCGTTTTCCAGGATTTGTTGATAACGGGTTTTTTCAGCAAGCTCACTCATGCCAAACGGCGTTTCGCCGCCCCCCATGCCATTTGCTTCGCTACCGCCGTGAGGTAAACCTTGAGCGGCGAGCTTGAGGCGTATTTGTGACGCATCGGCCGCTTGCACATAAATCGATGAGCCACCGTTACCGAGTTGGTAGGTTACATTGGCGGTTTGTAGCGCTTGTACCACCTGGGCTGCGTCTTTTTCATCGAGATTGGCGTAAAGCATTGAGAAGCTGGGCCCGCGTGACCAAAGCACGACGGCGATACCAATAGCGACGGCGGCGGCGATGCCTACCAGCAGCACGCCTTGTCGCACTCCGGGCATTTGCAGTAATCCGGTTGGGGATCCGGTCAAGCGTTGAGTGGTCGGTGCATTGTCCATAAGATTTCTTATTAATGAATGGTTCGTAGCAACGTGTTAGCGCTAAATTTGCATGTTCATAATGTCTTTATAGGCATCCACCAATTTGTTGCGAACTTCCGACATCGTGCGAAATGACAGATCGGCTTTTTGCAGTGCAACCATGACTTGGCCGATGTCGGCGGAGGACTCTCCGCGTTCAAACGCCGTGGTGAGATTGCTCGCCGCGCGCAACGATTGATCGACGCTGCCGATCGATTGTTTAAGTAAGGATCCGAAGTCGAGTCCGCCGGCGGCTTTATTCTGTTCTACGGCCGGCAGCGACAGCTTGCTTTGCGCCGCCAGCGTGCGCATCTGTGTGAGTAGGGTATTGACGTCAATCGGGTTCATAAATTGGCCAATTTTGGTGTCGGTAATTCGTCGGTTTTAGTCAGCTCCAGTATTTATGCAGGAATCGCGCCTACTTTTCGGAAGTGGGGTGCCAAGGGCGCGTATTCGTGCCAATTTGTAGCGCAGAGTGCGCGGGCTAATTCCGAGCCGTTTGGCGGCGGCGACGCGACTGCCGTCGACCCGCAGTGCCTCCAATATCAGTTCGCGCTCACTGCTCTGAAGCGCTTGTTCCAGCTGCGGCTGAGCTGCAGCGGGGACTATAGCGATGGTTGGCAGTGGGTTCTCATCGGCTTCAAATTGCAAATCGGCGGCATTCAGATGATCTTGATTGGCCAAAATCAATGCGCGTTGAATGACGTTGTCCATCTCTCTTACATTCCCGGGCCAACGCTGGGCCAGCAGGCTGGCCTTGACCTCGTCGGTGAGTGCGGGGACGCGTTGCGGGGTAGGGCAATAACGTGCCACCAGGCGTCGCGCCAGCGGCAAAATATCGCCGGGCCGCTCGCGTAAGGGCGGAATATGCAAGGGAAATACATTCAAGCGATAGAACAAATCCTCACGGAACCGTCCGGCGACCACTTCTTCACGCAAGCGGCGGTTGGTGGTGGCAATGACGCGTACGTCCAATGCAATGGGGCGGCGGCTACCCAATCGTTCGATCTCGCGTTCCTGCAGTACACGCAGTAATTTGGCTTGTAAGGCGACATTCATTTCAGAGATTTCGTCCAGTAGCAACGTACCTCCCTGCGCCTGTTCAAATTTACCGGCATGGGCGGTTTGGGCTCCGGTAAATGCGCCTTTTTCGTACCCGAACAGCAACGCCTCAAGCATGTTTTCAGGAATGGCGGCGCAGTTGATGGCGATCAAAGGCGCACTGGCACGCGTGGATTGTTCATGGATATAGTGCGCCAATACTTCCTTGCCGGTGCCGCTGTCACCGCTGATTAAAATGGTGGCATTGCTTTTTGCGGCACGTCGCGCAAGATCCATTAGCGCTAGCGTTTTCGGGTCTTCCGCAACCATGCCGTTGGTGGCAGGTACCGGTAGATAACGCCTCGCAATTCGAGCGATTTCATTTGCCTCAAAAGGCTTTACCATGTAATCGCTAGCGCCTTCGCGCATTGCCACAACGGCTTGTTCGATGGTTCCGTATGCGGTCATTATTACGACGGGGATATGCGCGTACTCGGCGCGAATCCGATGCAGCAATTCGTGGCCATCCATCGGCTGCATCATTAAGTCGGTGATAACCAAACCCACCAATCGTTTCGCCAAAATCGCGAGCGCTTCCTCGCCGTTGCAGGCGGATATCACCGCTACATCGGCAAGCTCCAAGGTTTCACATAGCGCTTCGCGCAGGTGAACATCATCTTCGACAATGAGCACACAGGGAGCATTCATGGCAGGTATCCCATGCTAGGTTCAAGGGGTGTTGGATAAGAGGCGGAACGACTGAGTAAGGCGCTCGAGACATCGGCCAGCGGAAGTTGAATATGGAATATCGCGCCGCCTTGGGGGGGCGGGGGCTCCAGCGTTAATGATCCGCCGTAACTTTCGAAAATTGACCGCGCGATTGCGAGTCCAAGTCCGGTGCCATCGGTGCGAGTGGTGAAAAATGGCTCAAAGATGCGCTCTTTAAGATCAATCGGAACGCCAGGACCGGTATCGCTAACGAAAATGTGCACATGGCTTGTCGTTACCTCGGCCGATACGTTCACTTGGCCATTGTCGGCTATGGCCTTACATGCGTTATGAACCAGGTTAAGCAAGGCCGCGCTTAAAAGTTCCGGCTGACCGCGCACGGCAACATCTGCATTCGGCACTGCAATGCATATATTCGTTTTCTGACATTCCGGGTCAATGGCCTGCTTCACTTCATCCAATAGTGCTGCAATCGTGACATGCGTGGTGCTGGCGCGTTGCTCGCCGCGGGCATAGGTGAGCATGCCATTGATCAATCGTTCCAGGTGCTTTAAGCGCTCCAATGCTTTATTGCTGATGCGCATGGCAGTGGCTGAGGTTGGCGTGCCGTCGACTAATTGCGAGATATAAAGAACGGCGGCCGCCAGCGGGGTGCGTAGCTGATGCGCGAGCCGAGCGCTCATGTCTCCTAATGCCGAAAGCCTTTGGTAATGGCCAAGGCGCGCTTGCTGACGCCGCGATTCAGTGACATCGGTAAATAGGAAAATGGACCCGCCATCGGCAAGGGTTTGGGTGGAAACGCTGATGTAGCGATCGTCATCCAAATGCAATTCGCCGGCATCACTGCAAGCTTTATGGAAAGCACGTAAGCTCACTTCGCTCCAAGGCAATCCACACAAAGGGTCGCCCAAAAGCGATCTTGCCTTGGCGTTGCATTCTTCAATAATTCCGCCGTTATTGATGGCGATCACAGCGCCCGGCAACGCTTCGATCAGCGCTTGCAGGCGATTGGCGATGCGTTGACGTTGCGCTAGTTCGTTGAGTCTGGCGTCGTTGGAAACAGCGAGCCGTTCCGACAACTCCGCAACCCGTCGCTCAAGATAAGAATAACTATCGCTAAGCTGGGTCGAGGTGGCATTAAAGAGGTTAAATGCCTGTTGCAGCGCTTGGGCTTGATGGTCGGTTATATGCGTCATGGGATACGGCAAAGACAAGTTGCTGTATCTGAAGCATATATTGTGCCAATAAAATAATTAGTATTTTTAGTAACTTACTATATTTATTCCAATTAGCGTCAAACTTCTGACGTGTTCACCCCAGCCTGCATGCCGTATTTGCGTAACTTTTCGATCAGCGTAGTGCGCTGCAAGCGCAATCGTTTTGCCGCTTGGGTGACGATGCCATCGGATTCCGCCAACGCTTGGCGTATCAGCGTGGCCTCAATGGTGGCAAGATGGTCACGCAAATCCAAACCGCTGTGCGGCAATAAATGCGAAGGCACATTCGACACCGCGGAGACCGGGAGCTCCAATATCTCGTGCGATTCCTCCACCACTCCGGCGCGGTATTTCGTCGGTAGGTCGGAAGCGCGGACGGTCGAACCCGGGTACAGAATCGCCAGTCGTTCAATAAGGTTGGCCAACTCGCGGACATTTCCAGGCCACAAATAGGCGGTCAACGCATGCAGTGCCCCTTCGCTGAGCTTTATCGTTTCCAAGCCGCGTCTGCTCAATCGAGCGTTAAATTCATCGATGAGCTCGGGCAGGTCTTCCCGCCGTTCGCGCAACAGCGGCATTTCAATCGGGAATACGTTAAGACGATAGAACAAATCTTCGCGAAAACTGCCACCATTGGCGATCGCCGCTTCGAGATTGCGATGCGTGGCGGCAATAATGCGCACATCGCTGCGAATCGACTGGTTGCTGCCAACCCTTTCATACACGCGCTCTTGCAACACACGCAGTAATTTCACCTGCATCGGCAAACTCATGTCGCCAATTTCATCTAAAAATAACGTGCCGCCCTCAGCCAACTCAAAGCGCCCTTTGCGAGTGGCAATGGCACCGGTAAATGCGCCTTTTTCATGGCCAAACAGCTCGCTTTCTAACAGATCAGCGGGGATTGCCCCGCAGTTGAGCGCCACAAAGGGCTTATCGCGACGCGGCGATGAATCGTGAATCATCCGCGCGACCAGCTCTTTACCGGTTCCGGATTCGCCCAGTATCAATACGCTGGTATCAAAACGAGCAACCTGCCGGATCAATTGATTGACGCGACGCATGGGTGCCGCGGATCCCACGAATCGCACGCCGCCTGGTGCAATTATGGCGGGCTCGCGATTTAGTCCCGATGGAAGCTTCTTTAATACTTCGCTCAATTGCGCATAGCGCAGTGGAAAATCGATTTCATGGCACGAGTAGTGTCCCTGCTCGCGCAAATGCTGGGCGGTGGGGAAGTCCGCTACCGTAATTACCTGCAAGTTGGTGTTCTGCTCGCTAAGGCTATGGAGTTGATTATCCAATTCGTCATTGGAGACTTGCGAGCCAACAAAAGCGGCAATCCACTGGGTCATGGATGAATTTCGAGTAGGCGCCTCTTCCGTGGATAGGCGGGCTCGATACCCAAGGAAATCAAAAACGGTCGCGACCGATTGTGCTCGATCTTGGTTTCCGTCGATTACGTAAATTGCCGATTGCATTACGGCCTCCGTTAATCGTTCAGTAGTACCCGTCTTATCTATATGCTTGTTTTTTTTAAAGCTACAGACACCTTTGAGTTAAAGTCGCTCGCCCGGCGTTTACTCGTTTAGGAGTTAACGACTGTGAATCAAAGGTGACTTGCAAAACCCCTATAACACCCCAGCAACCTTCTCCCTCTTTAATTTTTTATATATTGTATACGTTGCAAAATTTTTAGTGACTAACGTTATCGCCGTATACATTCGACGTTTTCATTTTACTTGTTGCTTTTGCCGCGGACTTGCCGTTGCAGTATAAGAGCTAATCCGTGAGCCGTACACTAGCAAAAATTCATATGCAATAGCAAAGCCATAACGTAACAAATTTTTACTTTTTTCATCATTAGACAATCTTTTTTTACCATTTCTACTGTATTTGTATTAAAAAACATAATAAAAACAATAAGATACGTAATTAAAAAATTTATTATTAAAATTTTTAGTAGCTTATTTTTAACATGTCCAAAATAAAAAGATGCGCATGTATCCGTTTTCACAGAATGAAATAGCGCAAAACATCATATTTCATGCATTTTAATTGCTTGCCTGGATTCGGCAATTTTCCGACGGTGATACCGAAACACCAATCGTTCCATTACTTCCTGCACAGATTCAGACAGTCCTTGGAAAATAGCGGTCGTCCAGCCGGCGTTTTCATCCGTTGTGGTCAGGTCAACGAGGTAACCCGGCAAGACTAATGGCTTTGCGCGAAATGTCTCGAGATAAACCGTAATAACCCCGCTAGTTCCAATGTCTGATTCGCGCTTTGATTGCCAGGTAATGCCAAACGCATTGAAACGCACAGGCACCAACGGAAGGTTGGCGCTGTTCGGTTCCACCATGCCGCTAACCAGGTCGAGTATCAGATTCAGTTTCGCCTCGAGGCGAATTAATTCCTGCGGCAAAGGGGAGTCGTCTGACACATCGCTACGGTGTTCCTGAGTCGAGGCGACCACATTGAGGATATTGAGATTGTCGGCATTGATGCGTGCCAACCAGTCCAGGCTTTCGGGTTGATGCGGGCTCCACGCGACACCCAAGCGCCCTTCAAAGGTCAGATGTTCGGTGAATTTTTGTACAGCACTTTGGTCCACGGCCAGATTCTCATTTTGCTTTGTCGTATCAAAGCATCGCAGATATTAGGAACTGTCGGAAGAAGAACGCTTCGCCCCGCCGTAAGCAGTTATCGCGGCGCGTTTGTTGCGAACTTCGTCCCAAGCCCGTTCGAGTGTTTTGCGCGCGGTATTGCCGTACGTTGCAATTTTCGCATCGCTATCGAGAATTTCTTGTAAATGCCCTATGTCGGCCGCGTCGGCCACAAATTTTTCCAGCAAGATCTGGCGTTGCTGCTGTAGCGAGGCCACAACACCCCAATCACCGGCTTGTGCCGATGCCAGCATGGCTTGGGTAATAAGCAGCACTTCGACCAGTTCCATATTGCTGGATTGAATTATGGCCATGGGGGAGTATGTGCCTTGAGGGGTTTTTGTTGTGGCTGAGCTGAGCCGATGGCGTCCCAGGCTTCTTTGATTACGCGAATTAAGCTGACCACTTCGGATAGCGCGGTTAGGTCATTGGCAATATTGGCGTGCAATAAGCGCCGCTCCAAATAGTCATACAAGTGCTCCAACTTACCGGCAAGCTCTGATGCAATTTTATGATCGAGGCTGGTGCGCAACCCGTTAATAATATTTATGGTTTGCGAAATGGAGGCTACCTTATGGGTTAAATCGCCGCGTTGTATATAAACCGATGCGGCGTTAATGCGCTCAATGGCTCCATCCAGTAGCATCGCGATTAAACGGTGCGGATCGGCTTGTTCCAAATGGCCGCGATTGCTGACCTGGCGGTATTGAGCAAGTGCTCCATAAGCGGCTGAGGATCCCATATAGTTTTCTCAAGTCTATGGTTAATGTATGGACCTTATCTGGACGATGGCGAGAACGCCGCCATTTGTTGGGTTAAAAAGTTGCTGGTGGACTTTAGGCTGCTCAAAAGGGTATCCAGAGCGGTGAATTGCGCTTGATACATCGATTGCTCATTCGCCAAACGCCGATCGAGATCGATTTGCGCTTGATCCAACGTGTCGGATTGATGAGCAAGGCTTTGCGTGCGCGAATCGAATATTCCGCCGCTGTTCAGCAAGCCATTCAACAACGTGTTGAGCGTTTTACCGACGCCGGTGGTACCACTAAACACGGCCGCTGCCTGCGTAGGATTGGAAGCCAGTGCCGCATCGAGTTTGGTCGTGTTAAGACTCAACGTTCCATCGACTTGGATTTGAACCCCGAGATCGCTCAGTGAACGGTAGCTTGCCGTCGAAGCGCCTACGGCCGATCCCAAGGCTTGCGTCAATTGGTTGGAAACCGTTAGCAGTGTCGAATCTCCCAGCAACGGGCCGGCTTGGCGTGTGGTCGGGTCATAGCTCGATACTTGCTTGGACGCCGCGACGAACGCGTTGTAACTGGCTACGAATATATTTACCGCCGATTTCACCGCGTCGTTATTGGGCGACACCGTGAGCGTTTGGGTTGCCCCAGCCGTGCCCGCCGTTAAATTGATACTGACGCCGGTGATGGCACTGGTCACGGTGTTGCTGGCGCTGGTGATGTCGGAGCCGTCGATCCTCAAATGCGCATCGGTAGCGGCATTGATGGTGGTCATTCCACCCAGGCCGGTTCCAGGGTTGTAGGTAAGGGCGGTAAGCCCACCATCACCGCCACTGGTGGTAACGGTTGCGGCATTGGCGATACCTGTGCTGGTCGAGGTGAACGTCAAGTGCGCGCCATCACCTGCAGTCAGTATCGAGGCGATGACGCCCGGATTCCCGGTGGCGGTGTTGATCGCGTTTGCGATGCCAGACAGCGTGTTATTCGTGCTGTTAATGGTGAGGTTCAATGTGTGCCCGCCGGCTGCAATGGTTAGCGTTCCCGTCCCAATGGTGGAACTCGAGCTGAGGTAATGGGTCGAGGTGACCTTTTGCGCCGTGGCAAGGTTATCAACCCGGATTCCGTAAGTGCCTGAAGAGGCGGTTGAGCTCGCGGTGGCGCTGAATCCCGCGGTACCGGACCCGAGATTGCCAACGGACGTACTAAATAGCTTAAAGGTGGAACCACTGGTTAAACCGGTTAGGCTGGTTTGTATTGCAGCCAGTGCGGATTTTATCGAGCCCAGTGCCGATACTTGGGTTTGCAAGTGGGAGCGTTGCGTATCGATCTGGCTTTGCGGGCCTTGCCGTTCTGAGGCAATTAACTGTTGCACGATGCTATTAACATCAAGGCCAGAACCAATACCCGGTGAGCTGATCGTCATCTTCGTCTCCTGCAGGCGAGTACTACCGCCTGAAACGCATGATAAGGTTTAGATAATCAGCAAAAATTCTGCAAGAAATATGCCAGCGAATCCATTCTTTAATTTATGCACTACTCTAATACTAAACCGTTTGCCGTAAGCCTTTGTTAAATGCCGAGTGGGGTTCGGACTGGATGGTATCCGAACCCCACCTTCTCTTCCTTGAGAACGAGCGGACTATTATTGCAACAACTTAAGTACCGATTGCGGTGAGATGTTGGCTTGCGCCAGCACCGCCGTGCCTGCTTGCTGCAGAATTTGCGAGCGGCTCATCGAAGCCGTTTCTGCAGCGAAGTCGGCGTCTTGGATGCGCGAGCGTGATTGGGTCAGGTTTTGCGAAACCGATTGCAAGTTCATAACAGTGGACTCGAAACGGTTTTGAATCGCACCCAGTGTGCTGCGTAAGGCGCTGACCGAATTCAATGCCGCATCCACACGTAGGATGGCGGTATTGGCATTCGATACTGTGGTTACGCTGGCGTTACCCAGGGTTTGCGCACCCAAACTGGTGGTGGTCACGGTGAGGCCCGCTGCCGCAGCACCGGTGGCCGCGCCGCCGCCTACTACGATTTGCGAGCCGGCATTCAGCGTCACTGTTCCGCGATGGTCGACCGCTGCACCACCGGCGGTACCGAAACCACTGGCCGCTACGGCTGTCGTACTGGCGCTTTCGTCAATATTGATGTTGGCGCCGTCAGCGGTGGAGAGGGTGATGGCACCCGTGGCTGAGTTGTATACAGCGCTTACGCCGGTATCGCCTTGGCGTGCGGAAATGGCAGCTGCAATCGTTGCGGTGCTGACACCGGCATTGGCATCGGCGCCGCTGATAACGGCCACGCCATTGAGCGAAAGGCTGTAGGTCGTTGCAGCGGCACCGGTTACGGCCGTCAGCGTAACGGTGTAGCTATTTTGTGCGGTTGTGGTCAAACCAGCGATATTAGATGCGTTAATGGCCGCGGCTTTAGCAAAGGCGCTGTCCGCACCATGATAGGCATCGGATCCGACATAACTGGCCGAAGACCCAATTGAGGTAGAGGAACCACTACCAACGGCTACCGTCAACGTCGACATGGTGGTGGCGGTTACCGCAGTGCCGGTAACGCTGGCGATCGCGCCGATTTGACTGGACTTGACACCCTGCGATAGGTTCACTTGAATCGTGTTACCAACGTCAGCGCCGACTTGGAAGTTGGCGGTACCGAAGGTGCCGTCCAGTACATGCAAGCCGTTAAACGTGGTTTGCGACGCAATACGGTTGATTTCCGCGATGCGCTGCTGAACTTCTTGATCCAGTGCCGAGCGATCGGCGGAGGAGTTGGTGGCGTTGGCCGATTCAACCGCCAGCTCGCGTATGCGTTGCAAGTTGGAGGTAACCTCTTTCAGCGCGCCTTCAGCCGTTTGCGACAGCGATACACCGTCGTTGGCGTTGCGCACCGATTGATTCAATCCGTTGATCTGTGTGGTCATGCGGGTTGCGATCGCTAAACCTGCCGCATCGTCCTTGGCGCTGTTGATGCGCAAGCCAGACGAGAGGCGTTCCATGGCCGAAGACAGACCACTCTGCGAGTTAGACAGATTGTTCTGTACCATTAACGACATGATGTTGGTGTTGATGATTTGCATAACGTTCTCCTTCTCGGAACCTGTGTGGTCAGTTCGTACTGGCCGGACTTTGCGATTCAGCGGTTTCCCGAGGGAGAGTTCTACCGCCTCACTGAGTAATTCGGCTTGGATTCAGAAAACTTGAGACCGTGTCAACAAAATTTTTGTTAATTGGCCAAGCCGTTCTCAGAACAATGGGTGAAGGGTTATTTCCCTTATTCCATGCGGGTTGTAGAGTATTCGTGAGTTAAATAAGTAAATTTTTATAATTATTATTAGCGATAAATCTGTTTAAAATTACGGTGCCATTGCGTGTTTTGGTTGATCCGCATCCGATTCGGCGGACTGCATCGGCAGGTGACCGATAAACTTTAGAATCTCATCCGTTTTTGCGGTTGCATCTTGATAACCTAAGCGCATCAAGGCTCGGCAATAGGCGCGATCGAACAACAGATAACTTAAGACATTCGCGCCGCCACGCTTCATCGCCCCGATCCCGCGCATAAAAAAGCGAATGGTGGGTGGCAGGTGGTGAGCGTATTGCGCCGCGATTGGCTCCAATCTTTGGCTTGGTGCGATCACTAAGGCTTCCACAGGGCGTAAGGCAAGGCCTTTGTGTTGTATTGTTTCCGGGGGGACCAAGCGAATGGTCTGGTTGATGCGCTGCAGGCGCTCCAGATCCATTTCCAAGCCATCCAGAAAAATACTATCAAGAATATAGCCGGCGATTTGGGCCAAAGACGGGTAAGTGGGCTGTCCGGCCGGCTGGTAGCTTTGATTAGGGGGTTTACCCACCCCAATAACCAATACTCGATCGGCGCCAAGGTGCAATGCGGGACTTACCGGCGCCAATTGTTGGATTGAGCCATCGCCAAAGTATTCACCGTTAATTGGTACCGGTGGAAAAACAAATGGGATGGCCGAGGAGGCCAGCAAATGCGCCAGGCCAATCTCGGCGCGGCAGCCGGACCGGCGTGCACGGGTCCAAGGGGCAAAGCTTTCCCGCCCCTGATAAAAACTGATCGATTGCCCAGAGCCGTAGCCGGATGCGGTGATGGAAACCGCGTCCAAATGCCCGGCGTCTATCGCGACTTGGATTTTGGAAAAATCTGCCGTACGTTCGAGTAATGCTTTAAGCGGTGCGTTATCCAATAAAGAAACATGTTGTGATCGGGTGAATCCGGTGGCAAACAGCGCCGCCAACCAGTGTGCGCTGTTTTTAATCACGCCGACAAAATCGGAGCGATAAACATTGTTTACACGCAAGGTTCCCCATACCCTGACCAAATGCGCCACGGCCGAATTAAAATTGGTGGCATTAGCCGCCAGGCCCGCGGCATTAAGTGCGCCCGCCGAAGTGCCGCAAATGATCGGAAAGGGGTTTGGCACATCATGCGGAAGCATGCGGGCAATGCCTTGCAATACACCAACCTGATAAGCGGCACGGGCGCCGCCGCCGCTCATTACAAGGCCGATTCGCCCGGATCTGTTGCTGTTGTTGGCATCGGTCACGGACAATCCTTGGCCTACAAACGATGTGGTGCTTGGATTAACTTACCATAGCAATAATTGCTATTGGAATTCAAATCTGTTTTCGCGTAATCAATTTGGTTGCAAATTCACATTTGTTGAATGCGGTTGAATTTAAGATGATTACCCCGCGGCTTGCGGCGGGGGGTTGTAATTTATTTCAGATAATTGAATAACGATAAGCCTTGAACTTTCATGTACGCTTGCTGCGCGGCTTGTAGCGATGTCATTTGCGTGTTCAATTGGCTGATGGCGCTGGCATAGTCCACGTTCTGTACGCCCGAAAGCGCCGTTTGCAACTGCAAGCCGACGCTTGAATTGGTACTTTGCTGCTGCTCCAGTACATTCAAGCGGCTGCCGACCCGGGCGCGCACATCCACCAAACGATTACTGGCTTGGTTAAGATCCTCCAGCGCGCGGTTAACGCGATTATTGATGGTGGCTACATCGGTTGGGCTTGAAGCCGGCGTCTCTAGGGCGGACGCAAGTGCTGCGATGGTGGTGAACACGTCGCGCGTTGAGCTTGGCGTAACGGTAAAACTGTCGCCCGTCACGGGCGTTCCTGAAACGTTGAGCTGAATTCCACGAAATGCGATCGTATTGTCGCCGCTGTAGGCGCCTGAAGCGACGATCAAGCTGCCGGAGTCAAGCACTTGATACGTGGTAGGGCTGGTGAATTGAATGGTATAGGTGTCGCGCACGAAGGCCGCCGCGTTGGTTACGCTGGTTGAGCCGACCACGGCACTGCCTAAGTTGCCTGATCCCGTGCTGACCGCGAATGTTCCATTGCCATTGGGAATCATCTGAAACACATCCGCACCCGAATCACCGATCGCAATGGTTTCACCGGCAGCAATGGTGATGTGCCGTTGGCCGTTGTCACCGACATAACTGACCCCGGTAGGACCTTGTATAAATGGCTGCGTGCCGGTGCTGTTGCCGGCGAATAAATATTCGGAATTGGAATCTTGGCTATTTGCCGTTTGTACCAACTGGCTCAAACGTTCGCGCAACTCGACGGCGATATCCGCGCGGGTTTGATTATTCTGGCTGGCGTTATTGGCCTGTAGTGCTAAGGTGTTGATGCGCAGCAAAACCGCACTGGCGGCGGATAGTCCTTGTTCTTCCAAAGCCAAGCGATTGTTGCCCGAATCGATATTGCGTTGGTATTGCGTGTTCGCGGCGGTGACATGATTTAGGTTCAACGCGCGCGCGCTACCCGATGGGTCATCCGAAGGCGAAAGAATACGCCGGCCGGTCGAGACTTGCCGTTGGACTTGAGCCAGCGCGGCTTGTTGCTCCAAGATGGAGCTGATCCCTTGCTGTTCCATCCAGGTTGTTGAAATACGCATGGTTTATCCTCCTCGGATGGCACCCAGCAAGCTTTGGAAGATGTCTCCCGCAATCGAAATGACTTGCGCCGAGGCTTGATACGATTGTTGAAAACGCACTAAATTGGTTGCTTCCTCGTCCAGATTCACGCCGGACAACGATTGTTGCGCCTGTTGCGATTGATTAAGCAGTGCATTCTGGCCGTCCAGGGCGATTTGCACTTGCTGTGAGGTAATACCCACCCGAGCCACAAACTGGCTGTAGGAGTCGTTCAAGCTGCTGCTGCCGCCATCCAGAACCCTGGCGTCCCCGACACGCCCGAGCAACAATGCATTGCTGTTATCGGCGGATCCCGCGGGGGTGGGTGTAATTCTGAAGCTGTCGCCGGTGCTTGGCGTGCCGGTGATGGTCGCACTCCACCCGTTGACCGTGATCGCCGCACCGCTGGTATACGCAAAACTGCCAGTGCCGTTGACTTGATAGGTGGTGGGGGAGGTAAAGGTGATCGTCACCGGTACCAGCAAGCTTGGGTCGCTGGCATTGGTAATGCTGGTAGGGCTAATGGTAGCGCCGCCGATATTGCTGGCCGTGGCATTGCTCACCACCGGTGAGGCGGCGGCGATGCGAGTAGGGTCGCTGATCGCCAATCCCAACCCGGATGCGCCGTTGCGCGTCGGTTGAATCAGAAAACTGTCGCCCGCCGCCGCACTGCCACTGACTTGAAAACTCAAACCCTCGGCCACGAAGGGACTACCGACGGTTCCGGCGCCGGTCATCGGGATTGCGGTACCGTCACTGCGGGTTAGTGACCAGGCAGTGCCGCTGTAGTGCAAGGTGTAGTCAAACGTGGTCAGCTGCGAAACGCTGGTGATGCTGGCAGTGATTGCGGCGGTACCGGTATTGGATGTATTGCCCAAAACCGCCGGACTGCCTGATGTGAAGAAATCACCGCCGAGCTGCCCGCGCAAATCCATGCCCGCGCGGTGCTGTGCGTTGAATGCACTGGCCAACGCAATGCCGCTGCGCCCCAGTTGGTTGCGCGCAGGATCGATCATATCGCGGCGGAAATCGAGAATGCCCCCCAAAGTACCACCAGTCAGTCCGCTGGTAATTATCGCACCGGCGCTGGTTGCGATATCGTTACGGCTCGCATCGTAGCTGTTCGGCACCGTGTGCAAGCTGTACGGTTGCACGCCAATCACCAAAGGTTGGCCGCTACCAACCACAATGTTCACAATGTGGTTGTCTTGCGGAATGACGCTTACGCCGATATGGGTGGATAATTCTTGTACCAATTGATCGCGCTTATCGAGCAAATCATTTGGCACCGTATTGCCGCTGTCGGATATCTGCTTATTCAATCGCGCGATTTGTTCGCCGATGCCGTTGATTTGGGTGACCTCGTCCTCTACGCGCTGTTTGGATTCGCTATCGAGCTGATCCAATTGGCCGGCCAATGAATGGAACCGCGCCACCAGGCTTGAACCGCGGCCAAGCAATGCCTGGCGGGTCGGTGTGTCGGCCGGGGTGTTGGCTAGATCTTGAACCGCATTGAAAAAGCCATCCAGCGCCGGCTGAAGTCCAGTGCTGCTGTCGCCGAGCAAATTGTTGATGCGGCCGGAAAGGTCGTTGAACGTCGTCAAGCGGCTTTGGCCGGAATTTGCATCGCGCACGGAGTTGGCGAGGTACATGTCGTACATGCGCCGGATGCCGGTCGGATCGACACCTGCGCCGAGATAAAACGGCCCTATGCGCTCCGGTATGCGCGCGCCAAACTGCGGCACTTGGCGACTATAGCCGACGGTGTTGGCGTTGGCGATGTTATGGCTGGTCGTGTTGAGCGCCCACTGCGATGACAACAAACCCGATATGCCGGTGGATAATAGGTCACTCATTGCGGCGCTAGCTCTTGAAAGTATGAAGTAGACATGGGAGCTGTCGTCCTATGTAGTCGGCGGTTGGGCGGAATTCTTAAGCAGTTCAAGCGCTTCGCGCATCTGCGGGCTTTCGGCAATGCTGCGCAATTTTTGAGCGTAAGACGGATCGGTCGCGTAACCTGCCGATTGCAGGGCATGCGCGAAACCGGCGACATCTTCGCCGTGCCCTAAAGTTGCCGAATAGCGAGGGCTGGAGCTTAACAAGTGGGCGTAATCGGAAAACGCCTGCGCCACAGAATCGTAAGCGCGGAAACTTGCCTGGCGCTGCACAGCCACACCGTTCTCGAACTCGATCGTATTGACGTTGCTGCGTTGCCCATTCCAGCTGCTGCCGGTTTTCAAGCCAAACAGATTTAAGCTGGTTTGGCCATTGGCCTGCTGCGGCATATGCTTGCCCCAGCCGGTTTCCAAAGCCGCCTGCGCCAATATGGCGCGCGCCGAGACTCCGAGCTTTTGCGCGGCTTGCTCCGCATAAGGCGCCAAATGGTGGATAAAATCCACCGGCCCCGAGGGTAGCTTGGCTACAACGGCTTGTGCGGTGGAAGCCACTTGGTCCAGCGCATGAGTGACGCCTTCGACATACGGCGCGAGTTTGTCAGTGGTTTGTCTTGCAAGTTCGCGGAAAACGCTAACCGGGGTTGCGTCGCGAACCGGAAACGTCGTTGCGCTGGGGGACGCGGTTGCAGTGGGAATCGCAGGTGCGGCCACACCGTCAGAAGGCGGCGTTAGCGGCAACAACGGAATGTCTTTTGGTGCGATTGGCATTGCCTTAGCCGGAACGTTCTCAGCGCCGTTCACCGGGAATGCGCTTGCCGTCTTGGCGGGTTCGGCAGCTGTTGGGTGGCCGGAAAGCTGGCGTTGCAGAACTTTTGCTATTCCTAATCCGCGACCGCGGTTGGAAAGCGTCAGCGCCAATTGCTGGTCGAACAAATCGCGGTACGAGTTGGACTGCTCGCTATCGAGAATGCCACTGCCGAAACTCGCCGTGGCGGCCCGCATCGACTTCAGCATCATCTGGGTAAAAATCGCTTCGAATTGCTGTGAAACTTTACCTAATGCAGCTTTTTGATCATTATGCGCAGTCGCCCGTAACTTCGCGAATCCCGAGAAGTCGGTATAAATGGGCAGTTGGCTTTGATCGATAGGCATGCAGGGCGGCTCAGATGATGATTAATTCGGCATGCAAAGCACCGGCTTCGCGCAGCGCTTCGAGTATGGAAACCAAATCGCTGGGGGCGGCACCAACCTGGTTCACCGCGCGCACAATCTCGTCTAGGTTCACGCCAGGGCCAAATTTGAACATGTGGCCGCCGTGTTCGGTGACCTGGACATTGCTTTGGCTGGTTACGGTGGTTTGCCCGGTGGTCAACGGATTGGGTTGGCTAACCAACGGCTGCTCCGAAATGCTGACTTCAATCGATCCGTGCGACACGGCAGCGGGCGTTACTCGCACGTTGGCGCCGATGACCACGGTGCCAGTGCGGGCATTCACTATGACGCGGGCGGGGGCGTCCCCCGGCTGCACTTCGAGGTCTTGCAGCATGCCGATAAACGCCACGCGTTGATTCGCATCCTCCGGCGCCCGTACGGCCACCGAAACGGCGTCGATCGGTTGTGCGGTGCCTTCGCCCATCGCGTCGTTGATCGCCTTTGCTATCCGCGTGATCGTGGTGAAGTCCGACGTATTTAGGTTCAGCATGATGGTGCTGGCGGCCGCCAGGTTGTTCGGTACAGCGCGTTCAACCGTGGCACCGTTTGGAATTCGTCCACTATTGGATATATTAACTTGTAAGCTTGATCCGCTTTTGCCGCTGGCACTGACACCGTTGATCACGACGTTGCCTTGGGCAACCGCATAGACTTGGCCGTCTGCGCCATGTAAGGGGGACATCAGTAAGTTGCCGCCGCGCAAGCTTTTGGCGTTGCCGATCGATGCGACCGTAATATCGATGGTTTGCCCCGGTTTAGCGAACGGGGGAAGCTCGGCCGTAATCGTGACTGCGGCCACGTTTTTCAGCTGCGGTTTGACCGAAGCCGGTACCGTAATGCCAAATTGCTGCAGCATGCTTTCCAAACTTTGGGTTGTGAAGGGCGCCTGGGTGGTTTGATCGCCACTGCCATCAAGACCGACAACCAACCCGTAACCGACCAATTGGTTGATGCGTACGCCGCCAACCTGGGTAATGTCGCGTACGCGCTCGGCATTGCTCGTGATAGTAGAGAGCGCCAAGATTATTAGAAGCAGACTACGCAAATAAGGCATGATGGGTTCTCTTAGAAGGGCATCCATTTGGAATTAAAAAACCGGGATAGCCAGCCTTGCGTATTGGCATCGGCCAGCGTTCCACGGGCGGTGTAGCCGATTCGCGCATCCGCAACTCGGGTTGAGGGCACCGTGTTATCGGGGCCAATGTCCTGTGGGCGAACGATGCCGGAAATACGCACCAACTCTTGCCCCTGGTTGATCGTCAACCACTTCTCTCCACGGACCAGGAGATTGCCGTTGGCCAAGCGTTGCGAGACGGTTACCGTCACCTCGCCGGTTAACTCATTGCTTTGGCTGCTTTCCCCGGCACCGGCGAAGTCGCGGTTACCGCTTAAACCAATCGATGCCGCTGTGCCGCCGAGGGTGGGTACCTTGCCAAGCAACGTGGGCGCTGCCAGATCGGTCGCGCTCTTTTTACTGGTGGTAGTGCTGGACTTCTTGCTGGCTTCGGTTTTTTCCATCAACGTCACCGTTAAGATATCGCCCACCCGATGCGCTCGTGGATCTGTGAACAGTTCAAGATTTTGTCCATTGTGAAAAATTGCGCCATCCACCGGCGAGGTTTCGGCGAATGCTTCGTTGGGCATGGTCGGTGCGTAGGACATGTCCTCGCGTTGGGTTTTCGTGGTCGCGCACCCGGCGCAGATCAGTAGTGCGACGATCACGGCGGCAAATCGCAGTTGAGCATGGATGGACATGATGTTATGCACCGTTTTCATTAGGTATGTGAGTTGATGAATTGCAGCATCGAATCGGTGGCTGAGATGGCTTTGGAGTTCATTTCGTAAGCGCGTTGCGTTTCGATCATATTGACCAGTTCCTCCACGACATTGACATTGGAACTTTCCAATGAACCCTGCAAAAGAGTACCCAGGCCGTTCAATCCCGGAGCGCCGGTTTGGGGCGATCCGCTGGCTGCGGTTTCGGCAAATAGATTTTCACCACGCGGTTCAAGTCCGGCCGGATTGATGAAATCCGCCACTTGGACGGTGCCGACCTGGGTCACGGTCGTCTGGCCGGCCAATTGCACGCCGACCGTGCCGTCGCGACCTATGGTCACGCTTTGCGCGGCGGCCGGAATGGTAACGGCGGGATCAAGCGTATAACCGCTGTTGGTAACGAGCTGGCCATCGGAGCTGACATGGAATGAACCGTCGCGGGTATAAGCCAAACTGCCATCCGGCATGGTCACCTGGAAAAATCCGCGTCCTTGCAGAGCCATGTCGAAGGCATTATTGGTTTGGATCAAATCGCCTTGGGTAAACAGTTTCTCCGTTCCGACGACATGCACGCCGGTGCCGAGCATCATTCCCGCCGGAATTTGCGTTGACTGTGAACTTTGCGCTCCGGGTTGGCGTTCGTTTTGGTAGAGCAGATCTTCAAATGCGGCGCGTGAGCGCTTAAACCCGGTGGTGTTTACGTTGGCAAGGTTGTTCGACGTTACCGTCATGCGTGTTTGTTGCGCGTCAAGGCCGGTTTTTGCAATCCATAAGGCTGAAAACATGATTTCGCTCCTTCAGGTCAATGCGTCTGGCATATGCTAATCAGACACGGTTCAACTTGCCTCAAGCAGCTTGTTCGCCGCCTGCGCATTTTCATCTGTGGTATGAATACTTTTAATTTGCATTTCAAATTGACGCGATAAATCGATCATCTTGGCTAGTGCCTCCGCCGGATTAACGTTGCTGGATTCGAGCGCACCTGCGGTAACCCGCACCGACGAGTCTGCCTCGGCGGTGGCGCCGTTTTTCAAATGCATTAACCCATCCGGGCCTAGCTGCAATTGAGATTGATCCGGTGTGGTGAGCTTGATGCGGCCAACGGCGGATATGGTTTTGGAGCTTTGCCCCAGCGGCGTTACCGAGATGGTTCCATCTCCACCAATATCCAATTTTGCATAAGGCGGCACCGAGATCGGGCCGCCGTCACCCATGATGGGAAGCCCCGACGCCGTCGTCAACAAACCCTCCGCGTTCAGGTGCAAATCCCCCGAACGGGTATAGCCTTCGCCGCCATCCGGCGCTTGCACCGCGATCCAGCCGTTGCCTTGCACAGCGACATCAAGGTCCCGTCCCGTGGTCATTTGCATACCATGCGAGAAATCCCATCCTTGCACTTCCGCCACCGCGTTAAGACGGGAAGCGTATCCCGTGCCTTGTACCGGAGCGCTCTTAAATGCCGCAATCTCCGCTTTAAAGCCGGTGGTATTGGCGTTGGCCAGGTTGTGGTTGTTTTCGGCCTGCGCGCGCATGATTTGTGCGGCGCCGGTCATAGCAACGTAGAGGGAACGGTCCACAAGTGCTCTCCTAAAGATTAACCGCTACGGATATTGATGATCGCTTGCGTGATCCGATCATCCGTCGAGATCACCTGGGCGTTGGCTTGATAATTACGCTGCGCTTGAATCATGTTCACCAATTGCGCAGTAAGATCCACATTTGAGGTTTCCAGCGCGCCGGATTGCAGCTGACCGAAATCGCCAGTGCCGGCAGTGCCGCGCACCGCTTGTCCGGAATCAAAGGTTTCACCCCATTGGGTGTTGCCCAATTTCTGCAAGCCTTGCGGGTTCCTAAAATTGGTTAACGCGATTTGCCCTAATGATCTTGATTGACCATTCGAGTATTGCGCCGAAACCACGCCGGTTGGATCAACGCTAATACCGCTCAATTTGCCTTCGGAGAAACCGTCTTGCGTGATGGAGGTTACGTTGAAGGTATTGCCGTATTGCGTGGAAGAACCCATCGCCAAAGAGACGTTCAATGGGTTGGCGCCCGGTACCGCGTAAGCCCCAAACGTCAATGTGCCGGAAGCGGGCGTGGCTAGCGTACCGGTTGTTGAGAAAGTTAGGGCCTGCGGCGTGCCAACGGCGGTACCGTCAATAAATAATCGTGCCTGCCAGGCGTCCGGTGCCGTATTGATGAAATATACCGTTCCGCTGTGCGTTGCACCGAGCGAATCGTAGGCGGTAAAGGAAGTGGCGTTGTTGTAGCTCGTCGGGTCGGTCGCACTGAACGTGGTCGTGGTCGGAGGCACTGCGCTAGCGGGCAGGTTGAGATCAAGCGTCGCGGTCGCCGTTGCTTGCGGAGCGCCCGTGCCGGAGACCATTTGAAGATCGGTTGTGGTACTGGTATCGAAACTGCCGGTGGTGGTTGGCGGGAATACCTGCAATTTTCCGCCCGTTGGGTTTACGACATAGCCGTCTTTGTTCAGTGAAAAATCCCCGGCGCGGGTGTAAGCGTAGCCCGCGCCATTGCGTATGGTGAAAAAGCCTTGCCCAGTGGCGGCAAGATCTAAGCTGTTATTGGTGTACTGCAGGTTGCCTTGAGCAAACTGCTGCGACACGCTGGCCAGGCGTACGCCGTTGCCGTTTTGCGTCGTCGACACACCAAGGCCGCTGGAGGCAAAAATATCCGCGAATTCAGCGCGCGAGCTTTTGAAACCGGTGGTGTTGACGTTGGCGATGTTGTTCGCAGTCGCTTCAAGATCGGATGCTGCGGCGTTAAGTCCACTAAGGGCGATATTAAAAGGCATGACAGTATTTCCTTAAGGTTAGGGATTAAATAATGGCCGACACTTGGGACAACAGAACTTGTCCGAGCCCACCTAAATCGAGGATTGGTTCGGTAGCACCGAGCCTTACAGCATGTACATTTACTACGGCATACGTTGCAGCCGGGTGTGCCGCACCGTTTACGGTGGCGGTTGCGCTAATGGCATATTCTCCGGCGGCAAGCGTGCTGCCATCGGCGCCATGGCCATCCCAGGTGAATTGGGTTTGCCCGGCAGTATGGGGGTCCACATTGATGGTCTTAACCACGCGCCCG
The DNA here is from genome assembly GCA_964466115.1 of uncultured Rhodanobacteraceae bacterium. Lineage (GTDB taxonomy): Bacteria > Pseudomonadota > Gammaproteobacteria > Xanthomonadales > Rhodanobacteraceae > Pseudolysobacter. The sequence continues at coordinate 8,830 of CAYXMH010000022.1, read as the reverse complement.
GCGCTGTCTTTGATTTCAACCGTGACGGCATTGGCTCCCTGCGGCACGTCGACTGCGCCCGAAAGAGTGCCGTCAGCGCCCAAGGTTCCTTCTGGTGATGCCACAATTACTTTGTGCCCGATTAACGCCGTAGCGCGCAGTGATTGATCGGATTGTAGCGACTGCGCGAGTGTGCTAAATGAATCTTGCAGTTGTTGTAAACCTTGCACTTGGCTAAATTGTGCCATTTGACCAAGGAACTGGGCATTGTCCATCGGCTTGGTCGGGTCTTGCGAACGAAATTGCTCAATCATCAAGCGCAGAAAATCCTTTTGCCCCAGCTGCTGTCCGGCTCCGGTCTGCGAAGTGGAAGCGTAAGCGGCGTTCATCGATTCGGTAATTCCAGAAAGAGAGGTCATGATTCGGTTACCTTTGATTATTTGCCTATTTCAAGAGTTTTCAGCATCAGTTGTTTGGCGCTATTCATGATCTCCACGTCGTTTTGGTAGGCGCGAGAGGCGGAAATCATATTGACCAACTCATCGATCGGGTTGACGTTCGACGTAAAAACATAGCCATCGGCATTCGCCAATGGATTCGACGGCTCGTAGCGGCTACCGATAGGCGTTTGGCTTTCGGTAATGCTTGATACCCGCACGCCAGCCGTTGCCGAATTGCCCTGGAAGGCAGCCTTGATCGCGGCAAATACTGGCTCACGAGCATGGTAGGTGCCCTCCGGCGTCGTGCTAACGCTATCGGCGTTAGCAAGATTGCTGGCCGTGGTGTTTAACCGCACCGATTGGGCGGACATCCCGGATGCTGCAACATTAAAAATGTTAAAAAGAGACATAATTAACTCGTTCCGTTGAGGGCGACACGCATTAGGTGGATTTGCGCGCTGATGAAACTTAAGGAGGCTTGGTAGCGCACCGAGTTGTCGGCGAACGCGGCTTGTTCGGCTTGGCTGTCCACTGTATTGCCGTCTACCGCGGGTTGTAATGGGATGCGATATTTCAGCGCATACCCGTTTCCACCCGTGTGCGCCGTGGCCTGCAGGTGTGCACCCGCGGTTTCCGTCAGCGGCAATTGCGATTTCGAGTTGGTCGCGCCTTCGCTATTGGCTAATACGCTGCGGAAGTCCACATCGCGCGCAAGATAGCCAGGGGTGTCGGCGTTGGTTAAATTGGACGCCAGGACTTCAGCTCGTTTCTGCCAGAGCTCAAGTGCGGCGGCATGGATGCCGAATAGAGAATCAGGTTTGTTAATCACGGCTTGCTCCTAACATTTGCTTGGATAACGCTGAGCAAAGACCGTGCCATTCAATGGAGGCGCTGATTGCTGTTGAATCCAGGCCGCGTCAGCGCTTGCGTGCAGAGGAAAGCGGCAAATTCTTGCCGCTTGGCGCTGGCGTTATTGCTGCCGGATGGGTGCCAGAAAAGCGTCATATGGCGTTTTGTCTATATTGCAAATAGTTGAAATTTATTTGGCATGCCTCTTGCCTCGTACATTCGTGCTGCATCACGTTGGACCACCAACGCCACACACGGATGAAGAGGAAACCACTATGAGATTGCTATTCAGTCAAGAGGTATTCACCGTAAGCGACATTGCCGCGGCCAACGATGAGGACTGTTTCGACACCTCCTCCAACGGCCCCGGCTCTTATATAAGTACTTGGTGGCCATTGTTTTTTCGCACCGGATTCGGATCTTTTGCGCGGACGCGGCCACAGAGCACCCTAAGCTGTGCGGCTAATTCGTTACCGGTGGAGTCGGGTAATGCGCCAGGGAAAGCGGTTGGTACCTTGGCGGAGGCAAACGAAGAGCCTGCTGTCGTCGAGAAATTGACACAACCCGATGCGCAGTTCTCCTTAGCGCTCAATGCATTGGAAACGATTGTTAAGCGTGCAACGGCTGAAACTGCGATTCCACCGGTGATAAAAGGCCGCTGAAGTTTTTTCCGTTTCATTGAGTTTTCAGTGATCACATAGGACGAATGATGTGCGTTGACTTTTGTGCTTCAAGGCAAGTGGATTTCGAGCGGCTTGCGCTATGAGCCTCATTGCGATCCATAGGCGGGTGCTTGCAACTTTTCTTGTTTGCATCGGCTCCTTATTAAATAGTGCCAAGGCGGGTGATGAAATTCTCCAGCCTTTGTCTGAATTACAAACGGCGGCGGAAGCTTTTTTAGTAACTAATTACGCTCCACACGACGGTAAGGTCGTAGCCCATGCCAATGCGTTGGATCCGCGCTTACGGCTGGTTGCTTGCGCCGAACCATTGGATATCACTTTACCCGCAGGGCGTATTGGCGGAACCCTTGCTAACGTGTTGATCCGATGTGCGCGGCCCGTTGCATGGCGTGTGCATGTGCCGATTACGGTGCATATTTCTCAATCCGTATTAATAGCAACACGCTCTTTGGCGCGTCTGGACCCCGTGGTGGCTTCCGATGTGCGTCAGGAGGAGCGTGATATTACGACATTAAGTTACGGTTTTATCACGGATTTATCTCAATTAGAGAACACCCATTTATTGCGGCCCGTGGCAGCCGGCACCGTGCTTACACCGGGTATGTTGAGCCCACGTAGGATGATAAGCAGAGGTGATCAGGTTACCTTAGTGAGCACTGCCGGCGTGATTGAGGTACGTGCTGCTGGCACTGCTTTGGAAGACGGGGGCGAAGGAAGCCACGTTAAGGTGCGTAATTTAAGTTCTGGGCGTATAATAGGAGCTGTTGTACACGCCCCTGGTTTGGTTTGGGCCTTGCCCTGAAAGAATTTTCATATAAACCCTAAAGTTTTTTTTTAAGCCGCCGATGACGTTGTTAGAACAGGTAATTTTGCATAGAGGAGCCTGCTCCCATGAACACTAACATAGATGTAAATTTACGGCCGCAGCAGGCGCCCACGCCTAGCTCCAACAAGTTGTCGTCCGACTTAATCACGGCGTCGAGCGCCAAACCGCTGCCTTTGCCGGAGCCCAGTAAAGAAGATACCGTTAAATTAACGGCATCCGCGCATGCGCTGAACAAAGCGCAAGGGGAAAGCGATACGGCGCCGGTAGATGCCAAAAAGGTACACCAACTCAGCGCAGCCATAGCCAGCGGATCTTTTAGCGTCGACGCCAAGCGCGTTGCTGGCAAGATGATGGCGTTCGAGCATCAAATCCATAGGGCGCGCTAACGTGAACACGGCAATAGAACTTACCCGCACGTTAGTATCGGTCGCGGGAGATATCGCTTTTGTCGCAAAACGGCTATTGGCGTTATTGGAATCCGAACGCATAGCATTAATTGCCGGGGACAATGTCGCTATCGATATCGCTAGTGCGAACAAACAAACCCTGTTGCAGCAAATCGAGTGTTTGGACGATGAGCGCCGTCATTTATTGGCCAGTATCAACGGCGGTTATCAGGTTCCCTTCACAATGGAGCGAGAGTTGGCTCACAACGCCGCCGCTTTAGCGCAATGGCGCGAAACCGAAGCGTTGTTGTCCAAATGCCAGCAACTGAATCAAGCCAACGGCTCAGTGGTGGAGCTGCGCATTCGCCACGTTCGTAAAGCACTGGATTTATTAAGCGGTAATCCCGCTCAGGCTGAGCTTTACGGACCGCAGGGCGCGCGTGAAAGTTTGCGAAACCTCCATCCTTTCGCAAAGGCCTAAGACGCCCGGCAAAGGAACTAAGGCTAAAGGAATTAAGGATGATTACCGACAGCCACGCCATCCAAGCGTTTTTGGCGAGGCTCGCCACCGATCGTGTAGCCCTAACGGTTTTTCTTCCCGATATTAAAGAGGCACACAGCAGCCTAGTGCTTTCGGTCGAAAGCGAGCAGGCGGCGTTGGTTATCGATGAGCTTAGACCGGAAAGTGGCCATAAACGTGTTGCCCCAGGTGTGGTTCTGCGCATCATTGGCCGATTGGATGGCGTTGAAATACGATTTCGTGCGACGGTACGATCAATAGACATAGCAGACTCGATCGCCGCCTACTTACTCGATCTGCCTGAAGAAATGGATTACCGCGAGCGTCGGCAATCCTATCGAGTAAGGGTATGGCCTGGGTTAAAGCTTGAGGCTAAATTAACCACCGCCGAAGGGGCCTCGCTCACGGCGAATGTTTTTGATATCTCCCAAAACGGCTTCGGAATGTTGCTCCCTTGCTCCCAGCCGGTTGCACTCGCTACAGTATGGCAGTGTACACTCCAGTTACCGGGCGGTGAGGTGACGATGAATATCACGGTCCGTCATGTTCAACCGCGCGATCGGGGAGGTGGGCGTGACATTCGAGTCGGAGCAAGTTATTTGGACATTGATTCAAACCAACAACGCCGCATTAGTCACTTTGCCACAGAATTGCAACGCCGCATGTTGCGTGAGCATCGTTTATCCCCATAACCTATTCTGCGCTTATCGGTGACTATAGATGGAAGTTCAAGTGCCATTAACCCAACCCGATATTCCAGTTGACGAGGCCAATCTTGGGCCGATTTGGATAGCGCGACAACCCATATTGGATCGGCAACAGCGCCGATTTGGATACGAATTATTGTTCCGTGAAGCTAAGAGCGGAACAGAAAAATCCCCCACGACCGATGACGATGGCCTTTCTCAGGACAATGCATCGGCACGCCTTATCCTGCATAGCGTTATTGATATTGGAATAAAAAAACTGGTGGGCGATAGCTACGCCTTCATTAATTTTACGCGCGCGCTTTTGCTTAATTATTCCAATCCTTTGTTTCGCAACTCCCAAGTAATTTTGCAAATTATAAAAGATGTAATCATTGATGATGCGTTGATTGCGGCAGCGCGAACGCTGGCGGCGCAGGGGTTTCAGATTGCGCTGGACGAATTCAATTTTCGCCGTGACGCGGTAGAGACAGAAGGCTTGCTGCAAATCGCTCGTTTCGTCAAGCTCAATGTGCGCGGTTTTGATCGCAACGAGTTGGAGCTTATGGTGAAGCGGTTACGCCAATACCCAGTCAAACTGATTGCGGGAAAAATTGAAACACGCGAGGAGTATCAACAGTGTTTCGATATGGGGTTTGATTATTTCCAAGGCCCCTATCTTTACCGACCGCAGATTGTTAGCGGGTCAACCCCCACCGCGAACAAATTGTTTGCATTGCAATTGGTGGCGGCAACCGAAAAGGAATCGAACGGCCCCGCAGAATTGGAAGCGATCATTCGCAAAGATGCTTCATTGAGTTACAAGTTACTGCGTTGTGTAAATTCTGCGTATTTTGCATTACCGGTGAAAGTGAAATCTATTTTGCATGCGACGATTTACGTTGGGGTTGGGAGAATTCGCAATTGGGCGCGATTGCTTGCGCTCGCCGGTATGAATGATCAACCGGCTGAGCTTCTGAAAACGGCGTTAATCCGCGCGCGGATGTGCGAACAGTTGACCGTAAAATTGTCAAAAGAAAAACAAGAAATGGCCTTTATGATTGGATTATTTTCGTTGTTGGATGCGTTATTGAGCACCTCAATGGAGGTTGCTCTGGATAGCCTGCCTCTTGTGCCAGAGGTGCGTTTGGCGATTGTTAATCACGAGGGCCCACTGGCGGAGATATTGGACAATGTAATGGCATGCGAAAACGGCGATTGGGATTACCTGGAAAGCAAGGGAATTTCTACAGAACTGTATTCATCAGCTTATCTGGACGCGGTGGATTGGGCGGAAGAGGCTTATAGGATGGCGAATACAGAAGCCGCATAATGCAATATGCTGATTTTTCATCACGCTGTTCGATTGGGGGTAGGTTCGGGTTTGGTCACACGGCGTTAAGGAAGGTGCAGGGGCCGCACTCTTAACAATCTGCGGGTGCTTTGGGGATTTATATGCTGCTGATTATTGGAACCGTTATTGTGACTGTAAGTGTGCTGGGCGGTTTTGTTCTATCGCATGGTCATATCTTGGCGTTGTGGCAACCGTATGAATTTTTAATTATCGGCGGTTCTGCATTTGGTGCATTTTTAACGTCGAATTCACCAAAAGTGGTGAAAGGCGTTTTGAAATCGCTGGTATCAATGCTCAAAGGACCAAAATACTCTCGTAAAGAATATATCGATTTATTGTCACTGCTCTTCGATATCTTAAGTAAGATTCGTAAAGAGGGTTTAATGGCTTTGGAACAGCACATAGAGGAGCCTAAAAACAGTCCCGTTTTTTCGGCCTATCCGGTCTTGATCAATGATCATGAGCTGATTGAGTTCATCACCGACTGCCTGCGTTTGATGATCGGCGGGAATATGAACCCGCATGAGCTTGAACCTTTGCTTGAGATGGAATTGGAAACTCACCACCACGAAGCCGAGGCTCCCGCGCATGCGTTGACTAAAGTGGCCGACTCGTTACCCGGTTTCGGTATCGTTGCTGCAGTGCTTGGTATTGTGACCACGATGGCTTCGATCAGCGGTGATATCGGTGCGATTGGTGAGCACGTGGCCGGTGCCCTGGTAGGTACCTTTCTCGGCATTCTGCTGGGTTATGGCTTTGTAGGCCCAATGGGCGCGGCCTTAGAGCAGCGTGCTCAGGAGGACAGCAAAGCGTTCGAATGCGTGAAGTCGGCATTGATCGCGAGTTTGCGTGGCTATAACCCACAAGTGGCTATCGAATTTGCCAGAAAATCTCTTTCGAGCAAGGTTCGTCCAAACTTCGGTGATTTGGAAAGCCACCTAAAAGGCGCGCATTAATACTACGAATATGAGCGATCCAGCCCAACCGATCATTATTCGCCGAGTCCGTAAGGCTGCGAAAGCCGCGCATCACGGCGGGTCTTGGAAAGTGGCGTATGCCGATTTCGTTACGGCAATGATGGCGTTTTTTTTAGTGATGTGGCTGGTGGGTGCAGGAACACGTTCGCAAAAGGCAGCCATTGCTGCCTATTTTTTAAACCCCAGCATGTTGGCCGGGCAAAGCCAAACCCCAGCTCCTGGCGTGTCCGGTCCCGGCGGTGCCAGCACCAGCATGATCAAGCTTGGTGGGGATATTGAGGTGCCGCAATTGTCGCCCGATTCCAAACAAGCCAAGCATTTGGTGCTTGCCGAAGAACGCAAGCGAATGGAAGCGCTGATGGATCAGCTAAAAAAAGCGATTGATCAAAGCCAAGCGATGCAGCCCTTTAAGGATCAACTTCTGCTGGATATCACGCCGGAGGGGTTGCGCATCCAAATTGTGGATAAGCAAAATCGCCCCATGTTCGATCTTGGCGGCACTGCGCTAAAACCGTATACCGTGGACATTCTGCATGAGTTGGCGGCGTTCATTAATAAAGTTCCCAATAAGATCAGCATTACCGGTCATACTGACATTACCCCCTATTCGGGTCGTACGGATTATTCCAACTGGGAGCTGTCCGCCGATCGCGCCAACGCCGCGCGCCGCGCTTTGATAGCGGGATCGATGGAAGACAGTAAGGTCTCACGCGTGGTCGGGCTTGCGTCATCGGTATTATTCGACAAAGAAGATCCGCACAATCCAATTAACCGCCGTATCAGCATCGTAGTAATGAACCGCGAAGCCGAGGCTAGCGCGGAAGAAACCGAGCGCGATGCGGGTGCGGCAACATCGCCGAGCACCTTGCAGGCCGATGTTGCTGCAATGCCCGCCAAGCCGAACGCCAATCGTGGCAGCGACAGCTCGAAACCTAAACCGCGCTCCCCTTAAGGTAATGCCGCCTGGGTTTTGGGCGAATCACGAGTGATCGGCAGCAATAAAACCCACCAAAACGGTTTCACGCTGGCGTGTGGGTTAACGACTAAGCATTAAACCGTTAGAATACGTGGCTGGGCGTTAGTTGGCCTGAGCAAACCATCGTATTTATTTTTTACTATTGTATATAAAATTATGATTTCAGCATCACAACCTTCCGGCGTTTCGTCGTACCGTTCCGCTTATGAACTTACCGGGCAAGTTGCCATTATCACCGGCGCAAGTCGCGGTATTGGTGCGGCTATTGCGCAAGCGCTTGGCGCGTGGGGTGCAACCGTGGTTCTGACCGATATTGAGCAAGCCGCGTTAATTGCCACGAAAAATGAGCTGACCGCACACGGTATTGCATGTGATACGACATTATGCGACGTCACTGTGACCGAACAGGTGGATGATCTCATCCGCTCGGTTGGCAATAAACACGGGCGCATCGATTGCTTGGTAAATAATGCAGGAATCAGCGCGCGCATTCCCGCCGAATCCTACCCCGATGATGCTTTAGAGCTCATTATCGATATCAATCTCAAAGGCGTTTATCGCGCAACCCGAGCCGTCGGTCGTTATTGGATTGAGAATCAAAAACCGGGAAACATTATTAATCTGGCGTCATTTGCCGGCTTAGTTGCAGATACTCTGTCCGCTCCTTATGCCGCCACTAAGGGTGCCGTTGTGCAGCTGACTCGAACTTGCGCGGTTGAGTGGGCCGATCGCAGCATACGAGTAAACGCGATTGCACCTGGTTATGTGCGTACACCGATGACCAGTGCAACGCTTGATTCAGATGCAGGAAAGGAAAGAATTCGTGTATCGACGCCGTTGGGTCGTGCCGGAACGCCGCAGGAGATTGCGAACGCCGCGGTTTTTTTAGCCTCCAATGCATCTTCATATGTTACCGGTCATATCCTTTGCGTGGATGGTGGTTGGACAGCGCAGTAAATAGCGCAAAGGGTTAAATAAGAAATCCGGGCGGCGCAACGCCGCTCGGAGAGTTTTAATAAGAGTGCGTTTACGCATCTCATCATTGCATCATTGTTGAGCGTTTTCTTCACCGCGCTTGGTGTAACAAAAATTTACGAAAAAAATGTCCTATTCACATTCGTTTGCTTTTTGATTCGAGGTTCAGGGGTTATGTT